>CAZAPT010000003.1:0-152990 GCA_964487335.1 uncultured Dehalococcoidia bacterium
ATGCCAGAAGACGAAGGCCCAGTACGCGCGCCGGAGTTCCCGCCGCAGGTCACGTGGCTGCAGGGCGGCCCCCTGAAGGTCGCCGATCAGCACGGGAAGGTCGTGCTGCTCGACTTCTGGGACTACACCTGCGTGAACTGCCTGCACACGCTCCCCTACGTGAAGGAGTGGTATCGGCGATACAACTCGCTTGGCCTCGTGGTCGTCGGCGTGCACGCCCCCGAGTTCTCCTTCGCCCGTGAGAGCGGCAACGTGCTGAAGGCCGTGCGCGACAACGACATTCAGTACCCCGTCGTCCTCGACAACGACTACGCCATCTGGCAGGCCTACGCGAACCGATACTGGCCCGCGAAGTACCTCATCGACGCAAACGGCTACCTGCGCTACTACCACTTCGGCGAGGGCGCATACGGCCAGACCGAAGAGGCGATCCAGTCCCTGCTGAAGGAGACGTTCCCGCAGATCCTCCTGCCCGGGCTCATGGAGCCGGTGCGCGAGGAGGACAAGCCCGGCGCCGTATGTTATCGCGTGACGCCCGAGCTGTACCTCGGATACCAACGCGGGCTCATCGGCAACGTCGCCGACATCACGCCCGACGCCGCGGCCACATACCGCGACCCCGGCAAGCACATGGACGGCCACGCCTACCTCGACGGCGACTGGCTGCTCGCCGGCGAGTACCTCGCGAGGCCGGCCGGCGCGAACGCCGAAAGCACGCTGACCGTGCCCTACATGGCGAAGGAGGTGAACCTCGTCATCCATCCGCCGACATACGGCGGCGCTGCGACGATCGCCGTGACGCAGGAGGGCGCGCCGCTAGCGGCCGAAGACGCCGGCGCCGACGTCACACCCGGCGCATCGACGTCGCTCCTCACTATCGACACCCCGCGGATGTACCGCATCGTCAACAACCGCGACATCGACCGCCACGAGCTGAAACTCTCGACGAAGTCCGACGGCGTCGCCCTCTACGCCTTCACATTCACGTCGGCGTGCATAGTGCCCGCTGACGAACTGAAAGACTGACCGACTGAACGACCCCCGAGCCCAAGAGCTCTACGACGAAGGCGCGCGCATCCTCGACGCGAAGTGGGACGATGCATTCGGCATGATCCGCGGCAGCGAGCACGATCCATCAGCCCACGATCCGCGCGGCACGCTCGCCTACGCGCAGGTGCTGCTCGACCGCGGCGACGTCGCGACCGCCGAGCGCGGGATCGCGCGCGTCCTCTCGATGCAGGAGACCCGCCCGCACGACGCTCATCGCGGCAACTTCCGCTGGCTCTACGAGCACGAGACCGTGCACGACCTCAACGGCGTCGAGTTCATGCTCGATGCCCTTAACGCCATCGCGCATCGGCATGCATCACAACTCTCGCCCGGAACCGCGCAGGCGATCCACGACGCCGTGGCACTCGGCCTCGAAGAGATCGAGCGACTGGACGTCCATCTCAGCTACACCAACATCGCCCTGAGCGACATCGCGAACAGCGTCCTCGGCGGCGAGCTCATCGGCGAACGACGATATGTCGAGCGCGGCGCCCGCCGGCTCGACGAGTGGCTCACTTTCACGAGCGCGTCCGGCGCGCCCCACGAGTTCAACAGCCCGACGTATCTCGCCGTGGACATCGAGCGCATGGCGACGCTCGCCGAGCACACGCGCGATCCACAGATCGCCAAGAAGGCGCGAGAGGCTGAGGCGCTACTCTGGCGGCACGTCGCGGCGCACTACCACCCGAAGCTCGCGCAGCTCGCAGGGCCGCACTCCCGCTCGTACTTCGACGGCTGGACCGCCGAGACCGGCTACCTCAAGCTCATCCTCTGGCGCATCCTCGGCGACGAGAAGCTGCGACGCCGCACGCCGTGGTTCTCGCATGGCCGCGAAGAAGGGCACATCGGCGTCGCAACCAGCGAATTCCACTGCCCCGATGATGCGCTCGAGCTGCTGCGCGCGAAGAGCTATCCCGTCGAGTCGCGCGAGACGTCCGACGCCAGCCGTGGGCTCGACCTCACGACCTACATGACCGACGGCTACGCGCTCGGCACCGCATCGAAACCCTTCGCCGGCGGCGAACGTCCGGAAGTCTGGCCCGGCTTCAATTCGATCCTCCTGCACGCAGAGCGCGATGACCCCGTGCCCGTCGTGCTCTCGGCGCGATACATCCTCAATGACAACTGCGGCGATCCGATCGAGTCCGGCGGCGCCGCCGAACCGCACGACTGCTGGGACGACGGCCAGTTCGCCGGCGCCCAGTACCGCAACCGCGCCATCGTCGCGTACGGTCTGATGCCGCGCCTGCGCCCGATCGTCAGCGCAAAGACGTCCGTCCGCATCCTCGGCATTCGCGCATCCGACGCCATCTTCGCCGGCGATACCCGCGTCACGTCGCTCCCCGCGATCGTCGAGCCTCAACAGCGGATCGTGATCGACGTCGGCAGCGCGTACGTCGCGCTGATCCCGCTCTCGCCGACGCACATGGGCTCGGACGCTGCCATCGTCCTCGACCTCAAGGGCGAGCTGCTCACGCTCGATATCTACAACTATCGGGGTCCGGCGAAGTCCTTCTGGGAGTACCGCTCCCTGTCCGGCGCGTTCTTCAAGGGCAATGTGCGAAACGGCCTCATCCTCGAAGCCGCCGAACCGCGCGAACACGACACCCTCGACGCCTTCCGCCGCCACGTCGAAGCCGCACGCATCGAAGACCGCACCGACGCCGATCGCGTGCGCACCATCGCCTACACCTGTCGCTGCGGCTCGATCGAGCTGCGCTACAGCCTGATCGACATGTCGCTCGTCGAACGCCGGTTCGACGGCGATTCGTACCGTGCGCCGGCGTCCAGTGTCACCGCCCGCGGGTAGCTTGCACGTAAGGCGGATTGGAAGGTTAATAGCGTATCTACGACATCGGCCGGGCGGCCTGAGCGCAAGGGGAGCGCGCTATGGACGCGTTGGGCGCGGGAAATCTTCAATCCGGCTTCGTTCTCGCCGTCATCCTCGCAGCCGTCTTCTTCACCGATCGCCTCGGTGGCGCGGGCGCCCTCGGCCGTCGCGCGCTTCAGGTCGGGCTAGCCGCGCTGGTCGCATTCACAGTGGTCAGCGGCACACTGGCATTCCTCCGCCAGCCCGATGTCCCGCCGAGCCTCGAGAGCTCGAGCGACAGCAGTAGTAGCAGCCGGAACGAGACCGCCGAGAACTACCTGAAGGACGTTAATAAGCGCAACGAGACGGCGAATACGATCCATTCCGGAGTCGGCGTGCTCCTTGTCGTGGGCGCGCTCGCTGCGGTACGCCGCTTGCCTATCGTGGCGATCGGCTGGCTATTTGGCGGCGTTTTGCTCATCATCTTCGGCGGCACCGGGACGCACGCCGCGACCGATCCCGGGAGCCTCCTCCTGGCGTCGTATTCAACCCTGCTCGGCTCGTATTTCGGTGCGACGGACCGCCTCACTGACATCGTCCACTTCGTGGTATTGCTCATCGGCGTCGTCATCCTTTCGCTGTACGGCTACTTCGAGTGGGACTCTAGGACGGTCGAACCGTCGCCTGTGCCAGACACGGCCATCTAACAGCGTCTTCTCGCAGCATCGGCCGCCGCGTACGCTGATCCGCGTGTTCGACTTCAAGCAACTCGTCCGCTCGATCCCCGACTTCCCGACGCCCGGCATTCTCTTCCGCGACATCACGCCCATCCTCGGCAACCCTGAAGCCTTCGCCGCGGCCCTGGATCTGATGTCCGAATACGTAGCGTCGCGCAACGTCGACGCCGTCGTCGGCATCGAGTCGCGCGGCTTCCTCTTCGGCACGCCGATCGCCCACCGGCTCGGGCTGCCGTTCGTGCCCATCCGCAAGCCCGGCAAACTGCCGGCAGAGCGCATGAGCGTCGAGATCGCGCTCGAGTACGCGAACACCGAGCTGGACATCCATGCCGACGCGCTTCGCCCCGGCCAGCGTGCTGTGATCGTCGACGATCTGCTCGCCACGGGCGGCACGGCGAAGGGCGCGGCGCGGCTCGTCGTGCAGCTCGGCGCCACCGTCGGTGGGATCGTGTTCCTCATCGAACTGGCCGACCTGCGCGGGCGCGAGCTGCTGGCCGGATACGACGTGCGCTCGTTCGTGGTGTACGAGTAGGGCCGTTCGGCCCGCAGCACATCGCACGGCGCGGCTGTATGATCTCGTCGCACCCGCGCGATCCCCGCGCCATCACAAGGAGCGCTGCTATGCCGATGAACGTCCAGCCCATCCCTACCGTCTCCGACCGAATCAACGACATCCGGCTCAAGACCGCCGCCATCGTCAACGAGGAGATCCTTCCGAACGAAGGGAAGCTCTGGGCGTGGCGTGACGGCGGCCGCTTCAGCGACGCGGAGGTCCAGGAAGCGCGCCACCTGCGCGAGAACGTGAAGCAGCGCGTGAAGGCGGACGGCCTCTGGGCGCCGCACCTGCCGCCCGCGTACGGCGGCTCCGGCCTCGACTTCCTCGAGCACGCGTACATGAACGAGGTGCTCGCATATGCCACTGGAGCGGCGTCGCTCTTCGGCGTGGTGGCTCCGAACTCCGGCAACCAGACGATCCTGCTCAAGTACGGGACCGAAGAGCAGAAGCAGAAGTGGCTCATCCCGCTCATCGAGGGGAAGATGGAATCCGGCTTCTCCATGACCGAGCCTGACGCCCCGGGCAGCGACCCGCGCTCGCTCAAGACCACCGCCCGCCGCGACGGCGACGAGTGGGTGATCAACGGCCACAAGTGGTTCACCTCGAACGGCAAGCGCGCCGACTTCTTCATCGTCATGTGCCGCACCGAAGACCCGGACGGACCCGCCGACCGTAACGGCAAGATGACGCAGATCATCGTGCCGAAGGACACGCCCGGCGTAAACATCGTCCGCGGCGTGCCCGTGTGGGGTAACCGCGACAGCGACCACTGCGAGATCATCTACGACGACGTGCGCGTGCCCGTCACCAACCAGCTCGGCCAGACCGGCAGCGGACACGCCGCTGCGCAGGACCGTCTCGGCGCGGGCCGCATCTTCCACTGCATGAACTCCATCGGCCAGATGTGGCGCGCCTTCGACCTGATGGTGAACCGTCTCATGACCCGCGAGGTCCACGGCGGCAAGCTCGAGACCAAGCAGTTCATGCAGGGCTTCGTCGCCGACTCGTACATCGATATCCAGGCGTCGCGCCTGATGACAATCCACACGGCGGAGAAGATCGAGAAGGGCGTCGATCCGCGGACGGACATCTCCGCGATCAAGATCTTCGTGCCGAACGCGTACCATCGCGTCGTCGATCGCGCGATCCAGGTGTGGGGCGCCGCCGGCGTTTCCGGCGACTTGCCGCTCTCCGGCATGTACGAGGGCGCCCGCACTCTGCGCATCGCCGACGGCCCCGACGAGGTGCACAGGATCCTGATCGCGAAGAACATCCTCCGCCGCTACCACGACGGCTACGGCTGGGACTTCGGGAATTAAGAGCTGTTAGCGGTCAGCGGTCAGCGGTCCGCGTTTAACTGGGCCGTGACAATCCCGTCGTGATGCTCGGCTTCCCTTTAGGGAAGGGGAGCGGGGTTGGGTCATTCTGAGCGAAGCGTAGAATCTCGCCCCCAGCGAACATGCCAATGCACCACTCCACGCTCGCAGCCAACAACCTCTGATGCCGCTCGAGGCCCGCCTCGCCGACCAGGACTACTGCTACCTCACGACCACCGGCCGCGTCACCGGCAAGCCGCACGAGATCGAGATCTGGTTCGCCGCGCGTGACGACACCCTGTACATCCTCTCCGGCGGCCGCGACCGCTCCGACTGGGTGAAGAACATCCGCGCCGAACCGTCGGTGAGGGTGCGCATCGGCCGCCGCCGCTTCGACGGCCGCGGCCGCATCGTCCGCGCCAAGCGCGAAGACGCGACGGCGCGCAAGCTCGTCGCCGGCAAGTACCGCCCGCGCTACTCCGGCGACCTCGACGACTGGGAGCGCACCGCCCTACCCGTCGCGATCGATCTTGATATGACAGCAGCGAAAACCAGCACGCATCGAGAGATCCGCAGACTGCCACGGAAGCGCGAATAGGCGTCCTCGGACCCCCGCCCGGCGTATCACGTAGCTGTCGCTTGAATCGCCTTCTGATCGAGCATCGGCTCGGGCGCCGGAAGGCTCTCGAGGTACGCCACGAATGACTGATTGCCTAGAGCCCCGGGGCGGCCCTTCCGCACGAGCTCAACGGCCTCCCGCCCGTCGATGCCGAGAAGCTTCATCGCGACGATGGCGTTGAACATCCCGGAGCGGCTCTTGCCCTTATGGCAGTGCGTCAGGATCCGGTGCCCCTCGACGACCTCTCGCGCAACCATGTCGGTCAGGACGTCGAGCATTCGCAGGTCCGGGAGCTCGGGATGGTCTTCGATCGGCCAGAAGATATAAAGAATCGAGTTCGGTGCAGTCGGCACGCCCGGGTCGAGCGTCCCGAACAGATCAATCACGATGTCGATCTTCGCCTTGTGGATCGGCTCCCAATCAACGCCTTCCAAAGCGCCGCTCTGGTAGACCCGCCCCTCAACGATCTCGTACAGATCCATGCGCCGCCTCCACGCTTACGACTGACCGCATCTTGCGCTTCGGGAGTCGGTCGGACAAGCGCCGGTGTCGCGAACCCGAACGACGTGTGATCGCCCCCTCGGTCAGCGTCTCGCTCCTCCCTCCTCCAACCTCTAACATCCAAACATCCGCCACATCACCAAACCGGAGCCGACGGCCAATGTCCACCCTCACCCTCGTCCCTGACGACATCGAACAGTACGCCACACGCCACACCACCCCGCTGCCGCCACTCATGCAGGAGCTGATCGCCACGACCGAGCGCGAGATGGGCGTCCTCTCGCGCATGCTCTCCGGCGAGCTCGAAGGCACGCTGCTCGAGACGCTCGTCGCAGCGACCGGCGCCCGCCGCGTGCTCGAGATCGGCATGTTCACTGGCTTCAGCGCACTGATGATGGCCTCGGCGCTGCCCGACGACGGCGAGCTCATCACCTGCGACGTCGACCCGAAGGCGATCGCCATCGCCCGTGGCTTCTTCGAGCGCAGCCCGCACCGGAAGAAGATCGAGGTCCGCGAAGGGCCGGCGCTCGACACTATCAAGACGCTCGACGGAGCCTTCGACTTCATCTTCATCGACGCCGACAAGGAGAACTACATCAACTACTACGAGGCCGCGCTCCCGCTGCTCGCCCCGAACGGCCTGATCGCCGCCGACAATGTGCTCTGGAGCGGCCGCGTTCTCGACCCGAAGGAAGAGTCAGACCGAGCGATCGTCGACTTCAACGACCACGTCCAGTCGGACAGTCGCGTGACAAACGTCATGCTCTCCGTCCGCGACGGATTGACGTTGATTCGCCGAGCGCCGGCTCGCTGAGAGAATCTCCGTGTAGGGGCGGCCCCATGTGGCCGCCCAACAACGCTGCGTGAACTAGAACAGTTGGAGCTCGCGTCCCTGCATCCGATGACCGGTCCCAAACAACAAGCCCTTACCAAATTCTCCCCGCCCATCGATCCGCGTCCGATGGACATCGTCCTCCAATACGCGACGGATCCGCCCATCGCCTTGCGCACCCTCCTCGACGCTATCGGCGAAGGGCTGCCGCCGCACCCACGCATCTGCGAGCTCGGCCCCGGCGACGGATGGCTGCTCGAGGAGATGCAGCGTGAATTTCCCGAAGGGCAGCTCCACGCGCTCGACATGTCTGCGTCGGTCGTGGCCGGCGTGCGCGCGAAGTTCGGCGACGGCGTGCCGGTCGCCCGCGGCGACATGGAACGCCTGCCGTATCGAGACGAGGCGTTCAACGTGATCACGACGAACTGGACGCTCTACTTCATGGACGACATCGATGCCGCGCTCGAGGAAATCAAGCGATGCGTCCGCCCCGGCGGCCGCGTCGTCGCCGCGACCGTCGCATCGGACCACCTGCACGAATTCGACGATCTCATTGCCCAAGCGGTGCGCCAGGCGCTCCGCCGCGAGCGCGAGCCAGACATCGGCGAGCGCTTCAACCTCGAGAACGGCGAGACCTACATGCGCCGACACTTCGCCAGCGTCAAACTGCGCGAGTGGCGCGGCGAAATGCGCCTGCCCGACGCGGAGACGGCCCTCGCCCTCTGGCGCGGCTACGGCCCCCAGCTCCAGGATCCCGACGAAGACGCCGCCGCCCGCCGGGCCTTCGAACGCCTCGTGCGCTCTGTCGTCGCCCGCCATGGCGAGTTCTACATCACCCGCCACGACGGCATGTTCGTGGCGAACGTATGATGGGCCCGCCGCGCTGTGACTACGCGTCGATTAGGTAGTCGATGTGTTTGCGAATCCAGTCGGATAGATCGGCCTCGGTGCTGTACGTGATCGCTTGTTCACGCGCGTCCGGTTCTTCGAACATCTGAATGCCGTCGTCCATCATCTTCGGTGTCAATTGTCCCCTTTGCATTGTCGTGGCATTGACTCGCCATCGGGCGCGGATCTCATCTACCCGGGTATTCACGTAGACAAGCTTATGAGACACGCCGGCTCGGCCGGCAATGGTGCGTGCGTTCTCTCTTTCATGGAACGGCAGGTTCGCGCAATCGAAAATCACAGTCTTGCTTTCGCGAAGGAGTTGCTCGATTTGACGATACGCCTCGGCGTAGGCCTCGTTCCAGTCGTCCTGCGTGGGATGCCCTTCTCTCCACATGTCCCGCTCATCCATGATGCGATCGACCGATACAACGTCGTACCCAAGGCGTTGCTGAAGCGCGCGGCTGAGAGTCGTCTTTCCCGCGTACGGCAACCCGGTCATGATGTACAACTTCGTACTCATGGCTCGATCATAGATTCACGTCGCGAAGATCGAGCGACTCGTTGATGGTCGAGTACGGTACGCTCCAGTCATCCGCCCCCGATAACCTCCGATACCGCCCCTAACCCGTACCCCGCCGCCCGCAGCCCCTCGATGACCCGCTGCAGCGCCGGCCCATCCTGCGACTGTGATCCCACGTGCATCACGTAGATCGCGCCCGGCGCCGCCTGCGCCAGGCATCGCTGCACGATCTCGTCGACTGTCGCGCCCTTCCACCCGAGCGTGTCGACGCTCCACATCACGACCGTCGGATAGCCGTCGCGCGCCACATCCGTCAGCACGCTTTGGTCGAGGTCGCCGTATGGCGGACGGAAGTAGGGCCGCGTGCTGCGTCCCGTCAGGTGATAGATCGTCGTCTCCGTGCGCGACAACTCCAGCGCGCGCTGCTCTGTCCCAAGCGGCACCTGTCCAGTCGAAAGCCCTGTGAACGACGCGTGGTCGTACGTGTGATTGATGAACTCGTGCCCGCCGGCCGCGATCGCCAGCAGCAAGTCGTGGTTCGCCTCCGCCCACTTCCCGGTGACCCCAAAGCTCGCCCGCACCCCTTCCGCCCTGAGCGTCTCGAGGATCTGCGCCGTATAACCCGCGTCGCTGCCGGCATCGAACGTCAGCGCCACCATCCGTTTCGACGCATCGCCACGATAGAAGGCCGTCGCCTTCTCGGTGGGTGGAGGTGGCGGTGGCGTTTCGCTCGCCGCCGCCGGGGCTTGCGTCGATACCGGGGCGATCGTTGCACTCGGCTGGACTACGGAGGTGAGCGACGCCGACGGCAAAGCCTGCGCCTGACTCGCCGTCTCCGCCGACGTAGCGGTGCCGCTCGACCCCGACGACGAGCACGCCACAGACGCCGCCACGATAAGACACGTCGCAAACTCTGCTCGCCACGCCCGCCCGCCACCGCCCGGTACCAGCCTCACCAGCTCCTCCGTTCATCGATGATACGCGTGCCGGCCCGCCGGAGACGCAAGTGCCGATCGGCCCGATGATTTTGACGAAAGACGAAGGAAACATCACTGGATCGGCCCGAGACAGCGGACGTATCCTTAGCCTGCACTAGAAAGCGCAACACGACAGAACCCCCGCGTCAGGAGGCGACGACATGGCCACCGACATCCTGCAGCAGCTCAAGAGCGAGCCCGGGGGCGAAGACCTCGACCTCTCCTGGCTCGACAAGCCCGCGGCCGAGCGCGGCCTTCGCATTGCGCCCGGCAAGCGCGGCCTCACGCTCGAGGACATCTCGACGCAGTCCTACGGCGACATCCCGTCGACCACGTCGAACCAGAGCGGACGCATGCGAGGCGCCGCCCCGCGAAGCGACCAGCAGCGCATGCAGACGCACTGGACCAACCGCGCGGCGTCCTGGTCCGAGTCGGCGATGCTCCTCTATGAAGAGGCGCAGCAGCGCCAGTGGAGCAGCGCGACGGACATTCCGTGGGCGGAGATGCCCGAGCTGTCCGAGGACCTCGAGCTCGCGATGTCCCAGCTCTGCACCTTCCTGACGCAGGTCGAGTTCATCGCCGGCGACGTGCCCGGACGCTACGCGCCGAACATCAGCGGCGAGTTCTTCGAGATCGCGCTCTTCCTCGCCAGCCAGATCATGGACGAAGCGCGCCACCTCGATGTGTTCCGCAAGCGCGCGCTCGCGAACGGCATCGGTCTGCTCAAGGCGGGGCCCGGCGCCGTCGGCCTGCTCACTGCGCAGGACTTCACCGAGATGGCGTCCACGCTGCACCTCGTCGGCGAAGGTTTCGTGCAGTCGATGTTCCGCATGGGCGAGATGTTCGCGCAGACCGACGTCGACAAGCGCATGTTCCGCCTCTCCGCGCAGGACGAGAGCCGCCACGTCGCGTTCGGCGTCATGCACATGAAGTACGTGATGGACACGCAGCCCGAGCGGCGCGACGAGATCCACACCTACCTCGACCGCATGGAGGGCAACCTCGGCGTCGGCTCGACGCAGGCGGGCCTCACCGGCGGCGGCGAAACCGGCGAGGCGCTGGCCATCCTGCTCGGTGGTGGCACCAGCGAAACGCAACTCCGCGAGGGCTACATGAAGCTGCTCGCGATCCGGAAGCGCCAGGTGAACGAGTACATGCACCGGCTCGAAGTCGTCGGCCTCGCCGACCGGCGCCAACGCATGAACCCGTTCATGGCGACGTTCCTCGACCCGCCGCGGAACTAGTCACTGGATCGTTAGGTCTCACAGGTTAGGAGCGGCGCCACTCGCCGTGTAGGGGCGGCCCCACGTGGCCGCCCGATCCGGGTGTACGGGAAGGGTTGGTTCGACACATGGCAGATGCGGAGACCGAAGAGAAAGAGCCCGTAGCGCCGGCGATTCCCGGCATCCCGGCGCCGCCCGCGCTCGACATGAGTTGGGCGAAGGTGCCGACAGAGCGCCCGCCGAAGCCGAAGATCGGCGACGAGGGGTTCACCCTCCGCCTCGCCGACGCTGGCGGCTACGCGTGGGCGCCCGACCACTGGCCGTACGAGAACGACCTGCCGCGCGGCTCATACCCCGGGCGCGAGATGGGACTCCCGGCGCCATACACCATCTACGACAAGGTCGAAGTCTGGGCCGAGAACTCCGCTGATCTCTACGAGCTGGCGATCAGAGAGCGATGGAAGCCCGCGACCGAGATCGCGTGGGGCACCATCGAGCCGCTCGCTGACCACATCGAGGCCTCCATCGACCAGATCGTCTCCAATATCTCCGAGCAGTGCTACAACTCGTCGCAGGTCCTCAGCGGCTGGCTGATGGAGATCTCCTACGGCTACCACGAGGTGAAGCTCTACCTCGCGACGCAGATCTTCGATCACGCCCGCCACGTCGAGGCATTCCGCAAGCGCGCGCTGTCCAACGGCGGCGGGCTCGGCGTGCAGACGCCCGGCTTCTTCAACCGCACCGTCTACGCCGCGTTCAAGTTCACCGAGCTGGTGACGTACATCAACATCATCCGCACGTCATTCCTGCTCGCGCTGTGTGAGCAGGGCGACAAGCTGGCCCGCTCGCAGGCGGACCGCGACCTCTTCTCGCGCACGGCGAACGACCTGCGCCGGCACCTCGAGTACGGCATCGAGCATCTGAAGCACTATCTGATCACCGGCGGCCCCGACAAGCACCGCAACGTGCGCGTCTGGATCGAGCGCGGCGAGATCATGCTCGCAGCCGACCTGAAGCGCGATAAGCCGCTGCGCGAATCGTTCATCCTCGCGCTCGGCGACACCGTCGAGCAGGGCAAGACGGCGCTGAAGGACCTACGCCAGGCGCAGCTCAAGAAGTACCTCTGGACCCTCGACGCGATGTCCTACCGCGGCCACGAGACCCACATCAACAACTCGCTGAAGGAAGCCCTCGAGAACCCATAGCGGCCAAGAAGGCCAACGCTGGATGTAGGGGCGGCCCCGCGTGGCCGCCCTTTCCGTTTGCGCACCATGCGGCGAATCAGCGTTGTGCGCCGCTACCCACCCAACATCCGCTCGAACCCGCTCGCACGCTCATACTCCCGCCGCTCGATGTCCGCGACGGCCGCCGCCACGTCGACGCGCGGCACGGGCTGCGGCTCGCTGCAGTACACAAACGCCGTCGCGCAGAAGTCGTCCACACGCTCGGCGATCCCACGGCCCGCGACGCGCTCATCCCCCGCTTCCCACCCACCGCCTGCTGCCGGATGCGACGCTGCATACCGTTCAAAGCCAGCCTTGTCGTCCGCGCCGAATAGCGCATATCCGATCTGCTGGATGGTCACACGAAGGTCGCGCGCGAAGACGATCGGATCCGGCACGTGCCATCGGTAGAAGCTCACGAAGTCCGGCTGCGGGCGTCGCTCCGGCGGCTGGACGATTTTCGGCACGCCCGCGTACAACGCCGCGTGCTGGCCCATCCCCCACGCCGAGCCGACGTAGTCTTCGAGTCCGGTGCCGCAGATCGTCGGGAAGGCGTCGTCGCCGTCGCGATACACCTTCACCTCGCCCTCGCCGTACCACACGCCTTCGTCTAGAACCCGCACGCCGACCACGCACCCGAGGAACCGGCCCGGCCCCCACAACCCCTCCGCGATCACGAAGTCGCGCCGCATCACCGTCGGGTTCTCGCGGCGGAACGTCGCGTGCAGGTATCCCGCACCGTCCGGTAGCGACGGCTGCAGCGTGTAGTCGATCTGGTAGAACAGGTGCTGCGGCCGCACGCTCGCGTTCGTCAGCTCGATGCGCACATGCTTCCCGAATGGCATCGGGAAGTACGCATTGAAGCCGCGGCCTTCGTGCACCGACGTGAGCGCCGAGTCGCACGCGGCCGGACGTCCGTGCGCCAGCCCGAAGAAGTCCACGCATGGCGTCGACACGCTCGGCTCGGCGAGTCCGTCGTAGAACACCTCGAGCGTCAGCGCGCGCATGATCTCCGGCGGCGCCGGCGGAAACGTCATCCAGATGTGCCGCAGCGTCCCGGGCCCATCGATGTCCGCGAGCAACACGCGCTCGCCCGGGGCGATCATCCGCGCCGGCGCGCCCTTCCGCCCGCCGTGCGTCTGCCCTCCCGCCCCGCGCTCGCCGGTCGGGTTCTCGAACGTGATCGCCCGCGAATCCAGCGTCACGTCGATGATCGAAGGATCGAGATCAAGCACTTGCCCGATCATAGTCCCGGCATCGACAAGCGTCGACTGGTCTCTCTGATGCTCTGCGTCCTGAGCGCCTCTGCGTGAACTGGCCGATCTACGGCGTAGCCGTCGCCGCAGGCGCCCCACCGGTCAGCGCTTGCAGCTGGTCGAGGATCGCCTTCAGATGGTCGATCTCCGCCCCGTACCCCGCGAAATCACCGGTCCGCAGCAGCGCCTGGGCCCGCGCGTATGACTGTTGCGCCTGCGCTACGAGCGACGCCACGTCTCCGGCGACCGTCGCCGCTGGCGCCGGGCTCGGCGTGATCTGCGGGGCCGCGGTCGCTCCCGGCGGAGGTGTCGGCGTCGCGGCGAGCTGCTGGATCGTCGCGCCCGTCGCGTCGAGTCCCGACGGCAACGCTCGCCCGAAGATCACGTCGAGCGCGCGCGACAGCGTCGGCTCCATCGCGATGTTGTCGCCGTTCACGACGACCACGCGTTTCAGCTGCGGGATCTCGCTCCCGCCTCCCGTCGCCGCGAGATACAGCGGCTCGAAGAACATGTTCGACTGCCCGATTGGGATCATCAGCAGGTTGCCACGGATCACCCGCGAACCAGACTGGTTCCACAGCGTGAGCTGCTGCGACACGCGCCCGTCCGAGTCGATGCGCCGCTCCACCTG
This sequence comes from uncultured Dehalococcoidia bacterium, assembly GCA_964487335.1. Taxonomy (GTDB): domain Bacteria; phylum Chloroflexota; class Dehalococcoidia; order DSTF01; family JACRBR01; genus CAZAPT01. The sequence goes on from CAZAPT010000003.1 coordinate 14,143, forward strand.
CGTTGGCCCCGGGACGCTCTCGCTCGATGGGAACCGGAACGACACGAGCTGCCCGTAGTTGGGAGCGTCGGACCGCGCTGCCATCCAGGCGATCGCGTTCGTGCGGTTCAGTGGCACGAACGGCAGGATCAGCATGAACTCTTCGCTCGTACCGCCGGGAAGCTGCGCAATCACGTAGTACGGTCGCACCGTCTGGTCGGAGCTCCCGAACTGCTCCGTCGGGATGTCCCACTGGTCCTCCCGCCCGTAGAACTGCCGCGCGTCCGTGACGTGGTACCGCAGGTACGCCTGCGTCTGGAGGCGAAACATGTCCTCCGGATAGCGGATGTGCGCGCGCACGCCCTCGGGCATCTCGTCTAGCGGCTTGAACAGCGATGGGAACACAGCCGAGTACGCGCGAAGCAGCGGCTCGTCCGGCTGCGCTGCGTAGAAGTCAACCTCTCCCGAATACGCGTTCACGACGACCTTCACGCTGTTGCGGATGTAGTTGACTCCGTTCGTCTGGTGCGAGTACGGGATCCGGTCCGTCGTCGTGTACGCGTCCTGCATCCAGTAGACGTTGCTCTTGTCGATGACCATGTACGGATCGGCGTCGAGCTGCAGGAACGGCGCGATCGCGTGGATCCGCTGCTGCACGTTGCGCCGGTAGATGATCCGCCCATTGCTGCCAATCGCGCCCGAGATCAGGATGTTCCGGTCGCCGAACTCCCACGCGTAGACGATCTTTCGGAAAATGTTGCTCAACTTCACGCCGCCCGCGCCCTCGAACTTCGTCTGCACGTTCTGCCCGCCGCCCAGCGGCGTGAACTCCGGCTCCTTCCCGTCCACCACGATGTACCGGTCAGGCTGCTCGCCGAAGTAGATCTCTGGCCGGTCGATCTGCAGCGGCCCCTGCACCGGTATGTCGCTCACGACTAGCTTCGGCGTGCCGTCGCTCTCCGCCTGGTCTACTGCGGCGACTGTGTAGCCGTAGCCATGCGTGAACTGCAGCGTTCGGTTCACCCACGTCTGCGCGTCCGACGGCAGGTTGTTCGGGTTCAGCTCCCGTGCGCTCAGCATTACCTGCTTGTACTGGCCGTCGATCGTGTAGCGGTCCACGTCCACGTCGAGGAACTGGAACAACGGGCGGATGGTCTGGATCTGCTGGAGCGCCGTCTTCAGCGGGTCCGGATCCCAGAGCCGGACGTTGTTGATGGTGGCTTGATTGGTGCTCACCTCCTGGTCGGTCGCCGCCAGTGTCGCCGGGAACTGGCGTTCGTCTACGTTCTGCAGCCCGTAGGCGTACCGCGTCATGTCGATGTTCCGCTTCAGGTACGACTCCTCGCGCGCGATCTCGTTCGGTTGCACGAAGAAGTTCTGCACGATGAGTGGATAGATCCCGCCGCCGACGATCCCGATCACGATCCACGCCGCCACCCCGGCGAGCGGCAGCGCCACGCCGGTACGGAACGCGCTGATCACCACGAACACCGCCACCAGCGCCGCCACCGCCATCAGGATGTACAGCACCGGCAGGCTCGCGTGGATGTCGGTATAGAACGCCCCCAGCTCGACACCCCGCGTCGAGTACACCAGCTCGAGCGTGTTGAGGTAGTACCGCACCACCCACACCAGGAGCAGCGTCGCGATGAGCAACGCCAGGTGCAGCTTGATCGAGCGCGGCACGTCGATCCGCAGCAGTTCGCGCGCGATGGGCCGCGGCGCGTCCATCCGGAAGCCGTACAGGATCGCGCGCAGCACGTAGATCAGCCCTGTGAACACGATCGTCACGATGATCGCGGCCATCAGCCAGTCGTCGGCCCAGCGATACACGGGCAGCTTGAAGACGTACACTCCCAGGTCGTGGTGGAACTGCGGGTCGTCCACGCCGAACGACTTGCTGTGCATGAACAGCAGCACTTCGTCCCAGTGCGACGCCGCGTTCGACCCGAAGATGATCGCGATGAGCACGGCGATCGCGATGATCGCCGCCGCCGCGATGCGGTGCGTCCACGTCGAGCGAAGCTGGATGACGATCTCCCGAAACTCCGGGCTCGCCTCGAAGTTCGGGTCGTCCGTCGCGGGCGCTAGCCGGCGCGCCAGCAGCACGTTCGGCAGGAAAATCGTGAGGAACACCCCGGCCCCCGCGAAGAACAACCACACGCGCGTGATGATCCGCTTGGTGTAGACCGAGCCGTAGCCGACGCTGTCGAACCACAGCAGGTTCGCGTAGATGCCCTTCGCGATATCAGCGACGACATAGAGGATGATCAGCGCCGCGATGACGACGCCGACGCGCCACCATCCGCGAAACCGCCCGAAGCGTCCTGCACGTGGAAATCGAAACGTCTCCGGGGGCGGTCCGAGCGGCCCGTGGTCCCTTCGGTACCAGGTCACTTCCCGGCGACCCGCCGCACCATCGGCCTCCGCTCAACCATCGTGCGGGATTGTATCACCGCTCTATTAGATCGCCGGGATCAGACCTCAATCACCACTCACCAATCACCAGTCCGCCCATCCGATATACTCAGCCGATTTGACCGATCGCACGATTCACACCCGCATCGCCGGCGTCGGGCACTACGTCCCCGAGCGCGTCCTCACGAACGCTGACCTCGAACAGAAGGTCGATACCTCCGACCAGTGGATCCGCGACCGCACCGGCATCGAAGAGCGCCATATCGCCGCACCCGACGATACCTCCAGCTCGCTCGGCTACAACGCCGCGCTCATGGCGCTCGACCGCGCGAAGATCGACCCGATCGATCTAGATCTCGTCATCGCCGCGACCACCACGCCCGATGGCCTCTTCCCGGCGGTCGCCTCGCTGGTGCAAGACCGGCTCGGTGCGCGGCGCGCCGGCGCGTTCGATATCAATGCCGCATGCATGGGCTTCCTCTCCGCACTCGCGGCCGGATCGCAGTTCATCGCCGCGGGCGGCGCGAAGCGCGTGCTGGTCGTCGGCGCCGAAGTGCTGTCCCGCATCACCGACTGGACGGACCGCGGCACCTGCGTCCTCTTCGGCGACGGCGCCGGCGCGCTCGTGCTCGAAGCCGCAGAGTTCGGCGGGCCAAGATCGTTCGTCCTGCATAGCGACGGCTCGAAGCGCGACGCCCTCTACGGCCCGGGCGCGTGCGGCCCGCGGGACGCCGAGGGCAACGGCCCGCTCGACTGCTACATCCACATGGACGGTCCGGCCATCTTCAAGTTCGCCGTCCAGGCCATGAGCAGCGCAGTGCGCGAAAGCCTCGCGCGCGCCGACCTCAGCATCGAAGACATCGATATGCTCGTCCCGCATCAGGCGAACCTCCGCATCATTCAGGGCACCGCGAAGGCCCTCGGCCTGTCGCCGGAACGCGCCCTCGTGAACATCCAGAAGTACGGCAACACCTCTTCGGCGTCGATGCCGATCGCGCTCAGCGAAGCCTCGGCCGACGGACGCCTGCACGATGGCGACAAGCTCGCCCTCTGCGGATTCGGCGGTGGCCTCGCTTGGGGCGCCATGGTCCTCGATTGGAGTACCACCGGCGTCGCCCCGAAGAAGCGCACCCCGACTCTCGTCGAAGCCCCGGCGACATAGCCGTCCGCCTACGCCACAATCTCCTCGTCGGACCCGAAGAAAGCTGAATGCTGACCGCTGAAAGCTGATACCTTCGATGACCCTCTTCCTCGTCGCCACACCCATCGGCAACCTCGAAGACATCACGCTGCGCGCGCTCCGCGTGCTCGGCGAAGTCCCGCTGATCGCCGCCGAGGACACGCGCATGGCGCGCCGCCTGCTATCGCACTTCAAGATCGAAGCGCCGAAGATCGTCAGCTACAACGACCACAACAAGCGCGCGCGCCTGCCGGCGGTCCTCGAAGCGCTCGCGTTAGGCGACGTCGCGCTCATCAGCGACGCCGGCATGCCGGCGATCAGCGATCCCGGTCACGATCTCGTCGTCGCCGCCATCGACGCCGGCCACGACGTCGTCCCCCTCCCCGGCGCGTCCGCCGTGATCGCAGCCGTCGCCGCCAGCGGTCTGCCCTCCCGCCGCTTCCACTACCTCGGCTTCCTCCCGCGCCAGTCGGGCGCGCGCCGAAAGGCGCTCCGGGAGGCTGCGGCCAGCGGCGACACGATGGTCATCTTCGAATCACCGCATCGCGTGCTTCAGACGCTCGAAGACGCGCTCGTCGCACTCGGCGATCGCCGCATCGCCGTCGGCCGCGAGCTGACGAAGCTGCACGAAGAGATCTGGCGCGGCACGATCACTGACGCCATCACGCACTTCGCCCAGCCGCGCGGCGAGTTCGCACTCGTGATCGAAGGTCTTGCGCCCGAAGTAGTGCCGGCACCCGAAGCGACGATCGAGCAAGCGATCGCCGAGATGAAGTCCGGCGGAGTCACCTCGAAGACCGGAGTTGCGCGGATCGGCGTACGTTTCGGGCTATCACGGCGCGATGCGTATCGCCGCTGGCACGCAGCGGATAACTAACGTCCGCCCGCCTGCCAGATGCCGACGACGTTCCCGCCCGGATCGCGGAACGTCGCAACCCACAGGTCGCCTTCTCGATACGGCGCGCGCACGACCTCACCGCCGTTCGCCGTGATCTTCTCGATCGTCGCGTCCACGCCGTCGACGTAGATGTAGAGCGCGATCCCCGGCTCCGCCGCGATCTTCCGGTCCGTCACGAAGTGCCCGATCAGCCCATCCGGTACGTCCGCGAAGCCCGGGCGGTCCGCATAACCGCGAATCGTCCACCCGAACACGCGTTGATAGAACGCCGCCGACCGCTCCGGATCCGTCGCCGGGATCTCGATGTACGAGACCTTCCCGTGCCGCGCGAGGTGATTCTCGACGCCCGCATTTCGTGTTGTTGCTTCGTTGCTCGCGATAGCGTCCCCTCCTGGCCGTGGTGCGTAGTGTAGGCGACCTCGCGACTCCCGCAATACCTCCCGAGTGCGCATGATCCTGCGACATCACGCTCCGCCCCTTTGCGCGTCACTTCAGCTCGAGCGGCTACACCGCAGCCACCAGCCGCAGTGCCCGATGCCCGTCACCGAAGTCGATGTCGGCGTACGCGTCGCCCACCTCGCCGAGCATCCGCCGTTCCCGGAGCGCCCCAACCGCAGCCTCGAGCGACGGCACGCCGATCACGATCCGCTCGAATCGGTCGGCCTCGCCCTCGACGAGCTGCACCGCCGGCCCCGCGGCAGGCGCCCATTGAGGCGTAGCCGCGTCCGGCGCGAAGAATCGCTGCCATCGTTCGCCCGCTGACGATACGTCGCGCACGCCGAGCTCCACGCGCACCGCGCGTTCGATGCCAAGCGGCCCGCCCTGCCGCTCGCGGAGCTGGCCCGCAAGCTGCGCGCGCCGTGCCTCCTGGTCGAACGCATACTTCACGAATAGCATGATCGGGCACTCCGCCGGTCCGGTGAGATCGATGCTCGTCCAGCGGATCGCGTCGTTGATGCCGTCCTCGAACGGCGCCGAATGCTCGATCCCGCGCACGTCCAGCTCGCGCACCGCGCCATCCACACTCACCGGCTCGAACCCCAGCCCTATCGGATACGTGCCCGGCGCTGCCGCGAACGGAGGCGGCGCGCCCTCCTTGTGCTGCAGCACTTCGAGGTTCACCTTGCCCAGCGACACCGCTCCGCTCAGAAAGCCGCGATACGTGAACAGCGGCCACGCGACCGGCAGCGCCAGGTCGTTCGAAAGCCGGTCGAAGAGCGCCGCCGCGTCGTCGGTACGCAGCAGGACGTGATCCACCTGCCGGACGAGGCGCTCGGCCGGCGGGACGTTCGTCCGCATGGCCGCGTCGCCGGATCCACTCGCATCGCTACCGCCGTCGCGGCACGCCGAGCCTACGATCGCGACAAGCGCCGCGCCGCCAAACGCCTTCAGCACCGTCCGTCGCGAAACCGCGCTCGCGTGACCATCCGCCATGCGACTATCGTGTCCCACCACGGACGGATCAGCAACGACGGCGCGATCGCCGCGATGGCGCCGTACTACTGACCACGCGTGTCAGCAGCCCGCTGCGCCTGCGAACACCCGTGCTAGAATGGTGAGATCACAACCACGACGGTAGGAGCCGCAGCCGCCGGCGCTCGTGTCGCCTGACTTCCGGCCTCTGCCCGTTAGGAGCCCCCGACAAAGATGCCGCTGGACGCCATCATCGTTAAGGGCGCGCGCGAACACAACCTCAAGGACGTGGACGTCGAGATCCCGCGCGACCGCCTCGTTGTCATCACCGGGCTCTCCGGCTCCGGCAAGTCGTCGCTCGCCTTCGACACCATCTACGCCGAGGGCCAGCGCCGCTACGTCGAGTCGCTCTCGGCGTACGCGCGCCAGTTCCTCGGCCAAATGGAGAAGCCCGACGTCGACTACATAGAAGGCCTCTCGCCCGCCATCTCCATCGACCAGAAGGGAGCGAGCCGCAACCCACGCTCGACGGTCGGCACCGTGACCGAGATCTACGACTACCTGCGCCTGCTCTACGCCCGCGCCGGCACGCCCCACTGCCCCACCTGCGGCCGCCCGATCGAGCGGCAAACGGTCCAGCAGATCGTCGATGCGATCCGCGGCATCGAGCCCGGGAAGAAGCTTATGGTCCTCGCGCCGATCATCCGCGACCGGAAGGGCGAGCATCAGCACGTCTTCGAGGACGCCCGCCGCGCCGGCTTCGTGCGCGTGCGCGTGGACGGCCGCATCCGCGACGTCTCCGAGCAGATCGATCTCGACAAGAAGAAGAAGCACAGCATCGAGGTCGTCGTGGACCGCCTCATCACCGAAGCGCCGGAGGCCGAGTCCGAGGGCACCGCTTCGAGCGCGAGCCGGCTCGCGGACAGCGTCGAGCAGGCGCTGAAGCTCGGCGGCGGCACCATCATCGTGGACACCGAGGGCGAAGGGGAGCGGATGTACTCCGAGCACTACGCCTGTGCCTTCGATGGCACGAACATCGGCGAGCTGGCGCCCCGAAACTTCAGCTTCAACAGCCCGCACGGCGCGTGTCCGGAGTGCACCGGCCTCGGAACGAAGATGGAGCTGGACCCGTCGCTGATCATCCCGAACCGCGCGCTGTCGATCGAGGAAGGCGCGGTCGTTCCATGGTCGCGCGCCGCGTCGACGAACACGTGGTACATGCGCATGGTTGAGGCGGTCGCGAAGAAGCACGGCTTCAAGCTCGATGTACCCGTCAGCCAGATGAAGCAGAAGCACGTCGACATCGTGCTCTACGGCGACGAGACGCCGATCACGCTGAAGTACACGAGCAGCGGCGGCCACACAAACAAGTGGGACACGACGTACGAAGGCCTGATCCCGAACCTTCGCCGCCGCTACAAGGAGACCGACTCCGAGTACATCCGCTCCGAGATCGAACGCTATATGGCGGCGACCCCGTGCCCCGCATGCGACGGCCAGCGCCTGAAGCCCGAGATGCTGGCGGTCACGGTCGCCGACAGGAACATCGTCGAAGTAACGCGCATGGACGTGCGCGAAGCGCAGCAGTGGGTCGAGCTTCTCGCGGGGTCGGACACACCGCTCAACGAGCGCGAGCAGGTCATCGCGCGCCAGATCCTGAAGGAGATCCGAGCGCGGCTGACGTTCATGTTCGATGTGGGCCTCGACTACCTGTCGCTCGACCGCGCGGCCGGCACGCTTTCCGGCGGCGAGGCGCAGCGCATCCGCCTGGCGACGCAGATCGGCTCCAGCCTCATGGGCGTGCTCTACGTCTGCGACGAGCCGAGCATTGGCCTGCACCCGGTGGACGATGCGCGGCTCATCCGCACGCTCGAACGTCTGCGCGATCTCGGCAACACAGTCCTCATCGTCGAGCACGACGAAGCGATGATGCGCGCGGCCGACCACATCATCGATATGGGTCCGGGCGCCGGCGAGGCCGGTGGACACGTCGTCGCCCAGGGCCCGATCGAGACGATCATGGCGTCCGAAGGATCGATGACAGGCGCCTACCTGAGCGGCCGGCGCGAGGTGCCCCTCCCGTCGAAACGCCGCCCCGGCAGCGGTGAGACGATCACCGTCGTCGGCGCGCGCGAGAACAACCTGAAGAACATCAAGGTCGAGATCCCGCTCGGCATGCTCGTGTGCATCACCGGAGTTTCCGGCTCCGGGAAGAGCACGCTCATCAACGAGCTGCTGTACAAGAAGGCGGCGCAGGAGCTGTACAACGCGCGTGACCGCCCCGGCAAGGTCGACCGTATCGATGGCCTGGAGCAGATCGACAAGGTCGTGAACATCGACCAGTCGCCGATCGGCCGCACGCCACGCTCGAACCCCGCGACGTACACCGGCACCTTCACGCCGATCCGCGAGCTGTTCGCGTCGGTGCCCGAAGCGCGCTTGCGGGGCTACACGCCCGGCCGCTTCTCCTTCAATGTGAAGGGCGGCCGCTGCGAAGCCTGCGCCGGCGACGGCTACATCGAGATCGAGATGCACTTCCTGCCGGACGTCACCGTCCCGTGCGAGGTGTGCAAGGGCAAGCGCTATAACCGCGAGGCGCTCGAGATTACGTACAAGGGCAAGAACATCGCCGACGTGCTCGACATGACTGTCGACGAAGCCAACGACTTCTTCGAGCGCATCCCGCGTCTGCGCGCGAAGCTCGTGACGCTCCGAGACGTCGGTCTCGGCTACATCCGCCTCGGCCAGCCGGCGACGACCGTATCCGGCGGCGAAGCCCAGCGCGTGAAGCTTTCGACCGAGCTGTCGAAGCGCTCGACCGGCCGCACGCTCTACATCCTCGATGAGCCGACGACCGGACTCTCGTTCGAGGACACGCGCGCTCTGCTGGCGGTGCTGCAGCGGCTCGTGGACGGCGGCAACACCGTCATCGTGATCGAGCACCACATCGACGTGATGAAGAACGCCGACCACATCATCGACCTCGGCCCCCTCGGCGGCGACCGCGGCGGCGAGGTCATCGCGCAGGGCACCCCAGAAGAGGTCGCGCTCGTCGAGCACAGCTTCACCGGTGAATACCTGCGCAAGGTCCTGCCGAAAGAGCGGCTCGCGGATGTCGTGCCGGCATCACTGAAGAAGCGCGCCAACGGCTTATCAGGGAAGCGTGCACCAAAGTCCGTGGCTTCCACGAACGGCGCGAAGAACAGGGACGATCGCGTTGCTGCCAAGAACGGTCGCGCGGCGACGGCGAAGAACGGCCGACGTATAACCGCAAAGAACGGTCGCTCGAAGCCGGCGTCGAAGTCCGCAGCACGCCGCTGACATGGATCGGCTCAAGGCGAGCGTTCGCCGCGCGCTGCTCTCGATCGCCGGCGTCGTAGAAAGCCCGGGCGTCTTCACAGACGAGGACGCCTTCTGGATGAACGGCTCGCAGATCGCCTGCTGGAAGCTCGACGGCAAGCTCGAAGTGCGCCTCACGAAGGTCGCGATCCGTGAACAGCGCGAGCGCCTCAAGGCAGACCCGCGGATAAGCTTCCACAGCAAGTCGTCGGACTGGATCGATATCACGCTCGCGTCTGCCACTGACGTTCCATTCGCCGCGGATCTCGCACGCATCGCCGCCGACGCGCACCGTCCCGCGAACGGCACGACGCCAAAGCCGCCGCCAACCGGAGCCGATCTCGAACGCCGGCGCCGGTTTCACTAGCCCGGAGCGCAGGCGATGAACAAGACCGAACTTCTCGATTCGATGCAGTCCGAGCGCGCGCGCCTCGACAACATCATCGACACGCTCGGCGAGTCGGAGATGGTGAGGCCAACGCTCGAAGGCGATCGCTCGATCAAGGACGAACTGGCGCACATCACAGGATGGGAGCAGCGCTTCCTCAACCTGTCCCGAGCGGTGGCGCGCGGTGAGAAGCCGGACTGGCCGGAAGGCGGTGGAACTCAGGAGCTAACGGACGAGACGAATGAGCGGGAGTTCGAAGCCAACCGGGATCGCGCACTCGATGACGTCGTCGCGGACTCGCGCCGTTCGTACGACGAGATGCGCAAATTCGTGGAACGTATCGGCGACGACGATCTGACGAATCCGGACCGCTGGCCCTGGACCCGAGGCCATCCGCTCATAGAGTTTGTGCGCTCGAACACCGACGAGCACTACCGCGAGCATGCCGACCAGATCGAAGCGTGGTATGCGCGCCAGCGTACGTAGCGATGCAACTTCCACGCGCGATGCTCTTCGACCTCGACGGCACGATCCTCGACTGGCAGACCGGTATGGAGGAGCACTGGCGCGCCGCGTGCGAGATCGGCTGCGAGCAGCTTGATGGCATCGAGCTCGAAGCAATGCTCGCCGCCATCCGCGAACGCCGCGACTGGTTCTGGGCCGATGCAGAGCGCGCCCGCACCGGCCGGCTCGACCTCGACGCAGCGTCCGCGCACATCGTCCGCCTCGCGCTCGCCGAACTTCGCGCCGACAACGACGGCATCGCTGAGGCCATCGCAAAGGACTACCGCGGACGCCGCTTCGACGCGCTCGTGCCCTACCCTGGTGCCATCGAGACGCTCGAGGAGCTGCAGTCGCGCGGCATCCCGCTGGCCCTGATCACGAACGGCGGCTCATTCACGCAGCGGCGCAGCATCGAGCGCTTCCAGCTCCAGCGCTTCTTCGATTGCATCGTCGTCGAAGGCGAGTTCGGCTGCGGCAAGCCCGACGAGCGCGTCTTCCACCACGCGCTGTCGACGGTCGCCTGCGATGCCTGTGACGCATGGATGATCGGCGACAACCTCGAAGCCGACATCGCTACGCCCATACGACTCGGCATGCACGCGGTGTGGGTGGACGAAGCCGGTGCTGGGCCACCGGCTGCGATTGACGTCACCCCGCACCGCACCGTGCGCGCGATCCGAGAGTTGATGGACTAGCGGTCCGGGCCTACGCCGGCATCAACTCGTCCGCGCGCAGGTCGCGGATCGCGTTCGTCACCCGCTCGAACCACGTGTGCATCAGCGCCAGCCCGCGCTCGTTCGCCGGGTCCAGCGTGCCGATGCTGATCACCACGTACACCAGGCAGAACAGCGCCGACATCCGGTAGTCCCGCAGGCAGTCGTCCCACGAGTACTCCTTCACCCCGCCCTTCAGCAGCGTGTCGTGGTACATCTTCAGGAAGTCCATCTCGCACGAGCTGCGCAGCTTCACGTCCACGTTCCCGGTCAGGAAGTACCCAACGTCGAACGTCCCGATGCCACGGTTCGCGATCTGCCAGTCGATGACCGCGAGCGGTTCGCCGCCCTTCTCCGTCGCGAAGAATAGGTTGTCGAGCCGATAGTCGCCGTGCACAATCGTCCGCGGCCGGTCGCGCATGTCGTTCAGAATCGCGATCACGTTTGCGTTCATGCGGTCGCCGACCTTGTGCGAGTCCGCCGGCAGCTTCTCGCCGAGGAACTCCACGAAGGCCGGCCACGCCTGCTGGTACGACTGCTCCGCTGACAGGTTGATCGGATCGTTGATGTACGGCATCCACTCGAGCGCGTCGAGATCCGGGTGCCGCCACCATCCTGCCTGGAACTGCGCCAGGTCGTGCACCGCCCGCTGCGCTTGTTCCGGCGTGCAGCCGTTCACCTGGTCGCCGACGCATGCCGGCGCCATGTCCTCGAGCAGCAGGATGAAGTCGCCCGTCTCTGGCACGACATCCGCGTAGTACGCGCGTGGCACCCGCATCGCGACGCGGTCCGCCACCTGCTCATAGAATCGCACCTCGCGCTCGTAGAACCGGAAGAGGTTGCCGATCTCGCGACCGCCCGGGTCGAGCGTCGGGAACTTCGCGATGAGCGACTTCGGAGCGTTCGGCTCCGCGCGGTCGTACCGAAGGTCCAGCTTCGCCAGCGTCCCGAGAAATCCCGCGCCCGCGCCCACGATTTGCGAGTCGAACCCGGTGACGGACGCGCTCTCGACCGTGCCGCCGGCCCGGAGCGCATCCGTCAGCCACGACGCCGTCAGCACTTCCGGCGACGCCGGGATCTGCAGCTTCTCTGCTTCCTTCATGCCCTCATCCCTCCATGCACTGCCGCCACTTTTTCGCCCGAACGGCGAGTGCATCGGCGATCAGAACGTATCCGGACAGAACGGTGCGTACTCCGTCCGCCACATTACATCGAATCGCCGCGGGTCGACGTTCCGCGCCGCTTCCGCCCGTCCGTAGCGCACCGCCAGCGAGGGCGACGTCTCCCCGAACAGCAGCTGCGCCAGCGTCGATGCGTGCAGCGTGAGATCCGGCGACTCCTTCGTCCGCGCGACGGCCGATCCCTCCGGGCCCGCCTCGAACGCCCATCGCCCCGCGTTCCACGGACAGAAGTCGTCGACCACGTCCAGCACGATCTTCCCCTCCGCGCCATACGGCCGCAGCGGCAGCGCCCGCTCGATATCGATGATGCGACCCAGCAACCAGTCGCCGCGCGTCGCGTGCAGCTCCCGCGGGTCGAGCATGATGTCGAACGCCGGATCGTCCACCGGCGCCGCCTGGAAGTTCACGCGCACCGCCAGGTCGAACGTCTTCAGCATCTGCCAGATCGCGCGGTACGCCGACGCCGTCAGCCACGCGTAGTCGCGCACGAAGATGCGCTGCCCCCCGCCCATGCCGTCCGCGTGATTGTCGTAATACTTCGCACCGTACGTGACGTAGGCTTTCGGCTCGCCACCCTCTTCGTACACCGCGATCAGGCTCGGACCCGAATCGTTCACGCCCATCCCCGGCCTCAGCCCGAACACCTGGCCTTCCCAGATCACCGGCGCCCGATGCAGGTGCCCGTTCCGCGGCCCCGTGAACTCACGATAGATCTGCTGCAGCAGCGGCAGCTCGTCGCGCGACGCCTCCCGCCAGTTACCGCGCGCTTCCGGCACGGAAGGCGCGAAGTTGATCAGCCGCGGATCGATCGAATAGGAGTAGCGCGAAGAACAGACCGCGTACCCGTAGCGCTGATAGATCGCCGCGATCGACGCCAGCAGCGCCGCGATCGGCTGTTCGCGCTGCTCGTACCGCCGCCGCAGGTCCATCTCCATGATCTTTCGCAGGTGCCCGCGACGCCGGTACCACGGTAGCGTCCCGACGATCGTCACCCCGGCCACCGGCGCCTTCGCCCCGTTCAGCCGCATCACGAGCGGGAACGCGCCGTAGGTCGTCGCGAGCACGCCGTCCTCGAACGCGCACATCGACCACTCCGGCGCGACGCCCATGTCGCCTTCAGACTGCTCGCGCGGACGCCCGCTGTAATTGCCGAACACGATCGACGGCACGCGGTAGAACGCCTCGGCCTCTTCTTCGCGATAGGGACGGATCTCGAGCGCCATAACCCCGCCTGACTCAGATGGTGACGGATCTTACCACGCCCCCGTGCGACGACGATCCGTCGCTCTCACCGCTCCTCGGAGCCACGACGCGCAGGGGCGACCCCGTGTGGCCGCCCTCGTCGGCTAAAGCACAACTCCTCGTCTCGTGCCCGACGTTGGCTCGGCGACGTACACTCGATGCACGCGCAAAGGAATAACCATGCCACCCCGAGGCGCCCCGCCGCACGACCCGTCCGACATGTTCCCCTTCACCATCGGCGAGACGCCGAAGGACGACCGCGGTTACTTCGAGATGCTCACATGGTTCGTCTTTGGCGCCGGCCTGAACTGGCGCGTGATGAAGTCGAAGTGGCCGAACTTCATCAAGGCGTTCGACAACTTCGACATCGCCCGCGTGGCGCGATACGGCGAGCCCGACGTCGACCGCCTCCTCGCTGACACTGGCATCGTCCGCAACGGCAAGAAGGTCGTCGGCACGATCGAGAACGCCCGCGAGCTGCAGGCCATCGCCCGCGACGACGGCGGCGTCACGAAGTGGCTCCGCACCTTCGGCGCCGATACCGACACGATGCAGACGGCCGTGCGGAAGCGCTTCCACCACATGGGCGAAACCACGACGCGGATGTTCCTCACCTGCGCCGGCGCCATCGAATACGGCACCTGGCAACCCACCGACCGCCAGCGCGCCGGCACGCCTGATGAATAAACCGGAACGCGTGGTTCGGGCACAGACGATCGTGTAGGGGCGGCCCCGCGTTGCCGCCCTTCCGTTACGCCGCTACTCGTCCAAAACGAAGAGACCGCCCACGGGCGGTCCCTCTACATCCAACATCGCGCCCATTGCGCGCGATCGCTCCTCCTACGAGCCGCCGACCCCTGCCGGCGTCAGCTGCTTCTTCTCCACCGCCTCCTCCGCCTCACCCGGGTACGCCCGCTTCTTCAGCATCTCGCGCGGTGGGTCGATGTAGATCGCGCCCCACCCGCAGGCGTCCTCGCACAGCCGGCACCCCGTGCACCGCTTCTCGTTCAGCACAGCGATCCCGAAGAAGTCGCCGACCGTCCGCTCCGGCTCGCCGAGGCTCAGCGCGTCGAACGGGCAGATCTGGATGCACAGCTCGCACCCGCTGCCGATGCAGTTGTCCTCGACGACGATCGCCTTCGGCCATTCCTTCCGCGGGAACGTCTTGCACACGTCGCCGACGTCATCGAGGATCGCTTCCGGCGGGCACACCACGCCGCAAGCCCCGCAGTCGATGCACAGGTTCGGGTCAATGACGTGGACGACGTTCCGCGTGCCGGTGATGGCGTCCGTCGGGCAGCGCTTCGTGCACGCCGTACAGCCAATGCAGGTATCGATGATGGTGTATGGCAAAAGGGCTCCTCAGGCGCGCTTCCGTCCCGCCCACCGAAGGCAGGCAGATTCAGAAGCCGCGACTTGTGAAATCCATATCGAGTATATGCCCCCCTCCGAAGAGGCGGCAAGACTGCCTAAAACGACGCCGGCACTCGCCTCGCTTAGGTAACGGCAGGCTACTCGTGTCCGGGCGGCTCGAGCACTACCCAATCGACCGCCCCGCCCGTGCCCGGGCAAGTAAACGTGAACCCGGTTTCGGTCTTCGACGTGATCACGGGCGAGCAGTCCCGGTTCTCTGCCGTCAATACGACCGCGTATCGCGTCGAATCAAGCGCTCGATCGAACACGACGCGACCCGCCAACCGAACGATGAGTGGAAACTGCACTGTCCCGGAGAGCCCATGCAGCGTCCCGAAGCGGCCACTTTGTCCATTCACAGGCGCAGGGGTTGATGTCGAAGTAGGTGAGCTCGTTCGCGTCGGCGTCAGTGTTGGACTCGACGTCGTCGATGGCGTCGATGTTGTTGTGGGCGTCGCGGTAGCCGTTGCGGGGAGGAGCGAGATTCGACATAGCCCACCGCTTCCGAGTGCAAACAGCTCGTCGGTGTTTGGGCTAAGTACTAACCTACTAACGTCGCAGGGGCTCCCGAACTGCGCCAATTCGTTTAGTGTACTTCGGTCAAATTCGTGGACCGTCGTTCCGCTGCCCACATACAGCTTGGAGCCGTCCGCGCTGACGCGCGGCACGCCAAAGATCGTGGCGCCGACCTGTGTGAGCGTGTCGGTGCGGAGGACCTGGCCGCTCCTTGTGTAGAGCCGGGTACCATCCGGACTGATATCCATCGCATCGGTCCCCGACACTGATCCAAAAGGTGCACCGACCACAAAACCGGGCGAGTCGGTCCGGATGTCGAGCTTAGCCAAAGACTGCGGGGAGAACGCCGATTCTCCGACGTACAAGAACTGCTGATCCGGGCTACCTACGAAGATCGGCGCGGCGCGGATGATGTCACCAGGCAGAATTCGGGTCGCTAGGTTTGACTCGTCTGTCGCGATCTGCGCGAGCCACGAGAATCCGCTGCTTCCGGGGTTCGCTGAGACGTAGACCCGCTTCGGCCTGCCTTCGACAACGTCCCAGGTTTCGGCGTCCCCCAGCGGTACTGCGGCATCGATTAACGTCGATGTAAGAGAGGCCAAGTCAAGCACGGCGATGCCGCCACCGGAATTGCGCGCGATATACAGCTTGCTTCCGTCGAGACTCAGCGACATTCCCATCGGACGCTGTCCTCCGAGGAGCAAGCTGTGAGTGATCTCCAGCGTACTCATCGAGACAACGTCCACCTCATTGGCTCCGGGAACTGAAACGTAAAGTTGCTGCCTGCTTGGATCCGGAACGAGCGCGAACCCCGGACCATTCAGTTGGCTCGTCGCTTGAACGCTCGTTCCCGTCCAGCCTGATCCGTTAAATAGGTGGAACCCCAAACCTGCCATCGTCAGCAAAACCAAACCAATGACCAATACCGGTGAGCGCATTGGGTTCCTCCAGTCACAAATCCGCTATGACGTGTCGAGGCGGAAGTCGAAGGCGATTCTCCCTTGCTGACGAACATTCTGTCAACCCTTTGTCCAATCGCGAGCGGCCTTGCATCTAAACCTGACAACGGAGCCTCTCTCTCGGGAGCGAAGTTATTGCGAACTACGAAATGCTCGGCCTTGGGCGCCGTCGCCTTCCCCCCCGCCGATCCGCGCCGGTCTGTTGCCTCACCGCGACCCGAGATTCGTCTTTGGCCGCCCTCTAGAATCACTTCGTGGACGCCGCCACCCTCAACACCATCTCCACCACCTTCACCCTAGGCGCCCCCCGCGCCGCCCCCACCGCCGTTCCCGGCGGACTCACCAACCGCTTCTGGCGCGTCGAGACCGACCGCGGCGTCTTCGCCGTCAAGGAGATGAACCGCGACCCCGACCGCACGGACTACGTCGAGTGGTTCGACCGCGCGTTCTCGCTCGAGCAGGCAGCGTTCCGCGCCGGCGTGCCGATGCCGCGCCCCATCCCCGTCACCGGCACCGGCCGCTGCCTCGCCGAGATCCTCCCCGACGGCGAACCGCCGATGACCGTACGCGTGCACGAGTGGGTCGATGCCGAACCGATGCAGAACGGCGTGGTGTACGACAGCCGGACCATCGAGCGCGCCGCCACGATCCTCGCCCGGATCCATAGCCTTCGCATGTCGTGCGACGCAACGCCCGCCGATGCCCTACTTGTCTTCGGCGCTGAGCACTGGCGTGGGATCGTCGCGCGCGCTGCCTCTGCGGGCGAAGCATGGGCGCCGCTGCTCGAAGAGCTGCTGCCATCCCTCGCGGAACTCGAGCGCTATCTCCTCGAAGCGCACGAAGATCCCACGCCGCTCGTCATGAGCCACCGAGACGCCGACCCGAAGAACACGATGTGCGCGCCGTCCGGCGAGCTGATCCTGATCGACTGGGACGCCGCGGCGCCCGTGAACCCGCGCCAGGATCTCGCCAACTGCGCGCTGGTGTGGGCCGCCGTCCACGCGCAGGAGCCGGACATGGACGCGGCTCGCACCTACGTGCGCGCGTATCGCCGAGCCGGCGGATTCGACGAGCCGTTCCGTCAGACCGACCTCGCCGAGCTCGTCGCGCTCCGGTTGAGCTGGCTGAACTTCAACCTCCGCCGCGCCCGCGGCGAGCGCATCCGCGACGGCTCCGACCGCGAAGCCGGCATCCGCGTGCTACAGCGCAACATCACCGAACTCCCCCGCTTCCTCCGCAGCCTCGAAAAATGGATCGCGGTGCTCGGCGGCTAGCACTGTCGCCGTTGTCGTCGTCTGCTCTCTGTTCTCTGTTCTTTGTTCTCTGTTCCCTGCTCTCTGTCGTCTGTCGTCTGTTCTATTTCACCCTTCACCCTTCACAATTCACTCTTCTCTCTTGACTCTCCCGCCGCTGGAAGCCCTACAGTTGCCCCATGCTCAAGATCGGTGACTTCGCCCGCCTCGCCCAGATCCCGGTAAAGACGCTTCGCTACTACGACGATCTCGGCCTGATCACGCCCGCGCGCGTCGACCCGATGACCGGCTACCGCTACTACGCGCTCGAGCAGCTCCCGCGCCTGAACCGGCTGCTCGCGCTCAAGGATCTCGGCTTCTCGCTCGAGCAGGTCGCACGCGTCCTGAACGAAGGCGTCACGCACGAGCAGCTCCGAGGCATGCTCACGCTGAAGCGCGCCGAAGTCGAGCATCGCCTGAACGAGGAACGAGAACGCCTGGCCCGTATCGAAGCAAGACTGAAGGAGATCGAAATGGAGGAACACATGCCCGAGTACGACGTCGCGCTCAAGACCGTCCCGCCGATGATGGTCGCCGCCTGCCGCATCCGCATTCCCACGAACGACATGGTGCCGAAAGTGCTCGGCGACGCGTACGCGCGCACGTACGACCACGTCCGCGCGCAGGGCGGCCGCGCGCTCGATCCCTGCATGGCCCTCTGGCACACCAGCGCCGACACGTACGCCGACGAAGACGCCGAGGCCATCGTGCCGGTAGACCGCGCCCTGCCCAACAGCGACGAAGTCAAGGTGTACCAACTCGATGGCGCCACCGTCGCATCGGCCGTCCACCACGGCAACTTCGCCGAGTTCACGCAGCTCCACCCCGCGCTGCTGCGCTGGATCGAAGCGAACGGCTACAGCATCGTCGGCCCCTCGCGGGAGATCTACATCCGGCTTGACCACCAGCAGCCGCAGGACAGCGTGACGGAGGTCCAATACCCCGTGGAGAAGGACTAACGCGTCGGCGCGGGCACAGTCGCCGGCCGGCCCTACACCCACCCCTGCTGCGACAGCGCCCGCAGTATCACCACCGCCCCCGCCGCCACGACCGCCAGCGCGCTCCCGACCGGCACGGCCCGCACCGCGAGCGTCGCCATTCGCCCGTTCGCCCGTTCGCCGACCCGCCGAACCACCCCGAACCGATGCGGCAGCGTCCGTGCGAACACCAGCGCAAACCCGATGCCCGTCAGCACCGCCGCCAGCCCGGCACTGAACGCCATGATCAGCACCAGCCCGAATCCCACGCGATGCAGGCTGATCGCGCTTAGCATCACGACGATCGCCGTCGGGCACGGCAGCAGCCCGCCGAAGATCCCCAGCCCGATGAGGCTGCGCCAGCTCACCGGCTCCCCATCCTCCCCCGGCATCCGATGCGTGTGCGCGCCGAAGCCGTGGCTGTGCGCGTGCGCGTCGTGTGTGTGATGCTCATCGTTATGAGCGTGGTCGTCGCCGGTGTGCGTAGAGCCGTCATGCTGGTGCGCGACACGTTTGGATGAGCCGAACGATCGGTGCGCCACGACTCCCGCATCAGCACTCGCCATCGCGAACTCGAACGGCAGCGCGACCACACGCCGAGGCGCCGGTGCCCGCTGCGCATGGCGCGAAGCGAACCGTCGCGCCACCCCCCACAACCCCGCGCTCCCTGCCCGCGAGACGAACAGCGCCAGCCCCATCGACACGATCAGCGCCCCCGACGCCACGCTCAGCCATGGATACAGGTCTTCCGGCAGGATGAACCGCTCCAGGTACAGCGTCACGAACCCGACGGCATACACCATCGAGGTATGCGTCGCCGTCACCGTCAGCCCCAGCAGCAGCGCATGCTTCGCCGTCCCCCGCGACCCCACAAGATACGCACCGACGATCGTCTTCCCGTGCCCGGGCGACAGCGCGTGCACCGCCCCGAATGCCGCCGCCGCCAGCAGCGCCAGCGCGATCGCCCCGAAGCTCAGGTCGCGCTTGCTGATCAGCCCAGCGAACCGGCTCAACGTCGAGTCCGGGTTCCCGCGCACCGCCCGCACCTGCCGGTCCGGCTGCGATGGCGCCGCGACCCCTGTGCCTGGCTCGAATGAGAACGTAGCCGACCGCACGTCGAGCGGGCTGCTCAAACTGTCCTGCGGATACGACGTCAGCTCCGCGCTCACGTCCTCCGACGCCACGCTCGACCCCCCGAGCTGCACGCCCGCGCCCGCGCGCACGACGATCTCCCGCCACCCGAGCCGGTCTGCGTCGTTGTTGTCCGCGAACTGCACCTTCGGCGGATTGTCCCGCCACCCGTCCGGCAGTGCCGCCTCGTATGTCGCCGTCAGCCGCAACAATGAGAGCCCGCCCTGCCCCGCCGGGAACGTCAGCTCATGCGCCGTCCCTCGCAGCGATGCCTTCGCGCCGTTCACCTTCAGCTCGAGGTTTGACCGCAGCTCATCAGCCTTCGACGCGGCGTACGCGCCCGCCTCCGCGTCGTCCACAGCCCCATCGCCGTTCACGTCGATCCCCTGCCGCTCCCGGAACGCCGGGATCTCCGCCATGTCGAGCACCGAGAACACCGTGATGCCCGAATCGGACACCTCTACCCGGTCATAGTGGTTGATCGTGAAGTTCCCGAGCGGGTGCGCCGAAGCCGCCGATGGCCGCCCAACCACCGCGAGCATCGCCACCGCGATGCACCCGGCCAGCAGTCCGGCGAAGCCCCGAATCCCGATGCGCAATCTGATTCGCCTTCCGTGCGGGGAGACCGGCAGTCGCCGGTTCTTCGCACGAAATGGACAACCGGATCAGTGAGGTTGAGGGGCCGCTGCCTAGTCCCTGGCCGTCAGGCCCCGACGAGCTTCGGTCGAAACCGGTTCCGCCGGTCGTGCCGGCGCCACGGACTGGAGCTCTCCCGCCGCCATCTCATCCGTCACCAGCCGGTTCGCCCGGTCGTACTGGAAGTAGTTCCAGATCCAGTTCAACAGCACCACGACACGGTTCCGCAGCCCGATCAGCGCGATGAGGTGCACCGTCAGCCACAGCATCCACGCCAGCAGCCCGCTGAACTGCAGGCCGAACACCTCCGCCACCGCCTTCCGTCGCCCGATCGTCGCCATCGTGCCACGATCGTGGTAACGGAACGTCTTCGGCGCCTCGCCGCACATGTCCCGCATGATGTTCGCCGCCGCGAACGACGCCTGCTGCATCGCCACCTGCGCCAGCATCGGATACGGCCGGCCACCCCGCCCCTCGAGATATGCGATGTCTCCCACCGCATACGCTTCGCGACGCCCGGCGATCCGCATCGTCGGCTCGACCCTGATCCGCCGTCCCGGCCCCAGCTCGACGCCGTCGATCGCCTCGCCCAGCGTCTCACCGCGCACCCCCGCCACCCAGACGACATTCGCCGACTCGATGCGATCGCCCGACTTCAGCACAACGCCGCCGTCGTCGATATCCGACACCTGCGCGTTCAACCGCACCTCGACGCCGAGCGATACGAGCTGCTCCAGCCCCTTGCGCCGCAGTCGCAACGGCAGCGCCGCCAGCAGCTCGCCCGACGCCTCGACCAGGATCACTCGCGCCTCCGACAGATCGAGGTCCGGATAGTCGCGCGGCAGCACGTGACGCTTCAGCTCCGCCATCGCTCCCGCCAGCTCCACCCCCGTCGGCCCGCCGCCGACAATGACGGTCGTCATCAGCCGATGCCTCACGGCCGGATCGGCGGTGAGCGTCGCCTGCTCGAAACTGCGCAGCACGCGATTGCGCACCGCCGTCGCCTCCGCCAGGTCCTTCAGCCCCAGCGCCCGCTCCGCCACCGCCCGCATGCCGAAGAAGTTCGTCGCGCTGCCGGCCGACAGGATCAGGTAGTCGTACGCGATGACGCCGGTGTCCGTGATCACGCGCCGCCCGTCCAGGTCGATGCGCTGCACGTCCGCCATCCGAAAGCGCACGTTGCGCGACCCGCGCAGGATCGCCCGCACCGGCTGGGCGATGTCGTCCGCCTTCAGCCCAGCCGAAGCCACCTCATAAAGCAGCGGCAGGAACGTGTGGAAGTTGCGCCGGTCCACGACAGTCACGTCCACCGGCGCCTTCCGCAGCGCCTTGGCCGCCCGCAGTCCCCCGAACCCCGCCCCCACGATGACAACGTGCGGCCGCCGCCGATTGACCTCTCCGCTCCCGGAGCCATTTGTGACGTATTTCACACTCATACTATCGCTCTTCCCTGCGCAAGCATCAACAGCCCCCCGCTCCGCCATCCTCCGGCAAATGATGATTCCGCAGCATTCCCCACTTAGATCGGTGTTGTACGTCCGCGTTCTTCGTCGCATGATGGAGCAGGATCGGAAACGATGAGACTCATCAACGAAGAGCGCACCGAACGCCTGCTCGACCGCGACGGACGCCGCATCGAGTTCATCGTCCGGCACCGCGGTATCGACGTGCCGACGCATCGCGAATCCTTCACGATGCATCACATGATCGAGCAACGCGAGCCGGTCGCCGTCGTGGTCGATGACGGCGACACGGTTAGGCGCATCTCGATCGAGGAGCATTCGATGGCCCGGCGCCTGGCTTGGCTCGCGCCGCCGATGATGGCGCTGCTTGTGAAGTTGGCGATGCGAAGGAGGAGACGCTGATGGACACTACGACGACAACCGAGGAGCTGGTCCGCACGGTCGGCGATATTCCGGAGCGCATGGGCGCCGGCGTCTGCTTCGGCTCCCCGATCGAGAAGGACGGCCACACGCTGATTCCCGTCGCCCGCGTCAGCTTCGGCTACGGCCTCGGCTTCGGGCGCGGCATGGGCACCGGACGCGACAAGGACGGCGATGGAGAGGGCGCCGGCGAAGGCGAGGGCGGCGGTGGCGGCGGCGGTGGATCATCCTCGCCCGTGGCGGTGATCGACGTCACGCACGAAGACGTCGAGATCAAACCCGTGCAGGACCCGACGCGCGTCACGCTCGCATCGTTCGCATTCGCCGGATGGTTCGTCTTCTGGCTGATGCTCACGATCCGCACCACCGCCCGCGAGCGCGCCAAGACCCGCCGGCAGGAAATCGCGAAAGCCGGCTAGCCGACTCCTGCTTTAGGGAGTGCGTAGAAGCTTCTCGCTCATCCGCCAGAGCTCTGCGGCGTCTCGATCGATGGCATGCGGCATTACGCCCAGAGCAAACGATCCGACCGGATTCGCGCCAACGTCGCCCGTGACCAGCGGCGCGACGTCGCAGTTCTGGCAGTAGACACCGCCCATGCCGTCGAGCTGCGGGCTCGTCGCACACCAGACGCTCGTTGCCGCTCCCTGTTCGACGGTCTTCTTGTTGTTCGCCGGATCGATGATCGGCCTGCCTTCCCCGTCGATCAGTCCCAGCGCGCGGAGCGCTTGCGGCGGTGTGTCTCTCGAGAGGCCGGTGCCGACGATGCTGCCGGGATGCAGCGAGAACGCACGCACGCCGTTGCCTCGTTCGCGCTCGTCTAGCGCCACGGCGAACAGGACGTTTGCGGTCTTCGACTGTGCGTACGCCGTGCCCGGATCGTATGCGCGACGCTCGAAGTGCGGATCGTCGAAGTCCATCGGCGCGCGGCTGTGCGCCCAGGCTGAGACAGCAACGACACGCGCGCCGTTCGCACGTCGGAGCGCCGGCAGTAGTTGCGTCACAAGCTGGAAGTGCCCGAGATGATTCGTCGCAAAGCACGACTCGTATCCGCGCGCGTCTCGCGTCAGCGGCACGCCCGCAATCCCGCGCTATTCACAACGATGTGCACCGGGCGTTCGGACGCAAGGAACTCCTCCGCGAACCCGTCGATCGACCTGGGTTCGAGCAGATCGAGCGCTTCAACCTCCACATCGACGCCCCGCAGCTCGGCCGCCGCTCGGTCGCGGTCGCGCGCGAGCACAATCAGCTGCGCGCCGGCAGACCGCAGGGCCCGCGTCGTCTCCTTCCCAATGCCCGAGTGCCCACCCGTGACGATCGCGACCTTCCCTGACAGGTCGATGCCGTCAATGACATCCGTGGCCGTTGATGCTGGGCCGAAGCCGGAACCGATAGGTTGCTGGGCCGTGCGCACCATCACCACGTA
This sequence comes from uncultured Dehalococcoidia bacterium, assembly GCA_964487335.1. Taxonomy (GTDB): domain Bacteria; phylum Chloroflexota; class Dehalococcoidia; order DSTF01; family JACRBR01; genus CAZAPT01. The sequence goes on from CAZAPT010000003.1 coordinate 37,628, forward strand.
TCCACCATCGATCGTTTCTTCCCCACCCGCGCCGCCGCCGCCGGCGCCGACCGCAGCGCCGACGTGATCCACGCCCGGGACTCCATCGGGTCGATCACGTCGTCGATCTCGAAGTGCGATCCCGTGTTCACGGCCTTCCCGCGCTCGTACATCCGCTCGACCATCTCCTCGTACAGCGCGCGACGCTTCTCCGGGTCGTCGATCGCAGCCAGTTCGTTGCGGTAGCCCAGCTTCACCGCCCCCTCGAGGCCCATGCCGCCGAACTCGCCCGTCGGCCACGCCACCGTGAACATCGGCGCCTTGAAGCTGCCGCCGGCCATCGCCTGCGCGCCCAGCCCGTAGCCCTTCCGCAGGATGATCGTGAAGAACGGCACGCTGATGCTCGCGCCCGTGACGAACATCCGCGATGCGTGCCGCACCAGCGCCGTCTTCTCCACCTCCGGCCCGACCATGATCCCCGGCGTGTCGCACAGCGAGAGCATCGGCAGGTCGAACGCGTCGCAGAGCTGCATGAATCGCGCAGCCTTGTCCGCGCCGTCGCTGTCGATCGCGCCGCCCAGGTGCATCGGGTTGTTCGCGATCAGCCCCAGCGGCCGCCCTTCGATCCGGATCAGGGCCGTCACCATCCCCACCCCGAACCCGCGCCGCAGCTCTAGCACCGAGCCCTCGTCCGCCAGCACCGAGATCACCCACCGGATGTCGTAGCTCCGCCGACGGTTCTCCGGGATCAGCGCGCGAAGCATCCGCTGGTCCACGCACGACCAACGCTCGACTGCGCCTTGGAAGTACGAGAGGTACTGCTTCGCCGCCCGCACGCCTTCCGCTTCGTCCTCGACCGCGATGTCCACGACGCCGTTCCGCGCCTGCACGCCGATCGGCCCGACCTCTTCCGGGCGGAAGACGCCGAGCCCGCCGCCCTCGATCATCGCCGGGCCGCCCATGCCGATGTTCGAGTTCTTCGTCGCGATAACGACGTCGCAGCAGCCCAGCAGCGCCGCGTTGCCCGCGAAGCACCGCCCGGAATTCACGCCGACGAGCGGCACTAGCCCGCTCAGCCGTCCGAAGTAGTGGAACGCCATGCAGTCCAGCCCCGCCACGCCGATGCCGTCGGTGTCGCCAGGCCGCCCGCCGCCGCCCTCCGTGAAGAACACGATCGGCAGCCGCCACTTCTCCGCCAGCTCGAACATCCGGTCCTTCTTGCGATGGTTCTGCTGCCCCTGCGTCCCCGCCAGCACCGTGTAGTCGTACGACATCGCGATCACCCGTGACCGCGCGTCGTCGAAGAGATCGCCGTTCACGCGCCCCGTTCCCGCGACCAACCCATCCGCCGGCGTGTTCGCGATCAGGTCCTCGAGCGATCGCCGGCGACGCTGGGCCGCGATCACAAGCGGCCCGTACTCGACGAACGATCCGTCGTCGCATAAGTCTTCGATGTTCTCCCGCGCCGTGCGCTGGCCCGTATTCCGCCGCCGCGCCACCGCCTCCGCGCGCGAATCATCGAGCCCCGCCGCGTGCCGCTCGTGCACTTCCGCGAGGTCCGCGCGGATCGCCTCGAGATCGATCTCGTCGCGATCGCCGGCCTCCGCAATGTCCGCATCCACCGGCTCCAGCACCACGAGCGGATGCCCCTCGAACACCGCGTCGCCCACCGACACCAGCACGCCCTCAATCCGCCCCGCCGAAGGCGCGGAGATCACGTGCTCCATCTTCATCGCTTCCATGATCAGCAGCCGCTGCCCCGCGCGGACCGTCTCGCCGCCGCTCACGTCGATCTCGATCACCGTCCCCTGCATCGGCGCGCGGACGGCCACCACGCCGTCGCCGAACTCCTCGTCGACCCGCGCCGACGCAATCGCCGGATCGGTCTCCGACTTCCCGTGATGCAGCACGGCCAGCGGATCGTTCGGATCCACCTTCACGCCCGCCAGCGACGCCGCGACGCCGGACGTCGAGCCGAAGAACGGCGGCGCCGGATCGGACTCTGCACCATCGATCAGCTCGCCGATGTGCTCCTCTATCCACCGGGTGTCTGTGCGGCTCGCGGCGAAATCGGCGTGCCGCAGGATCGCGCGCAACAATGGGATGTTTGTCGCCACGCCGCCAATCCGGAACTCGCCCAGTGCTCGACTGCCACGTGCGACGACGGACCCGAAGTCGGACGACGATGAATGGACAATTAACTTCGCGAGCAGCGAGTCGAACGCCGGGCTCGTCGCGTATCCTGCATAGCCGAACGCATCGACGCGGATCCCCGGCCCCGACGGCACCTCGAACGCCGCAAGCGTCCCGCCCGAAGGCTTCGGCGCGCCGCTCGCATCCATCGTCTCCATGTTGATCCGCAGCTGGATCGCATACCCGCGCGGTTCCGGCAGGTCGGACTGCCGCAGTCCCAACTCCGCGAGCGATCGCCCTCCCGCGATCTGCAGCTGCGCCTGCACCAGGTCGATGCCGGTGATCTCCTCTGTGATTGTGTGCTCCACCTGCAGCCGCGGGTTCGCCTCGATGAAGTAGAAGCTCTCGCCGGCGTCATCCAGATCCACGAGAAACTCGAACGTCCCGAGGCTCTCGTATCGCACGCTCTCCGCGAGCTTCACCGCCGCGGCGATGATCCGCTCGCGCATCTCGGTCGAGATCGCCGGGCTCGGCGCGATCTCGATCAGCTTCTGGTGCCGCCGCTGCAGCGTGCAGTCCCGCTCCCACAGGTGCGTGACCGCGCCCGATCCGTCGCAGACGATCTGCAGTTCGATGTGCCGCGCCCGCGGCAATACCCGCTCGACGTACACCGCCGGATCGCCGAACGCCGCCCGCGCCTCCGACTGGCACCGCGCGTACGCCTCGTCGAGATCCTCCCCCGCGCGCACGACGCGCATCCCCCGCCCGCCGCCTCCAGCCACCGCCTTAATCACGATCGCCGCATCATCCCCGAGCGACGCGCGAAACGCCCGCACGTCTTCGATCGTCGCCGCACGAGACGTCCCCGCCAGCACCGCAACGCCGAGGCTCTCCGCGTGCGCCCTCGCCCGCGCCTTGTCCCCGAATAGCTCCAGGATCTCCGCCCGCGGCCCGACGAAGCGAATCGCGGCGTCCGCGCAAGCGCGCGCGAACCCCGCGCTCTCGCTCAAGAACCCGTACCCCGGGTGGATCGCGTCGCATCTCGCCTCGCGCGCGACCTCGATGATCTGTGCCGCATCGAGATACGCGGCCGCGCCCCGCTCCCTCAGCGCACGCGCCTCGTCCGCGCGCACCACGTGCAGGCTCCGCGCGTCGTCCTCCGAGTACACCGCGACCGTCGCGATGCCCAGCTCCGCCGCCGCCCGCGCGATCCGGATCGCAATCTCGCCTCGATTAGCGATCAGCAGCTTCTCGATTGGTGCGCTCACGCGCTCACGATAGCGAAGCTGAAAGCTAGAGGGTGGCGAATCGGTGGGGGCTGGGTGGAGCTGATAGTTGAACGCTGACGGCTGACCGCTACTTCGCCGGCCCATCCCGCGGCGTCCGGATCAGCCCCTCCTGCACCACCGACGCGATCCGCACACCGTCCTGCCTGTACATCTGCCCGTAGATCAGCGCCCGCGCCGAGTGCGCGACCGGGCTCTCGCTCGTGTACAGGACCCATCCGTCGAATCGAGGCGGCCGGTGGAACCAGATCGCGTGGTCCAGGCTCGCCGAAGCATGCCCGCCGCGGCCGAAGCCGTGTGGGATTCGCGCCGTCGCGATTACCCCGCGGTCACTCGCGTACGCGAGCAGCCCGGCGTGGATCACCTCGTCGTCCGGCAGCTCGCCCCGCACCCGCATCCACACCCGCCGCGTCGGGATCGCCGTCTCCGGCTGCAGCCCCGCATCGATGGCTCGCAGCTCCACCGGGCTGTCCCGCTCGAACCGTCGCACCATCTCGCGATCCTCATCCCGGTCCAGGCGCGCGAACTCCCACTGCGGCAGCCCCTCCGGCCCCGGCACCTCCGGCGCCGGCTCGTCGCGCGAGACGCCCTCCTCCGGCTTCGCGAAGCTGCACGAAAGATTGAAGATCGCCTCGCCCGACTGGTACGCGACGACGTCTCGCGTCGTCAACGTCCGCCCGTCGCGGATGCGATACACCACGTACCTGATCGGCACGTCGTGGCGCCCGGGGCGCAGGAAGTACGCGTGCAGCGAATGCATCGCGCCTTCCTCGACGGTCCGGTACGCGGCCACGACAGACTGCGCCGCTACGAGCCCTCCGAACAGCCGGAACTGCCCCTCGCCGGGATCGCCCAGGAACAGGTCTCGGTCCAGCCGATCCAGATCGAGCTGCTTCAGCAGGCGCGGGAGTGCAGTATCGGGGGCGTCATCTAGCACGATCGGAGTCTATGTGACCGCGGCCGGAAGCGGCCATCGCTCCGCCGGTCGATGGGGCCCTGGACCGCACGGCGCCGAATACCCGTCGCACTCGCGCAATGATCGCCGCCTAGGGCGCTGAGATCGTGCGGATCGTCACCAACCCCGTCGTCACGTATTGGTACTGCGACGTCGGCGCGCCCTTCTGTCCGAACCATATCCAGGCGCGCACCTGGACTGGACCCTTCGGCACGTTCCTCGCGATCCCGTACACGGTTCCGAGCGCCTGCGGACCAATAATCGCCGGCGTCACTCCCCCACTCGCAGTTCGCGAAACCAGCTCGTCGCTTGTGACGAGTACGAAGTTTCCGGCCTGGTCCAATACCGCAGCACACATTTGCGCGCCGTCGTACGCGGTATCCGTCTGGTTGCGCAGTTCAAACGCGAAGAGGACGTCCTTGTCGGTAATCGGGAACCCGGGGATGACCGGCGGCACGACGAAGCGGGCGGCGTCCGCGTGGAACAGCACGACGTGCGGATCAGGCAGCGGAGACGACAGCGTCACGCCCGAAATCGGACGCACCTCGTAGCGGGTCCATGGCGGAAGGCTCGGGTTATCGAATCGGATGTCGAAGGAGATCTCGGTGTTCCCCTGCAGGTCCGGAGGGCACGTGGGCGCCACCTTCTGTGCGACGACGTTGTTGTTAGCGTCGAACAGCGTGCCGAGCACATTGATCCGCGTGCCCTGGATGGTGGTCTCGTTCGCCATCTCGCCGGTGATGTGGGTGTAGCCGTCCGAATCGACGTACGTGCTCGTCCGGTCGATGCACCGCGCGCCGAGCGCCATCACGCCGGCGATCAGCAAGAGCAGGACCGATGCGCCGCGCACGCCTGGCACATGGCGTGCCAGCCATTTAATGTTTCTCATTGCTCCCCGCCTTTATGTAGGTTGCGCTATCATACGCTCCACTCCGGACCATTGCAACGTATATTTCAAAGATCGGAAAAAGATAATGCGCCGTTGGCTTGCCGCACTGATGCTGATCGCCATCGCCGCGTTCGCCGCGTTGTTCACGGCCGGCGCACAACGACATATTCCGCGGTCTTCCTTCGTCGTGTCCGTGCAACCCGACCGCGACATGAACGACGCCGCGGCGCGCCTTCAGTCACTCGGTTTCACCGTCCGCGCGCAATTCGATGACGTGCACGCCATCGAGGCCGACGGCCCCGACGACGCCACCTCGCTACGCCACGTCGAGGCGATCGCGGGCGTGCGCTACGTCGAACCCAGCGCCCGCGTGTCGGCGGCCGATACCCCCTCAGACCCGCTCTTCGGCGACGAGTATCCCTACCTCCAGGCCGAAGCCGCGCCGGCGGCGTGGGACATCACCACCGGCTCGCCCAGCATCGTCGTCGCCGTCGTGGATACCGGCGTGTCCGTCACCCACCCCGACCTCCAGCAGAACACCTGGGTGAACCCGGGCGAGATCGCCAACAACGGCCTCGACGACGACAACAATGGCTGCGTCGATGACACGAACGGCTGCTCGTTCGTCAGCGACAGCTCGCCCGGGTGCCACAATGAGACGAACGGCTTCATCAACGACGACATCGGCCACGGCACCTTCGTCGCCGGCGTGATCGCCGCCGCGGCGAACAACGTCGGCGTCGTCGGCGTCGCGCGAAACGTCCGCATCATGTCGGTGAAGGTCCTTGACTGCTACGGCGCAGGTGACGAGGTATCGACCGCTCGCGGCATCAGCTACGCCGCGCGAAACGGAGCCCGCGTCATCAACCTGAGTCTCGGTGGTCTGCAGGACTCGCAGCTCATCCGCGACGCGATCGCCGAGGCGGGCTTCCGTGGAGCGGTCGTCGTCGCCGCGGCTGGCAACCGCGGAAGCTCGTCGGTCGAGTTCCCGGCGCGCGTGCCCGGCGTGCTCGCGGTCGCCGCCGGATCGAGGAGTGATCCCTCCGCGCGAGCGCCGTTCTCCGACTGGGGTCCCGAGATCGGCGTGAGCGCCGTAGGGCAGGACGTCTTCGGTCCGGTGCCTGCGAGCCGCTGCAACGTCATCCTGCCCTGCGTGTCCCAGGGTCCGTGGGCCCACGGCGACGGCACGTCGTTCTCCGCGCCGCAAGTCTCCGGCCTCGCCGCGCTCATGCTCTCCCTGAACCCCGGCCTCTCCCCCGGCAGCATCATCAACACGATCGAAGAGAGCGCGACTGCCGTGCCGCCCGCGGGCACGCCCGGATGGTCGGGCTACGGCCGCGCCAACATGGCGGAAGCCCTGCGCGCCGTCCGTGGCAACCGCCCGCCCGGCGATCCCTGCGTCGTCGCCTCGGTGATCGACGGCCAGTCGTTCAGATGCCAGGACGGGCGCACCGTGCGCCTCCTCGGCATGAACACGCCGGTCGGCTATCAGTGCGGCGCCGGTTGGGCGGCGGCCGCCCTGGCCGGGTTCTTCCTCCCGCCGGGACGCACTCTCTACCTGCGCTACGACGTGACCCGCAGCGACGGGAACAACGTCCTGGCGGCACCGCTATGGCGCGGCAACGACGGCGCCGACTACAACCTCGCCATCGTCATGGTGTTCGTTGGCCTGGCGAGATCAGCGGACGTCGGTGCCCAGAACGTGATCCTCCACAACTGGTCGCAGGCGGCCGAGTCATGGGCGCGGATCGCATCGTGGAACATGTGGGCGCCGGGCAAGCCGTTCGCCGGCGGCTGCTGAGCGCTGGCGCGCCGCCTCTGTCGCGGGAGCTATTCCTGGATGTCCCGCGTCTGAAATCGCCACAGCGCGAAGATCAGCAGCCCCGAAGCCCACAGCGCCAGGATCAGCAGTGCGCGCCATATCGGCGCATCGCCGGATCCGAAGATGAATGGTCCCGTGCCCGCCGAGCTGAAGTTGCCGTTCGCCCGCATCAGCGAGTCGCCGTTGAAGTTCAGCAGCGCCTCCGGGATGTGTGACGGCCGTCTCTGCGGCGTCGATCTCCGGCAGCCGGATCTCGTACTCGATGTGCTCGCCGACCAGTTCGGCGGTAGTCCCCTGCGCGATGAGCTTGCCTCGCTGGAAGATCGCGACCCGGTCGCACACCTGCTCAACTTCGTGCAGCAGGTGGCTGCACAGCACGACGGTCCGCCCTTCGGCAGCCAGCTCCGGGATCAGCTCGCGCACCTCGCGCGTGCCCTGCGGGTCGAGGCCGTTCGTCGGCTCGTCGAGGATGATCAGCTCCGGGTCGTGCAGGATCGCCGCCGCGATGCCGAGCCGCTGCTTCATGCCCAGCGAATACCCCTTGAACCGCCGGTCCGCCGCCTCCTCGAGATGCACCCGCCGCAGCACCGCGTCGATGGCATCGTCGCCGGCGCCTGGCGTGTAACGGTCGAGCAGCCGCAGGTTGTCGCGCCCGGACAGGTACGGCACGAACGCTGGCGTCTCGACGACCGCGCCGACCCGCCCGAGCAGGCCCGGGATGCCCTCCGCGAGCGGCCTGCCGAAGAGCTTCACCGTCCCCCGGTCAGGCCGCGCCAGCCCGAGCAGCATGCGCACCGTCGTCGACTTGCCCGACCCGTTCGGTCCGAGCACGCCGAACACGCCCCCGCGCTCGAGTACGACGTCGATCCCCTGGACCGCCGGCGTCGATCCGTAGCTCTTGTAGAGCCCGCGCGCTTCGATGATGTAGTCGGACATCACGCTCCAGTCTGAGTCCACCTCAACGATACCGGGAGGGGTCGGCAGCAAGTGTTGCGATCCGGTTTTCGCCGAATCGGGCGCGGTTAGCGATCTTCTCAGATCGGCTTAGGATGCACGTAAGAAGTGGTAATGAGCATTTAGGATCGCACGTTTGCCCCGCCTGGCAACCTGTGCGTATCGAAGAGCTAAGCGGAGGAACAACGCGATGACCACCACCCAGTCCTACGCCTCGACGAAGTTCCCGGCGGCGCAGATCCCCACCGCACGCCACGGAACTCATGCTTCGAGCCGCCGACGGACCGTGGGATAGACTTCGCGAATGCTACCCGCACGCGGAAGTGCAAGTCGGCGCGCGCTGCCGATCGCCTTGGCGACGACCTGCCTGATCGCCGCTGCTGCCTGCTCATCCTCCAACGAAGCAAAGACATCCGCGACGTCGGATCCGACCGCCAGCATCTCCAGCATCGAACACGTCGTCGTCCTGATGCAGGAGAACCGGTCCTTCGATCATTACTTCGGCCACCTCAAAGCGTACGCACCGCAGCTCGACGTCGAAGCCGAGCCGGCCGACGCTTCGAACCCTGACCCCACGAACCCGGACGCCCCGCCCATCGCTGCATTTCACCAGACCAACCTCTGCGAGGTCGCCGACCTCGACCACTCCTGGAACGGCACGCACCGCGAGTGGGACGGCGGCGCGATGGACGGCTTCACCCGCCAGAACGTCACCGCAACGGATCCGACCGGCAGCCGCACGATGGGCTACTACACGGAGCAGGAGCTTCCGTTTTACTACGCGCTGTACAGCACATTTGCCATCGGCGACCGCTACTTCGCGCCGGCGTTGACCCGCACCATCCCGAACCGCCTCTACCTCCTCGCGGGCACGTCGTTCGGTCACGTCGAGAACGACCTGCCGAAAGCATCGTCCGAGTTCGACCAGCGTTCGATCTTCAACCTGCTCGACGAGGGCGGAGTCAGCTGGAAGGTCTACTACTCCAACCTCGCCGTCGCGAACGAGTTCGCATACGTGAGGAACGAGGCGAAGTCGCATGTTGTGCCGCTCACCGAGTACTTCGCGGATGCCGCCGCGGGGACGCTACCACAGGTCGCGTTCATCGACCCACAGTTCAGCGGCGGCAAGAACGCCCAGAACGACGAGCATCCACCTTCTAATGTGCAGGTCGGCGAGAAGTTCGTTGCCGACATCATCAATGCGCTGTTCAAGAGTCCCACCTGGACGTCATCCGCGCTGTTCCTCACGTATGACGAGCACGGCGGGTACTACGACCACGTCGCCCCGCCCGCCGCTCCAGCGCCCGACGACGTTCCACCGTCGCTGAAGAACACCGACGAGGCGGCCGGCTTCGACCACTACGGGATCCGCGTGCCCGCCGTCGTCGTCTCGCCGTTCGCGCGAAAGAGCTTCGTCTCGCACGTCGTGCACGATCACACGTCGATCCTGCGCTTCATCGAGACCCGGTTCGGGCTGCCGTCCCTCACGGCTCGAGACGCCCAATCTGACCCGATGCTCGAGTTCTTCGACTTCACGCACCCAGCCTTCGAGCAGCCGCCGTCGCTCCCGGAGGCAACGGTCGATCTCACGCAGGCGCAGTGCGCTTCATAGAAAAGCGCGTCGGCTGCTGTCGCGCCGATCGCCGATCGCCGCCCGGTTCCGCCGAGTGGTCTAACCCGCTCGCCCCGCGAGCACCGCTGCCTCGATGCGCTCCGCGGCCGCCTGCGTCTCGCCCGCCAGCGCGCGCATCGCTGCCTCTAGCCGCTCCGTCCCCTCCTGGATCGACGACCCGTGGTCCAGCCACACCGGCGCGCCAACTCGCACCCGCACCGCCGACGGCCGAGGCGACCGTTGCCCCTTCGGCATCACGTCGCGGAGTCCTTCGCTGACGATCGGGATCACCGGCACGCGTGCGCGCATCGCCAGGAAAGTCGCGCCGTGGTGGAACTGCCCGATCTGGCCCGTCTCGGACCGCGTCCCTTCTGGGTAGATCAACACCGACCATCCGCGTTTGAGCAGCGACACCGGATAGTCGAGTGTCGAAGCGCCGCCGCCGCGGCGGTCGATCGGAAACGTGTTGTAGAACAGCGAGAACCACCACCCCCGCTTCCCCTCGCGATAGAAGCGGTCCGCCGCGGCCGCGACGGCGATCTTGCTCCGCAGCCGCTCCGGCAGCACCGATAGCGCGAGTGGCGTATCGAAGTGCGACGTGTGGTTAACCATCACGACCGCGGGTCCGCTGACCTCGCGGCTGTCGTCGCGCGTCACGGTCAGCGGCTGACAGTACCGCCGCACGTGCCGGTCGATCACCCAGTGCCGGCCGACGCGACGCAGTGCGCGCGCCGGCAGCGTCGTCTGCCAGGCGTCCGGACGGGTTCGATACTCCGGCTGGGAAGTCATCACGCACCTCCGAACAGAATCAGCGTCAACCAGTGGGAGAAAGAACCCGCCCTATCGCTTGGCTGCGGCGCGCTCACGCACAGCCGCACGCTTCGGCGGATCGGGCGTTGTGCGCCGTTGCGCGTCGCGCAGCTGGTGCACGCACGTCTCGAATTGCTCGGCACACGCCGAGACATCTTGTCGGATCGCCGGATCGACGTCCTCGAGCGTCACCGCAAGCTGCTCCAGCCCGTTTTCGATGACTCGGCTCTGTATGTATGCGCGGTCCAAATCTCGGGCGTGTTCCTGGTCCCTTCGCATGTCTTCTTGCATGTCGGGCCTCCCTTTCGCTCGCCCTCGTGCGCCAGCCGCCACCCGGCACAAAGCAGCAGGTTAGATCGATTGCCGCACCATATGAATCACACGCGCCGCTGGCCGGCATTACACGATCGTGACGTCCGTATGACAACGCGATGAGATTACGCCCAAACGTTATGTCCGATTCACGCGCGGCGCCGCGCGCTGCTGGAAAAACGTCGCGTGATAGAATCACGTCGGCCGGAGGCGCGGATTGCAAGCTCGTCCCCTCACACGCCTCACACCCGCCTCGCAGGCGCGTCTCCAACTCATCCTCGTCCTGCTCGCCGCCTGGGATCTCCTCGCCTTCCTGCTGGAGCTCGGCAACACCTCACTCCTCCGGATCGATGGCATCGATGGCGTGCTCGGCGGCCGCTCGCTCAGCGGCGCAACCGCGGTCTTGGCCATCGCCTACCTCTACGCCGCGCGCAATCCGATCCGGTACCGCTTCATCCTCTGGCTCGCCTCGCTCGAGCAGTTCATCGCGCTGTTCTCCGCCACCTTCCACTGGGCGCGCGGCGACGTCGGCGCGACGGAGGTGATAATCCCGATCCTCGTCGCCGGCGCCTTCCTGGTCGCTTTCCTGACCAACCTGCCACGCCAGACGGATACTCTCTGACATGGCGGGCGCACCCGCACCACGCGATGACGAGGCGCCAGAGCGACACGCCCTGGACAGCCCGATCGCGGTCATCAGCGTCTACGAAGCCCAGCGCATCGTGCTGGCGCTCCTCGCGATCTGGACGTTCTTCGCCGGCTTCTCCCTGCTGACCCAGGGTGTCGGAGCGCTCTCCTTCGCGAAGAACAGCGCCTCGGCCGAGCGCGTCGTCGGCGCGCACATGCTCATCCTCGCGCCGATCTACGGCCTCCTCGCATGGCGCCGGGAAGACTACCCGCTCCTCGCCTGGGTTCCGTACGCCGGTCTGACCGCCGTCGTGCTGCCGACCATCTACGACCTGTTCATCTCGCGCGACCGCGACTTCCAGGACGGCGCGCTGATGCTCATCGTCTCGCTCATCTTCCTGGTGCTGCTCGCGTACTTCCGCTTCTTCAGCCACCCGGCCCATGTCGTTCAGCCCGAAGACGACGAGTATGAAGAGGAGGACGCTGAAGACGAAGAGGCGTACGAGGACGACGAGGCGGATGAGGAGTACGAAGAGCGCGAGAGTCCTCCGCGAGAGGGCCCGTCGGCGCGAAACTGATCTTCACAGGGAGCCCGCGCCGATCGCGCACAAACAAACGTGATATTCTGCGGGCTCGAAGGACACTGATATGAGCGACTGGCGCGAGATCGAATCGAAGTACTTCATGCGGACGGGACGGCGCATGCCCCTCCTCACCGTCCGCGGCGAGGGCACGCGCCTCTGGGACGACGAAGGCCGCGAGTACCTGGACTTCTTTGGCGGGCCGGCAACGGTGAGCCTGGGTCACTGCCACCCCGTGCTCGTGAAAGCCCTCACCGAGCAGGCCAACGAGCTGATCCACGTCTCGAACCAGTTCTACTCCATCCCCCAGCTCCAGCTCGCCGAGCTGCTCGTCGAGAACTCCGCGCTCGACCGCGTCTACTTCATGAACAGCGGCGCCGAGGCGAACGAGGCTGCGCTGAAACTCGCGCGAAAGTGGGGCAAGGAGAAGAAGAACGGCGCGTACGAATTCATCGTCACGATCGATGCCTTCCACGGCCGCACGCTGCAGGCCGTAACTGCTGGAGGCACCGAGCGCTACAAGGCGCCGTTCGCCCCGCTCCCCGAAGGCTTCGTGCACGTCCCCTTCAACGACATCGATGCCATCAAGAACGCGACCTCCGACCGAACCGTCGCCGTGTTCCTCGAGCCGATCCAGGGCGAAGGCGGCATCAACGTCCCGGACGACGACTACCTCCCGCAGCTCCGCGAGTGGTGCGATGACAAGGGCATCCTGCTGATCCTCGACGAGGTGCAGACCGGATGCGGACGCACGGGCGCACTCTTCGCCTACGAGCTGTACGGCATAGAGCCCGACGTCATGACGCTCGGCAAAGGCATCGGCGGCGGCGTCCCGCTGTCAGCCGTGCTCTCGAAGGAGCACTGCGCCGTGTTCACGCCCGGCGACCACGGCACGACCTACGGCGGCGAGCCGCTCACCACGCGCGCCGGTTACGAGGTCATGCGCTACATCATCGAGAACGACATCCCGGCTCAGGTCGCGCGCAAGGGCCAGATCGTCGAGCGCCGCCTGAACTCCCTGCTCGACCGCTGCGAGCGCGTCACCGGCATCCGCGGCAAAGGCCTCCTCTGGGCGATCCAGTTCTCGACCGACATCGGCGAGCGCGTCACCAACGCCGCCCTCGAGAGCGGACTGATCGTCAACAACGTCCGCCCGAACGCCGTGCGCCTCGCCCCGCCGCTCACCGTGAGCGAAGAGGAGCTCGAGCAGGGCCTCGCCATCCTCGAGCACGTGATCGAAGAAGGCCCAACTCCCGCAAAGTAGGCGAGCGCGGCGAGTCGCGCTTTGTAGGGGCGGCCCCATGTGGCCGCCCGGGGTGGGGTGGCACGGATACTGATGGTCCAACGCGGGATTGACGCATGTCCGCATACACGGCCCTCGAAGAATTCCGCTGGCAGGCCCGCAACGCCTTTGACTGGCTCGAGCGCATCGTCTCTGACGTCACGCCCGAACAGGCGTTATGGCAGCCACCCGGGCGCGCCAACACGATCGCCGCGACCTACGCGCACATCGTCCGCAACATCGATGAGGATGTGAACCAGCGCCTCTTCCGTCGCCCGCGGTTGAACGAAGGACCCTGGCGCGGTCGCACCGGCCTCGTCGAGGGCATCGACGACTTCGAGCAGCCGTCGATCGACTGGCCGCAGCTCCACGAATATGGCCGCGCGATCACCGCCTTCATCATCGAAACCGCCGACGCCCTCACCGAAGAAGATCTCGGCCGCATGGCTGACCTCTCGACGCCGGACATCGAGCAGTGGTACGGCCTCGACATCCTGCGCCTGACCGTCGGCCATCACGTCCGCATGCACGGCGGCGAGATCGCCTGCCTGAAGGGACTGCAGGACAAGAAGGGCTACCGCAGCGGCCTCGACGCGAACCGTCCGTAGCGGTTGCAGCCTTCGGAGTAGACCACCATCATCGAGCCGCTCCCGCCCGTCCACGTCCTCGATCTGTTCCCGGACGAACGCGCATCTCTTATCCGCCTACTCTCATCGCTCGATGCATCGCAGTGGGACACGCCGAGCGCGCTGCCAGGCTGGTCGGTCAAGGACATCGCCACGCACATCGTCGGCGATGACATCGGCGTCATCTCGCGCCAGCGAGACGGCTACACGGCGTCCTGGTTCGACGGCGCGTGGGACGATCTCGTGGCGTTCATCAACCGCCAGAACGAAACGTGGGTCGCCGCGATGCGAAGGTGCAGCCCGCAGTTGATCCTCGAGCTGCTAGTCTTCACCGGCGAGCGTACGCTGCCGATCTTCCGCTCGCGCGACCTCGACGCCATCGGCACGCCCGTAAATTGGGCCGGCGACGAGCCCGCGCCAGTCTGGTTAGACGTCGCGCGCGAGTATACGGAGCGATGGGCGCACCAGCAGCAGATCCGCGACGCGCTCGACGTGCCCGGCCTGCGCGACCGTCGGTTCTCCGCCCCTGTGCTCGAGACATTCATCCGCGCACTCCCGCGCACGTTCGCGTCGGTCGATGCACCTGCCGGCACGCACGTCCGCCTCGAGATCACCGGCGACGCCGGAGGCGGGTGGTCGCTGGTCCGCGCGGACGGCCGCTGGCATCTCACAGACGGCGGGGCATCAGCAGATGCAACCGCGACGCTCGATCACGACACCGCGTGGCGCCTGATGACGAAGGGCATCACGGCTAACGCTGCGATGCGTGCGGCGACACTCAGCGGCGATCTACCGATGGCGCGACGCCTGCTCGACACCGTCGCGATCATCGCGTAGTGTGCACGCGCGTTGACTCAGCCCTTTGGGTGACCGCACCACCAGGAGCGCGATTCGATGAAAGAGCGCGGCCAACCAATCCTCTCAGTCGTGTACCTCTTCGTGCGCGACATGGACGCGAGCGTCGCATTCTACGAACGGCTCGGGCTGACGATCACCCGCATCGGCACTGCTCACGCGCGCACTGAGTGGGGAGAAGGCGCTCGGCTCGAGTTCGGCGCCGCCGACCTGACGCGCAGCTACGATCCGAACTGGCGCGAACCCTCCGGCCCGCCAACGAACACGCTGAACTTCACGCTGCCGTCGCGAGACGCAGTGGGCGAGATGTATGAGAAGCTGACGTCAGCGGGCTACGCCGGCCATCTGGCACCGATCGATGCGTTCTGGGGCCAACGGTTCGCGCTCGTGGACGATCCGGACGGCAACATCGTCGGCCTCCAAAGCCCAGCGGTTCGGAGTTCGTAGCGAACGCTGGACACCCGACCTAAGGCTCGCCCGTCGTTTCCGGCAACCACGCCCCCACCCCACGCAGCGTCCGCTGCACCGCCGCCACATCCACATCCTGCACCGCCGCCGATCCCCGCAGAGCCTGCACCGCCGCAACCCCCGCCGCCTCCCCCGTCGCAAAGCACGCCGGGATCTCCTTCGTCGCGTGGTGCGCCCGGTGGTCCACGCTGATGCACCGCCCGACCGTCAGCAGGTTCGACGTCCGCTGCGGCAGCAAGCTCCGATACGGGATGTGGTAGACCGCGCCGTACTTCGTCCAGTGGCCGGTGCTCGCCACCGTATCGTCGAACACCTTGTCCACGTCTTCGCGCGCCAGCGTGTACGCGCCGGTGAGCCGCCGCGACTCCGTTATCCCCAGCGTCAGCGCCACGTCCGTGAGATACGTCTCCTCGAAGCCCGGCGCCTGCGCGCGCAGCCGCGCGACTTCGTCCATCACCATCCGCCGGCACTCGACCTCCGCGAACGTCAGGTCGTCCGGGTCCGTCGCGTCGATCCGCCGCTCGATGCGCTCCGCCGCGCCCCACGGCATGAGCGCCTGTCCACCCTTCACAGTCCGGAAGAAGAACGCTCCGCGCTTCGACTGCGCCTCGTCGACGTCGCGGGCGCCCGCCATCCGGAACCACAGCCACGGATGCACCTGCTCCTTTTCCGATGCCTCGCCTGCCATCGTGAACACGTCGCCGTCCCCCGTCGCGTCGATCACGTACGACGCCTTCACCGCCTGTTGCCCCGCCTTCGACGTGAACACCACGTGCGAAATGCGCCCTGCCGGACGCCCGTGCGGACGCTCCATGTCGTACACCACGTCGCTCGCCCAGCGATGGAACATCAGCCGGACCTTCGACTCCAACACCCACTCGTTCGCGACGAACTTGAACTCCTCCGGGTCGTACGCCACGGAGTACCGGACGCGATGCGGCCCCGAGCCCCACACCAGCCCCCATCGCCGATACTTCTCGACCATCTCCTCGTCGTAGTTGCCCCACTCACCGGACGGCGGATAGAAGCACGCGTCGCGCGCCTGCAACCGCTCGACCAGCTCCTGGCATTGCCCGGCGACGACCTGCTGGCCGTTGCCGTCGTCCAGCGTCAGCAGCAGCACGATCAGTCCGCCCGACGCCAGCCCGCCGAGATATCCGTACCGCTCGACGAGGATGACGTCCGCGCCCTGCCGCGCCGCAGCGATCGCCGCCGACATCCCCGCGCTCCCGCCGCCGACGACCAGCACGTCGCATTCCGCGATCACCGGCACGCGCCGTTCCGGCAGCGTCACGTAGTCGGCCATGCGCAGATCGTACGTTGCGGCCGCAACAGGAGCTATCAGCGCGCGGTCCCAACTGGCGCTACTACTTTTCACCAGCTTCAGAGGCACTCTTTTTACATTTGATCGCGCCCGTGCCACGGGGGTTCGCCGATATCATGGAACCCCGCGCGCCGATACCGTGAAGGGCACGGCGCTTAGTCAGGAGAACCAGCGATGAAGAAGCTCGTAGTGCTCATCGGTCTCGCCGCCGCTACCTACGGCGCCATCCGCCTCTTCCGCAGCAAGGAAGAGGAGTACAACTTCGACGACTTCTCGACGGCCCAGCCGCAGGTCTAGCGTTCAACCAGCAGCAGAAGTCGCCTGACGTCAGTATGGTTGCCCCAACCGTGATCCGCGCGCCGGGCCCGCTTCGTGCGCGCTCGGCGGTGGTCCTTACTAACGCACCTACGTGTGCGCCCGGGGCCGGACGGACTGATCGCCGCCAGCTTCTGACGTCTCCGCCCGCACCCCGAAGAGCGGCGTCCGCAGAGCCGCCGGCACGATAACCGTCAGCGCGCCCGGCGCCACTTCGAAGCGCATCGGCGTTTCTCCGTGCAGTTCGCCGTCCACCTGCACCGGCATGCCCGCGGTCTCGATCTCGATGCTCCGCGCCTGCAGGTAGCGCACGTTCCTCGATCGATGGTGCGTCCCGCGCACCAACCGCACGCCGTCCGTCACTAGACGATGCAGTCCCCCGAACCGCATCCAGGCCACGTCCAGCAGCCCGTCGTCCACCACCGCCCGATGCGTGATCTCGCGCACGCCCCCGTACAGCCGCGTGTTACCGACGACCATCCAGTAGACCATCGTCTCACCCGCCACCCCGTCGATGATCATTTGCACTCGGACCGGCCTCCGGCGAATCGCCGCCGGCACCGCCGATATGAGATGCGCTGGCGCTCCGAGCCGCTCCTTCAGCCGCGGCCCGACCCGCCGCACGACCTCCGCGTCGAGCCCGATCCCCGCCATCAGCAGGAAATGCCGCCCGCCCGCCCGCCCCAGGTCGATGCGCCGACGCTCGCCGCACACCACTTCCCGCATCGCCGCCACAGGATCGCGCGGCATGCTGATCTCCTTTGCCCACACGTTCGCCGTGCCACCCGGGATAACCGCCAGCGCCGTCTCGCTGCCCGCCAGGCCGTTCACCGCTTCGTTGATCGTGCCGTCGCCGCCGTTGACGATCACCGCGTCGAAGCCTGACGCTGCGGCGTCCTCCGCGACCGCCTTCGCGTCCCCGGCCCGCTTCGTTTCGACCGAGCTGATCCGCCACTCCGCCGCTTCGCCGACGCGCAACGCCTCCACGAGCGCATCAGTTCGTAGCGCGTGGCGAGACGCGGGATTATGGACGAGGACGGCGTGCGTCATCGAATGAAGAATGTACGCCTCGAGGGCGTATCGCGCGAGACCCGGGCTACGAGACGGTCGTCATGCCCTCTCGGGGCGCGCCGACGAGCGCGGCCATGTTGCCCTCAGGGTTCCGCCCCTCGTGCATCAGCTGGTGCGACAGCCCGATCTCCTCGAACTTGAACACTTGCGCCAGCGACGGATCGATCTTTCCGGCGCACACCAGGTCGTTGAACCCGTTCGCCTGCTCGTCGTTCGCGAAGTGCGACCCCTGCAACCGCTTCTGCCGCATCCACAGGTACCGCAGGTCCACTACCGCGTTGTAGCCCGTGGTGCCGGCGCAGATCACTACCATCCCGCCCGTGTCCGCGACGAAGATCGACGTCGGGATCGTGTCCTCGCCCGGGTGCTCGAAGACGATGCGCGGGTTCCGCCGCTCGCCCAGCGCGTCCCACACCGCCTTCCCGAAGGCGCGCGCTCCCTTCAGCCACTCGTTGTACTTCTCGTCGTCGGTCCAGTGCGGGAGCATGCCCCAGTGGTTGAACTCCTTGCGGTTCACCCAGCCCTGCGCGCCGAGCCGCTTCGCGTACTCGCCCTTCTCCGCGCTCGACACAACCGCAATCGGGATCCCACCCAGCGCGCGCGCGATCTGGATCGCCATCGATCCGAGGCCGCCCGTGCCCCACACCAGCACGACGTCATTCGGGCGCACGTTGTGTGGCGTCCAGTGCGTCAGCATGCGGTACACGGTCGCGCCGACGAGCGTCGGCGCCGCGGCTGCCTCCCACGTCAGGTGCCTCGCCTTCGGCATGCACTGGTGCGCCCATACCTTAGTGAACTGCGCGAAGCTCCCCCAGTTCGTCTCGTAACCCCAGATCTTGAACGAGGCCGCGTACATCGGATCTTCCGAAGCCTTCACGTCCGGCGCCTCGGGGTCCCACGAACCGCAGTGAACCACCACTTCGTCGCCGACCTTCACGTTGGTCACTTCGTCGCCGACCGCATACACGATGCCCGACGCGTCGCTCCCTCCGATGTGGAACCCCGTCTCGTCGCCCATCTGCGCGTGGATCTTGATCACGTCCACCGGCACGCCAATCGCCGCCCAGACGTTGTTGTAGTTGATCCCCGCCGCCATCACGTACACCAGCGCTTCGCGCGGCCCCAGTTCGGGCGTCTCGATGATCTCCGGCGTGAACGCCACCTTCGGTTCCCCGAAGTTCTCCCGCCGGATGAGCATCGCGTGCATCTTCGGCGGCACGAAGCCCAGCGGGGGCGCCTCACCCACGGCGTACAGGTCTCGTGTAGCAGTGCTCATATCGATTCAGCCTTCGACCACAGATTCGGAACGCGTCACGGTGCGGGCAGGATAGCCGCTCGCTACCCGATGCGCATCGACCGTTCGTCTCCGCCACAGGACGGCAACCACCGCGCCGGCGTCACCCACTCGCGTTCAACATAAAAGATGCAATAGATTCGACACTTAGAAAGGGTGAACAGAATTGCAGGGGATTGACATCATCTGTTACGATCACGTAAAAGGCTAACCTTGGTGATCGTTCAACAGGAGGTGCTCCAAGATCGAATCCCCGTCGGGCCCGCGGCCCGGTTCGGTCGCTAACAACGGTGCGGAGCCGCCGAGCTCCGCTGGAGAGGGAGGCACGATGAATATCCGGAACCGCTGGTTCCTCATCTTGGCCGGGGTCTTATCCTTCGGCCTCGTCGCGGCCGTAGCCTGCGGCGGAGGCACCAGCAGCAGTGACAAAACCGCAACCGCCGGGGCAGGCGGCGGCGCCAAGACCAGCAGCACGGGCGGATCCGCCGACCAGGCGCCCGCCGACCAGCAGAAGGCCACGGTCAATCTCGGCGCGGAGCCGCAGTACTACGACCCGCACCGCTCTAACTTCGAGCAGGACATTGGGGTCGAGCGCATGCTCTTCCGTGGCCTGTACAACCTGTCCGATGACGGGAACGGCGGCGTGAAGACCGTCAACGCCATGGCCGATGGCGATCCGCAGGTCAACGGCACTACCTACACCGTCAAGATCAAGGCCGGCAACAAGTGGTCCGATGGCCAGCCCGTGACCGCGAAGGACTTCGTCTTCGGACTGCAGCAGGCCTGCGACCCGACGAATGCCAGCCCCTACCAATACATCCTGGGCGCCGGGCTACTGGAGCTGAAGGGCTGCGACGAGTCGTTCAACAACAAGGACGCGTCCCAGCAGGCCGCGCTCGCCTCGGCCATCGGCGCAACCGCCCCGGACGACTCGACCCTCGTCATGAGCCTCGGTCGCGTCGTTCCGAACTTCAAGACGCTCATGTCGCTCTGGGTCACCTTCCCCGAACGGCAGGACATACACCAGAAGTTCGGCGACAAGTGGACGGACCCGGCGAACATCGTCACCAACGGCCCGTTCACGCTCAAGGAAGTCGTGGCCAAAGACCACGCGACGCTGGCCCCGAACCCGGGCTGGCAGGGTCAGAAGCCCGCGCTCCAGCAGCTCACGGTCCGCTTCATCGATGACCTGACCGCTGCCCTGCGCGGCTTCCAGACCGGCGAGATCAACTCCACGCAGATCCAGCCCAGCGATGTTCAGACGGCGCAGAGCGACTCAACGCTGAAGGACGAAGTGCTCGTGACGACGAGCGCACGCATCTCCTCCGTCGAGATGCAGCTAAAGGATCCCGCGCTCAAGGACTTCAATGTCAGGCTCGCGCTGTCGCGTGCGATCGACCGCGACACGCTAAACCAGGTCGTCTTCGATGGCATCTACACGCCAGCGACGTACTGGGTGGCGAAGGGCATCGTCGGTTACCAGGGCGGCGAACAGTTCGACAACGTCATCGGCTTCGACAAGGCCGCCGCGCAGAAGGCGTTGTCCGACGCCGGATACCCGAACGGACAGGGCTTCCCGGCGATGTCGATGCTGCTCACCGACACGCCGGTCAACCACAACCTGTCTGACTTCCTGGCGAAGGCCTGGAAGGACAACCTCGGCATCACGGTTACGACGGAGTTCGTCGACAGCAAGACGCGCTCGTCGCGGTTCAACGCACAGCAGTTCCAGCTCATGCCCGCCTCCGGCTGGCAGAGCGACTACCCCGATGCCGAGAACTTCCTGATTGGTCTGTTCGACACCGGCGGTGGGAACAACAAGTACAACTGTTCCGACCCGGACATCGACAACGCGTTCAAGGCCGCCGAAACGGCGACCGACGACGCTACCCGCATCAAGAACTACCAGGCGGTCGAGAAGCTGGTCGTCACGAAGCTTTGCGGAACGGCGCCCACGTACCAGAACGCCCGCCCGTGGCTCGTGTCGTCGAAGCTCGGCGGCGTCCAGCCGAATGGCGTGCTCGATGCCGGGACCGCCGGCAACTGGTGCGCGGAGTGCTGGTTCATCAAGAAGGGCTAGGCGCAGCAGCGCGCGGAAAGTAGATTATTGGCGGAGCGGAGGCCGGTGCTGATACCGGCCTCCGCTACCGAAGGCAATGGCGGGCTACACCATCCGACGCATCCTCTGGGTGATCCCGGTCCTCTGGGCCGTGGCCACGATCACGTTCTTCCTCATGCACGCCGTGCCCGGCGGCCCCTTCACCGAAGACAAAGCGCGCCCGGCGGCTGCCGAAGCTGCGATTGAGGAGCGCTACCACCTCAACGAACCACTATGGAAGCAGTACGGGCTCTACCTGTGGGACGCATCCCACGGCGATCTCGGCGTATCGTTCCAGAATGACCGTGACGTGTCGCAGATAATCCGCGACACGTTTTTCGTTACGGCGCAGCTCGGACTCTTCGCGCTGGTCCTTGCCGTGATCGTCGGACTGACGCTCGGTACGCTCTCGGCGCTGAACCATAACGGCCCGCTGGACTACCTCGGCGTTGGCTTTGCGACGATCGGAGCCAGCGTGCCGCACTTCATTCTGGGCTCGTTCCTCGTCGCGTTCTTTGCCGTCGGCCTGGGTTGGTTTGGGACGATTGGCTGGGGCGGGCCCCACAGCGTGAGTTCTGCGTTCAACCCCTCGAACTACCACCTGAAGAACATGGTTCTTCCCGTCGTCGCCATCGCCGCGCTGCCGGCGTCGTACATCGCGCGGGTCACCCGGGCGAGTATCCTCGAGGTGCTGAACCAGGATTACATTCGGACCGCCCGTGCTAAGGGTCTCGGCGAGTACACCGTGGTGCTTCGGCACACCATCAAGAATGCGATGATTCCCGTCCTCACCGTGATCGGCCCCCTCGCCGCCATTCTTGTGAGTGGGTCCTTCATCATCGAGACCATGTTCGCTATCCCGGGATTCGGGCGTGAGTCCATCACCGCCGTCGTGCGGCGCGACTACGCCGTCATCATGGGAGCGACGCTGTTCTATACGCTCATCGTGACGATCGCGAACCTGTTCGTTGACCTGGCCTATGCGGCCGTTGATCCCAGAATCAGGTACCGCTGATGACGATGCAGGGCGTTAGCACCACCACCGTTTCACAGCCGGCACTGCCGATCGGCGCCGAACCCGCGCTCCCGCAGCAACGCGGGCTGTGGACCGACGCCTGGCGACGCCTGATCCGCAACCGCCTCGCACTGATCGGCATCGCGGTGCTCCTCATCGTAGTAGTGCTCGCGTTCGTCGGCGCTGAATTTGGACCGACTGCCCGTTATGCGGCCGATCAACAGGACTATACGGCGGGCGCCAAGCAGGCGGGCCCGAGCATGGACCACTGGTTCGGGACGGACCAACTCGGACGCGACACGTTCGCGCGCGTGCTCGAAGGCCTCCGCGTCTCGCTCGCCATTGGGCTCGGCGTGCAGGTCGTCGTGCTGATCATTGGCCTGTCGGTGGGTGCCGGTGCCGCGCTATTCGGGAAGTGGTCGGACAATGTCCTGATGCGGTTCACCGATATCACGTACGCCTTCCCCGACCTTCTTGCGATCATCCTGGTCCGTTCAGTGCTGGTGGGACGCGATTGGCCGGTGATCACCAACCCGAAGGTCATCGTCATCTTCGCCATCGGACTCGTCACCTGGACGACCGTCGCTCGGCTGGTCCGCGGTCAGATGCTATCTCTGCAGGAACGGGATTACGTTCTAGCCGCACGCGCGCTCGGCGCGCCGCGCCGGCGCATCGTCGTGCAGCACATGCTTCCGAATACGCTGGGGCCGGTCATCGTCGCCATCACATTCGGCATCCCGTTCGCGATCTTCGCCGAGGCCGCGCTGAGCTTCATCGGACTGGCGACGCCGGGCAGCCTTGGGAGTCTCATCAGCCAGGGGTACTCCACGATTCAGCGCAACGTCTGGACCGTCGTCTTCCCTGCGTCCGCGGTCGCGCTGCTGATGCTCTCCTTCACGTTCGTCGGCGACGGCCTCCGCGACGCCCTCGACCCCCGCAGCCGCTGATCCGAACGCCGGCGCTACGGCTCCGGCACCACGCGATTCTCCAGCACGCCCAGCCCGCTGATCTCCACCCGCACCACGTCGCTAGCCTTGAGGAACCGCGGCGGCTTCCGCGCAACCCCCACTCCCGAAGGCGTTCCCGTGAAAATCACGTCGCCCGGCTCCAGCGTGAACGCCGCCGACAGGTACTCGACGATCGCGCCGATCCCGAAGATGAGCTGCGACGTGTTCGAGTGCTGCACCCGCTCGTCGTTGACGTACGTGCTGATCTCGAGATTCTCGAAGTCGCCGGCCTCCTCGCGCGTGACGAGCCACGGCCCGATCGGCCCGTGCGTGTCGAAGCCCTTACCCATCACCCACGTCGGCGCGTGGAACTGCCAGTCCCGCACGCTGAGATCGTTGCCATTGCAGAACCCCGCGACGTACCGCATCGCATCATCCCCCTTGATATGCAGCCCGGCCGTCCCGATCACCACGCACAGCTCGCCCTCCCAATCGAGCGACGTGCTGACCTTCGGCAGGTGCACCTCCGCCCCCGTCCCGACGATGCACGTCGGCATCTTCGCGAACACCACCGGTCGCTCCGGGATCTCCGCGTTCGTCTCTTCCGCGTGGTCGCGATAGTTCAGCCCGATCGCCAGCACTTTCCCCGGTCGCGGCACCGGCGCGAGCAGCCCGACGCCGGGCTGGCCCAGCGCAACCACGAGTCCATTCGCCAGCAGCTCATCCCGGCGCTCCGCGAGCATCGGCGCGCCGATCTCGATCGTCTTGCGCAGCCCGTCCATCGACGCCTCGCCGCCCGAGAGAAACGCGATCATGTCCGACGGCAGGTTGTTGTGCGACGCACGTTCGACGTCCAGCACGTCGCGCTCGCCCTGCATCACCCCGAGGCGCGGCGCGCCGCCCTCGACGGCATACGTCACGAGCCGCATATGCGCCTTCGTTCATCGTGCTGGTGTCGGCGCCGCGCGCGCAGTTCGCTCACGCGCGCGCCGGGTGCGATGCGGCCATCAACTCGGCCAGGTCGTCCGGCCGCAAGAACGACGGCGGCGGCGGCGGCCCCCACGAGTACAGCGCCCGCATCCCCTCCCACACCTCGGGCTTCCACAGCTGGTCGTCGATGATCACGTCCATGTCGGAGTAGTACTCCGAGAAGTTCCCCGCCGGATCGCGGAAGTACCAGAAGAAGTTCGAGCCGATGTGGTGCCGTCCGAATCCCCACACGTGCCGCGACGGATCCTTCGACAGCAGCGCGTGCGCCCCGAGCCCGATCTCGTCCACATCCTCGACCTGCCACGACGTGTGGTGCAGGAACTGCACCGGCGCCTTCTGGATCAGCAGGTTGTGGTGGTCCGTCGTGCAACGCATGAAGTGCGCCGCGCCCTTCACCGAGTCGCTGATCTTGAACCCGATGCCCTCGACGAAGAACCGGTTGCTCGCGTCGATATCGATAGAGCCCACGACCACGTGCCCGAGCTTCCGGGGGCGCGCGCCATGCGCCCGGTCGTCGTGCGGCAGCCGCGGCGATCGACCGGCTCGCTCCGTGCGCCCCGGCCCGTTGTACGCCGTCGCGGCCACAGTCTGCTGCGCGAGTTTCGGCGCCACCGCCACTCGCACGTCGATACCCGTACCAGGATCACGCGCCGTCACCGACTCGCCGTTCCGTTTCGCCGCCACGCCCATCGCCGCCAGCTGCGAAGCCACTCGATCCACGTCGTCGCGATCCTCCGCGCCGATGCTCACCTCCACCACGCGCCGCACCGGCGACGCGACGACGCGCAGCTGCTCGCCGCCGTCGGAGGACGCGAATGCGCCCGGCGACGTCTCCGTCAGGTTGAAGTCGCGATAGAACGCGCGCACGTCCTCGACGTTCGGCACGCCGATCGTCACGGAGTTCATGCGGTGCAGCGCCATGGCACCCCTCCTACTTCGCGAAGGTGCCTCGATTCTAGCCCCCTCTCACGGCCGTGGCCATGCGGCGACCGTGACAGCCCCGCGGATGCCCGAGCGTCGAGCACGCCGCGCCGTTGCCGCGCCTGCTCGGCATCCGTATGGTGCCAGCGGGAGTGGATGGGTCCCGGTGGGTCTCGCGGTCTTCAAAACCGTTGCGATGGCGCCTTCGCGTCGTTGGGAGGGTTCGACTCCCTCGCACTCCCGCCACCGATTTTCGATTCTAAATCGAGATGTTCTCGGACTCAGATTCAGCCTCCGTGTGCGGGCGAAAGCTTCGCTGATGGCGTACCGTACGCCTACACCTGACGGAGAACGAGTCCCAAGCGAGGTCGGACATGTCGAAGGTTCTCTGCGTGCTCTACGACGATCCGGTTGGCGGCTACCCCACGTCTTACGCTCGCCATGACATCCCCGTACTTACCCATTATCCCGACCGACAGACCGTACCGACGCCGCGCGCCATCGACTTCACGCCCGGCGACCTACTCGGCAGCGTGTCAGGCGAACTTGGCTTGCGGAGGTTTCTGGAAGGGCGCGGCCACGAGCTGGTCGTAACCTCCGACAAGGACGGCGCGGACAGCGTGTTCGAGCACCAGCTCCCGCTTTCGGACGTGGTGATCTCACAGCCGTTCTGGCCGGCCTATCTGACGGCGGAGAGGATCGCGAAGGCTCCGAACCTTAAGCTCGCGATCACGGCGGGCATCGGCTCGGACCACGTTGACCTCCAGGCGGCGTGCGAGCGCGGCATAACGGTTGCCGAGGTGACCTACTCGAACAGCGTGAGCGTGAGCGAGCACGTGGTGATGATGATCCTCGCGCTCGTCCGGAACTACATTCCGTCCTACGAGATGGTGATCAACCAGGGCTGGAACATCGCGGACTGCGCCGCCCGCTCGTACGACCGTGAGGGAATGCACGTCGGGACTGTCGCCGCCGGCCGCATCGGCACCAACGTTCTGAAGCGGCTGAAGCCGTTCGAGGTCCAGCTCCACTACACGGATCGACACCGCTTGCCCGAGCCAGTCGAGCAGGAGCTGGGCGTGATGTTCCATCCCGACGTCGAGTCGATGGTCCGGGTCTGCGACGTCGTCACGATTAACGCGCCGCTTCACCCGGAGACGGAGCACATGTTCAACGACACGCTGATCGGCAAGATGAAGCGGGGCGCGTATCTCGTGAACACCGCCCGCGGGAAGATCTGCGACCGCGAGGCCGTGGTGCGCGCGCTGGAGAGCGGCCAACTCGCGGGCTATGCGGGCGACGTCTGGTTCCCGCAGCCCGCTCCGAAGGACCATCCGTGGCGCACGATGCCGCATCACGGGATGACGCCGCACGTCTCCGGCACCTCGTTGTCGGCGCAGGCTCGCTACGCCGCCGGGGTTCGGGAGATTCTCGAATGCTGGTTGGAGGGACGACCGATCCGCGAAGAGTACCTGATCGCGGACCGCGGCAAGCTCGCGGGGGCGGGCGCGCACTCTTACAGCGCCGGCAACGCGACGAGCGGGTCGGAGGAGGCCGCCCGGTTCAAGACTGGATGACCGTCTAATCAGCGGCCGCTCGAAGGGCAGGAGGACAAGCCGGGCGAAGGTCGCCACGGGCGTCGGCGTGTGCTGGCTACTCCTGGTTCGTCCTGATTGCTCGAAACAGCGCCGGAAAGTCCGGATAGCGCATGAGCGACGCGCCGCCATCGGCGTAGAACACTTGGCCAGTCACGAACGACGAAGCGTCGCTCGCGAGATAGAGCGCTAGGCCTGTGAGATCATCCGTAGTGCCTACGCGCCGCAGCGGCGTTTCGTTCACCGTGGCGTCCTCGAATCCGGGTAACTTCAGCCACTCGGTCATGCGCGTCTCAATCGCACCCGGTCCGATAGCGTTGACGCGGATGTCGAACTCTGCGAGCTCCAGGGCGGCAACCTCGGTCATCATGTTCACTGCTGCCTTGGAACCGCAGTACGCGGACATGGCCTTCGCCGCCATCTTCCCGCTTAGCGACGAGATGTTGATGATGCTTCCCCGTCTGCGCGGGCGCATGGCTCGCGCCTCGTGTTTCATGCACGCCAGCACTCCGAGGACGTTCGTGCGCCAAATCTCCTCGGCGACCCGTAGGTCAGCGTTGCGGACCATCGACATCGAGCCGCCGGTGCCGGCTGAGTTAACGGCCACGTCGAGTCCGCCAAACTCGGAGACGGCGGCAGCCACTGTGACTTCTACATCCTCTTCGACGGTCACGTCGGTCACCCTCGGAAGGCACAGCGCACCGATCTCCTTGGCGAGCGATCCGAGCGCGGCCTCGTCACGACCGCACGCGACCACGTTCGCACCGTCCGCACCGAAGGCGACGGCGATCGCCCGTCCGATGCCATGCGACGCCCCCGTTATGAGCGCGGTCTTGCCTTCGAGCATGAGGTTCTTGCCTTCCTATTCCGCGCCGGCGTTCATGACGGCGCGCGATTAGAGTACACCGTCACTCGCGCGCAGAATCGGACTCGCCTGACAGCAACGGTGACAGCAACCCGGACGGACGGGCGCGGACGGGTCTGTATTAAGTGTCGAAACCGGTCAGCGGATTCGATCGTAGCGCGCACTGCTATGGACAGGCGCGGACAGTTCGATGCGGTCCCCAAAACCGTTGCGATGGCGCCTTCGCGTCGTTGGGAGGGTTCGACTCCCTCGCACTCCCGCCATCACTGAGCGTCACGGCCAACGGCACGCGCCCGCCGGCGCGCGAGGCCCCCTACTCTTTCGGGCTGTAGCTCGACCCCAGCTCGTCGCCGTTGAACCCCGCCGGGCTCTGCCCTTCGGCGGCGTACTGGAACAGCGCTGCCTTGAAGATCCCCTCGAGCGCCGCGACCAGACTGAAAGCGAACGCCACCGTGAACGCGCCGACGACGATCCCCGCGATCGGGCTCACGACGAAGATCAACGCCGCCGGCAGGAACGCCACCACCACGGCGCCCACGTAGAACAAACCGAACCCCACGTTCGCCGTGACCTGGTTGCCCCACGTCTTCCTGAACAACGACGACGACTCCTTGATCGCCGCGATCGGGTCCAGGTCGCGCGCGACCAGGTACGGCACCACGAAGAACGTCAGGTACGCCCACACCCCCCCGACGATCGCGAGCGCGATCCGCCCCAGGATCCCCACGCGCTCGCGCATCACGCTCAGCAGCAGCCCGACGCTCGCCGCGATGATCGCCCAGCCCAGGATCGCGTGCGCCCGCGGCAGCGTGGCGCGCAGCGCGCTCCCGATAGTCGGGTCGCCCCCGCGGAGCCGCTCGATCGCGCCCGCGATGAGGGCGGCGTTGAAGAAAATAGCGACGAAATAGACCGAAACGAACCCCAGGACGAGCAGCGTCGCGTCCACCACGTTGTAGTGGTGCTCGCGCTGCCGCGTGATCGGGTCCACTGTCCCTCGCACATGGTCGAGCGATCCGGTGAGCGCCGCGATCCCCAGGAACACGCCCACGACCAGCGCGATGCCGATCAGCGAAAGGAACGGCAGCACGACCAGCTCGCGGTCCTGCTGCAGGATCCCCCAACTCTGCTTCGCTAGCGCCCAGGTACGGCCTACGGTGCGGAACATGGCTCCCCTCCTACTCTGCGTCTCTAGTATCGTCCTGAAAAGGTCGTATGTATACGGCCGCCGCTCGCGCTACTCGTGGGTCTGTCAACGCCCAAGCCCGGATTTCGAGTGCCGACTCCCTCGCACTCCCGCCGACGCCCTCCATGGGGAGCATCCAACCGGCTCTCGGCAACGATCAAGTCGGCTAAAGCGCGACCTCTAGCAGACGCCCTTCTTATGCTGCCCCGGCGGGCACGGCGTCCATGTCGCAGTTGGTGCGGGCGTATTCGTAGCCGTCGGCGTTAGCGTTGGTCCGCCGGGCGTGATCGTTGCTGTCGGCGTCGGAGTGGCGGTAACCGTCGGCGCGCTCGTGCGCGCTGGGGTAACTGTGGCCGTGTTGGTTGGTTTCGCGGTCACAGTCGTCGTGGGAGTGCGAGTTGACGTCGCGGTCCCGCCCGTCGGCGTCGGAGACGGCGTTCCGGCCGTCGAGGCGGCACACGCACCGGGCGTCGCCTCGTACGCGATGAGCGTCGTCGTGAAGTCGTCCTGCGACCAGATCGCGGTCTTCGGAGCGAACGTCACGTCGTCGCACTCGAGATCTTCAATCCTGTGCATACTCGGGAACGTGGAGACCAGCGCGCACGACGCCAGATCCTTCGAGCACTTGTAGATCTTTTCTCCTCCCGAATTCGAGAGGTACAGGTTTGCGCCCTGCACGGCAATGCCCGACCGGCCGTGCCCGCCAAGTTTCTGATCGACGCCGGTGAAATGATGGATGAGGCTGCCGGTAATCGTGTAGTGGTCGAGGCTCGTACACGCGTCGCACCCTGCCCATAGCGTGTCATCCGTCGCGTCGTACGCCAGCCCGTCGACGCAGCTGCTCACCTGGAACTTGAGCGTTGCGATCCGCGTCGCGGTGTCGATCTGATAGACGTTGGGCCCCCCGGAGCACGCCCATAACTTGTGTCGCGTCGGATCCCAGGTAAGCGACGCGATGTCGCTGATCCCGGTTAGAGAGAGCGGCGTCAGTGCCGCCCCGGTCACCGGATCGATCCGCTGCAGGACGTTGCTGTACCAGCAGGAACGGATAAGGGCTGTGCCATCGAAGGCTAGCCCGGTGCTCCATGTCGCCGCACAATTCGGGACCTGTGCGTTCAGCGTGCGCAGCGTGTCGCCGGTTGCACCTTCAGACGGCGCCGCCGCACGGCCCGCGATCAGTAACACCACCGCCAGCGCAAAGAGACCGATGAGTTTCCGCGGCGCGCGCCGGCGAATGAGCGGCACGGTGTCCCGCCCCGGATCCCGGGATTGGGCGTTTGGCACGGAGTTCCTGGCGCGGGGACAAAAGCGGGGAAAATGACCGGCGGCTAAACCCCGCCGAGTTGTGTCAGCTTACTGGCATGCGCTGGGCATGGCGACCGCAGGTTCACCGCTCGTCAAGTAACCCGACCGAAGATACTCCGTCCCCGATAGGCAGTTGCACAATTGCATCGCTTCTCGCGACGTGACTCTCCAACGCCCGTCGGCAACGCCCACCTCGGGCATTCCCCGGTACTTTTAAGGTTCCCCAAGGTAATCAGACTCGAGCACGAGGTCCGGGAGGAGCGATTGGTACTCGACATGCGCGCGGTGCTCGCTGGTGCGCCACGAGGTGCCCTCGTGTCTCCGCATGTAGTCGCGGTACGCCGGCGCGCCAGGAATCCTGACGTTGTCCGCCACGACGACGGACTTAGGGTGCAGCCACCGCCGCTCGAGGATCCGCTGCAGGTCCGGGAGATACGCCGCCTTGTCGTGATCGATGAAGACGAAGTCCAGGTTCCCGACGCCAAAGCCGCACTCCCCGTCCAGCCGTCCCAGCGTTTGTCCGCCGTCTCCGAGTGATCCGACCACGACGGTCACGCGATCCGAGATCCCGGCGTGGCGCCAGATCCGCTGAGCAATGTCGGCGTTCGCTGCGTTGAACTCGATCGAATAGAGTCGCGCTTCACTCGGCATCGCTCGTGCCATCCGCAGGGCGCTGTACCCGCAGTAGGTCCCGAGCTCCAGGAGACGGTACGGCTGCGCGCGGCGTACCGCTCGATCGAGGATCTCACCCTTCTCGTCCCCAACGTTCATCATGACGCTGCGGTGATAGCAGTAGTCGTCGATCACGCGGATTACGTCGTCGACGTCGCCACGCTTGGACTCGCTCTCGACGTAGGCAGCCAGGGCTTCCTCTCGTCCGTCGCCCACCTGCCATTCACGCGTGAGGTGCCGCATCCCGAGCACCATGCGGATCGCCGACCACCGCAGAAATGGCCACCGCGTGCCGCCGATTTCGGATAGCTTCGTCACGAAACAGCGCCTCCGCGTTTCATCTGCACCGCTCGTGCGTGACTGTTATACGCCAGTCTGCTGCGGCCGCGGCCCTCCAGGTGAGGGCGCATTCTCGCACAGCCGCATGTGGCGATCCACGCCATCGCGCATCAGCCCGTGCAATCATCATCAGCACCGTGGCGCAGCGCTTCCATGACCGTCAGTCGGCTTGCGGGAGCGTGCCGTCCGTGAGAGGCTACGGGGCCGAACGCGTGGCTCGATGCATCGCTCGACCAGCCGCCCTACCAACCGAAAGAAGTAGCGTCTCCTGGAAGAGGCTGCACGAAACTGAAGAACCCGCTCCGTCCACCGGAGCAACCACGCTAGCACCGAGGCTGAAGCCGTACTGGAGAGGACAGCCATGCTCATACTGGTAAGGAAGCCAGGCCAGGCGTTTGCGATCTCGGGCGGCATCACCGTCACCGTGCTCGAGGTTGGCCGCGATCGTGTGAAGCTCGGCATCGACGCGCCGCCCGCCGTCCGTGTTCTGCGTGAAGAGCTGATCGAAGGCGCTCTCAACGAAGCGCTCTCTGCGGAGCCCGCGCACTCCGGGTCCGCGCAGGCCCGCGATCAGCTCGTCGCACTCGCCCGCACGCTGTGCACTGACGCCGTCGAGGCGCGCCTGCTCGCGCAGCACGCTCGCTGGCGCGCGAGAGAGACGCGACGCACCCTGCTGAAGGTCGCGCCTCACCCATCACACACCGCGTTCGCCGTCGCCGCCTGAGCGCGGGGCTCAGACCCGCTCTCAGTTACAGTTCGTCCCGACCTGGTTCAGATCCACCAGCGCGTCGGCGATTGTCACCGCGCCGCTCGGTGCGCCCGATCGCCACGGCTGCCCCGATACGCCGCCGGCCGCCCGGTCGTACTCCTGTCCGTCCGGCGCGCCGTTCGCGTTGAGGTCGCTGCCGTACATCGCGCCGTTCGCGTTCGCCTGCGAAGGGTTCGCCGCCGTCGTGCCGATGTAACTCAGGATCGCGATCACGTCCGCGATCGATACCGCCTTGTTACGAATGCCGCTCATGTCCGATGGCAGCAGCGGCGGAACCGGTACGTCGAAGAAGTCCCACACGAAGTTCGGATCGCGCTGCCCGCCCGTGTGCCAGTCCGCGCCCAGCTCCCGGTCGTCAGGGCACCCGTCCGCGTCTGAGTCCAGCCCTGGCATCACGAACGGCTGCGCCGAGAACGTCAGCGGGTTGTTCGCCCGCGTGTTCAGGGACTGTGCCTGCGCCACCGTCGCGCCGGGCGCCTCGTAGTACACCGTCGAGGCGAAGTGAAGGAAGTACGGGCAGTTCGATCCGCCCCTCGGATCGGTGCACGGTAATCCACCCGGGATGCTGTTGATGTTCGTCCCGCTCGACCCATAGGCCGACGCATCGCCCGTGCACTGCAGCTCCGAGCCAGTCAACGGCGGCGGCGCCGATTTATCGAGATAGTACGACGTGTACGCGAATCCCGGGATGTTCGTCGACGCCGCCCCCGACATGAACACCGTCCCCTGCGCCCCGGTCACCATTTGCCACACGATGGGTCCAGCCGCCGGACTGTCCGGCACTCCATCGATCGTCACGCCACCGGTGTTCAGGTCGTTGTAGTACGTCATTCCCGAAGCCGCTGAGCTGTAGTCCATGAAGTCCATGATGCTCGGGATCGGGTGCACGCGTAGGTCCGTGCGGACTTCCTGCCGCTGCGCGTAGAAAATGTGCTCGCGTGCCGTCAGCGGCCCGCTGTTCGCCCCAACGTACGATCGGATCGCGCGCACCGGTCCGCTCTTGTTCGCCACGAACGCGCCTTCGATCGGGCTCGTCATCACGTAACCGTCGAACGTGTCCTCCGACCGCCCGCAGCTCCCCGGCGCAAACAGCGCCTTGTGCCGGTCGAGGATGTCCACGTTCGTCGCCCCGCCGGCGCTGATCTGCATTCCGTCTTCCTGCCACCGGTCCCCAAAGTGGTAGCTGTAGTTCGGCGTCGTGATGGTTGAGTTTTCCGGGTTGCCCGTTGGATACATGTTGGGGCCGAGCTTGTACGTCGCCTTGTAGTTGCCTGAGTTCAGGCTGAAGTTGTAGCTCACGTACGACTGCCCCGCCGAAGGATCGAGCGTCCCGTCCGAGCGGAAGAGATACACCCATCCCTCCTGCCCCGATGCCAGCGGATCCGTCACCTGGATCTCGACGCCCGAACTGCTCTGCGTGTGCGCCGGCTGCGAGAACGATGGCGCCTGTCCGCCGGCGTCCGCCGACATGAACGCGATCTCGTCGTTGCCATCGACGTTGGGATCGGAGTCGGGGCCCGTCCACATGTTCGCGTCGGTGTAGAACAGTTGCGTCTCCGGCCCGGTGATCCCACCCTGGCCGTTGTACACAGTCGCGAAGGTCTTCACGTCGCGCTCGTCCACCTGCACCGGGATCTGCACCCATCCGCCGTCGTACCGAAACGCCACCACCGTCCCCGGCGCCGCCCCGATGAGCGACGACACGTCCGCCCCCGTCACCACCACCGGGTCCTCCGGACGGTTCAGGGTGCTCCCGCCCGCCGCCGTTACGACCCCGGGCGCCCCGCGCCCCACCTGCGAAACGACAAGCACGCTCAGGACGATCAGCGCCAGGGTCGGCAGACGCATGGTGAACCTCGGGTGGCGGGGAAATCGCTCGCGTCGCCGCGCATGATGCGCAACAGGCGACCTATTCTACACGCTCTCACGAGCAGAATCGGACCTCGCGGCCGGAAGCCGAACCTGTCGTTGCTCAGACCGGGCTGGTGCTACACCCCGGCATCAAGCCGCTCGATCTCCGCCCCGAGTGCCGGCATCGAGATCGATGCAACGACCGCTGACGCCTCCCCGAGCAGCTCACGCGCCCGCGTCACGTCTCCGTCGGCCCGCCGCGTCACCAGCATCCGCGCATACTCGAAAACCGTATGCGCCACCCACGGCCGCGCCCGCGCCTGCCGGTTCAACCTCAGCGCGTCGCGATAGTGCCGCTCCGCGTCCTCGAAGCGCTCCAGCCCGGCGGCAAGTGATCCGAGCAATCGCGCCGTCACACCGAACGACACGGCGCCGCCGAGCACGAACGACATCAGGTGCTCGTAGGGAAGCAGCACGTTGTACAGCGTCGCCATCGCTGCCTTCATCCCGCACGCGACACTGGCCTCCGCGACGAGCAGCGCGAGCTCGGCGGCGCCCACACCTTCGAGCGTATTTACGACGGACCGCACGTACGGCTTCGCATCTTCCACCCGCCCGAGGTCGCTGTACAGCATCGACAAGAAGCCGTCGTTCTCCCATCCCGGATGCCGCCGGTTATTCGACTCGATCCGCCTGATCATCCCCATCTGGCGGCCAGTTTCGCGCGCCTGGACGAGCCGCTGTGCGCCGTAGTGATATGCGACGACGATCGCCGGGACATTCTCCGAGCCGTATTTGAACGCGTCGCGGATCGCGTCGCCCGCTCGGTCCCAGTTGCCAAACACCAGCTGCTCAGTCGCGACGCCCGATTTCACGAGCCATCGCGCGTGCGGGGTGTTCGTCTCCTCCGCGAGGGACCTGAATCGCGCCCTCGGTTCGGTAAGCTCGTTCGAGACCCACGCCCCTGGCAACATGCACGTCAGGCGGTACTGACCGTAAGCCGCCCACATCTCCCCGTACTCGTCACCAAGCTCACGGCAAGCCTCGGACACCTCCCTCACAGCCCGAAGGCGTTCGTCGATCGTCGCCGGTTCGACCATCCACGCATTCATCGCCACGTTTGGATCGAACGCTTCACGCGGCGGAGCCGCAGGCGCGCTGAGACGCCGGAGCATCTCCGACGCCGCGCGCTCCGTGCTCGTCGCATCGGCCGGATATTGCCACCGCGCGAGTGCCGTCATGATCTGCGCTCGAAGTACGCTGTCATCCTGCGAAAGCAGCGAGTCCGCCCGCATGATCGCCGGCCGCAGGTACTTGTCCCCGAGCGGCTGCTTCGTCGCATACATGCCCAGTGCCGCGCGGGCGACGCGCATCGCGTCCGGCTCGCCGCCATTCGCCAGGTCGTACGCTTCTCGATACGCGCGGAATGCCCCAGCCACGTCTCCCATCTTCGCCGAGCACCCTGCCAGCTCGAGCGTCAGATCGATCTCCAGCTCGAGGTCGGGCGACGGCGACGTCCGCAGCGCCTCGATCGCGCGCTGGAAGTACTCCGCCGCCCGGACGGGATCCGTCACTGCCGTGCGCTGACCGTCCGCGCGCCACTCGTCCGGCGAGCGGCGGCCTCCCGACTCCCGTATCAGCTCCGCGAGGTGCTGTAGAGCCGCGGACGGCGACGCCCCTAACTCCCGCTCCAACGCGTCTCGACATACGTCGTACTGCCGAAGCGCAGCCGCGGGATCGCCAAGTGCCGCGTGCGCGCGCATGAGCGATGCGTGTGCGTCCTCCCGCAACGGCGACCCCCGGAGCAGCGCCTCGAGCCGCGCCACAGCAAGGTCGCGCCGCCCCTCAGCCATATAGAGCTCTGCGACGTCGAACAGCAGATCGTCGCGCAGCCGACGCAGTGCATCGCGCGTGTGCATGGTCCACGGCTCTGCCGCGTCCTCCGGCAGCAGCTCGCCGGCGTACAGTGCCAGCGCCTTCTCGTACCCAGCCGCAGCGCCGCTCGATCGCGCGTGCGTCGCCGCCGAGCGAAACGCCTCCGTGTCGACGCGGACACCCTCGACCAGGGTCAGCGCGTCGCCGCTCTGCTGAACGACATCACAGCTGAGTTGCGTTCGGAGGAGATGGAGGTTTTTCCGCAGGTTGTTCGCGGCCGCGTCACCCTCGAGGTCCGGCCAGAGCGCATCGCAGACCGCCCCGCGATGCAGCCACGACGGCGCATGTAGCGCCAGCAATTTGACGATCGCCTTGGGCTTTCGGCGCGCATACGCGCCATCGAGAAGGGTCACGCCGTCGGCTGACAGCTCGAACCCTCCGAGAAGCCGCAGGTTGAGACGCGCGCCGCGCTCCGGTACAGGCACCAACCTTCCCCCTGTTGGTCCCGACGGATCATTCGAGCGGGGTCGTCGAACGTTGCGATTCTACGGTATTCGCGGTTCACGCGCGCACCGCACGACGCCCGGGGCGATCTCCGACTCCTACCCGGAACAGCTTTTCCTCAGGGAACGCGCAGGGAACAACCGCAACCGTATTGTCGAACTAAGGCGGCGCGGAGTGTCGCGCGCGCCGGTCGGCACTTTCCCCGTGGCCTCTTGGGGTCACTGTCCGGTCTGCACGCCGGCCTCCGCACCGCCGCATCAACATCATTTCCGCGCACGGGGAAATGTGCGGAACGAATGCGCGCACGCGCATAAAAGGAGGCCACAAAATATGCGAAGCATTAAGCGCGCAACATCGCGCTGACGAACACCAAATTAACCGTTCGCACTGTGAACACGCTCATGGTCGACCGCGCATTGTCAGGCATAGCGTAGCCTCGACGATCGCGCCGCACGACGCGAGTCACACCCGCGAAGAGAGGAAGGAAACCTCATGGAACGCAAACGTATCTTGATCCGCATCACGCAACTCGCAGTGATGGTCATGGTCGCCGCTGCGCTGCTCCTGCTACCCGTACGCTCCGCCCACGCCATGACCTTCACCGTGACCAACACGAACGACTCCGGCGGCGGCAGCTTGCGCCTTGCAATCCAGGCCGCGAACGGGAATCCCGGGCTGGATGACATCAACTTCGCCATTCCGGGTGGTGGTCCGCACACGATCACGCTCGCAACGGACCTCCCGACAATCATTGACCCCGTCAACATCAACGGGAACACTGAGCTATGCACGGCGTTCCCGTGCATCGTCGTACGACCGTCCTCTTTTCAGTCCGGAACCGGGTTCACCGTCGCCGCGTCAGTCACCGGCGGCGCGCTGCGATCGATGGTCGTACAGGCCTTCACAGACGGCATAGTCGTCAACGGAAACTCCGTTGTAGTCGAGTCGATGTACGTGGGGACGAACGAGATGGCGACATCGATCGCGGGCACGGGAAACCTGGACTACGGCATCAAGATCTTGGGCTCTTTGAACACTGTCTCCAACAACGTCATCTCCGGGAACGGTTTCGCGGGCATCAGCATCGTGAACACGCTGGGCACCGGCGGTACCAATTTCATCACGCACAACCTCATCGGTACCAACCTTCTCAGCACGTCGGCGCTCCCGAATGGCGTTGGCATCGACGTTGAAGACAGCCCTGACAACACCATCGGCGGAGCCGCCTTTGTAAATCCGCAAGGGAACGTGATCAGCGGGAACTCGTTCTACGGGATATTCGTTGGTGACAACCCGGATCCAGGCGGCGCGGAGAACACCTCAATCAGAGGGAACGAAATCGGCACGGACATCACGGGTACAATCGCCATCCCGAACGGCATCGACGGCATCCGGGTCGCCTCTTCGCCTGGGCCGGTCAGGATCGGCAGCGCCAGTGGCGGCATTAGGAACATCATTGCGTTCAACGGGGCCCACGGCCTCACGGTCGGACCGGGGTCGGCCACCGGCGTTCAGTTCTGGCGGAACTCGATCTACGCGAATGGCGCCGGCGGCATCTACGTGTCACCCGGCAACAACGGTGGCATGCTCCCGCCGGTCATCACCAGCGTGACGCCAACCGGCGCCTCGGGGACGGCCTGCCCGAATTGTCTTGTTTGGCTCTACGCCGATG
The DNA here is from genome assembly GCA_964487335.1 of uncultured Dehalococcoidia bacterium. Lineage (GTDB taxonomy): Bacteria > Chloroflexota > Dehalococcoidia > DSTF01 > JACRBR01 > CAZAPT01. The sequence continues at coordinate 75,424 of CAZAPT010000003.1, forward strand.
CTGGTGGTCAGGGCCAGACAGTCTTCGGCGCGGTGAACGCGAACGGCGCGGGGAACTGGAGTTTCACCGGGCCAGTTGGCGGGCCTAACGTTACCGCTACGGCGCTGGACTTCCCTGGCAGCTCTGAGTTCTCGGCGCCGTTCGCCAGCACCTGCTGGGGCACCTGCATGTCCGGGCTCCACGAGGGCGTCTACAACAGCGCTGCTTCGCAATTTAACAACTGCACGGCGTCCGTCACGCAGGTCGGCGATGGCCAGTTAGCTGCTTCCATCACCGGTACCATCGACTGCACGACCGCACACGGCGGCACGCTCAGCGGGAGCATCAACCAGGCGACCAAAGTCATCAACCTGACGCTCTCGTTTACGTCACCCGTGTCGACCAGCTCGGTGACGGGCACCATGTCGAACGACGGCTCGACCGGCAGCGGCACGTGGCAATGCCTGACCCCATCTCCCTGCGGGCCTTACACATGGTCCAGCGGGCGAGTTGCGGCGTCCGCGAGCGCGATGATCTACCACGCCTCAGGTGGCCGCGTGACAACGGACCTCGGCGACTACCTTGACGTACCGCCGCTGTCCGTCGCTGTTGACACAGCCGTTTCGATTGAAACGATTCCGCTCCACGTCCCGGCCGGCACACCGGCGCCTCCGTGCGTGCTGTCCCGCGCGTTCAGGGGTCAACCGGACGGTACGCAGTTCAACCCCCCGGCAACGTTCGTGGTGCACTATGACCCCACGACCGATCTGCCAACCGGCTGCAGTGCCGCAACGCTGCAGATCATGGTCTACAACTCGGCGTTCGGCCGCTGGATGTTTGTGTCCAGCACGCCCGGCCCGGACCCGAACAGCATTCAGTTCTCAGTCCCGCACTTCACCGACTACGCCGTCTTCGACTGCGGCACCACGGACAACGATGGTCCCGGCGGATTCCAGTGGATCCACGACGGCGTCGGGCCCGAAGGTTCCGTCGACACAGGCCCCGACGCCTGCGACGCGAACGACGACAACGCGGGCTGCTCGGACGTAACCGAGCTCGGCCCGAGCCACACCCTCGGCGGCCAGCGCGACCCGTTGAACCCGTGGGACTTCGCCGACATGTGGACGCCGTCGCTGCCCGCTGCCGGCGGGCGCAGCGGGGCGATTACGATCGCCGACGTGATTGCCGTCCTGCCGTGGATTGGCACTAGCAAGATCGGCCCGCCGAACTCCAGCGGCCGCAACTACACCGACGACGCGAATGCGAACGGTGTTTGGGATGGCGTGGAGTACGACCGCACCCCGAGCACGACGCCTGGCCAGCCCTGGCGCCTGAACGGCCCGAACGACGCCGTCTCGATCGCGGACGCCATCGCCGTCCTCGGTTCAATCGGCGATAAGTGCAGCTGAACTGAACCTTCGCTCCTGAAGAGAAGGGGAGGAGCCGGAATGGCTGCTCCCCTCCGTCCATAGCCGATCAAAAACGTCGCCTGGGTGTGACCGCGTTCACAGCGCGGACGACCGCGCCTCGCGTACGTTGGCGTTACGGACGGTTGCGCGGGTGGCCGGGACCCCAACAACCGGACCCTCCTGAACTGCGCAGCGGGGAGGAACATCACGATCCTCCCCGCTGCGCTGTCTTCGTCGACTGATCCGCCGGCGCTACGCCCCCGCGATCCCACCCATCATCTCATCCAGCAGGACGATGAACTCGCATGTCACTTCGATGCGGATCGCGTCATTCACGTACCCCCCCGTGTTGTCCCATCCGCCGCTGTCCGACTGCTGCGCGATCAGCGCCTCGCCGACGCGCTCCGCCAGCTGCAGGTACTTCTCGTCGCCGCTTACCCCGTAGATCAGCGCCGAGCCCCAGCCCACCTTGCCGACCTGCGCCGTCTCGTACATCTCGTCCAGCACGTTGAACCCGATCGACAGGTACTTCTTCCCCAGCTCCACCCACTCGCGGTCGCCCGTCGCCATCGCCAGCCGCGCCAGGAACGCCGCCGCGATGCCCATGTTGAAGTACATCTGCCGCCGCTCGTCCACCCGGATCGAGAACAGCCGCTGCCGCTCCGACGGGAAGTCCGTCCGCAGCCCCGCCCCCGGCTTGTACGAGAAGAACAGCTCCCGCTCCGGGTCCGGCTGCGCGTCCCACACCGTCCGCAGGAACCGCGCGACGTTCTTCGCCTCGCGCAGGTGTCCCGTGAACAGGCACGCGTTCCCCGCCTGCGAGCTGTTCAGCAAATCCTGCGCCGACTCCTCGTCGTCGCGACGCGTCCGGAAGCCGCCGTCCTCCGCGTGCTGCAACAGCAGCAGGAACTCCATCCCCCGCCGCGTGATGTCGAATCGCCCGAGCTTCTGCGCTCCGCAGATCATCCATGCGTTCGGATACGCGTAGCTGTACTTGTGCCCGTCGCCTCGCAGCGGCCCCGAGAAGTCGCCGTCGTCGTCGAGCACGTTCTTCGCGACCCACGTCGCGAGCCGGTTCCCGGCCTCCGCCTGCCCGGCCGCCGCCAGCGCCCATAACGCCTTGTAGTACGGCCCGAGTCCGTCCGCTTCCGGATTGCCGATCGCCCCGTCCGCGCGCTGCTGCTCCAGTACGAAGTCGATCCCGCGGTCCCGCGACTCCCTCAGCCACTGGACGATGTCCGTCGTCGCCACCATGTGTGACCTCGATTCAGCTAGCGGACGCAACAAGCGCGCCCGAAGCCAGTCTAGATCGCCGCGAAGCCGCCCGTGCAGGCCGCCGCTAGTTGCACGAGTCGCCGATCGAGCTGAGGCTCACCAGCGCATCGGCGATTGTCACCGCCCCGCTCGGCGCGCCCGTCCGCCACGGCTTCGACATATCCGCGCTCGGCGACCGGTCGTACTCGTACCCGTCGTTGATGCCGTTACCGTTCAGGTCGGTGCCATACTTCGCGCCGTTCGTGTTCGCCGTGTTCGGCGACGACGCCGTCGTCCCGATGTACGCCAGCACGGCGATCGTGTCCTGGATGCTGATGGCATGGTTGCGCGTCCCCGTCATCAGCGAAGGCACCAGTGCCGGCGACGGCACGTCGAAGAAGTCCCAGAAGTTCGATGGGCTGCGGTCGCCGCCCGTCACGTGGTTCGCACCCATCTCGCGCGCGTCCGGGCATCCGTCCGCATCCGCATCCGGCGGCCCGTTCGTCGTGATCGTCGCCGCGCTGCAGCTCGTCGCGACGCCCACCGTCGGGTTGCAGCTCGCGATCTCTTGCGTCGCGCCATGGTTGAAGATGTTCACGTTCGCGAGGCTCAGGATCGATCCGCCCGAAGCTCCCGCCACCGTGAACATCACCGATGCGATCCGCGTCGCGGTCGGCGCGTCCGGCCCGTTCGTCGGCCCGCTGCTCGTGCAGGAGATCCGCGCTGCTCGCTGCGCCCCGACCACGATCGCCCCCACCGGATCCGGCGGCGTGCATGTGAACGTCCGCCCCGTGCTTTCGAGATACGCCTGGTCGGCGTTCGGGTTGCGGTCGCGGCTGTCCCCGCCGAGCACCGTCGGCGATGTCAGCACGTTCGGGTCATACCGAAGGTCGAAGTTGAACGTCCCGATGTCCGTCACGTTCGAAGCGACCACGTCCACCGTAAATGTCCCGCTCGACACCGTGCGCGTGCCCTGCACGCCCGCCGTCTGCGGGTCCATGTCGATCTGCACCGCCGCGTTCGATGCGGCCGGCCCCTGCGTCAGCATGTTGTTGATCTCGACGAACCGCCCCGTCGGGTTCAGGTGATAGTTCCACAGGTGTACCAGCCACCCTGCCCGCGCCGACCACCAGCTCTGCGACCGCGAGAGGCACGTCTGTTGATCCACGCCCTCCTGCACGGCGCCACCGTTGTTCCAGATGCACAGGTTGTCGTGGTAATGCCACGCGTCGTCGTTCCCAGCGAAGCCGTCTGGCGGAATCTGCGTCAGCTGGTACGGCACGATGAACATCGCGCCACCCAGCCGCCACCCGCCCGGCGAAGATGCATCCGGCTCGTAGAGCAGACTCTCGGGGTCCGACGGATCGAAGACACCATCGATCTGCGCGAGGCCCGCGACCCCGCCCTTCACCATGTGCCGGCCCTGCCCGGTGACATACGGCGTGATCTGCTGGAACCCCGCCGCGTACGCGTTGTTGATGTTCTGGTACGGCTCCATCGCCACCGTCGCCGCGCGGATCTGCCGGTCCACCAGCGGACAGCTCGCAGTGATGTCATCCAGGGTTCCTTGCACATCGGCGGAGTTGATCACCCGGTCGGAGTTCCAATCGCGCAGCCGCGAGTAGCCCGCGTCGCCGTAGCGTTTCCCGTAGTCGTTCGCGACGAGCATCACGTCCGCCATGCTCACCGCGCCGTCGCCGTCCACGTCGAAGCAGTAGTACGGGTCGGGATTCAGCGGCGTAGCCGTCACCGTGATGCGCACGTCGTCGCTCGCCGTGAAACCGTCGTTGTCTGTCACCGTCAGCGTCACGACGTGCGTCCCGAGCGTGAACTGAAGCGAGTCCACCGGATTCGTCGAGAGCGTCACGCCGTTCTCCGTCCACAGGTAGCTCACGATGAACCCGTCCGCGTCCGAGGATCCGCGCCCGTCGATCGTCACGTGCGCATGGTCGATGTGCGCGATCGGCGTGATTACGTCCGGCCCGGCATTCGCCACCGGAGGAATCGTCCCGCCACCCGATGCGTAGTTGTAAGCATTCGCCAGTGTCGCCGTGCCGATGCTGTTCGTCACGGTGACGCTCTTCAGACCCGTGGCGCTCGCACCGGTCGTCCCGGTAATCGTCGTTGAGTTCTGCACCACGACGTTCGTCAGCGCCACCCCGCCGATGTCCGCCGTCGTATCCGCCGACGTCGTGAAGTTCGTCCCCGTGATCGTCACGTTCTGCCCGCCGGCTGCTGGACCGCCCGCCGGGTTGATTCCCGTGACGGTGATCGAGCTCACCGCCGTCTCGTCCGGCTTGAAGAACGTGATCTTGTTGCCGCCGTACTCCGCGACGTAGATCGTCCCGTCGCTCCCGACGGCCACGTCGAGCGCATTCACAAGCCCCGTCGCCAGCGTCGTGTCTGACACCACCGACAGTCCATCTGCCGAAAGCTTCACCCGATGCAGCTGGCTGTCCACCCAGGCCGCGTACAGCAGGTCGCCCTGCATCTGCCCGCCGAACTTGTTCGACGTGTACTCCACGATCCCGTCGGATGACGCCGGGATGTTCGCTTCGATCGGCTGCGTGTAACCCGCCCCCGGCGCGTCCGTGCCCAGGTGGAACACGCACTGCCGCGGATCCGTCCGCCCTCGGTTCCGGTTCGGATGCCCGTAGTAGTTCCCCGGCTGGATCAGGTTCAGCTCGTCGTTCCCCGCGGCGTCCGTCGGATACGCCGTCGTGCACGACGCCGATCCCGGCCCGTACGTGAGGTTCGGCCCGTTGTCCGTGCCGTACAGCTTGCCGTTGCTGTGCCACAGCAGGTCGTATGGATTCCGAAAGCCCGGCGCGTACACGCTCACGTCGCCGCCCGTCTGGTCCACCGTCGGGCTGTACGTGTTCGGCGGGTTGTAAGTGACGTTGCCGTTGAACCCGGGCGCCTTGATGTCCGCGACGAGGATGGCGCCCGAAAGCGGCACCTCCTCGCGCTGGAACAGCCCTGGGTTTGGGTTCACGACCCCCGCGTTCGTCGTGCTCCCCTGCGCGATGTACAGCTTCCCGTCCGGCCCGAACGTCAGACCGTTCGTCTCGTGCCCGGAGTTCGACACCGGCAGTCCCGTGATCATGTCCGTCTTCGTCGCATACCCGGGTCCGCTGATTTTCGTGATCTTCCCCGAGAACGCGCCCGCCGGCGCCTGTCCGGCGTCGCCGAAGCCCGAGATCGTGTTGCTGATGTAGATCGGCGGCGGCGACGACGCGTCCGTCGGGTCGAACGCGATTCCGAAGATCTCCTGGATCTCGGTGTTCGTCGTGATCTGCTGGACCGCCGTCACGGCCTCCTTCGTGTTCGGATCGAGCGTCAGCGCCTGTAAGGCGCCGTTCGTATCCGCGACGTACAGCCGCCCATCCGGCCCCACGGCGACCGCGCTCGGATTCGTCGTCGCGAAGCCCGCCCCGGCGACCGTCCCGCGCGTGAAGTTGATGGGCTGGACGGCGCTCGCTGTGCCTGCATTTGGGAGCATCGCGGCGAACGCGGCAACGGCGGCGGTCGCCATAGCGAGAATCCGGAGCACGAGCGCCTCCTCCCGGCTGCGGGCGGGTTATGGGGGCTCCGCCATAGCATTGGAGGCGTCACACTCGCCAAGCATCGCGGGCTCGGGATTCGCGGCGCGCCCTCGACTCGCTGAGAACGAAAAAATTGTTGCGGAAGGGGCGTCCAGAGCGCGCCGCCCCGTCGTATAGTAGGCGCTGGATTCACCGGCCCGGATGGCCGCATCCCCGCAACTGGAGCCCTACGATGCGTTACGTCATCTCGCTGCTCGCCGCAGTCGGCATTGCCACTCTCGCGCTCGTCTCAGCCGGATCGCCCACCGCTCTCGCGGCCTTCCACTGCATGCGCGTCCATGCGGTGATGGCCGGCTACAACGGCAACAACAACATCCAGTATGTCGAGCTGCGGATGGACACCGGCGGCCAGAGCTTCGTCGGCGGCCACGACATTAAGTTCTACTCCGGGGATCCGTCGGTCCCCGCAAACCTCAAGGCCACCTTCACCTTTCCGGCCAATGTCATGGGCAACGCGGGCACCGGAGACTCGATCCTCATCGCCACCGCGGAGTTCAACAGCACCGTGATGGGAGGAACTGCCGACTTCGTATTCAAGGCTGCGCCCGATCCGCAAGCGAACACTGTCGGCTCGAATGGCGGTGATCCCCTCCACCCGATTCAGAGCCCGAACGGCCTCGTGTATTTCGCGTCGGGCAACGACAACTGCGACCCCGATTTCGTCGCTAGCCCTGGCGAGGTCGACTCCGTCGGGTACGGCACGACCCCCGCATTCTTCGGTGCCTCCGCACACGCGCTCCCAAGCCCTAACACCAACGGCGTGCTGCGCCTCAACAACATCAACACGACTCCCGCGAACAACAGCACCGAGTACGGCATCAACACCGTGTCCCCCACGACGTTCAGCGTGGCTCCCGCGAATATCACCACCGACCTGACTACTCCGCGAAACAACGCGCGCACCGTCCTGGCCTTCCCGACGGCAGGCGGCCCCGTCGGCGGCATCTCGCAGGATCCACAGCTCGCACCTCCCGCCGACGCCACGTCATCGGGGGGCGGCAGCTCACGATGGTGGATCTACGCGTTGAGCGCCGCAGCCGCCGCCTTCGCGGCCGCATCTGTCGGCGCCTGGCGCCTCCGCGCGAAGCGCCGGTAGCCGCATAGATCCGCCGTAGCTGCGGAGCGTCAGCTCCGCCTCACGCGGCCGAAAGATCCGAAACGTAGGACGGGCCTTCAGGCCCGTCCTTCCTATTCCCGGCGCATCCCTCCATGCGCACGCACAAGCGCGCCTCTCTACTGATTCAGGCGGTACCATCCTGACCGTCGCCTTAGGCTGGACGCGTCTTCCGAGAATGCGATGACCGAATCCTCGACACGGCCAGAGTCGGACCGCCCCCACTACGACGTCCACCCCGGAAATAGCCCATACTGCCTCTTCGTCCACGGCTATCTCTCCAGCCGCGCCCAGTGGATCCCGAACCTCACGGCGCTCTCGAAGGTCGTCCGGCCCGTCGTCCTCGAGCTGCTCGGCCACGGCCGCTCGCCGTCACCCGAAGATCCTCGCGATTACTCGCCCGCCGCCTACATCGAGCACTTCGAGCGCATCCGCACTGAGCTCGGCGTCGAAAAGTGGCTCATCTGCGGCCACTCGCTCGGCGCCGCGCTTACCCTGCGCTACGCGCTCGACCGTCCGGATCGCGTCGTCGCCCAGGTCTTCACGAACTCCATGTCCGCGCTCGCCCCGGACGAATGGAGCGCTCGTGTGCGACCCGCGATGCAAGCGCAGGCGCGCATGTTCGAGGAGCGCGGCCGCTCCGCCATCGAAGAGCATCCGCTGAACCCGCTCCGCTCCCGCCGCCTCGCGAACGACGTCCGCCGCGCGTTCGAAGCCGATCTCCTGCTCGCCGATCCGCTCGGCCTCGCCCGCACCGGCCTCTACACGGTGCCGGACTCGCCCGTCCGCTCGCGCATCGCCGGCAACACCGTGCCCTCCCTGCTCATAGCCGGCGATCGCGAAGCCCGCTTCGCCGAGTCCCGCGAGTTCGCCGAACGCAACATGCCCCACCTGCAGGTCGTCCGTCTCGACGGCGGCCACGCCATCAATCTCGATGCCCCAGAAGCGTTCAACAGCGCCATCGTCACGTTCTTTGCGGAGCACGCGCGTGTGGGGACGGCGCCGTGATCCGGCCTGCTGAATGACGACGTGATCGGATTGGTGACGAAAAGACGCCTCGACACGCGCGCCGCGGTCGCCTGCAGCCGACGCTTGTTCCTCGAGAGGCCCCGCTGCCAAACGCGTACGAGCTACGCCGTGAGCGCGTAGATAATCCCCAGCCCACCAACCGCTACCGAGAGCACCAGCGTTTGCCCCCAGCTCGGCGGCGGCGCCAGCTTGTAAACCAGCACAACGCCGCTAATGACGACGATCCACCCGAAGCTCGACATCCCGATGATCACCATCGCCGCCATCAGCGCCGCGCTGCATCCGATACAGCTCAGGCCGTACTTCGCGCCGACGACGGCACCGCTGCGCGTCAGGTTGAAGGGCAGCGGTCCGTGGAGCGCGCACGCTTCCCGGCAGCTTGCCTCACTCGCCCGCTTGATCGGCGTCAGTCCGTACACGCCCGCCAGTGCCAGCGCCGCTCCGCCGACCACACTCTTCTCGAGCCACGACATTGGCACCGGCGTGAGCAGCAAATAACAGATCAGCCCGAACGCCAGCCACATCGCAAGATAGGTGAGCCCCAGCACCGCCGTCGCAGATCGCCACCCCCTCCGTCGCTCGGAGCTCTCGACGAATGCGAACACAAGCGGCGTCGCGGACGGCAACATCATCGCCGTCATCATCACCACCCAGTCCGTCGAGAACGTCTTGATCGAGCCAAGCCCGCGGCGGCCCATCGTCATGGTCATGTCCGCGCTCGAGTGCGTCCGTCCCAGCATCTGCGCCCACGCCACTCCGGCGACGATCACGAAGGCCAGCACCGCCAGCGCCGGAGGAGCTAATTCGATGGGCTCGCGTCGCTGACCCGGGACAGCGGCGATCCACAGGCCGGCACGCAGGACAGAACCCGCGCCGCCTGGCTGGTCTGACAAGGCCACCCGCAGTCCTCGCCTGACCGAGCGCCATCAGTCCTGGTACTCGTCCCGGCGCCGCACCCACACCGCCGCGGCGCCATCGGTCTCGTCCCGGCCCTTTGGAACCAGGTCCATGTAGTGGTACGCGACGTTCAACATGTCCAGCCCTCGCGCGTACGTCGAATAGGTGTGATAGATCTGCCCGCCCTCCTTGAGGAAGACGCTGGCTCCGGGCGCCTCCGATCCGGACCATGGGTTCGACCGATAGTTGTAGTCCACCTTCCCCGATGCAAGCTGATCCGGACTGAACGACACGCCGTAGTCGTAGTTGAAGTCGCTCTCGGCCGAGGACAACCACGGGAACGTCCAGCCCATTCTCTTCTTGTATGCAACGAGCTTCGCGTAGGGCGCATGCGACACCGCGACGATCGTGATGTCGCGATGGTCAAGGTGGACCGTGACACCGTTGAAGTTGTCCATCCAGAACGAGCAGACGTAGCACGGCTCATCAGTCGTCCACGGCGTATGCTCCCCCGCCGTCTCCGGGTTGAACATGGCGTGGTAGACAACCAGCTGGTTGCGCCGTCCGAAAAGTTCGCTCAGCGATTGCCGGCCATGCTCGCCCTCGAAGACATACTCCTTCTCGACGACCTCCCACGGAAGCTCGCGACGCTCCTTGCTGAGCTGGTCGCGAAGCCTCGTGAACTCCTTCTCCTTCGCGAGGTGCTTCTTTCGAGCCGCGATCCACTTGTCATGCGTGACTACTGCGTGCGTTGGCATCCACTGCTCCTACGGCTGCCGCTCGGCGGGTGCGCCTACGGGCGAGAAATGAGCGACCCCGGCAAGTTCCAATCGGTGTGGCGAGTCGCTAAGACTGGATAATGGTAGGCCGGGCGCGACCTGACGATCACGTCACCAGCCCCTCCCGCACCGCACGCACACCGGCAGCCGTCCGGGATGACGCCCGCATCTTCGACAGGATCGACGCCACGTGCTTGTTCACCGTGTAAGCGCTGATCCCCAGCGCTTCCGCGATCTCCTTATCCGCCAGGCCATTGCTCAGGTGATGAAGCACTGTCAGCTCACGGAACGTCAGCCCATACTGGCCTCCGTTGTCCATCCGTGACTCGACGCGGCTCTCCAGATCGTCCCGCGCAGCGCGCTGTTCGTCCTCTTCGGCCATGCGCCGCTCCGCCGTGAAGTCCCGGACGAACGCAAGCACTTCCTGCTCACTGATGGGCACGATTCGAGACTCGCGGTACCGCTGCTCGCCATCGATCTCTGTGAAGTAGTCAAATCGCTGCGTCGTCCTCGTTTCGATGGCGTCTCTTATCAGCCGCAGCACCCGATCCGCTCGGTCCTTGGGCCAGATCTCGGCGACGTTGCGCCCGACGAACTCGGACGGAGGGATCGGCGTCGGCATGTTCTCGGCCTCGAAGTACTCCCTGGTGGCGCCATCCACGCCGACCCTGAAGACGAGGTCCGGCAGCGCGGTGATGACGTCGCGCTCGCGTTCCTGTGCAGCGCGCAACTGCTCCTCGAGGACCACCCGCTCCGTGACGTCGCGGATCACCGCGTCGATCGCAACCAGGCGTCCCCCGTCGCCGAACGTGAGCGCGTCCGAGTACTCCATCCAGAAGCTGGAACCATCTTTTCGCTTCCATCGAGCGTTGATCGGCCCTGCATGTTCCCGCACGAGCCTCCCGATCGTCTTCCTGTCCTGTGGGGGATCGAACAGACGGAGAAACAGGAACGGGTCGCTGATGAAGGCGTCTGCTGCATATCCGGTCAGCCGCTCCACCGCTGGACTGATGTACGTGAGCCTTGGCTGCGGCATCAACTCGAGTCGCAAGAACACGTCGTTCACGTGCTCGACCAATGCATGCAACTCGCGACCCCGCTGCGTCAACCCACGGATAAGCCGCGCCTGCTCGAGTTCGCCCTCCACGCGCGGCGCGACCGCTCGGAGCACCGCGTCGATCGCGCTGAGGTTCAGGTCTGCGTGGCGTGCCAGCACCCCGAGCTCACCGATCAACTCCCCGCCCTCAGCGTGAAGAGGTACGCCTGCGAACAACTCGGTCCCGCCTTCCGCCCACGTGAGGCCTGGGAACCGCGTGGCGATGTCGTTCCCATCCGTCAGGTCGGCCCTCCCATCGCCCGCGGGCGCGCCGGCGACTCGGTACGGAATATCCGTGACGACACTACCGTCGTTCCAGAGCGCCACCATCCGGCGTATGTTCGGGTCGGCTGTCGTCTCCGTGATGAACGCGTACGCCGCGCCAAGCGTCGTCGCGCACGACGACACGACGACGTTCATGAACCGCTCGCCGACGAGTGAGGAGGTCGCATCAACGATCCGGCTCACCGCCCGCTCCACCGAACGTCCCGTCGCCGGTGTTGCGTCTTGGTGTGCATGGTCGTGTGAGTCGCTCGCGGACTTGCGTCGGCCGGACATGGGGGTGCGGTCGGTCGTCGCGCTGCGCCGAGATCGGCGAGGATCTCGTCGCCCAGAGGCCGGATCTATCCCTTGCAAGATGTGTTGTTTCCAATCTAATCGATAATGGAGCCGGGCCGAGGTTCGTTGCAGCGGGAGTTCGTTGCAACAGTGTGGCGTGTCCAGAACGGCTGGGCGACGATCCGCCGTGGCGAATTCGAGGTATCGCGACCCCCGAATATTGGCTACTAGTTATCCGACGAGAGCTATCAGCGTCCTTTGCGCGCAGGCGAACTGGCTGCGCCACCATCCGACGGATCACGGTCGCGTCGTCCCAGCCCTACGGCGGCCCCACCGTGCAGTTCGCCCCCACCTGCTGCAGCGCCACGATCGCATCGCCGATCTGCACCGCTCCGCTCAGTGGCCCGCTCCGGTACGGCTTCGCGTTGTCGTTGTTCGGGTTGATGCTCTCGCTGTGCGCGATCGCCGACTCCGCAGCGAGAAGGCACGCCAGTGTGATGGCGGGTAGCACGGGGACCAGCAGCGTAAAGCTGGGCATGACGATGCGTCCTCGCGCGGGGTCCGCCGGCGCGGCAGCCGGGCTGGCGTTGTGGTGAAACGATCGTCCTATCCGAGGTAGCCGGCGTCAACCCCTCGCAGAGCAACAAGGAGGGCCTACCGCGTCAAGTACGCGCCCGCTAAGTCCGGAAGGGAAGGCTCAACTCAGGCCACGTTCTCTTCGTACGCTTGCGACGACCGCCACTCGTCCTCCCCCAGCAGCGCGTCCAGCGTCTTCCCGTCGCCGGGGTATTCGCTGATCCGCACGTCGAGGTTCGCGAGCTTCGGCGTCAGCCGGGCCACGAAGATCTGCGCACCGTCGCGGTCGGTCTTCGGTAGCGCCACCGCCAGCGTCGTCCCAAGGTTACCGGCGAAGTCCACCTCGCGCAGCCAGTGCCTGTCCGCAATGTCCCCGGCGTGAAGCGGGTGCGCCGCCGTTCCCGAGATGCTCACGATCGCGAAGCGCTCGCCAAACCGCTCCGCACGCGAGATCTCCTCCTCGACGCGCAGGCGGAAATACCACGCCGAGTACGCCGCGCTGTCCCTGTCGAAGATCGGCCGGCGCCGGTCGCGCGCCACGGCGCGCAACGCCTCCGGCTCGATTCCCGCCACCACCGCCGGCGACGACTGCACGCCCGTAGCCAACGCCGCTGCACGCCAGGTGCCTGCCACCGTGCACAGCACAGCCGCGATCTCGAGCATGATCCGCGCCGCGACCGGTCCTACCGCGGCCGCGACGCTGACGGCGATCACTCCGGCCACCGCAACCGGCGCGACAAGAGCCACCGCCCTCCGGCCGAGGCGCTCGGTCACTGGCCACCACCCTCAGAGCTCACGCAGAAGACCGAATGTCCCGCGAGGTTAGGCGGCACTTCGCCGCTGCAACGACTCGTAGCGTCAGCCGTCGCGATCTCCGAGTACAGCGTGTAGCTGGCGCCGTCAGACCGGTACTGATAGCTCCGCGCGCCGTCGCTGAACGAGAGCTTCGATGCCACCGCATTCAGTGCGCACGCCGCCTCCGAATTGTTGGAGCACGCCGTCTGGAACTGCGAGTTCGTCGTCGGATATATGCCGAAGCGTCGCTTGAACGTCTCGAGGGCATCGCGCAGCGTCGCTAGGTCGAGCTTGCGCCGTGAGTCGAGAAGGATCGCGCCGAGATCAGAAGTCGGCTGCGCGGATGCCGTCGCCGCAGGCGATGCGACAGCCGTCACCGTCGGCGCCGCGACCGCTCCGGCATCATTCCCCGATGTTCCCGCCAGCACCACGCCTGCCGCCGTGATCGCGACGAGCCCCAGGATCGGTCCGATGTAGCGCCAGTCGCGCACAGGCAGCATGAAGCGCATCCTCGCGAAGATATCGACCCGATGCCCCTGAGCCTTAAGAGGGGAATCCCCTAGTTTCTATCGCATGCCACCTTTTTCCGACTCTTTCTAATCCGTTCAGGTTGCGTCCGCCCTGTACGCTGCAGGCAAATGCGCATCCCGCAGCCGCTCGGCGAGCGCCGTACCACCGCGCTTGTCCTCGCCGCCGTTCTCCTCCTCGCCGCAGCCGCCCGCATGCCCTTCTGGCTCTCCTACACCTACGCCTACGGCCACGGCGACGCCATCATCTGGGAAGTCTGGGCGCGTGCCATCCACCAGCACGGGTTCATCAACGTCCTCCGCACCGCCGATAGCAACAACATCGGCTACCACTATGTCCTGTGGCCCACAAGCGCCGTCTACGCGCAGATCTCGCCTGGCTTTGTGCTGTGGACCCACTCCTTCCACGTCCTAATAAAGATCCCGCCGTTCCTCTGCGACCTCGGCCTCGCCGCCCTCATCTTCTACGTTGCCCGGTCGATGTCCACCGCCTCCACGCCCTTCCGCCGCGACCTCGTTGCCGGCGCCGCGGCCTGCGCCTTCGCGCTCGCTCCGGCGACCATCTACGACTCGATGTGGTGGAGCCAGATCGATTCGGTCACGACGCTCTGCATGATGGCCGCGCTCGTCCTCGCCGCGCGCGGTCACGTCGGATGGGGATGGGCGATCGGAACCGTCGGCTTTCTCTTCAAGCCCCAGCCGATCGTCATCCTGCCCGTGCTCGCCGCCTTCACGTTCTGGAGGTTCGGCGGCCTCGCGCTGCTGCGCGGCGTGCTCGCATCAGGCGCGACGACCCTCGCTGCGCTGACGCCGTTCCTCATCCACGGCGACGCACGGCTCGTTGGCGAAACGTACGGCCGGATGTTCGAGCAGGATCCGCTCGACCTCGCGCAGGGCGCCTGGAACGGGTGGTCGATCCTCGATGCGCACGGCGATCCGCACCCGAAGGACGCGGTCCTCACCCTCGCCGGCCTCGACGTTTCCTACGCTTTGCTCTCGCTCCTGCTTTGCGCTGTTGCAACCGTGATCGCCCTCGTCTACCTTAGGCGTCATCTCGACGAGCCGGGACTGCTCATGTCAGGCGCCGCGATGGTCTTCACGTTCTACATGCTTCCGACGAGCACACATGAGCGATACCTCTATCCCCTGTTCGCTCTCGCCGCGCCGCTCCTCGTCCGTGTGCCGGCGCTGATCCCCGGTTACATCGCGCTCGCCGCGACGTTCTTTCTCAACCTAGTCGCCATCACCCCGCCAAGCGATGCCTCGTACTGGGACTGGCAGCGCACGAACTTCGCGATCGCGGTCGCCTCCTTCAACGTTGCGATCTACGTTGCATTCGTGCTGTGGATGATCCGAGAAAGCGTGGCGACGCGGCTCCCCCGCCGCCTCGGTGCGCCACCGCAACCCCAACCCGCCCTCGCCGTCGTCGAGCGCGATCCATGAGGCGCATCGCCCTCGGCGTCGGCTGGTTCGTCGCCGCGGGTATGGCAGCCGCCGTCGTCTTGCTCGCGTTCACCCGCGGCGGGTCCGCTCACGCCCCGCCCACCGTCTCGATCGAGGGATCCGCACAGCCACTCTCCGCCGCGTCCGGCGATCTGCCGGCGACGTGGGCCGGCCGCCTGCATCAGAACGCCGGCACTACGCTGCTGATCTCATGCCTCGATGCCAACCACGACGGGCGCCTGACGACTGCCGACAATCCAGCCTTCGCCGGGCTCGACTTCCCCTTCGTGCGCGACAAGGAATGCCTCGATCCCGCGAACCATGCCGACTACTTCGAAGGCGAACCGTCCGATCCCGCTGCATACTCGTGTGACGCCCCGAAGCCGCCGCTGTTGGTGATCTCCATTGGCGGCGGCGGCACCGATCTCAATATCGCGAGCTCCGGCGTCAGCCTCGGCCTCCTCGACATCGTGAACGACATCCAGTCGCGTGCTGCATCCGAAGGCATCGCGACGCTCCCCGTCCTCGCGGCCGGCGCCGTGTTCGATACCGATTTCCCGCAGACCCGCATGGAGCAGTGGATTGCCCACGAAGTCGAGTCACGACTCACGGCGCTGCCGTGCCTTCGCGCGGTCCTCATCGGCCACAGCCACGGCGGCGTCATCGTCACCGCCGCGATGTACGCGCTCGAAGACCGTTTCGCCTCGCGGATGTACGGCGTGGCGCTCGACCGCTCCCTCGCGCTCTACGACCACCCCGCCACGCAGCTCCCGAAGGTCGCGCCGCTGTTGAACGTCTTCCAGCTCAACGAGGGGTGGCACGGCATCCCGCTCGACCAGCCGAACATCACGAACGCCGACGCTTCGTGGGCCGCCGCCCCGTTCCGGCCCTGGGTCTCCCCGCAACCACTCGCGACCGTCACCCACCTGACCCTCGACGACTCACCCGCCGTCCAGCAGGGCATCGTCGACCGCGTCATGGCCTGGGCGGACGGAGCGGGATCCTGACGGCCACGAGGCTGGTGACCATCGTCTCTTCAGAGTGACACGCCTCGGCGAGGGCGTTTTCTAAGTCACAGTCCCTGCACGTGGGAGTAACGGCGGCCGTGATCCGTCGACCGACTATCGAGCGTGGGATCGAATCGTTGGACGGGCGCCGCTCGCGCTAGCTCACCACTGCACGAACATCGGCATGACCACGTGGATGTAGTTGTCGTTCTCCAGCGGCCGGATGACACCCGGCTGCGACGGCCCCGTCGTCTCCAGCGCGACGCGCCCGCCGTCCAGCACCTGCAGCACATCCTGTAGGTACTTGCCGTTGAACGCGATCTTCGCGGCTTCGCCTTCGACCTGCGCGTCCAGCTCGCCCGAGTTGTCGCCGATCTCCTCCGCGCGCGCAGCGATCGTCATCCGTCCGGGAGTCGAGTCTTCGCCCGACTGGAACGTGATGCGCACGATCCCGCTGCCATCCCGCGCGAAGATCGACGCGATCTTCGTCTCCTGCAGGAAGTCCCGCACCTCCACCACCGCCCTGCTCCCCCACTCCTTCGGGATCAGCCTGCTGTAGTCCGGGAACGTCCCTTGGATCAGCTGCGCCACCAGCTCGACGTCCTTGAGCTGGAACAACACCTGCGTCTTCGCGGCGTTGAACGTCATCTTCACCGGCTCGTCCTGGTCCTGAAGAAGGCGGCTCAACTCCGAAAGCGCTCGCGCCGGCACGATGACTTCCTGCCGCTCGGCCGCCTTCTTCTTCAGCTGCAGGTGCCGCACCGCGAGCCGGAAGCCGTCCGCCGCCGCCAGCGTCAGCCGGTCCCCCTCCACCACCAGGTCGATGCCCGTTAGCACCGGCCGCGAGTCATCCGTCGCCGCCGAGAACACCACCTGCGAGATCGCTTCCCGCAGCATCTTCGCGTCGAGGTCGAACGTCGCGCCGTCTTCGACCGTCGGGATTGGCGGGAAGTCGTCCGCGTCCATCCCGCCGATCGTCGCCTCATTCCGCGCGCACGTCACCTTCATCTGCCGCGCGCGCGGCGCGATCGCCATCGTGATCTTCTCCGCCGGCAGCGAATTTACGAAGTCACTCAACAGCCGCGAAGGCACCGTGATCGCGCCCTCTTCTTCGATCTGTCCGCCGATCCAGCAACTCAGCGCGATGTCGAGGTTCGTCGCCGCAAGCTTGATGCGCCCGTGGTCCGTCGCGATCAGTACGTTCGATGTGATGGGAAGCGTGCTGCGCACCGCAACTGCGCGGCCGACGATCCCGAGGCCGCGCGCGAGGTTCTCCTGAAGACACGTAACCTTCATCGCGCTCACCTGTGTAACCATTTGCGCCGAGTATAAGCCTCGCGCAGAGAAGCGACAATAGATCAACACCCATGATCAATTGCTGCGCGATCACTTCGTGCGCGCGACGCGCATAGACGCAGCGATGAGGTGGAGTCGATCGCTGCGTCTGGCGCGGGGAGAACCACTGTTACGTCAATCGGAACGCATTGCCCCAACAATGCGCGTGCGCCCGTTACGTCTACACCTCGCCGCTCGTCCGTTCGCACGCGTCGCCGAGACGCCGCACGTACTGCTCGAAGCGGTCCGCGTACGACCGCACGTCGTCGCGCAGTTTCGGATCGACGTCCGTCAGCGTCTCCGTCAGGTGCTGCAGGTTCGTCTCGATGACTCTGCTCTGCACGTACGCCCGGTCGAGCTGTGCGTTCGGCTTGGTCGCGGTTGGCATGCGGCGACTCCTTCGTCGTTATCTGAGTTAGAAGCCGATCGATGGGAGGAGCGTTCCGTCCGGGTCCACGAGCGCGGCGATCACGTCCAGCACGAGGACACCGACCACGATTCCAGACAGCCACAGTTCGATCATCTCACTGCTCCTGATGCGATAACGGTCGCGGCGGTGGGTGTTGCGCGTCTCAAACTCTGACAGGGAGGGTGCTATCCTACGGCGCTTCGCGATCCATGCGGATAAATCGCCGCCATGACCGCCGGTTACATCCGCATAACATCGCCATATCAACGCCGGACGACGACGCCGCAGCGCAACGCTTACCGCGCTGTACTCGATTCCGTTCGTCTCAAGATCGGTGCCGAAGCCCTCAGTGCGCCGTAAAACCGCCATCGACGACGTACGCCGACCCCGTCACGTACGACGCCTCGTCCGACGCCAGGAACAGCGCCACGTTCGCCACTTCCTCTGGCTTGCCCCACCGCCCCAGCGGCGTCTGCTGCGAAATCATGTCCCGGATCGCCTCGACGCCCGAGATCGGCGCCGTCATCGCCGTCTCGATGAATCCCGGATTGATGCAGTTCACCCGCACGCCCCGCCCCGCGAGGTCCAGCGCGAACTGCCGCGTCAGCCCCACCACCCCGTGCTTGCTCGCCGTGTAGGCCCCCGCCCCCGGCAATGCCACCAGCCCCAGCACCGACGCCAGGTTGATGATCGACCCGCTGCCACGCTCCGCCATCGCCGCGCCGCCATGCTTCAGCCCGTAGTACACGCCGCTGAGGTTCACCGCGATGGTCCGGTCCCACTCCGCCGCCGCCGCGATTCCCGCGTTGTTCACGAGCACGTCGAGCGCGCCGAACGCCTGGATGGCAGCGTCTACCGCACCCTTCACCTCGTCTTCGACTGTGACGTCCGTCTGCAGCGCCTTCGCGTTCGCCCCGATCGCTGCCGCCACGTCATCCGCCGCGCCAACGTTCACGTCCGCCGCAACCACCTTCGCGCCTTCCGCCCCAAACCGCATCGAGATCGCCCGCCCGATGCCGCTGCCCGCCCCTGTGATCAGTGCAACTTTCCCGGCCAGACGGTCGCCCATGTGCCTCTCCTGTCAGACGCAAACGCGCGCGGGTGGTGTTCTGATTACCACCCGCGCGCGACTGTCACAACTGAAGGAGCGTCTACGACGCTACGGTCCCCACGTCGCCCCGCCGTCCGACGTGTGGAACGTCGACGTCGCCGTCGTGAACGAGCCGTGCATCGCGTCCGTGAACGTGATCGACAGCACCGGATCGCCCGGCGTCAACCCCGAAACAATCACCTGCGTCCAGTTCACCCCGCCGTCCGTGGACCGCCAGAAGTTCTGACCCGGGCTGCTAAGTCCGAGCCATCCGTGTGTAGTGTCCTGGAAGAACAGCGCGCTCACGCCGATGCCGTTCGGTAGCGTCCCGACACCCGCTTCCGCCGGCGGACTCCCCAGCGTCGTCCGGCTGATCAGCGTCCACGATGCCCCGCCGGTCGTCGTGTGGAACAGGAACTTCTCGTTGCTCCCCGCGGCCGCGCCGCCGAGGCAGAACTCCCACTTGTTGCTCGCATCCAGCGCGAACGTCTTGCCCGCCGTCAGCGCCGTGCCATCGATCGATGTCCGCAGCGTGCAAGGATCGACCAGCGTCGCACCGCCACCCCACGTCACGGTCCCGCATCGATGGATCAGGTGCTGCCCCGGGTACCCTGGCACCTCGCCGATCTCGATCAGCGCCCACCGCGCCTCGCGGTTCGCCGGCGTGTCAGCCATCGTCAGGAACTGGTTCACGCTCCCGTTCGTCACCGTTACGATGCCGGTGATCGTCACCTGCGAGAGCGTGAACGCCTCCGGCGCGCCCTCAGACTGCGGGCACGCCGCCCCTGTCCGCACCAGGTACAGGTAGCCATTCACCCCGTAGGATGGCGGCTTCCCGAAGTCGTCGCCCTTCACCCAGAGGTTCACCTGTCCCGCCGGCGGCCACACGTCGCCCGGCCCGGGCGCGAACGCCTGCAGCGTCGTGTTGTCGCGCCCTATACCGCTGAGATCGTTCGCGACGTTCAGGTGACCCTGCCCGACGAGCGTGCACGACACCGTCGCCAGCATTCCGGCGACGAGACCGAGCACGGCGAGCCGTTGCAATGCAATCTTCTGTACGAAACGCGTCATCATCATCCTCCTCCGAGCCGATTTTCAACTGCGTGCGCATGTAGCGGAAGTGCCGTACGGCATGCCCGCCCTGACCCACGGAGATCATCGCCCGTCCTCCTGCGCGCCCGAAGGCCCGTTTCGCGTAATCCGCACGCTTGATTCACGTACGCTGCACTACCGACGCGTCGGCCTGTCGATGCCTTGTCCGCGCGAACTCAACTCGCCCATAATGAGGCTGGCGCCGGATTCGGCGCGTTCGTTTTCTCAGGAGACATCCGTGACCGTCGTCATCGGCCTCACCGGCGGTATCGCCAGCGGCAAGTCCGCCGTCTCCGCCATGCTCCGCGACCGCGGCGCGCTCGTCATGGACGCCGACAAGCTCGGTCACGAGGCCTACGTTCCCGACACCGCCTGCTACAACGACGTCGTCGCCGCCTTCGGCGAGGACATCGTCGCGCCCGATCGCCAGATCGACCGCAAGAAGCTCGGCGCGAAGGTCTTCGGCGATCCGGCGCAGCGCCGCCGCCTCGAAGGCATCGTCTGGCCGTGGATGCGCGAGACGATGCGCAAGCGCCTCGACGCCCTCCGCGTCGAAAACACGCCGGTCGTCGTCCTCGAGGCCGCCGTGCTGATCGAAGCCGGTTGGCAGTCGCTCGTCGATCAGGTCTGGCTCGTCACCGTGAACCGCGATGTAGCGCGCACGCGGATCATGGAGCGCAACGGCCTCGACCAGGCCCAGGCCGACGCCCGCATCGACGCCCAACTCACAAACGAGGAGCGCGCACAGCACGCGCAGCTGATCATCGAAAACAACGGCTCGCTCGAAGAACTGCGCGAGCGCGTCGACGAAGCGTGGCGCAAACTCGAGGCAGCCGCGCCCGCAGCCGCCGGGAGGAAGGCATGACCGTGGAGGAGCAGGTCGAAGAGGGCGCCGGCTACCGCCAGTACGCCATCGAGGAGTACCACCCGCACGTCGAGCCGTACTACGTCGCGACCGGCGACGAGATCGATCTCTTCGAAGCGGCCTTCGCGTCGAAGATCCCGGTGCTGCTCAAGGGCCCGACCGGCTGCGGCAAGACCCGCTTCGTCGAGTACATGGCGTGGAAGCTCGGCCGGCCCCTCACCGTCGTGAAGGACCGCGGCCGCACCGATAAGCCCGCCTCCGACAACGGCGTCACCGAGGCGCTCCCACTCGTCACCGTCGCCTGCCACGAAGACCTCACCGCCAGCGACCTCGTCGGCCGCTACCTGCTCGAAGGCGAATCGACGCGCTGGATCGATGGCCCGCTCACCCGCGCGGTCAAGGCCGGCGCCATCTGCTACCTCGACGAGGTCGTCGAAGCGCGCAAGGACACCACCGTCCTCATCCACCCGCTCACCGACCACCGCCGCATCCTTCCGGTCGAAAAGCGCGGCCAGGTCGTCGAGGCGCGCGAAGGCTTCCTGCTGGTGATCTCCTACAACCCGGGCTACCAGAGCGCGCTGAAGGACCTGAAGCACAGCACGCGCCAGCGCTTCATCTCGCTCGAGTTCACGCACCCCCGCAAGGAGCTCGAGGCGAAGATCATCGCCCACGAGAGCGGCGTGTCCGAGGAGACGGCGCAGGATCTCGCCAAGCTCGGCGAGAAGGTGCGCAACCTCCGCGAGCACGGCCTCAGCGAAGGCGTCAGCACGCGACTGCTCGTCTACACCGGCAAGCTCATCCAGAAGGGCATCGCCCCGCGCCGCGCCTGCCAGGTCGGCGTCGTCTGGGCTCTCACCGACGACGCCGACGTCCAGCGCAGCATCGAAGAAGTCGCCAGCTCGATCTTCGAGTAGGCGTCACGGTTGGGGCGACGAGCGCCTATACACGTGGATGTAACTGCCAAACCCAGTAATGGCCTTCGTGCGCCGTCGGCCTCCCAGTCGAGATCGGGAGATCGACCCCGAGATGGATTACCGAGAACGGTGGATGCTCTGCGACGCGAGTCTCAGTCGCAATGCGTTCTATGTCACACTCGTCAGACAGTGCAGGTCGGGCGTCGATGAGCAGCCAGAGCGGACCATCGAAGTCGTAGGTCTTAGCG
Source organism: uncultured Dehalococcoidia bacterium (assembly GCA_964487335.1). Lineage (GTDB taxonomy): Bacteria > Chloroflexota > Dehalococcoidia > DSTF01 > JACRBR01 > CAZAPT01. Next base: position 97,445 of record CAZAPT010000003.1, read on the forward strand.
CATTTCTTGTCGGCGGCGATTTGCACGAACGCCGCTAGCTGCTCGTCCGGGCCGATGAGCGCACTCCCCGTTCGGCTCCGATCGCCACGCGCCCATGACCACCGAGCGGTGGCGTCGTCGTCGTTGTAATACGCCGTCACCACCTCGATTCCGATGTCCCCGTCGTCGGTGCGAGCGATGAGGTCAGGCCCCGGGGGTTCCGCTCCGGCGATGTCGCGATAAGCGAACCCGCGCTGCACGGCCAGCCAGTTCAAGAGTCGTGATCCGGCCGCAAGTTCGTGTTGCCGTTTCAGTATGACGCTGCTTTTCAGCTGCGGCACGTCGCCTCTATGGCGCCCTCGCTCACTGCCGTAGCCCCGGCGCGGGAATCACCGACCAGTCACCCGCGACACCGCCTCCAGGTAGACGTAGCTGACAACACGAGCGTCCTGCTCATGACGTTGCATCCATTCTGCCAACATTGTGTGTGCCCCACCTTGCGCGCCCGGTTATCACCAGTGCGAGGAGGACGGCGGACACCAGTGGGAGCAAGGATGCCAACGCGATCGCCACGTAAGGCTCGTACTGCCGATCTGTGAACCGGGAGGTCGTGTTGAGAACGGCAAACGTATACGAGAACTATTGTGACTAGGTGCGCGGCGAATACTCCGGTAGCGATGCGACCGCGCCGGCTCACAAGCCAACCCACTCCACCAACTAAGTAGATTGGCGCGAGAACGACTGTCAATAACGCCGCAACGTCAGCCGAGTACACCGCAGTCACGGCGACCGCGCCGATCGCCGCACCGGGGAGTCCCTCCAGAAGCGTTGCTTCGATGGTCTTCATCGCGCGCATGACGCTTCGCGATCGAGGCAGTCACCGCAACTCAAAACTCGAAGCTCGCTCGTCACCACTCCCCCATCACACCGCCGATGCCCCCGGCACCGGGATCACCGCCCCCGTTACCCGCGCCGCCGAATCAGAACAAAGGAACGCGACCACCTCAGCGATGTCCTGCGGCACGTTGCCTTCCGCCCCGCGCGGCCGCCCCTCCAGCGCCGCCCGCGCCTCCTCCATCGTCACGTGCGGCGTCGGCCCGGGCGCGACGGCGTTGATCGTGATCCCCCGCTCCAGCTCCATCGGCGCCAGCATCCGCGTGAACCAGTGCCGCGCCGCCTTCCCCAGCGGATAGTCCAGCGGCGCTTCCGGCGGCCCGTACCGCCAGTCGTCCGCCCGATACCCGCCGATGCTCACGATGCGCCCCCACCCCCGCTCCCGCATCGATGGCAGCGCCGCCCGGATCAGCAGGAACGTCGCCTCGATCTCCGCCCCGACGACCCGCCGGAAGTGCGCCGGCTCGATCTCCGTGATGTCCTGCGGCTTCCACGGACCGCCGGCGTTGTTCACGACGATGTCCACCGGTCCGATTGCCGTCCGCGCCACCGCGAACATCCCCTCCACCTGCGCCGGGTCGCTCATGTCCGCCATGTGCGCCAGCACGCGCCCGCCCATCCGCGCGATCGCCGCCTCGACCTGAGTTGCCTGTTCGTGCTTCGAGCGATAGTTCAGCACCACGTCCGCGCCGTCTCTCGCCAACGTCAGCGCCACGCTTCGCCCGATGCCCTCGCCCGTGCCGCCGGTCACCAGCGCCACTTTGCCCTTCAGACTCACAGGCGAGCATAGGCGCAACCGCCGCCGAACCGCTACATTCGGCGAGAGCGGTCCGCACCGTACCGCCTACGTGCGGCCGGGCCCGTACGGGCGCACCTATGTGTGCGCGGGCCGGGTGCCGCGCGGTGACGCGACGCGATCGGAGATCGTCAACTGGTTCTGTTACGTTCGGGCTGCCGCCCTCGTGCACCCTCGGAGAACACGATGCCTAACATCGGGCTGCGAACACCCCTGGCGACCGACGGCACCCGCGCGATCTCGTCACACCACCGGCGACGCGCGACCGCCCGCCCGCTCGCCATAACCTTTGATTGTTTTCTCCGTCAATCAACCAAACTCAATCAAAACCATCAAAATCTCGAATCTGCGATCCGCCGAAATTCCGGCAGCCAGATTCAGACCCCGCCAGTACTCGAAAAAACAAAGATCAATCAAAAACCCGACATAAACGCCACACCACACAGGGTGCGGACCTGATGGGACTCTTCGACGGCAAGATAGCCCTCATCACCGGCGGCTCCCGAGGCATCGGCAGGGCGATCGCCCTCCGTCTCGCCCGAGACGGCGCCGCCGTCGCCGTCAACTACTCCCGCAACGCCGGCCACGCCGAGGCCGCTGCCGACGAGATCCGCGCCCTCGGCGTCCGCGCCGAGACCGTGCAGGCCGACGTCGGCGACCGCGACGCGGTGCACGCGATGGTCGCCTCCGTCGCCGAGCGCTTCGGCCGCATCGACATCGTCGTCAACAGCGCCGCCCGCGGCCTCGAGCGCCCGCGCGCCGCCATTGACTCACTCCCGAAGCACCTCCGCCACACCATGGACGTGAACGTCTTCGGCCCGTGGTTCGTCTCGCAGGAAGCCGCCAAGCAGATGCCGGACGGCGGCGCGATCATCAACCTGCTCAGCCCCGGCTCCGATCGCTACCTGCCCAAGTACGCGCCCGTCGGCGTCTCGAAGGGCGCGCTCGAGTCCCTGACCATCTACCTCGCCGTCGAGCTCGCCCCGCGCGGCATCCGCGTCAACGCCGTCTCCGCCGGCCTCGTCGAGGGTACCGACGGCGTCCGCCTCATGGATAGCGACCTCGTCTCCGGCTACGAAACGAAGGTTCCCGCCGGCCGCCACGTCCACCCGGAAGACGTCGCCGAAGCCGTAGCGTTCCTCGCCTCCCCCGCCGCGTCGATGATCGTCGGTCAGACCCTCCTCGTCGACGGCGGATACTCGCTGCTCGGCATGATCTGAGCGCGACGCTCCGTTCCCGCTCCCGCACGCGCTCCGATATGATCGCCGCGCGATAGGAGAGACCGACAAGAAATGAAGCCGAAGATCGGCGTCATCGGCGCCGGCATCATGGGAACCGCGCACGGTAAGTCCATCCACTTCTGCCGGAAGAATGGGCTGATCGACTGCGACTTCGTCGCCCTCGCCGAAACGGACCCAGAGCGCCGCGAGAGCTATGCCGCGAAGGCCGGCGTCGCCTGGACCACGGACGACGCCCACGCGCTCATCGCCTCCGACGACGTAAACACCGTCTACATCTGCACGCCCACCCACAACCACAAAGAGCTTGCGCTCGACGTCCTCTCGCGCGGCAAGGCGCTCTTCTGCGAGAAGCCGCTCGCCTTCAACGCATCGGACGCCGGCGCGATCCGCGACGCCGCGAGGCAGGCAGGCGTCACCCACCAGGTCGGGCTCGTGATGCGCTTCTCCCCCGTCATCACCGTTGTGCGCGACCTCCTGCAGGACGCAGCTCTCGGCCGCCCGATGACCGCCGTGATGGTGGACGACCAGTACTTCCCCATCCAGGGCCACTACCGCAGTGCCTGGCGCGGCGACGTTGCTCTCGTCGGCGCCGGCACGCTCCTCGAGCACGCCATCCACGACGTCGACATCCTCGTCTCGTATTTCGGGCGCGTGAAGCGCGTCTTCGGCGTCACCCGACACTTCTTCGAGCGCGAGGGGGTCGAGGACGTCAGCAGCGAGCTCCTCGAGTTCGAGTCAGGAGCCGTCGTGAGCCACGTATCCGTCTGGCACAACCTGCTCTCGCGAGGCAGCAGCCGCCGCATGCACGTCATCTGCGAGAACGGCCAGTTCAGCTGGGATGACGACGACTGGGACGCGCCGATTCGCTGTGAGACCAACGCCCAGAAACACTTCGAGATCCCATCGGAAGAAGTCGTCGCGCGCTACATCGAGAGCGCCGGCGTCACGGACCCCACCCTGGATCGCGCCGTGCGCGCACCCTACGCCGGTCAGGACTACGTGCTCGAGGACTACGCCTTCCTGAAAGCCGTCACCGAAGATCGACCGGCCTTCCCAGACTTCGACACCGCCCTCTACGCACACGAAGTCGTCGACGCTATATACGACTCAGCCCGCACGCAGCAGCCGGTCAAGCTCGGATGACGCCGCTCACGGATCGACGCGATGCCTGATTACGACCTGATCCTCCGCAGCGGCACCATCGTCGACGGCACCGGCGATCCGTCGTACACTGGCAGCCTCGCCATCACCGGCGACCGCATCGCCGCCGTCGGCGACGTCAACGGCTCCGCGAAGACGGAGATCGACGTCAGCCGCCTCGTCATCTCTCCCGGCTTCGTCGACGTCCACGCCCACGACGATGCGGCCGTCGTCCGCGACCCCTCTGTCGACTTCAAGATCATGCAGGGCGTCACCACCGACGTCGTCGGCAACTGCGGCGCGGGCGTCGCTCCGACGTCCGACGCGTTCCGCCAGTTCTACGCTCGCGGCATCGGCCCCATCCTCGGCGACTCCGCGCTCGCCTGGACCACCACGCACGACTACTTCGCTGCTGTCGAAGCGGCGCATCCAGCGGTGAACGTCACGGCCTACGTCCCACACGGCGTCCTGCGCTACATCGCTCTCGCTCTCGAGCGCCGCGAGCCCGACGACAGCGAGCTGTCACACATGAAGGACCTGGCCGACGAAGGCATGACCGCCGGCGCAATCGGCATGTCCACCGGCCTCATCTATCCGCCCGGCTACTTCTCGCGCACACCCGAACTGATCGAGCTCGCGAAGGTCGTCGCGAAGCACGGCGGAATCTACACCAGCCACATCCGCGACGAAGGCCCCGGCCTGCTCCGCGCCGTCGAAGAGGCGATCCGCATCGGCGAAGAGAGCGGCTGCCCCGTCGAGATCTCGCACCACAAGGCCGCCGGCCGCGAAGCCTGGGGCTCGACCGAGCGGTCGCTGGAAGTCCTAGAAGCGGCGCGCGCCCGCGGCATCGACGTCACCGTCGACGTCTACCCCTACACAGCGGGAAGCACCGCCCTTGCCGCCATCGCTCGCTTCGGCGACGACGTCTTCGAGATGCCGGCGCTCATCGCCAGCGTAAAGCACAACAAGGCGGCGTATGAAGGTAAGTACGTCGCCGACATCGCCGAAGAACTGGGTATGTCGAAGGGCGATGCGGTCCGCAAGCTCCTGCACGACGAGGAGAACTCGCCGACCGTGATCAACTTCACTATGGACGAGCCCGATGTCCGCCGGGTCCTCGCCTACCAGCACGCAATGATCGGCTCCGACGGCATTCCCTCCGAAGGCAAGCCCCATCCCCGCCTCTACGGCACGATGCCGCGCGTCCTCGGCACGTACGTCCGCGAGCACGGTGTCCTCACCCTCGAGGACGCCGTCCGCAAGATGACGTCGCTTCCCGCCGGCAAGCATCGCGTGAAGGACCGCGGCACGCTCCGCGAAGGCGGGTTCGCGGACGTCGTGGTCTTCGACCCGGCGAAGGTCGATGACATCGCGACGTATCCCGAGCCGCGCCAGTACCCGAAGGGCATCGAGTACGTGGTCGCCAACGGCAAGCTCGCCGTCGACGGCGGTCATCAGACCGCCGCGCGCGCCGGACGCATGCTCCGTCGCGATCAGTAGGAGCGCCATGGACGTGCCACCAATCGAGTCCCAGGTCCGCCGCAAGGTCGGCGCCAAGGCCGAGACCACGGACTTCGGCAGCGTGGAGTGGGCGGCGCGCGAAGGCCACCCGCCCGGCGCGGAGCAGACCGTCGGTCTCGCGACGTTCGACGCCGGCAAGAGCAACGCCCGCCACATCCATCCCAATTGCGAAGAGGTCGTGTACGTCCTCGAAGGCGAGGTCGAGCACACGCTCGGCGACCAGTCCACGCGCCTCCGCGCCGGCGACCTGATCGTCGTCCCGCGCGGCACCCCCCACCAACTCCTGAACCAGAGCGATGCGCCCGTCCGCGCGTTCATCGTCTTCTCGTCGCCCGAGCGTCAGTTCGTCCCCGTCGACTGACCGTCACCTCGGTGGCGCATTGATACCCTGCCGCCGTGCCCTTCACCACGATCGCCGTCACGCAGTCCGCTCCGATCGCGGAGATCCGCCTCAACCGTCCGGACGACGGCAACCCCATCGATCCGCAGCTCCTCGACGAGATCGACGCCGCCGCGTCGCTGCTCGACGAGAACGACGCCGTCCGCGCCGTCCTCCTCACCACCGCCGGCGGCGTGTTCTCGCTCGGTTGGGATGACGCCCGATACCCACGCACCGCCGTCGCCTCACGCGCATCGCCTCCGTTCCGCAGCCTCGAGCTGCTGGGCAAGCCGGTCTTCGCCTGCATCGAGGGCGACGCCACCGGAGCAGGACTGGAACTCGCCCTCGCCTGCGACATCCGCGTCATCGCTGACACCGCCGTGCTGTCCATGCCCGACGTCGCCGCAGGTCACCTGGTGTCGTGCGGCGGCACGCAGCGCCTCCCACGCATCGCAGGGCGCAGCGTCGCCGCATCGGTGCTCCTCCTCGGCGAAGCGCTCGACGCGCAGCGCGCCCTTGCCTGCGGGCTTGCTAACGCCGTCATCCCGCGCGAGGACGTGCTGGCCACGGCGACGGCCATTGCTGAGCGCATCTCCGCCCACGGCCCGCTCGCCCTGCGTTACGCGAAGGAAGCGATCGTCCGCGGCCAGGACCTTAGCCTCGACGCCGCGCTCCGCTACGAGACAGACCTCACCGTCATCCTCCAGACCACCGCGGACCGTGCCGAAGGCGTCGCCGCGTTCGTCGAGAAACGCCCGCCGAAGTTCGTGGGAAAGTAGCACCGCGATGACCGCGCCGGCAGCATTGCGTCTAGGAATTGCGTCCCTGCTCGCGCTCGGTGGTGTCGCTACCGCCGCCTACTGCTACACCCGTTCACGATCATCGGATACGTTCGCAACGGCATCGACCGCTGATGCCAAAGCTACTGAACTAGCTCCGCCCGGGCTCGTCGGCGTCACGCCGATCATTCCGACTTCGATCGACAGGCCCAACGATGCGGCGCTCATTACCGCTGACCGCGCACGCGAGGTCGGGGCGAAGGTGCTCGGCTTCTCCTCGTTCGACCCTACATCCGTCATCGTCGTGTTACGGCGCGCCGCAGACATGCGCGACTTCGCCCGCTACGCCGGCGACTACCCGATATGGGTCATCTCAGCCAGAGGCTTGTTCATCCAGGCTTACGGTCCGCCGGCGCCCGGCGGCCCCGGATTCGCTCCCGTCTCCTACCGGCACGAGTCGGTGTTCGTCGATGGCATGACGGGGTCAGTGCTCGGAGTCCAACTCGACGACTCGGTAGAGCGCTGAGCGATTTGGTGCAACGCGATCCCGGGAAGCCCGCTCGCGACGACATCCCCGTCTCCGCCGGCCTCTGCGCCACTTGCACGAACGCACGCTCTGTCGCCACGGCGCGCGGCTCCCGCTTCGTACTCTGCGCTCTCTCCGCGACCGACCCACGCTTCCCGAAATACCCGCGCCTCCCGGTGACCGAATGTGAAGGCTACGAAGAACGACACAATGCGAGCGATAGCTTGACTCCCGGTTGACGCCGTCCGTCGCGACGCCGTTGCAATCCGTCAATCCGTTGACGGTTCGACAGGCGTCTTCCTATACTCGTTGCACCCGCAAAACTCAGTCCCATTACGTCGAGCCGCGACGCGGCCGGAGGTCATCTCATGGAAGACGTGGTCATCGTCAGCGGCGCGCGCACCCCCATCGGTAAGTTCCAGGGCGCATTCTCCAACCTACCGGCATCTGACCTCGCGGCCATCGCCATCAAGGCCTCCGTCGAGCGCGCCGGCCTCAAGCCTGACCAGGTCGACCACGTCGTGCTCGGATGCGTCGGCCAGGTCGCAGAAGACGGCTACATCTCACGGCACGCCGCCGTGAAGGCCGGCATCCCCATCGAGACGCCCGCCGTTACCGTCAACCGAATCTGCGGCAGCGGCCTCGAAGCCGTGAATACCGCCGCACGCTACATCCAGAGCGGCGATGCCACGGTCGTCGTTGCCGGCGGCGCCGAGAATATGACGATGATGCCCTACTACCTGCGGCAGGCTCGTGCCGGGTACCGCATGGGCAACGGCACGATCGAAGATGGCATCTTGCACCTCCTCGGCGATCCCTTCAGCAAGCAGCACATGGGCATTACGGCCGAAAACCTCGCGGAGAAGTACGAGGTCTCGCGCGAGGCTCAGGACGAAGTTGCCATGCGTTCGCAGGAGCGCGCTGCCGCCGCCATTGCCGCCGGGAAGTTCAAGGACGAGATCGTCCCGGTCGAAGTCAGAGCCGGCAAAGAGACCGTCACGATCGACAACGACGAGCACCCGCGCGCGACGACGCTCGAGGCGCTCGCGAAGCTGAAGCCGGCCTTCAAGGAAGGCGGCATGGTCACTGCCGGCAACGCCAGCGGTATCAACGACGGTGCCGCCGCACTCGTCGTCACCAGCGCCGAGAGGGCCCGCGACCTCGGCCTGCGCCCGCGCCTGAAGCTGGTCGCTCGCGCCGAAGCCGGCGTCGAGCCCTCCATTATGGGAAGTGGCCCCATCCCGGCCGTACAGAAGGCCCTCCAGAAGGCGAACCTGACCATCGACCAGATCGACCTCGTCGAGCTCAACGAGGCCTTCGCCTCCGTTGCCGCGGCCTGCAGCACGGTCCTCCGCCTCGACCCGGAGAAGACGAACGTGAACGGCGGGGCGATCGCCCTCGGCCACCCCGTCGGGGCCACCGGCGCGATCCTTACGGTAAAGTTGATGTACGAGATGGAGCGTCGGAACGCCCGTTACGGCCTCGTCAGCCTGTGCATCGGCGGCGGCCAGGGGATCGCCTCGATCTTCGAGCGAGTCTAGTGCGAACCCCTAGGATCGCGGACACCGGTCGAACTTTTTCGCATTCTTGCGAGGTATCTGTTACCGCGAATCTGCGCCACTTCTGACGCGTCCATGGTCAGAGAGCGGCAGCTACTGCCAATCTGGGTATAACTACTCCTTATTGGTCTTGATCCCAACCACTCCATGGCTATAATCCGCCTGTTTTGCGCCCGACGTCCTGGGCGCTGACCCCTTCCCTGGCGGGAAAACCTGACCACTGCTCGGCTCTCTGAGTGCAGGAGGCAACTATCTGAGTTACCGACGAATCGTTGTTGGTGCCCGCGTCGTGACGATGATCATCGGCACGGCGACCGCCCTCGGCGTGGCCATCAGCAGCGATCGCGCTAGGTCCGCGCGCGGCTCGTCGCTCGGCGTGGGCTTCGGCCCCGCGCTCGCGCTACCGCAGTCAGTCGCACGCTCGGGCGCTGCCGCCACAGCAGTGCTCGATGCGCTCAAGCCTCGGGACTTCCTGGCGAAGCAACTCGCCTGGGCGGCCGCAGCCACCCTGCTCGTCTTCGCAGCCGTCACCGCACTACCCGCAATCAGCGCGTTCGCCAGCGGCCTGAGCGCGCCGTCCCGCGGCGCCCCCGGATGGCAACAACCGGCGCCGGCTTCCGCCGAACCTCCAAAGACCGACCTCGCTCACCTCTGGGCCGACCACTCGCAGAGCATGGGCATCGACGCGAATGTTGAGTTCGGGAAGGGACTCGCGAAGATAGCTCGCGACCAGTACAACTGGGCCGTCCTCTACGCGATGCGCAGCATCGCTGACGAGCGCACGGCGGCAGATGACCAGGCCGCAGCCGCGGCGCGCCGCGCGGTCGCGCCCGCCGCGCCGCCGTACACGCTCGGCTCGCAGTCCGGATACGCGCCCGGCACTGTCCTCCGCGCGCGCATCACGATCTACGGCTGCACCGGGCCCGGCGGAGGCTTCTGCGACCACATGGCGAGTGGCGGCGACGCGTTCGAGGGCGCCGCCGCGTGCAGCGCCGATCTCCCGTTTGGCACACGGCTCAAGATCGAGGGTGACCCCACCGGTCGGATCTACGAATGCCTCGACCGCGGCCAGCTGCCGGCTACCTGGATCGACGTCTACTTCAGCGACACCACCGACGGCATGGCCTGGCAGAGCACCCTCGGCGGTACCATCGGCAGCATCACCATCGTCAACTGATCTCGCTAGCGTGAAGTCCACGCCGCCGCGCTAACGGCGAGCTTCGCGCTAATCTGCGCCGTGCCAACGTCCTCGAACAAGCGCAAAGCGCGAGCACCGCGTACCGTACGCCTTCATTCCAACGTCGCGCGCGTCCCTGAGATCGTCGAGCGCCTTGACGTCGCATACGGCGTCCCCGAGTGGCGTCCGCACCGCGACCCGGTCTCCGAGCTGGTGCTCACGATCCTTTCGCAGAACACATCCGACGCGAACTCCGGCCGCGCGTTCGTGCGCCTCATGGAGCGCTTCAGTAGCTGGGACGAAGTCGCCGCCGCGCCGCTGCCAGAGCTAATCGCCACGATCCAGCCTGGCGGCCTCGCACCGACGAAGGCGCCGCGCATCCAGGCTGCACTGCGCGATATCGCCCAGCGCGGTGGCGGCTTCGACCTCTCGTTCCTCGCGGAGGTGCCCCTCGAAGACGCTCGCGTGTGGCTGCGCTCCATCCACGGCGTCGGCCCGAAGACCGTCGCCTGCGTCCTGCTTTTCGCCCTCGGCCGTCCGGCGATGCCGGTGGATACCCACGTCTTCCGCGTCGCCGCGCGGCTCTCGCTCATCCCGCCACGCGCGGGCAAAGCGATGATGACCGCCGAGAAGGCGCATGAGTTGCTCGAGGCGCGTGTGCCGGCGAAAGACGTCTATGCCTTTCACATCGGCCTGATCAAGCATGGCCGTCGCGTCTGCATCGCCCAGCGCCCCCACTGCGCCGAGTGCGTGCTCAACGACCTCTGCCCGAGTGCCCGGAAGTTCCACCCCGAGCTAGGAGAGCCGAAAGTGCGGACGCGGAGACTCGTCGGAACGCCCACGACACGCCGAGCCGCCCGTGCGAGGGCTCACCCGCCCGATAAGAGACCTACGCCTGCGCGAGCCCCCACCGCTGCCGCACCCACCACTCCAGCGGGCCGAAGAACAGCCGATCGAACGCCAGCCCGATCGCGACGATCACCGCCATCACCGCGATGACCAGCGGCATGTCCGCGAGGTCGCGCCCGACCGCCAGCAGGTGCCCGAGCCCGACCGCCGTGTACAGAAGCTCAGCCGCCATCAGCGACCGCCACGAGAACGACCACCCGAGCTTGAGCCCCTGGGCCATCGATGGGAGCATTCCCGGCAGCGTGACGAAGCGGATGGTCTGCAGCGGGCTCGCGCCGAACACCTTAGCCGCGCGGCGTTGCAGCGGTGGGATGTTCCGCACGCCGTCGCGTGCCGAAATTGCGATCGCCCACACCGACCCCATCAGCACAACGAACGTGATCGCGTTCGGCGACAGCCCGAACCAGAGCACGGCCAACGGCAGCCATGCGATGCTCGGCAGCGACTGCATCCCGAGCACCAGGCTTCCCAGCGTCTCGTCCACCCACCGCATCGTCCCGCACGCCACACCCATCGCCGTCCCCACCACGAACGCGAGCGCGAAGCCGACGAGGAGCCGCTGTAGACTCGCCTTCGTCGAGTCCCAGATCAGTCCGTTCTCGATGTATTGACGCAGCGACGACCACACGTCGTGCGGTGAAGGGAAGAGGTACGGCGACCAGATCTCAAGGCTGTACAGAAGCTGCCACACCGCGAGCAGCAGCCCGTAGAACACGATCTGCCGCACCAGCCGCCAGAAGTTCGCCATCATGAAGACATTCGACGCGAACCGCGCGATCGCGTTAGATGACATAGCCGCCGCCCGAGTCACGTTTCACGTATTCGTCGTGCTGCAGCTCCCGCCGGATCTCCGCCGCAAAGTCCACGACCGCGTGCGTATCGATGTCGCGCGGCCGCTGCAGCGGCACGGCGATCTCCGCCTTGATGCGCCCCGGACCCGGCGTCATCACGATCACCCGGTCCGCCAGCAGCGCCGCCTCCCGCACGTTGTGCGTGACGAAGAGGATCGTCGCGCCGGTGCGCAGCCAGATCTCCTGCAACTCCTCCTGCAGGACGTCGCGCGTCTGCGCGTCGAGCGCGGCGAACGGCTCGTCCATGAGCAGCATGCGCGGCTCGACGGCGAGAGCCCGCGCGAGTTGCACGCGCTGCTTCATCCCGCCGGACAGTTCGTGTACGAAGGCGCGTTCGAACTTCCGTAGGTTCACCAGATCGAGGTACCGATCCGCGATCGCGTGCCGCTCCCTCCCGCGAACGCCGTTCATCTTCAGCCCGAACTCGACGTTCGCCCGCACGTTGAGCCATGGGTACAGCGCCGCGTCCTGGAACACGACGACGCGGTCCGCCCCCGCCCCGCGGATGGGCCGCCCGTCGAACGTCGCCTCCCCTGCGTCCGCGCGGTCGAGCCCGGCAACGATGTTGAGCAGCGTCGACTTCCCGCATCCCGACGGCCCGACGACCACCACGAACTCGCCCGGTGCCACATCGAGCGTTATGTCCTGAACCGCCGTCGTGTTGTGCCGCGACGTCACGAACCGCTTCGACACGTCCCGTAGCGAGAGGAGCGGCGCCGCCGTCATCGACGTTCGCAGTGGGGCAGGCGCGGTCTTCGGAGCAATCGCCACCATCCTAGCCCGCCTTCACCTCCGGAAGGTTCTTCTCCTTCAGCGCGACGTTGAGCGCGTCCAGTGAGAACAGACTCGAGAGGTCCGGCTTCTCCGCAAGGAATCCCAGCGCGTACGCGTTGTCTGCGCCCGTCTGCACCGCCGACGCGATCGGGTCGTTCGTCACCGAGATGAGCTTCCATGAGTCGTCGATCGTGCTCTGCTTCAGCGCCTTGCCAGTGAGCTGCTCCAGCCCGCTGTTCACCAGTCCCTTCGCTTCTTCCGAGTTCGCGGAGATCCACTGCGTCGTCTCCACGTGCGCGCGAAGGAAGTTCTGTACGACGTCCGGATGCTTGTTGAGGAAGTCGGTGCGAGCGATCACAACCGCGGTCGAGAACTGCCCGCCAGGCCACAGCGTCTTCTCGTCGAGGAACAGCTTCCCGCCCGCCTCCTGGATCAAACGCGTTCCCCACGGCTCCGGTACCCAGGCCGCATCGATGTCGCCTTTCTGCATCGCCACGAGCGTGTCCGCGTTCTGCGTCGGGATGACGGTCACGTTCCCGCCCTGCTCTCTGGCGTTCAGCCTGTTGTCCTTCAGCCACGTCCGCAAAGCGACGTCCTGCGTGTTCCCGAGCTGCGGCGACGCGACCTTCTTGTTCGCGAAGTCGGACGCCGAGTTGATCCCCGCGCCATCGCGGACGATCAGCTCGGCGCCACCGTTCACAGCGCCCGCGATGATCCGCAGGTCATTGCCCTTCGACTTGATGTATCCGTTGACCGCCGGGCTCGGGCCGATATAGCCGATGTCGATCTGGCCCGCCAGCAGCGCCGTAATCTCGTCCGGTCCCGCGTTGAACGTCTTCGCGTCGATCTTCACGCCATCGCCGAGCGCCGCCTGGAACGTCCCCCGCGCCAGCCCGACGATGGGCTGGGCGTGCGTGAAGTTCGGGAAATACGCCAGGTGCAACGTCACGGACCCGGACTGCTGCGTTCCGCCGCTCGCCGCCGTGCCGCTCTTGTCGCTCCCCGAGCCACATGCAACCGCCACGACGAGGGTAAGGATGAGCGCAAGCGGCGCGAATCGTCTCATGGCGGGCTCCCGTAACGAATTCGATAAAGTCTATCGATTTAGTCGAGATTCTAGGGTGCGGGTCTGGCCTCTGTCAAACTCCGGCGCCCGAAGCGCCCGGTCCGCCGGGTCGGCTAACGCACGCCTATCGCACGGCCTACCGCTCGTGGCGCGCCGAACTCCACGCGACCTCGAACAGGCGCACGGCGTCTTCGAAGCCCTTGAGCGACACCAGACCCTGGTCCGCAAAGAGGAAACTCTTGCCTGAGACCAGGTGACGAACTCCCTCCGGAACCAGGATCTGGCCAGGTTCGGCGTGATCGCACACCCTGCGCGCCAGCTGCACTGCCGATCCGAACAGATCGCCGTTCTCAGCCAGCGGTTCGCCGGAGTTGAGCCCGATACGAACTCGGAGCGGCAGTTCAGGTTCGGCCTCGTTCCGCTCTGCGACACGCCGTTGGATCTCGATCGCCGCCTCCAACGCACGTGACGCGGACGCGAACGAAGCCATCATCCCGTCGCCCGTGTGCTTCCGTTCCTCGCCGCGACACGCCCGGATAGCCGCTCGCGCGATGTGGTCATGCGACTGAATCAACGCATGCGCCCGAGCGTCCCCATGGCGCTGCGTCAGCGATGTCGATTCTGCGATGTCAGTGAAGAGAATCGTCACTACGCCGGGATCCTTGGTCGCCATGACTGTCCGCTCCCGTTGACCCCTGGCGGGCGGCACGCCGACAAAATCATCGATCCAGCCCCAGTCCCCCTCCCAGTCTCCCGCGTCCGAGACGCCGCCCACATGCGCATGCGACATGAGCCGCGCATGCGGAATCCGCGCCGCTAAGACGCGCGAGAGGTGGGCTGGTGGCCACGGCGCATCAGGCGAGGTGATCACGAGCGTGGGAGCCTCTATACGGGGCAGGAGATCGGTGACGTCGAAGCTACCCACGGCAGCAAAAGCGGCTTTGGCGGTCTCATGGTCGAGTGCGCCGGCGAGGAACAGCGCCAGTTCGTGGGCCTCGGCGCCGCGAGACCATCCCATGATGAGAGCGTGCGCGATGTGCTCCGTGAAGATTGACCAGTTGGAATCAAGAAGAGACTCGACGGCTACCATCTCCGGCGCCTGCATCGCTGGAGCGGCGTTGGCGTAGGTGTGCATCAAGAGCAGGTGCGACACGCTGGATGGATGTTGTGCGGCGTATGCGACGGCGACCGGTCCAGCGGCATATGAGCCGATGAGCACGAACCGTTCGAGCCCCGCGCTCCCCACAACCGCTTCGAGATCACTCAGATAACCCTCGAGCGAGAAATCGAGAACTCCTCGGTCGGAGGATCCACTTCCGCGACAGTCATAGCGGATGAGTCGGTGCGTCTGAGCCACCTCTTCCCATCGCCGATTCACTTCCCCTCTCTGACTCTCCGCGTAGACGTCACTAAACGGAAGCGCCTCGCTAACAAAGACGAACGGGATCCCCTGTCCAACGTCGTAGAACGCGATGTTCACGCCGTCGGATGCTCTGGTGAACTGAAGCCGCGGCTGCATGGGTTCATGCTACTCAATCGGCCATACTCAGACGGAGGTTTTATGCCAATCGACCCGAAGCGCGTCGACCACGTCAGCATGGCCGTGTGGAAGATCGACGACGCCCTGCCATTCTTCACCGGCGTTTTTGGTTGGAAGGAAGCCGGCCGCTTCAGCAGCGAGGAGGCCGGATTCAGCGGGGTTGTCCTCGACGTCCCCGGACCCGACGGGGAGCGCCAGATGCAGTGGGAGATCCTGGAGCCCCTTGGCGAGAACAGCTTCATCGAAAAGTTCCTGCGCGAGCGCGGCGCCGGCCTCCACCACGTCACCCTCGAAGTGGACGATGCGGACGCCGCCGCGTCCGGCCTGCGCTCACATGGCATCGAGCCGTTCGGCGGGCCGCGTGTCAGCTACGACTGGAAAGAGATGTTCATCCACCCGAAGTCATCGGGCGGTGTACTCTTTCAGCTCTACGAGCAACTCGATGAGCCAGCCGCAGGCGCGGCGACCGGCGAGTAGTGCAATGTCCCCCGTGAACGAGATCCGCTGGGCGAAGCGGGTACGCCCGGAGCTTGTTCGCCGCCTCTACAAGTCCGAGGCCGAGGGTATCGAGGACCCCGAGCTGATCGACGAGGTCGGCTACGCGCTTCTGGTCCGCTGCGAGGCCATCTTGACCTGCACCGAGGCGCACCAGGGCAGGGCGGCATGCCCTCGTTGCAAAACCAAGATCGCCCACAACTGGAACAAGACAGCCGCGCTCGTCTGCACATGCGGATGGACGGCGACTTGGGGCGAATACTTCGGGTCGTACCAGCACCACCAGCTCGTCGGTGGCGCGGCGTTTCCCGCATTCGCCCGGTTCGCCGACGAGTGGCCGCGCGCGAAGAGCCCGCGGGACAAGATGCTCCTCATCGATACGCTCATCCATGCCTGCCATGTGAACGTCCGATATGGCGCCTCCCGTCCCGCCGCGGCGAACCTACTCGATGGCACGACGAAGGAACTGGTCGTATTCCTCGATCAACTCGCGTACAGCGACCTCAGCAGCGCGAGCAGTCGATCGACGAGAGATGAGTGGCGACGGCAAGTCACGAGCGGGCCATGGGGTGACCGAAACAAACCGCTCGTCAAGCCGGATCCGGCCGACGATTAGATCGCGTCACCAGCTCCTCAAAGCATCAGTTGACCTAGTGCGCCGCTAGAAAGTCGATCAGCTCTTGCGTCGTCCGCTCGTTCTCTTCGACGAGCGGATGATGTCCTACTCCCGGAAGCTCAGCGCGCCGCACAACCGGTAGTCCTCGTTCGAGCAGTCGGCCGCCGGCCACGAACGGCGCGTCGTTCCCGCCATGAATGACGAGCACAGGACAGGCAATATCCTCGAGCTGTGAGACGAGATCGATCCGGAAGGCAGCCTGCTCGAGCGTCTTGGCGTTGTCGTTGTCGGCGAGGATCTCGCGTTCGCGTACCGCGGCGCGAAACTCCCTCCGCCCTTCCTGCATGATCCCCATGATCGAGTACCGCGCCCTCGTCCTTGTTTCGCTCTCCCGGCGCCAACTCCACGCGAGTCCGTACCAGACGGCCCTCATGAGCAACCGCGCCGCCCGAATGCCACCGAGCGCGCGCAGCGTGGGAAGCGCCATTCGACCCATCGCGCCCGACGGGGAGCAATCCATAAGCGCCAGCGATCGGCATCTGTCCGCGTGCCGAAGCGCGAACTGTAGGGCGACGAACCCGCCCATTGAGTGCGCGAGGATGCTCACTCGCTCGAAGCCGAGATGTCGCCGGAGTTCGTCGACATCGTCCGCGAGGCGCTCGAACGTGTAGCTCTCCGTCGGCGCGACGTCCGATGCTCCCGAGCCGCGGTAGTCGTGGAACACCAGCGTGAGCTGCTCGACCAACGGCGCGAGATCGCCGACGAGGTATTCGTGCGTTGTGCTCGGACCGCCGTGGCAGATGATCGCCGGGTTTCCGCTGCCCAGGGCCTCATAGGCGATCCTGACGCCATCGCTGGTGGTGAATTGGTTACGAACGCTGGTAGGAGTCACCTGCCTCCTCGCTTGGCCGTCTTGGTTGACGCAACCTGCCGCCCATCGTATCGTATTCGCACTAACGTTCTAGTGCGGATGGAGCCCCCGCCGGTTGCATCGTGGGCGGTCTCAAGGAGAAGACGACGGCAACGGTGCGAGTCCCGGAGCAGGGAGGCTGATCGAGCAAGAAAATGCAGAGCCACCGCCTCGGCAACATCGTCCTCCTTATCCTCAGCGACGGCACCTACTACCAGGACGCTGGCGCCGTCTTCGGCGTCGTCCCGCGCATGATGTGGGAGCGCATCGGCATCGAGATCAACGACCGCTACCAGATGGCGCTCGGCCTCAACTCGCTGCTCGTCCGCTCGCAGGGCAAGACCGTGCTAATCGAGACCGGGGTCGGCGACAAGGAGCGCGTGCGGGCGCAGTCATCGCCGCTCAGTGACGGCTCGCTGCTCGACGAGTTGACCGCGGCGGGCGTCGCGCCCGACGACGTCGATGTCGTGATCAACACGCACCTCCACGCCGACCACTGCGGCTGGAACACCCGCAAGAACGCGGCCGGCGACTATGAGCCGACATTCCCGCGCGCCCGATACCTCATCCGCCGCGGCGAGTGGGACGCCGCCACGCACCCCAACGAGCGCACGCGCGCGACGTACCTCCCCGAAAACCTCCTACCTCTCGAACAGGCCGGCCAACTTGACCTGATCGACGGCGAGATGAAGGTCACGGACGACATCACCGTCATCGACACGCCCGGCCACACAGCCGATCACGCCAGCGTCGTCCTGGCGTCCGGCGCCGAGCGCGCGATCTACATCGGCGACATGATCCAGCATCCCGTTCAGCTCGAACGCACGGCGTGGGTGTCGTCGTTCGACGTCTTCCCGCTCCAGGCAATGGAGACGAAGAAGACGATCGTTCAGCGCGCGATCGACGAGCACGAGCTCGTCGTCGCCGTCCATTGCCCGTTCCCAGGGCTCGGCTACATGACCCAGACGGACGACGGCAAGCGCAAGTGGACGCCCATCGAAGCGAACCGCAGCGCGAAATGATCGAGCTCTACGACTGGCAGCGCGAAGCGATCGACGCGCTCGTCGGCGAGCCCGGCCGCGTGCTCGTCGTCGCGCCGACCGGCGGCGGGAAGAGCATGTGCTTCCAGCAGCCCGCGTCGCAGCTCGAGGGCATCGCCGTCGTCATCACGCCCCTCGTGGCGCTGATGGCCGACCAGGTCGCGTCGCTGCAGGCGCGCGGCATCCCCGCCACGTACCTAGCGTCAAGCCTGCCGCCGATCGACAACCAGCGCCGCACCGAGCTGGCGATGTCCGGGCGCTTCAAGCTGCTCTACGTCGCCCCCGAACGTCTGGCATCCGAGCGCTTCGTCGAAGAAGTGCTGACACAGCTACCGATCTCGCTGCTCGCTGTGGACGAGGCGCACTGCATCTCGCACTGGGGCCACGACTTCCGTCCCGACTACCTCCGGCTCGGAGCGCTGGTCGAGCGCCTTCGTCCGCCGCGACTCATCGCACTCACCGCCACCGCTACCCCGGCCGTCCGCCGCGAGATCATCGAACGGCTGCACATGCCCGAAGCGCGCCAAATCCTCCGGGGCTTCGCCCGCAACAACCTGGAGCTGTCCGTCGAAGAGGCGAGCGGCGCGCGCGCGAAAGAGCATCGCATCGCATCCGAGGTCCGCCAGACGCTCGGCAAGCCACGCGCCGGCCGTGGCACCGCGCTGGTCTACACCGGCTCCCGTCGCAATGCCGAGGCGGTAGCCGAAGCGCTGCGCCACAACGGCTGGCGCACGGAGCATTACCACGCCGGCATGACCGGCGAAGAGCGCACCACTGTCCAGGAGAAGTTCCATTCCGGCGCGCTCGACGTCGTCGCCGCCACCAACGCCTTCGGCATGGGCATCGACCGCGCCGACATCCGGCTGGTGCTCCACCACGCGATCCCGGAGTCGATCGAGGCCTACTATCAGGAGGTCGGCCGCGCCGGGCGCGATGGCGCTCCCGCCGCCGGCGTGGTGCTGGTGTCCGACACAGACATTCACCGCCGCTTCGCACTGATCGCATCGGACGCGGACGGCGAGGCAACGCCGTCTCCGGAGCAGCAGCTCCATCGCCGTGAACTGCTTCGCGCGATGATCTCATACACCGAGACGACGCAGTGCCGTCACGACGCGATCCTCCATTACTTCGAGGACGAGGCCGAAGAGCTCGGCGGCTGCGGCCACTGCGACAACTGCCGCGCCAACGCCTCCTCGCGAGAAGAGCCGGACGAAGCGCAGTCCTCCGATGAAGTCCAGCGCGCTCTCGCCGCGATCCGCGCCTTGCCGTTCGCCGTTGGATCCGGCGTGCTCACCAGCTATCTGCTCGGCCACGACACTCCGCAGGTCCGAGGCTACGACTGGCACCAGCGGCCGGACTTCGGCGTCCTGCGCGACCGCCGCGATGCCTGGATACGTCGGCTGCTGCGACGATGCCTCGCAGCCGGAATGCTTGCCGTCGGATCCGAACGCCCGACGCTCCACCTCACCCGCCGCGGCGCCGAAGTAATCTCCGGCGCCCGCCCTAATCCCGTGCGACTCCCTCCCGACGATCGCCGATCTGCGCGATCCGATCGCTCGACTGCCACACCATCGTCGGGCGACCTCGACGGCGCCGCGGCGTCCATGTTCGAACGCCTCAAGGCATGGCGCCTCCGCCGCGCCCAGTCCGACGACGTGCCGGCGTACATGGTCTTCTCCGACGCAACGCTCCGCGCCATCGCCGCCGCCCGCCCAACATCGACCGAAGCCATGCTCGAGATCAGCGGTGTCGGCCCATCGAAGCTCGAACGCTACGGCGCCGACGTTTTCGAAGTGCTGGGCGAGAGAATCCGCCGGCTGGCTCCCCCGCCGCACCCACGCCGTCCGGCGATGGCGATGGATCGCTCTACGAGCGGCTGCGTGCGTGGCGACGACGGCGCGCGGTAGCCGACGGCGTGAAGCTCTGGCAGGTGTGCGGCAACGAGGCGCTGCACGCTATCGCGGAAGCGCGCCCGTCGTCGCCCGCTGCGTTACGCAAGATCGGCGCGTTCCCGGTTGCGGATGCGGAGCGCTACGGAACTGAACTGCTCGCCGAGATCGCCGCTTTTCGCGCCGCGGAATCGGAACCGGCGCCTCAGCTCGTCTGAGCGCTACTCGATCGCCGACCGACGCGCGAGGATCCGCTGCTCCGGCACCCACCGCTCACGCAGCGCACCCACCAGGAACATCGATCCCGTCACGCACACGACGTCATCGTCGGTGGCAGACGCAATCGCTCGGTCGAGCGCATCGTAGGGCGCTCGCTCGAACGCGACGTTGCGCTCGCCCAGCGCTCGCCCCAGCAGCCGCAGCATCCGCTCGGGATCGCCAATGCGCTCCTCGAGCGGCGGCTGTGTGACGACGACGCTGCTCGCGACCGGCGCCACCGCGCGCACCATCGCCGTCTGGTCCTTGTCCGCGAGCACGCCGAGCACCAGGTGCAGCTTTACGCCGTCGCGTAACTCGTGCGCCCGCAGCGCCTGCGCCAGTGCGCGCGCCTCGACCGGGTTGTGCGCCGAATCTAGCAACACGCGCGGACGCTCCTGCACGACCTCCAGCCGCCCGCTCAGCCGCACGCCCTCCAAACCCGTACGCACCTCCGCCTCGCTGACTTCTCGGCGCGTCGACCGCCCGAACGCCAGCGCCGCTGCCACGGCAAGCGCGGCGTTCGTCACCTGGTGCCCACCTGCAAGCGGGAGCCGCAACGACTCGAACGACGCGAGCGGCGTCTGCACGTCGAACACACTACCCTGCGCGTCGGCGCATCGAACTCGCGCCTTCACCTCACGGGCGATGCGCCAGAGTGTTGCAGCGCGCTCGTCGCACGTCGCCTCGACGATCGGCGCCGCCTCCCGTCGCGTCACGCCGCTCACCACAAGCTCGCCAGCGCGGATGATCGCCGCCTTCTCGCGCGCGATCGATGTCAGCGACCACCCCAGCCGCTCGCGATGCTCGTAGTCCACGGAAGTCAGCACCGTCACAGGCTTCTCGTCGAAGACGTTCGTGTAGTCCGTCCGCCCGCCCAACCCCACCTCCACGACGACCGCATCGCAGCGCTCGTCCGCGAAGTGCTTCATCCCCGCCGCGAACGCCACTTCCACCAACGACGGCCGCCCGAAACCCACGCCGTCGATCACTTCGAGGTGCATCTGGCGCACGAGCGGGTCGAGCCCGAGCACGAGATCCGCGAACCGCTCCGGCGCGATCAGCTCGCCATCCACATCGATGCGCTCGATGAACGTCTGCAGGTGCGGCGATGTGTAGAGTCCCGTCCGGAGACCCGCGGCCCGCAGGATCGACGCCACCATCGTCGCCGTGGAGCCCTTCCCCGCGCTCCCGCCGACGTGTACGACGGGAACCCGCAAGTGCGGATCGGCGAAATGCGCCAGCACGTGCTTGATCCGCGACTGCAGCGCTCGCTCGACGGGCACGATGGGCAGTTCGTGCCACAGCCGCCGCTGCAGGTAGTCCACTGCCTCGAAATACCGCTCGAACGCCATGCCTGAGGCTAGCACGGGATCCGCGTCCACGATGCACTACGATCATCGCGATGAGAGCAATGATGCTCGACCGCACCGGCGCGGCTGAAGCCAACCTCCTCGCCCTGCGCGAAGTTCCCGAACCGCACGCCGGCCCCGGCGAAGTCGTGATTGCCGTCGAGGCCTGCGGCGTCTGCCGGACCGACCTGCATCTCGTGGAAGGCGAAGTCTCGGCTCCGCTCCCGCTCATCCCCGGTCACCAGGCCGCCGGCCGCGTCGTTGAGGTCGGCGCTGGCGTGACGCATCTTCGCGAAGGCGACCTCGCCGGCGTCGGCTGGTTGCACAGCACCTGCGGCAAGTGCAGGTTCTGCAGGTCCGGACGCGAGAACGTCTGCGAGCGTGCGCGGTTCAGCGGACGCGACGTACCCGGAGGCTACGCCGAGCGCCTGCTCGCCGACGCCCGCTTCGCATACAAGCTCCCGCCAGCTTTCGACCGATCGACGCCGCACCGCTGCTCTGCGCCGGCATCATTGGCTACCGCTCGCTGCGCCTCTCCCAGATCGTTCCCGGCGGCAAGCTCGGCTTGATCGGCTTCGGTGCATCAGCGCACCTCGCGATCCAGGTCGCGCTGCACTGGGGCTGCCAGGTCTTCGCGTTTACGCGCGAGGAGCACCACCGCCGCCTCGCGCTCGAACTCGGCGCCGCATGGGCTGGCGCGATCGACGACGATCCGGGCGGGAAGCTCGACTCGGCCGTGATTTTCGCGCCCGCCGGAGAACTGATTCCGCGCGCACTGGAACTGCTCGATCGCGGCGGCACACTCTCCGTCAACGCCATTCGCATGTCGCCGATCCCGTCGTTCGATTTCGAGGCGCTGTACTGGGAGCGGACCGTCCGCAGTGTGGCCAACTATACCCGCCGTGACGCGGAGGAGTTCCTCGCCCTCGCAGCCGAGATCCCGGTGCGCGCTGACGTCGAGCGCTTCCCGCTCGAGCAGGCGAACGAGGCGCTCGTGCGCGTGAAGCATGGCGAGGTGCACGGCGCCGCGGTGCTGGAAATCCCGCGGTAACCCGCGCCGCTTCACCTACGGCGTGCCGGAGCCTCGTCCGATACGATCAGGCGTATGACACTCGTGGTCCAGAAGTACGGCGGCACCTCCGTCGCGAACGCCGACCGCATCAAGCATGTGGCGTCGCGCATCAAGCAGCGCGCGGAGGCGGGCGACCGCGTCGTCGCCGTCGTGTCCGCGATGGGCGACACCACCGACGACTTGATCGCGCTCGCGAACCAGGTCACCGAGCATCCCGAAGCTCGCGAGCTCGACGTATTGGTCAGCACCGGCGAGCTGCAGACGAGCGCGCTGTTGGTCATGGCCCTGCACGCCATCGGCGTCGACGCCATCAGCCTCTCCGGCGGACAGGCCGGAATGCGCACCGACTCCATGCACTCCCGTGCCCGCATCCGCCACATCGACCCCAAGCGCGTGCGTGACGAAGTGGACCGCGGGCGCGTTGTGATCGTCGCCGGCTTCCAGGGCGTCACCGAGGACATGGACGTCGCCACGATCGGCCGCGGCGGCAGCGACACGACGGCCGTCGCCTTCGCCGCCGCCCTCCAGTGCCGCTGCGAGGTCTACACAGACGTCGACGGCGTGTACACCGCCGACCCGCGCATCGAACCGGACGCGCGCAAGCTGCAGGACATTAGCTACGAAGAGATGCTCGAGCTCGCGAGCAAGGGCGCCAAGGTCATGGCGCCGCGCGCCGTCGAACTCGGATCGGTGTACAACATCCCCATCCTGGTCGCGTCCAGCTTCAAGGACGAGCTGGGCACGCTCATCCACGGAGGTGTCGACATGGAGGGCTTCAACCGCGTCCGCGGCATCGCGCACGACCTCGACGTCGCGAAGATCACCATTCGTCATGTCCCCGACCGCCCCGGCGTCGCGGCCGAGATCTTCGGCGCGCTCGCCGATGCCCATCTCTCCGTCGACACGATCGTGCAGAACGCCAGCGAACTCGACCTGACCGACATCACCTTCACGTTGGCGAAGAACGACCTGCCGCGCGCCATGCCCGCCGTCCGCGAAGTCGCGAAGGACATCGGAGCGAAGGAAGTGATCGCCGACGAGCGGATGGGCAAGGTCAGCATCGTCGGCACCGGCATCCAGAGCGCACCGGGCTACGCCGCCCGCATGTTCAAGACCCTCGCCGACAGCGGTATCAACATCGAGGTCATCGCGACCAGCGAGATCCGGATCACCTGCATCGTGCCCGAAGACCGCGTCGCCGACGCCGTCCGCGCCCTGCACCGCGCGTTCGAGCTCGAGAAGGCGGAGTCGTCGGTCCCCGGCTAGCGCGCGTCTCGTAGCTCGTCGCTCGATAGACTCACGCATGGCGATCGATTCCGCGCTTGCTCTGCGCATCCTCAACAACGACCGGCTGCGCACTGGGATCGGCGACTGGGGCGACACGCACGACCTGCACGGCGCGCTCGTCAGTACCGCCGACGTCCCGATCGTCGACCTCAACTGCCTGAAGGACTTCACGTCCGATGACCGCCGCGTCGAAGGCCTGCTCGACATCGGCTTCGCGCTGCTCCGCACCTTCGACCGCGAACCCGCCGCACGCGTCACCCCGCTCGACCGCCCGCGCTCCCTCGATAAACGCCTCGAACGCCGCCGCCTCTCCGTCGTCAGCCGACGTAGCTGGATGGCGCTCCGCGACGACGCGCCATCGATCGCACGCAACGCTGACGTCGACATCCGCTGTGGCATACCCGAGGACGTCGCCTCCTTTGCCACGATCCACAGCGCGGGCTCGAAGTTCGTCCGCCGCATGTCGATCGCCTCCACGCTCGCCGGCCTTCGTCGAGGAGGCAACCTCTACTACCTCGCGCATCTCGACGGCCAGGCCGTGGCCACTGGCCACCTGCTCATCGACGGCCGCACCGCTGGTATCTACGCCCTCGCCACCATGCGCCCGTATCGCAAGCGCGGTGTCAGTTCGACGATCCTCGCCCGCGCCATCGACGACGCTCGCGCCGCCGGCTGCGACCTCATTTGCCTCAGCGCAGAAGCCGAGGGCGCGCCGGAACGCCTCTACCGCAACCTCGGCTTCGAACGCATCTTCGAATCCCAAACCTGGTCGATGCCCACCTAGGCTCCTCGCGTTGTTCCGCGCCCTCCGTTGTCTGTCGTCGGTTGTCTGCTGTCCTCTGTTCTCTGTCCTTTGTTCTCTCTTCTCCGATACCCTCAACCGCACCACAGGAGCACGCACATGGACTTCACCCTCACCGAAGAGCATCGTCTGATCCAGGAGACAGCGCGCCGAATCGCGAAGGAGAAGATCGCGCCGCGCGCCGCGGAGATCGATGAGACGCAGGAATACCCGCACGACATCTTCGAGGCCTTCCGTGACACGGGCCTCACCGGCCTGACGATCCCGCAGCAGTACGGAGGCAGCGGCGCCGGCATGCTCCCGCTCGCCCTCGCCGTCGAGGAGGCCGCGAAGTACTGCTGCGCCTCGGGCCTGATGCTCCTGCTGTCCGCCCTTCCCTCGCAGCCGGTGATCATCGGCGGCGACGACCGGCAGAAGAAGTGGATCGGAGAAGGCATCGCGAGCGGCTCGATGAAGGGCGCGTTCTGCCTGACCGAGCCCAACCATGGCTCCGACGCCGCTAACCTCGAGACGCGCGCCGCACGCGACGGCGATGACTACATCCTCAACGGCGAGAAGATGTACATCAGCGGCGGCACCGTCGCCGACTACGTCGTGGCGTTCGCGCGCACCAACGGCACGCCCGGCGCGCGCGGCATCTCCGGCTTCATCGTCGAGACGAAGTCGCCGGGCTTCCGCGTCGCAGGCCAGGACCGGAAGATGGGCGTCCGCGGAGTGCCCACCGCCGACATCGTCTTCGAGGATTGCCGCGTCCCACGTGAGAACCTCATCGGCGGCGCCGAAGGGCAGGGCTTCAACCACGCGATGCTCACGCTGAATTCATGCCGGCCGGTCGTCGGCGCCCGCGGGCTCGGACTCGCTGAAGGCGCGATGTCCTATGCACTCGAGTTCGCCCGCCAGCGCGAGGCGTTCGGCAAGCCGATCGCCGACCTGCAGGCGATCCAGTTCATGTTCGCTGACATGGCAATCCAGATCGAAGCTGCGCGCCTGCTCGTGTACCAGGGCGCGTGGCGCGTCGACCAGGGGCTGCTCGACCGCGAGCACGCAGCGTATCTCTCGATCGCGAAGACGTTCGCCACAGAGGTCGGCGTGAGGGTCTCGAGCGATGCCATGCAGGTGCTCGGTGCGCAGGGCTACATGATGGACCATCCACTCGAGCGTCACTACCGCGACGCGCGCCAGCTCATGATCGTCGAAGGCACCAGCCAGGTGCAGCGCGTCGTCATCGCCCGCTCCCTCCTCGAGCGGGAGTTGGTGTATCCGTAACACGAGTAGTTGGACGCGTCTTTCAGTCGTGAGGGGATCGCCGAGCGTAGCGCGGGCCAACTTTTTTCGATGACCACCCGCTTCCCCGACTGGGTCGAGCCCATGGCGGCCACGCTGACCCGCGAGCGCGTCGAGTCGCCCGACTGGGTCTTCGAGCGCAAGTACGACGGCATTCGCCTGCTCGCCTTCATGCACGGCCGCGACGTCCGCCTGCTCTCTCGCAACCGCCTGCTGCAAAACGCCGCGTATCCGCAGGTCGTCGATGCCGTCGCCGCACTCCCGGTCCGCGAGGTGATCCTCGATGGCGAAGCGACGGGCGTCTGGGGCAAGCACGACGGCGTCGTCGCCTACAACGTCTTCGACATCCTCTGGCTCGACGGTCGCGATATGACGCGGCTCCCGCTCGACGAACGCCGCGACGTGCTCGAGAAGTTGCCCCTCCGCGCGCCGCTGGTGCTCGTCCAGCGGCTCCGCGGATCGGCCCCGTGGGAGCGCGCCTGCCGCGACGGCTGGGAGGGCGTGATCGCCAAGCGCCGCGACGCGCCGTACGAGCATCGCCGCTCGCCGCTCTGGCTGAAGATGAAATGCGAGGCGACGCAGGAACTCGTCGTCGGCGGCTTCACCGATCCGCAGGGCGGACGCGTTGGCCTCGGCTCCTTGCTCGTCGGCTACTACGAGGGCAACGACTTCGTCTTCGCCGGCAAGGTCGGCACCGGCTTCGACTGGAGCCTGTTACGAGACCTCCGCTCCCGCCTCGACGCGCTCGAGATCCCGCAGCCTCCCTTCACCAGGGCCACGAACCTGCCGAAGCGCGCCCACTGGGTTCGACCAGAGATCGTCGTGCAGACCGCCTTCACCGAATGGACCGTCCACGGCAAGCTGCGCCATCCACGCTTCGTCGGTGTTCGCATCGACAAGTCCGCCCGCGAAGTGGTCCGCGAGGAACCCAAGTGAGCATCCCACGCGACTCCCTCCCAACCCACCGACGCGTAGTCCGTGAGCAGGTGTTCCCGTATCCTTCGAACCACATGACGCTCGAATCCATCCACACAGAACCAGAGCTGACAGCTCCCGTATCGCTCTGCACACCAGTCGGCCATCTGAACCGTGACGCCGTCGGCTGGTCGCGCCACCCCCTCCACCGATGCAACCTTCCGCCGTCGCTCGCCCGCAAGAAGAAATGGAACTACTGGGCAGTCGACGACGGTAACCTCCTCTTCTCCGCCACCATTGCTGACATAGACCGTCTCCAGCTCGCCGGCGCCTACGTCTTCGATCGCCACAGCCACCGTCATATCGACAAGTCCGCCGTCGTGGCCCCGAATACGAGTCAGATGCCCGAAGCCATCGCCGGTGACATCGCGATCGAGCACCCCGACCTTCACGTCGCTCTCATGGACGAAGGCGCCGGCACGCGCATCCGCGTGACAGCGAACGATTTCGGCGGCGCGCCGCTGGAGGCGGACATCGTCATCGAGCGTCCTGCCGGTCACGAAACGCTAAACGTTGTAATCCCTTGGAGCGACGAAGAGTTCCAGTTCACGTCGAAGCAGAACACGCTGCCCGCGTCAGGCTTCGTCCGCCTCGGCGACGAGCAGATCGATTTCGCCTCGCCGAGCTTCGGTTGCCTCGACTACGGTCGCGGCGTCTGGCCCGAATGCACGAAGTGGAACTGGGGCGCCGCGTCTGGGGTACAGCACGGGCGCATCGTCGGCCTCAACCTCGGCGGCCAGTGGACCGATGGCACCGGCATGACCGAGAACGGCATCTGCGTCGATGGCCGCCTGACGAAGATCGGCGAAGACCTCTCCTTCGACTACGACCGCGCCGCCCTCATGAAGCCATGGCGCATCGACGCGGCGTCGAGCGATCGCGTTGACCTGCGCTTCGACCCGGAGTTCGAGCGCGTTTCCGAGAGTGGCAACGCGAAGTTCTACATGAACGTCCACCAGATGTTCGGTACGTACTCGGGCCATGTCACGCCCGACCGGGGCGATCCCATCGAGCTCCGCGATCTCTTTGGCTGGGTCGAAGATCAGGAAGCTCGCTGGTGACTAGAGCACACACATAGATGCCCGTCGAACTCACGGACGAGATGACCCGCGCGATGGACAATGCGCTTGTCGAGCGCAGCCCTTGCCTCGTTGCCACCGCATCTGCCGAAGGAGTACCGGACGTCTCCTATCGCGGGAGCGTGCTCGTGTTCGATGCGGAGCACCTCGCGTTCTGGGAGCGCGCGAAAGGCGAGACGCTCGCGAATATCCGCGAGAATCCGTATGTCTGCGTCCTGTACCGCAACGCCGAGACGCGTGTGAACTGGCGGTTCTACGGCGAAGCGCAGATCCTCGAAGATGGCCCCGTCCGTGAGCAGATCATGGCGCGCGTGAACGCCTTCGAGTTGGCGCAGGATCCCGACCGCATCGGATTCGCCGTTCTGATCCGTGTTGATCGCGTCCGTGCCCGCAACGACACCATCATGGCGCGCGACTAGCGTTCGCCCGCGCGTTACTTCCGTCGCACCAGGAACACCGGGATCACGCGTTTCGTCCGCTGCTGATACTCCGCGTACGGCGGAAACGCCTTCACCGCGCGGTCCCACCAGACCTGACGCTCGTCGCCCGACAGCTCGCGCACTACGACGCGGAATGGCTCCGGGCCGTCCTGAAACAGCACCTCGTCAGGGTTCGCCCTGAGGTTCCAGTACCAGACCGGATGCTTCGGCGCTCCGCCCACCGACGCCACGATCGCGTATTCGCCGTCGTGTTCGACCCGCATCAGCGGCGTCTTCCGCACCTTCCCGGTCGTCTTCCCCCGCGTCGTCACGATGATGATCGGCAGCCCTGTGTCCCGCAGGGTGTTCGCCTCGCGGCCGCCCGTGCGCTCGTACGTCTCGACCTGATCGCGCACCCAGCCCCACGGACTCGCCTCGTATTCGCCTTCAATCTTCGCCATGACGCCTCCACTTACTCCCGCGGCCGAACGCGAACACGATCTCCGCGGACCGTACCGCGGGCTTTCACCCGGCGAGTAGCTCCTCGAACCCTACTCCCGCGGACGCCCGAACCCGAACATGATCTGCGCGATCCGCCGCATCTGGATCTCCTCCGATCCCTCCGTGATCCGGTACCGCCGGTGGTGCCGGTAGATGTGCTCGAACGGCATATGCCGCGTGTACCCGATGCCGCCGTGCACCTGGATCGCCCGGTCCGCCGCCTCGCACACGAGCCGGTTCGCGCGATAGTTGCACATCGCCACCTTGTCGCTGATCGCCATGTGGTGCTTCTGGTCCAGCTCCCACGCCGTCTTCCGCACGAGCTGCCGCACCATCTCGCACTCCGTCTGAAGCTCGACGAGCGGCCACTGGATCGCCTGCCGTGCCGCGAGCGGCTGCCCGAACGTCACGCGCTCGCGCGCGTACGCCACCGACTGGTTGACGCAGTACTGCGCCGCCCCGACTCCCGATGCCGCCTGCCGGATCCGGTTCTCGTGAGTGAAGGTGTTCGCAAGCGCCAGCCCGTCGCCCTCGCGTCCCAGCATCGCCGTTGCCGGCACGCGCACATCGGTCAGCGAAACCTCCGCATGGTCAGTCGGCATGTTGAACGTCCACCACATGAAGTCCACGGAGAACCCAGGGGTGCTTGTCGGGACGATGAAGCAACTGATCCCCTCGGCTCGTCCTTCGTCTCCGGACGTCCGCGCGAAGATCAGGTCGTGGGTCGCGGCATGCATGCCGCTGTTGAACCGCTTCTGGCCATTGATGATCCACTCGTCGCCGTCGCGCGTCGCCTTCGTCTCGAGCCACGACGCGTCCGAGCCGTGGTTCGGCTCGGTCAGCCCGAACGCGACGCGAGTGCGCCCCGTGAACATCCCGTCCAGGAACTCCCTCTTCTGCTCCTCGCTGCCGTAGTTCTCCCACATCTTGATCGTCGGGAAGTTGCCGACGATCGACGACTCGTTCTGAAGGTCGTTGTGCAGCCCCAGCCCCTTCGCCGCCAGGTGCTCGCGGATGATCGCCATCGCCAGGTTCGTGCCGTCCCGCCCGCCGTACTTCGCGGGGATGCCGTACCGCAGGTAGCCCGCACGGTCGGCGCGCAACCGCATCTCGCGGAGCAGCTCCTCCCAGTCCTTCCGCGGCACACCGCCGTTCTCGTAGTCCGTCCGCGCGTACTCGCGCCGGTGGTCGAAGAAGCGGATGTTGTCGTCCTGCTCTTCGAGCGGCTTGATCTCCGCCTCGATGAACGCATCGAGGTCATCGAGCACCTGCTGTATGTCCGCCGGAATATCGAAGTCCATGCCAAGCTCCCCTGCCACCTGAATGCCGCATGTCAGGCCTCAGGATCGGGTGTTGGCCGCACTCGCGAAAGGGGAGTCCCACAGGTTTCGCGCGAAGTCGCACCGTCCTCTATGATGCCGGGACCATCGACGCGGCACATTCGGCGCCGATCCGTGCGCTCTCACGCACAATCGCTTCGACGTCCTGCGCCCGCGTCCGGAAGTTCGTGACGCACGCCCGCAGCGCGCTTCGGCCGCCGCTGAGGCTGGCGTTCGATATCATCGCGATCCCGCGGCGCTCCAGCTCGTCGATGACCCTGCTCTGCAGCGCCTCCAGCGCCTCTCCCTTGAGGCCCGGCGGCGTCACTCGCCAGCACACGATCGAGAGGCTTTGCGGCGCCGCCAGCTCCAGCGTCGGCGTCGCTTGGACGAGCTCCGCCATGTACTGCGCCAGCCGGATGTTGAAGTCGATCATCTCGGCGTACCCGTCCCGACCCAATGCTTGGAGAGCGAGCCATACCTTGAGCGCCCGGTTCGGCCGCGAGTTCTCGGGGGTCCGCTCCAGGAAGTCCACGTGCGCGCCGTTTGCCGCCGTCTCCAGGTAGGAGGCGTGGAACGCGAACGACCGCTCGAGCAGCCCCCGCTCCCGAACCAGCACGACGCCAGCATCGATCGCAGAGTAGAGCCACTTGTGCGGGTCGCACGCGACCGAGTCGGCCTCGGAGAGCGCCCGCAGCTCCGGCGGGCACGACGGCGTCGCCGCCGCAAACGCCCCGTACGCCCCATCGACGTGCAGCCACAGCTGTTCCGCTCGCGCCACCTTGCCGAGCTCCGCGATCGGATCGATCGCGCCAGTACCGACAGTACCGGCCGTGGCGACGATCGCAATCGGCAGGTCGCCGCGTGCCCGGTCTTCCGCGATCATCTGCGTCAGCGCGTCCACGCGTATCCGGTACTGCTCGTCGACCGGCACGCTGCGCACAGCGTCCCGACCCATTCCGAGCAGCTCCGCCGCCTGCTCGTGGCAGTAGTGCAGCTCGCTGCTCGCATAGATCCGCACCTGCGGCGCGTTGCCCTCCGGCCCGCGCATGCCGAATCGCCGCGTGTCCCACGGCGCCTTCGTGTCGCGCAGCACCGCCTGCGTCACGATGTTCGCCATCTGCCCCCCGCTGACGAACACCCCTTCGGTCGTCGCCGGCAGCCCCACCATGTCGGCGATCCAGCCTAGAGTCTGCACTTCGATCGCCGTCGCCGAAGGGGCGACGCGCCACAGCCCGGTGTTCTGGTTGATCGCCGCTGAAACGAGACTTCCAAGCACGGAAATCGGCGTCGGAGCTCCCATGATGTACGCCAGCCAGCGCGGATGCCCGTTGTATGCAGCCGCCGGGATGACATCTTCCTCGATGCGCCGCACCAGCTCGTCGAACGGCAACGGCGAAGCAGGGAGCGGACCCGAGAACAGCTCCGCGACCGCGTCCGTGTCCGCAGGCGAGGGATGTCGAACATCCCACCGCGTCGATGCGGCCGCGAGCACATCAAGAAGGCGCGCGCCCTTCACGCACCAGGCCTCCGCGTCCCAGTCGAACCCCTGCGGCGCTTGTTCGAGGCCGCGTCGCAGCTCTGCCAGACGCTCACTCATGGCTGCCTCCGCTCTCTGACGCCCTCGAAGAGGTCTTCCTCCCGCTCGCTCGTCCGCACGAGGGAAAACACGCGGTGAAACGTCAACCGTCCCCAGAGCACCTTGTGGTACTCCTCCGGCAGATCGAGCAGCTTCTGGTACCCGGGAAGCTGCGATCGATGGCATCGGATCGCCTCCCAGACACGCTTCCAGTGCGCCGACGTATCGACCCACGCGGACACGGACCAGTGCGGCCACGTCACCGGCCGCCGCTCCGCTCCATCGATCAGCATCCGCAGCTCTCCGAACGCCTGCTCATACGCGTCGGCGACCTCCTGCGTCCATGCGAAGTAGTACAACTTCGAGACGGCATGTGGTGCCAGCCCCGAGCCCTCACAGTAGGTCGAGTCGGCGGCGGCGACCACTGCGGACGTCGCCGCGCGTGTCACTGCGATGTGGTCGGGGTGACCGTAAATGCCGTTCTGGTCGAACGTCACTACTACATCGGGGCGGAGTCGTCGGATGTGGGCGACAAGCTGCCGCACCAACTCGCCCTGGTCGGCGTTCTCGACCTCGCCATCGACGTAATCGAGAAGGTTGACCTCGCGAATACCGAGGACCGCCGCCGCGTCGCGCAGTTCTCGCTCGCGGATCTGCCCGAGGGCCGTCAATCCGGGGTTATCGTCTGGCCTTCCGAACCACCCACGCTCGCCGCGGGTAGCAGTCACGAGATACGTCTCCAGCCCCTCCGACGCATACCGCGCGATGATGCCTCCAAGCCCAAGTGACTCGTCGTCCGGATGCGCCAGGATGCACAACATGCGCAGCGGCGTCGAGCCTCGCGTCGAGTCCGCGATCGACTGATACGATTCGTCTTCCGGTGGTACTGCTTGCCGCGCCATGACGAGCCTCTGTGCTGCCTACAGACCTTGGGGTTCCATGCCCAGCGCGATCGCGCCGATATAGGCGAACGCCAGGTTCGCGCCCAGCGGCTGCATGAACGCGCCGGCTCGCGCGTCGCGATACAGCCTCGAGAGCGGATGGGCATTCATGAACGCCCCTCCGCCAACGATCGTCATCGCGCGGTCGACGATACGCACCGCCGCCTGGTTGACGAATGCCTTTGCCGCCTGCCCCTCCGCAAACACGGCATGTGCCTCTTCGAGCGAGCCGTAGCCCGCCGGATGCAACAGGTAGTGCTCGTCGATGAGCCTCAGCGCACGGTCAAGGATGGCGCGAGCCGCACCCAGGTCGATGGCGTTCTCGGCGGCGAGATGAATCATAGTGCCACTTACGGAGGCATCGCCCTTCCGGGAACGTCGCTGAGCAACAGCCTCAACCGAAATGCGGTTCGCGTACTCCGCGACGCCCATCGAGGCGGACGCATGCGCGGGACCGAAGGTCAGTGTCTGCTCCAGGTACTCCGCCGTATACACGCCGGCGAGGGCGCCGCGGCTTGGTGCGTTTGGAACACACGCGTCCTCGAATGTCACGGACACGCTG
Organism: uncultured Dehalococcoidia bacterium; assembly: GCA_964487335.1. Taxonomy (GTDB): domain Bacteria; phylum Chloroflexota; class Dehalococcoidia; order DSTF01; family JACRBR01; genus CAZAPT01. The sequence continues at coordinate 130,953 of CAZAPT010000003.1, forward strand.
CCCGAAGCGCGCATGCCGAGCGCGTCCCAGTCGTCGTGCACCGTCACGCCGGGAGTGTTTCGGGGCACGAGCGCGTACCCGTAACGCTCTTCGCCATCTCCGCCGGTGTAATCCACGGCAACCGAGAAGTGGGTGGCGGCGGGCGCCAGGCTGCTGATGATCTTACGGCCATTCAATGTCCAGCCGTTGTCGCCGCGGACCGCCGTGGTCTTCGGCCGGAGCAGGTTCTGGTCGGGCTCGCTCACCGCCGCACCTACCACAGCATTGGCGCGCACGATCGCCCGCATCTGCGCGCCCGCGGCCGCGGCTCGCTTCCCGTCCTCGCGGTTGCACGCGATCTCGTGGATGCGCGCCATCGACAGCACCGAGATGAGATGCATGTTGGTGCCTACGGTCAGCGAAGGATCGCCCTCCGCCAGCCGGCTCGCCGCCACGAAAACGTCCTGTACCGAGTCTACGCCCAGGCCGCCGTACGCTTCCGGAATCGGCGAGTACAGATAGCCCGACAGCTTCAGCTCCGCCAGGTTCTCGAAAGGAAAGGAGCCGTCGGCGTCATGCCGCGCAGCCCGCTCTGCGAAGTCGGCCGCGTGCTTTTCTGCCAGTGCTACGAGCTTGCCTCCGGCTTCAGTCTCTGCCTTCATTTGATGTGACATCGGTTTTCTCCTTCACGATCTCGCGCACCTTCGGCAGCAGTGGGCCACTTCGCAGCTCGCGGTGCTCGGCGTCAAAAGCCGGCGCGTGGCCACGGGCACGACGTACTGAATCGGCCGAACTCGTCCCGGTAGATGTAGCCCGCGTCTTCGTGACGTCGGACCCACGCACCGCCGCGCCGAGGATCCTCGCCGAGTAGTGTGGCAATCTCGTCGCAACTCAGCGGACCAGCGTCGCCGATAACCGAGTAAATGCTGTCTGCCTGTGTTCGCGTCTTCATCAGAGTCTGCATCACTGACCTCCGGTTCTGGAACGGCATTCATCAACAATCGACACATGGGGGCGTTGGTCGCCGACCTAGCGTTGCGCTGAGCCGAATAGCCCGATGCGCAACAGCCGCGACGAACCCGCGAACAGTCGTGCGCGGAGGGATGTTCGAATCGGTCCTCGTGACGTCGTACGTCCAGACGTGCTGCCGCGCGTCTCGCTCGAACTCTCTCAGCTTCTCGGTCAGGTACAGCTGCTGATCCCACATGTCGGTCTCGCCTTCCGTTCCGTACCCCTCTGGCGTTCGGCTGTTGATGACGAAGCCGCCGGCAGGAGGAGGGGCGGCCACCCGCCGGCATGCGTCTTCGTCGATCAGACCGCGCTCCCGACGGGAGTCACCGCGAGGCGGATGCTCGCAAGGTGCGCGCCCACGTGCGCGATCAAGACGGGGCCCTCGATGAGCTGCTCGGTGCTCACCGACGCGCCATCTGCGAGGCTCAGCTTGCCCGTGCGGTCGAGCTGCTCGTCGCTGAGCCCGCGGATGTACGCCGCGGTCGAGGCGGCGTTGGTCCGCAGCTCCTTCACGACCTCGCCCTGGGTTGCCGAGCGGTTCCGCTCCGCGCGGCCCTCGTTCTTGCTGTTGAGTTCGTCCCACGTCAGCTGCGGCATCGGTCGTGCCGCCGCTGAGGCGGTGATGAACTCCATCTCCAGCGGGATCTGCCCCGACACGTGCTGCGCGGTCTGTCCGACCGTCCAGCCCTCGTCATCGCAGATCGCTGCCCACTCGGCCGGAGTGAACTTCTCGACCGTCTCGGCGAACTCGGCTACTGCCGCTTCGAACCGCTGGGCTAACTCCTTCGCACGCTCACTCATCTTCCTGTCCTCCTTCATTTGAGTAGGCGTCTCGCCGATCTCGACGCCACACTTCGAGTCTGGCAGGCAGACGCCGCCTCCGAATCGTGGAGAGTACGGATATCAGCAGACAACGAGTACGGAGATCGCGATGCCCGCGAGCCGCGATCCCTCCGCTTGGGAATCGAAGTAGGCGCCCGGAGGCCATTACGAGCGCCACGATGAACGTCGGGGCTGAGGCAAAATCCCTTCGCGCGCGGTCGAAGTCCACGCGAGGTGACCGCTGCAGATAGGGATGCTTCGACGGGGATGCCATCCCCTCGCGTCGCTTAGTCGCCCAGCAACCCGCGCTTCGCACCCCACGCCGCGATCTGGGCACGAGAAGTGAATCCGAGCTTGGTGAGGATGTTTCCGACGTGCGTTTCGACGGTCCGCTCGCTGAGCACGAGCTCCTCGGCGATCTGCCGGTTACCGTGGCCCCGCGTCACCAGCGCTGCGACCTCACGCTCGCGTTCCGTCAGGCCCTCCCACTCCCGCTTCGCCGCCCGCCGCGCCGTGGGCGCGCGAACCTGCAACAGTGCATCGCCCGCATCGAGGAACCGCTGGCGAGCCTCAGCGTCGAGCCCTTCGGCGAGCTCTAGCGCCGCCGCGCGCGCCTCGTCGCTCTTGGCCTCGGATTCGGCGCGGCGATCTGCCGCAGCATAGGCGCGTGAAAGCGCGCACTGCGTTCGCCAGAGCCACGGCGACGTCCCGTGAACGGCAGCGGATGCTTCGGCCTGCTTCAGCAGATCGCAAGCCGAAGCGTGATCGCCGATCGCGGAGAATGCGTGAGCCCGGGTGACCAGTAGCGCCGAAGGCAAGCGCGAAGGCAGTGGGTCGATGATCGTGCTCAGAAGCCGAGCGGTCAGCGCCAGCGCGTCGTCAGCGCGCTTCTCAGCCACCAGCAGCTCGGCCATCGCCCACGCAACGCGTCGTTCAGGCAGCGTCTGCCGCGAGCAGGATTCCAGCGAACAATCGCCAAGTATCTCGCGCGCCGCTACGGTATCTCCGCGCTGGAGGTACGCGAGTGCGAGATACGCGCTCACGTTGCCGATCCACCACGCGGACTTCAGGGATCGCACCAGGGGAAGCGCTGCCTCGAGATGTCGGATCGCGTCATCCGTCTGCAGCATCAGCCAGTGCAGCTGCCCGAGCGAGAAGTGCCCTCCAGTGATCCACTGCTCATGCTGGATCTCCGTCGCGATGCGCAGCCCCTTCTCGATGAGCGCCATCCCCTCCGCGACCGCTCCGAACGACCCGACCGCACCGCCCAGCGTCCAGTACGCGAACGCGCTTCCCACGGATGAGCCGCTGCGCTCGGCGAGCCTGAGCGCGGCTTCACCGTCGCTACGCACGCCATCGAGCGTGCGCGTGCTGGCGCAGACCGTCTCGGCCATGCTGGGACTGCCGTATGTCGTCCGGCCGGAGAGGGCCGACATCAACCGTTGCTCGTCCCCGAGTTCCAACAGCAATTCGATCGCCTCGCCGTAGTGGTCTACACAGCGCGGAAGATCGCCATGCATGCCGTACGCCATCGCGAGTAGATCGAGCGTCTCGGCAATACCGTGTCGATCGTCCGCGCTACTGAACATGTCCAGTGCGGCTCGATGCTGCTCGATTCCCTCTGACGTCCGCCCAACGTTGATCAGCCAGTTCCCTAGCCGGTTCTGGCTCCGGCCGAGGACCGCGGTCTCCTGACCGGCTCGGGCGAGGTCGAGCGCGCCCTGGTAGAACTCACCGGCGCGGTCGTAATCGCGCACCGACCAAAGCGCTCCGAGGTCAATGAGCGCCTGCCACTCGCCCGCCTGATCGCCCGACCCGCGTGACAGTCGCAGCGCGGCTTCGTGATCGTCTCGCGCCCCGTCGAAGTTGCCGAGGGCGTCGTGTGCCCGTCCTCGCGCGCTGTATATCCACGCCGAAGTTCCGACCCCCGTATGGCTGGCTGCTTCGAGCGCGCGAGTGAAGTGCGCCATCGCCGCAGCGGGAGAGAACAGCTCCTGCGCCTGTTCGCCGGCGCGGCACGCGTACTCGAACGCCCGATCCCACGTGTTGGCCTCGTATGTGTGCATCGCCAGCTCGCCCAGCCGCGACTCGCCGGATGCGTGACCGACCGATTCCAGCGCGGCCGCGATCTCCGCGTGCACGGCGCGCCGTTGGCTTCGCAGTAACGAGGAGTACACCGCCTGCTGCGTTAGCGCGTGCCGGAATGCGAAGCGGTCCACCGCCTCCTCGACGACGAGCTGCGCGTCGACCAGCTCTTTCACGAGATGCAGAAGATCGTGCTCGTCCTCGTCGCTGAGTCGGGCCAGCAACGGCAGGTCGAAGCGTCGCCCCGCGACCGACGCTCGGATCAGGACGCGCTGCGCCCCGGGGCTCAGCTGTGCCGTGCGACGCCGAACCGCCTCCTGCACGCTCCTCGGTATCTGATGCTCGGCGAGCGTTCCCGGCAACGCGGCGCCGTTGTGCTGGGGAAGATCGTTCGATGTGGCGAGCGACTTCAGCACTTCCTCGATGAAGAACGGATTGCCGTCCGTGAGCTCGTACAGGACCTGCACGAAGTCGTCCCGGAGTAGTTGTTCGCCGTCGAGCATCGCCCGGACCATCAACCTCACGTCGGATCGTGAGAGCGGTCGAAGCGTGAAGTCACGCGCTAGCCGCCTTCGTTCCAGCTCCGCGAGAAAGCTCGCGAGTTGCCCGCTGGCTTCGTCGACGCGGTACGTCAGTAACAACGCGAGCGGAAGTTCTTCGGCGCGCCGCGCGAGCTGCAGCAGGAACTCGATGCTCGCATCGTCGCTCCAGTGCAAATCCTCGAAGACCACCAGCAACGGGCCGTCGCTGCATAGCCGCACGATAGGCTGCAACAGCGCTTGCAGGAGTCGGCGCTTCTCTTGCTCTGGCTCGTTCGTGGTGACGTCGTCGATCGTGCCGAGAGGGGCGCCAAGCTCTGGCACGAGCTTGACGATGTCCGATGACTCGCGACCGATGACGATCTTGAGTTCGTCATCGGGTAGGCTCAGCGCGAACGTGCGCCACAGGTCGGCCACCGGCGCGAACGGCACTGCCGCATCCCCCTCGAAGCACCCTGCAGTGAGGATCTTCACGCCCGCATGGATCTCACGCGCGCGGGCGACAAGCTCCCGAACCAGCCTCGACTTCCCGACGCCTGCCTCACCGGCGACCGTGATCGTCCGCCCCCGACCTTCGATGACCTCGGCAAACGCCGCCGCGAAGTCGGTCAGATATCTGTCGCGCCCGATCAGGATGGGACAGGTAATCGTGGCCTCAGACATGGTCTCCATCGTTGGACAGTCGGCGACGTTGGCTCGGTCGCACACGCGCGAAAAGAGCATATCACTGCATGCCTGGCGCAACCGGTGGGACCAGCGCCACCCGCGGGTCACGTCGAGAGCAATGTCCGCACGCAAGCGCTGACTCTCGCCGACCAGCGGGAATCCGGTTCCCCACAAGGCATCAGCCCAGTGACGATCAGTACTCGGCCGGTGATTACCGACGTCGCGCCCTCCTTCGTAGTGGATGATGTCGCCCGCACAGCGGCGTGGTACCGCGCCGCGCTTGGTTTGGAGATCGGCCTCCTCGTCAGAGGAAGGTGATGCACGATCGCCGCTCCCGATAGCACCCTGGTTTCCATATAGTAGTCTCCTGTTCTTCGAATTGCGGCGAAGGCGACGTTGTGGCTCCGACCGCGCCGTCAATCGCGCGACGGCTTCAGGTTCAGCGGGGAGTCGCGTACGTCGTTCGAGTGAACCGGAGGTTCTGATGCCAGTCGACAGTCGAGAAGTGCATCTCGTCGCGCGGCCCGAGGGAATGCCCAAGCCATCGGACTTCGCCGTAGTCGAGACGACCGTGCCGGACGCAGGCGAAGGCCAGATACTCGTGCAGAACCTCTACAACAGCATCGACCCGGCGACGCGGCCACGGCTCGCGCAACAGCCACTCGAGACGCCGCCGTGGGGCTACGCCATCGGACGCGTAGCGCAGTCACGGCATCCCGACTATCGCGAAGGTGACATCGTTCAGGGCCTCGGGTATCGCGAGGCCTACGTCTCGGACGGCCGCGGCATCGCTAAGGTCGCGACGGATCCATCGTTCCCGCTAACGGTGTACCTTGGCGCGCTTGGGGTGGCGGGGTTCGTCGCTTACGGCGGGCTGCTGGAGGTCGGCAAACTTCAGCAGAGCGAGCAGGTGTTCGTTTCGACCGCCGCGGGAGCGGTCGGCTCCTTCGCCGTCCAGATCGCGAAGTTGCGCGGATGTTACGTGATCGGAAGCACGGGCTCGGACGAGAAGTGCCGGTTCCTGACGGACGAGCTGGGCATCGACGCCGCTGTCAATTACAAATCGCAACCGATCCGCAAGGCGCTAAAGGACGCCGCGCCAAAGGGCATCGACGTTTACTTCGACAATGTCGGCGGCGATCATCTCGATGCCGCGCTCCCGCGCATGAACTTGCTTGGCCGCGTCGCGGTATGCGGAATGATCTCGGCGTATAACACCGAGGGAGCGATCTCCGCGCCGGTGACGACGCTCTCAAACATCATCTACAGCCGCGTGACGATCCGTGGCTTCGTGACGGCTGACTTCCCGCACCTGCGCGAGCGGTTCGCGGCGGAGATGGGCGGCTGGCTGAAGGACGGCACCGTGAAGTACCGCGAGACGATTCTTGAGGGCATCGAGAGCTCGCCCGCCGCGCTGATCGCCATGCTCAGCGGCGAAAACATCGGCAAGACGATGGTGCGCGTGCTCTCTCGGTAGTCGCCCGCTCATCTACGATCAAAGGAGACCTTGGGGACGCGCCAGTCCGAGCGCGGAGGAAACTTCCCGGTAAAGCGAATCCCCTTGGTCCCTGGTTTCGAATCCGGGCGGGCCCGCCAATCCTCAACGCAGCGTGACGAGCAGGTCGTCGAGCTGGCCGAACGTCTCCTGCGTCGCGTCTGCCGCGCCCGTGCCGGCGGAGTCGAGCGCTTCCTTCGACGGATAGAGCTCGCTCATGACGACCAGCGTCTGACCGTTCTCCTCCTCGAACGTCACGGTTGTGACGGAGGCGTTGTCGCCACCTTCTTCATTCGTCCACACGATGCGCGAGGGCGGCGTCACCTCGATGTAGCGGCCAAAGAAGTCCATGCCGTCGCCGAAGTTCAGGCGGTACTTGCCGCCGGTGCGCACGTCCATCTCGCAGGAACGCAGCGTCATGCCCATGGACTTCGGCACCCACCACCGCTTGAACAGCTCGGGATTCGACCATGCTTCGAACACGAGTCGCGCCGGCGCGTCGAACGTGCGCGTGACGACGAGCTCGCGATCGGACGTGCGCTCCACCGTCGTGCGCCTCATGGCGACCTCACTTGGCTTTCTTGCTTCCATTCAGCTTCTCCTTCCCTTCAATTCTTCGACGACCTTGTCCAGCTCGTTGAATCGGGCGTCCCAGAGCTGGTGATATCTGTCGATCCACGCGGCGACATCCTCCAACCGCCGCGCGCCGATCCGGCAGGTTCGAACCCGGCCGACCTTCTCCGTGATCACTAGCCCGGCCCGCTCGAGGACACCAACGTGCTTCTTCATGCCAGTGAGTGTCATGTCGAACGTCTCGGCCAAGTCCGTGATCGAGGCTTCCGCGCCGCCCAGCTGCTCCAAGACGCCGCGGCGGGTAACGTCTGCCAGCGCGGAGAACGACGCGTCGAGGCCAGCATTCGTATGCTTATACTGAACCATATGGTTCAGTATAAGCATAGCTTGCGCGGACACGCAAGAGGAGTAGGCTGGGTCGCCAATCTTTACGCGATAAAAAAACAATCCGGCCCAAATCGGCCGGTCCTAGCTTCAAAACAGTGGCACGGGTGGAGGGACTCGAACCCCCGACCGGCGGTTTTGGAGGACGATTGGGTTGGTCCCACGGAGCCCTTCCATGAGCCATAACGTGTCGTCTTGTATCTGCGCGTTTGCCCTATGTTCTGTTTCATCCTGTTCTGTATCGACTCGTTTCGCGATTCTGGGCAGCAAAATGGCAGCGGAGTGCATCGAGGAACTCCGCTTTGCCTACTCGCCAACGAGCTGCTCGATCTCCTCCCGGGAGAGGATGTAGGCGTCGCCCTCTGAGGCCACCGCACCGAGGTTGACCAGGCACTCGGTGAATAATTCCCGTGTCTTGAGCTCCAGGTCTTGGAGCTTCATGTCCGTCATGGCGCCGATGATGTGCTGACCCTTCTTGATGTGGGTCCGCTCGTCCGCCCGGATGAAGTCGGCGATGTGCGCCACCAACGCGTCGTCGCGAGCCTTCGCCTCTTCGATCATGCGCCCGATCGTCTTCATGATGGCGACCTCTCCGAAGAGGTTGATCTGGGCCATCGCGTACTCGGGCTCCATCGGCCCGCGGCACACCGACGAGCTGAGGCGGTTCGGCAACTCGAACGGGTCGTAGCCGCACGCCTCCAGTGTGCGATGGCCGATCTCAGTGTGCCGCGCCTCGTCCCAGGTGATCCGCGCCAGCATGTACTCCGCATCGAAGTCCCTGAACCGGATGTCCCAGAGGAACGTCCCAAACGCTTCGATGGCATCCACCTCGTCACGTTGTGTGCGGATGAAGTACATCCGGAACTGGTCGTAGGTGTTGGGCGTGTGCCGCGCCTCGCCGTCTGCCTTGTCGTAATCGCCGGTGTGGTCGAAGGTCACAAACCGCGAGTCCCGCATCGGAACAACGCCCCGCTCGTACGGCTTGGCGATCGACCGCATCGGGGAGGGCTCTTCGTTGCGGGCGTCGGCGCCGCTGACGCCACCGATGCTCCCAAGGAGACGCTGGAGATGCCAGCGCCATTTCGCTAGGCGTCCTGCCTCCACGCCGCCTTCGACATACGCCGCGATCGCCTCGTCAGCCCACGGAAGCATCGACTCATAATCCACGAGGACCCGCTTCATGGCGCGGATCGTAGGAGCGTCTGTGATCGGGTCTGTGTCGTCGATGTGGTGCCGGTACGCCGTCTCGAGGGCCTTGCCGGCGACCTGATGCACGCCGACGAGCAGTTCTGCGACGTCCTCTGCCGACAGCAATTCTTCCATGAAACGGTCCATGTCGCCGTCGCGGTGACCGTCGATCTCGGCCGTACGCGGGATCTCCTGCTCGGTCAGCCGCTCCCGGAAGGTGCGGGCGGCGTCCGCGTGCCAGAAGATGTGGCGACCCGTTTCGATCTTCACCTCGAAGTCGGGGATGGCGAGCGTCCACGAGCCGAGGGCCTGCGCCAGGCGCCGCTCGAAATAGAAGTAGCGGAGCAGCCGGCGCTTGTTCTCGACGACGTCGAACTTGCCGCCGAGCTGGCGCGAGTCGCGCGGAAATCGGTACGGGTACGCTTTGCGGCGCTCGAGCGCCGCCGCCCGCTCGTCGGGCTTCGACACCGTCGGATATTCACCCGAGCGGTACCGCGGTCGCTCCGCCACGTCGCCTTCTGATGATGCGCCGCTCGTCGCCATGCGTATCCTCCCGTGCTTGTTCCGGTCGGTGTAGATTGTACGCCCGGCTCGCTCTCAGTGGCGGTTCCTGCCGTCGAACTGGAACCATCGCCCCGCGAGCGGCGACGGTGGAGGAGGTCTCGCAAGGGTATGCCGAAGACGAAGATCAACGGCGTGGACATCCACTACGAGGTAGCCGGCGAAGGACCGACGGTCGTGTGGCTGCACGGGCTCCTGGGTTCAGTCGCTCGCTCGCGACGCTGGCGCGAGGGGATGGAGGGGCTCGCGGCACGTGGCTTCCGCGTCGTCTCCTACGACGCGCGCGGTCATGGCGAGTCGGGCTTCACGGACGACGAGTCGCACTACAGCTGGGCGTCCCACGCCGGTGATATGACGCGCCTGCTCGACGAACTCGGCCTCGAGAAGGCGATCATTGGAGGCGGGTCGATGGGAGCGGGCGTGAGCCTGACGCTCGCCATCAGCCATTTGGAACGCGTCGAGAAGCTGATCCTCGTTGCGCTGCCGGCGATGGGCGAAGACTTCGTGGTGCCGCAGCAGATCTTCGTCGGCCTGGCGTCGTTGATCGAGACGCTCGGCGTCGAACAGGCTGCGGCCGTAGTGCTCCAACTGCCGGACTATGTGGAAATGAAAACGAAGCAGCCAGACCGATGGGAGCTTATGCGAGAATGGCTGCTCTCGTTTCACCCTCGCCGGGCCGTCGTCGCAACCCGCGGTTTGCTCAACGGCCCGCGTCTTGACGAGTCGCGTTTCGGCGAAGTCAACGTGCCAGCGTTGATCGTCGCTCATCCAGACGACGCCGTGCACACGCTGGCCTCGGCCATGCAGACCAACGCGGCGATCGCCGGCTCGCGGTTAGTCATCGCGCCTGACCCGCTTTACTTTCAGGCGCATCAAGACGAGCTGCTCGACCACGTCGCATCGTTCGTCCGAGAAGGCAGCGAACCGGGATAAATTCATCGGAGTTCGTCGCGTTTCCGTCTGCCAGACACAGCGCCGCCATCAACTCATCGCGTGCAGCGCGAACCCACACTCGCTCAAGCGACGATCAGTCGATGCGGTCGCCGGTCTCATCGAGTGACGCCCGATACCGGTCGGCGGAACGACCCACAAACTCTTTCGCCGACGTAGAGATGACGGTGTGCCACCATCCGCCGTAGAGCCGGTCGAAGGGATAGGGGGCGACCGCCGCTGCGATCCGCGCGACCGCGCTCGCAGCGAGCGGGATCTGGTTCGGATAGCTCCGCATGAACGTGACGAAGCGCCGGTCTTGAACGACGTGAATGGTATCGCCAGTGAGAAGCACGCCGCGTCCGTCCGCCCCGGCCCCCCAGTGTGCGACGGCACTGCCCGCGAAGTGTCCACCGCATTGAATGAGCGTGACGCCGGGAAGAACCTCGAGACGCCCGCTCCATGTTCGGAGATCCGTGTCTCGCCGTAGGACCCAGCTGAGGTCTGCCTCGGGCACGTACGCCGGGGCGCGCTCGAACGCCAGGCTCCATTCCACCATGGAGCCATAGAAGTGCGGATGAGAGGCGGCGATCGCATGCACGCCCCCGAGCCGCCGGACCGCCGCTTCGGTGCGTTCGTCGATGTAGCTGACGCAGTCCCAGAGAAGATTGCCGGCCGACGTCCGAACGAGCAGTGCGCGCTGCCCGATCGCGAATAGTGGTCTCGTACCGATGCCGACGAGACCCTGCTCGTGTTCTCGCAGCTCGTTTGCGTAGTTCTGAGATCGCATCTCTGCGAGCGTCGTCCATTGCTGCCCTTGCCAGCCGACGAACTGGCGCTCGTCTTCGCAGATCACGCATTGATCGGGCGGCGCCTCCGCAGGAGAGTGCTGGACCCCACAGGTCTTACAGATGAAGGCTTCCATATCCGGTGGTTATAACAAGCGAACGAACCGGCGGGTGGTTGATGAGTGGTCTTTTCTGAATGCATGGCTCGAGATATCACGATGACAGCATCGCGACCGCCTGCGCACGCGCTGGACGTTTTGAGGCAGCGGCGAGGCGAGCCACGCGTCCCACGAGACCGCGAGCCACTGGGCGCGCCGCCGCTACCCTGAACGCGCGCGAGCGCGGCACCACCGGGCCAAGCGATCTATCGTTGGCCCGGAGAGTGTTTTGCCACTTGCGCTGCTCGTACTGCGAAACGTCCTGACGCACAAGGTGCGTTCGGTGCTCACCGGACTGGCGGTCGCGACCGCGATCATGACCGTCGTCACGATGGGCGTCCTTACTCATAGCCTTCGGCGGACGGCGATCTCGGTATTGCGGACCGGCTCTGCCGACTTCACGGTCGCCCAGAAGGGCGAATCGGATGTGCTGTACAGCGTTGTGGACGAGAGCCAGCTCGCCACGATCCGCTCCGATTCCGGGGTTGAAGCCGCAGTTGGTGTGCTCGTGGCCGCCGTGAAGCTCGACTCCGACCATCCGTTCTTTCTGGAGCTCGGTATCCAACCCGATGAGCTGAGCGAATTCGGAGTGCAGATCGTAGATGGCCGACCATACGGCGCTGACGCCACCGATGAGGTCATGCTTGGATTCCGCGCGTCGCGCGATCTCCACAAGTCGGTCGGCGATTCTGTCAATATCGACGGGAACGATTTTCGGGTGGTCGGCATCTTTTCGACGGGTCAGGTGTACGGCGACTCCGCATCGATGCTGCCGCTCACAGCCCTTCAGTCGCTGGAGCGCAAGCCCGGCGATGTGACGCTCGCGTTCGTCAAAGTGAAGCCGGGCGCTGATGTGGACAGTCTCCGATCACGAATCGAGCGAGCCAGCCCCGAGCTGGCGACCGTGCGCACAGAGTCCGAGTTCGGACGGGTCGACCGCAACCTGGAGCTCATCAGCGCCGCCAACACTGGCATCTCGATCCTTGCGCTCGTCATCGGGGCCATCGGCGTGATGAACACGACGATGATGTCCGTGTTCGAGCGAACGCGGGAGTTCGGGGTCCTGCGGGCCGTAGGGTGGACCCGGGCGCGGGTGCTCGTGCTCGTCCTCAGTGAGGCGCTCCTCATCAGCCTCGTGGGCGCGGCCGCGGGAGTAGGCGGAGGATTCCTGGCCATTCGGTATCTACGGCGAGTGCCCGACCTCGTCGGCGTCTTCCAGCCCGATTACACGGCCGATGTATTTGGCCGCGCGCTCGGCATCGCGGTCGGCATGGCTTTCGCCGGCGCGCTCTATCCGGCGATCCGGGCGGCGCTCCTCAAACCGCTCGAGGCACTACGCCATGAGTAACGCCCCCGCCCCGATCATTCTTGTCGAGAACGTGACGAAGGTCTTCGACGGTGGCAATGTGCGCGCGCTCGACGGCTTGTCGTTGGGTATCGATCGCGGCGAGTTCGTGGCTGTCACCGGTCCGTCCGGTTGCGGGAAGTCGACGCTCCTCAACCTGGTAGCGGCGCTCGACGCGCCAACATCCGGTCAGATAACGGTGAACGGCCGGAACCTGCGCGCGCCGGGGAACGACCGGTATCGCCGGATGGAAGTGGGCATGGTGTTCCAGCTGCACAATCTCCTGCCACGGCTGAGCGCCCTCGAGAACGTCGAGATTCCGATGTTCGCCAACGGCATGTCGTATCGCGCGCAACGACAGCGCGCCCAGGACATGCTCGAGGCCGTAGGTCTAGCCGAGAAGGGTCGCGCGGTTCCGCCACGCCTATCGGGAGGGGAGCGCCAGCGCCTCGCCGTGGCTCGGGCGCTCGCAAACAACCCACCGATCCTCCTGGCAGACGAGCCGACCGGCAGCCTCGATACCGTCGCTGTGGAACGCCTCCTGGAGCTCTTCCGCAGCGTCCGCGATGCACATGGCGTCACGATCATGCTTGTCACGCACGATCCAGCCGTCGCGCGAGTTGCGGACCGCATCGTCCACATGCGCGACGGGCGTGTCGTAAAACGGGGCACTTCGGCGCGCGGCTGAGGCAAGGCCGAAAGGTCGCCATCAGCGCGAGGTGGCGCAAGCGAGGAGGCTGTCCGAGCCATCCTCTCCTCATTGCTGCCCGGCGTCGACACACCGCGCATGGCACACGGCGTTCGGTCGTACTCTGCCGGTCGCTATGCCGTTGGCGTTGCTGTCTCTACCTCAGCGCCGAACGAGTGAACACACGGATCGAGACCGCCGTGAGCGCTCCCGCGAACACCGTCAATATGACCAGGCTAAGTGCGGCCATCCCCGTCGCGTTCGCCATACCCCAGATATCGTGGAGACCGCTGGCGTCGAGCAGCAGACCGTAGCGCATCAACGCCAGTCCGTGCGTGAGCGGCAGCGCCTTCGCGACATATGTCAAGACAACGGGCAATGCTGTGATCGGAAAGAGCGCGCCGGCGAGGAACCATGGCAGGATGGCGATTGCCGGCACACGGGCGATGTACTCCTCAGGGCTCGGCACGCTAGCTGCGAGCACCTCTGCAGCACCGTACATTGCAACGGCGAAGAGCGTGGCAGCGACCGCGAACCAGATCATGCCTTCGGCGCTCGCGTCGAACTGGATTCCCCGCAACAGCGCGGCACCCATCAACACCAGAACCTGCAGAGCGGTAGTCCCGAGCGCCACCGCGAGGTTGCCGATCACGAGCAGCCCTCTCGGGACCGGGGCGGCGAGCAGCTCGCGCTGCGCGCCGCTCTCGCGATCAACGAGGACGCTCAGGCCTGAGAACATCGTGTTCAACGGAATCAGGAGGCCCATGGTGCCTATCGCAACGAACGATTCGTAAGACGCGCCGGTGTGTAGCGCCGTCTTTAGCGCCGGGGCGATCACAAGCGCAAACATGATCGGCGTAAGCAGCGGCACCAGCAGCTCGCGCGGCGTCCGCACCGTGAGTGCAAGGCGCCTGCTCGCGAGCGTCACCAGCGTCGCGATATTGCCGGGCGGCGCGGTGCGGGTTCTCGCTCGGGACAGAGTCAGGGCGGCTGAAGTCATCTTGTCCACCTTTCCGTTGGAGAATTTCAGGCGGCATCGGCGAGACGGTCGCCGGTAAGTCGCAGATATACGTCGTCGAGGGTGGGTGGACGGGTTGTGACGGCCATCGCCGGCAGCCCAAGATCTCGTATGGCGACAACGACGGAACTCGCTGATCCATCATGCACCGGCACGATGATCGTTGAACCGACGGCGAACGAGTCGTTGGTCGCCGTGCCGTTGACGCGGAGGATAGACAGCGGCCTCGACGCTTCGCCGCGCACTCGCAACTCGACGATCTCGCGCCCGAGACCGGCCAGCAGCGCGGCCGGTGTGTCGAGTGCAACGATTTCTCCCTGATGCATGACCGCGATGCGGTCGCAGAGCGCCTGGGCCTCCTCCAGATAATGAGTGGTCAGGAGGAGCGTCATATCAGGCCCGCGAAAGCGGGAGATCACGTCCAGAAGTTCATGACGGATGCGCGTATCGAGCCCGACGGTCGGCTCGTCCAAGAAGAGAATCCGCGGCGACGAGACGAGTGCGCGTGCTATCTCGAGCCTCCGCCGCTCGCCGCCGCTATAGGAACCAGCGGACCGATCGACGAGTTCGGCGAGCCCCAAGGCGGCGACCAACTCTCCAGTGCGGGACCGAGCGGTTCGCTGATCGACCCCCCACAGCCTGGCGTGCACCTCAAGGTTGCTGCGCCCCGAGAGCGCTCGATCGACGACGGGCTCCTGGAACACGACGCTACTGACAGCACGGGCTGCGATGGGCTCGCGAGCGATGTCGAAGCCGGCGAGGCGTGCGGTGCCGGTGGTCGGAGCAATCGTGGTCGTGAGCATGCCGATGGTCGTCGACTTGCCGGCGCCATTCGGGCCGACGAGACCGAACACCTCACCGGGCTCCACGCGGAAGTCGATACCTTTAACCGCTTCCATGCCCCCTGGATAGACCTTGCGCAGCCCAGTCACCTCGATCGCTGCGCTCGGTTCGAGAGCGCGATGTCGTTGCGGGGCTTCGCGCCGGTCCTGCAACCGTTGCAATCTCAATTTGATCCTCCCTCAGGGTTCGTTGGTCGTCACACGGTCCGCGTTTCGTTCGTCACTGATATCACGGATGCTGAGAGGAGAATGTGACCGTGAACGAATCGGAGTGGCTGGCAGAGCAGTTCGAGCGAAACCGATCGCACCTGCGTGCAGTCGCCTATCGGATGCTCGGCTCCATGAGCGAGGCCGATGACGCCGTCCAGGAGTGCTGGATGCGTCTCGACCGTTCGGGTGCGGACGACGTCGGCAATCTACGAGGATGGCTCACGACGGTGGTTGGTCGGGTGTGCTTGGACATGCTCCGCTCGAGGCGGTCCCGGCGCGAGGAGACTCTCGGCACGCCTCTCGTGGCGCCCATCGTGACCGTTGAGCACCTGCCCGCGGACGAGGCGGAACTGGCCGACTCCGTTGGCCTCGCGCTGCTTGTGGTGCTTGAGTCCCTGACACCAGCCGAGCGTCTCGCGTTCGTGCTGCACGACATGTTTGCCGTACCTTTCGAAGAGATCGCCCCGGCGATCGACCGGACGCCGGCGGCGGCGCGACAGCTGGCCAGCAGAGCGCGGCGGCGCGTCCGAGGTGCGGCGCCGCGCGCAGAAGGGAACCTTCGGCATCAGCTGGATATTGCGGCTGCGTTCCTGGCGGCTTCGCGCGAGGGCGACTTCGAAGCGCTGGTGGCACTCCTCGCACCCGATGCGGTCTTCCGCATCGACCTGGGCCGGCTGGCGCCGGCGCGTCCGAGCGTGGCAGGTGCATCCGCAGTCGCACGGGAAGTGCTGTCTCGTGGTACGGCGTTCGCCCCGCATGGCCGTCCGGCGATCGTGGAAGGATCGGCCGGCGCGGTCGTGGTAATCGACGGAAATCTGCGTTCCGTCGTCTCCTTCACGGTGTCCGGAGAACGCATTGTCGCCATCGACGTCATCGCCGACCCCGAGAAGCTGCGTCGCGTGAAACTCGACGCGTGACATCAGAGTCAAAGACGCGCGCAACGAGATCGCGCCGACTCGGTCGTCGTCCAAGAACCCGATCGACGACAGGGTTGCCGCCCTGCACCGCGGTGGAGTCGGTGCTCAATGGCCCGACGGTTTTGACCTAGACTGATGCCAGCACACGGTTTTGTCTCCGCGGACGCCCCGCTCGCGTCAGCTGAACTTCATCTCCCGGTGCATAGGGTTGCAGCGGTCGAAAGCGCAAGTGAGTGACTGAGTTCCAAGCCTCGCCAGTCGAACTCCTGCCCGACGCCACACTCGCGTCGTCGGGAGTTGTCGCGCGCGCGTTTAGGGCGCGAGGCTGTCACAGCTTACGGGCTGCGGCAACGCTCGTCTGGACGCTGCCATATGGCCGCAACCGACGGCCTCTGGAACCGCTGTGCGTGTTGACGGAGGAGCGGGGCACGTGCAGCACGAAGCACGCGCTAATGGCCCGGCTCGCCGCCGAAGAACGGATCATCGGTATCGAACTTCGCCTCGGCATATACGAGATGAGCGAAGCGAACACCCCCGGAGTCGGCCGGACGCTCGCACGGTACGGCCTTCAGTCAATACCTGAAGCCCACTGCTATCTCGTGTGTCATGGCGCCCTCGTGGACGTCACGCGTACCGGTGGGCGCGGCAAAGAGCCGATCGATCGCTTTGTCGTCGAAGAAACGATCCGCCCGGACCAGATCGGTGACTACAAGCGGGCGTTTCACCGCGGGTTCCTCTCGGAGCGGGTCGCCCAGGGTTGCTACGGGACCCGCACGACCGAGGAGCTATGGGAGATCCGCGAAGCATGCATCGCGGCGCTCGCGGAATAAGAGACGCGCGCCTACGCCCGCATCGGCAGTTCTTACCAAGCCGACTCCGGACGAGTCAGGGACGCACCACGAGCAACTCATCGTGGGCAATCGAGGTTTCCTTGGAGATCACCAGAGATGCGCGCGCAGCACGCTGCACGACGATCGCCCGCTCGCCGTGCGGGACCTGGACTCTTGCCGCATTCTCGTTATTCGCACTCCTCGATCCGCTGGTCGAGCTCGCGGATACGGCGGCTTAGCACCGGCAGCATCGCGACGGCCATATGCGGGTTCGAGCGCAGCTCCCCGACAAAATCCCAGCGCGAGAGCACCAGGCAGACACAGTCCTCAAGCGCCCTCACAGTCGCCGCGCGCGGCTCGCCATCGAGAAGACCCATCTCCCCGAAGAAGCCTCCTACATCGACCTCCGTCAGCCGATGTGGGTGCTGTGTGTCGACTCCGCGGACGACCTCCGCCTTGCCCTGGACGAGGACAAAGAACGCAACCGCTCTCTCGCCCTCCTCCACGATGGATTGACCCGCCTTGTAATGGCGTTCGACCGCGACCTGAGCAAGCTGCCGCAGATCCCTCCGTCCAAGCTCCGAGAACAACGGCACCTTCGCGAGCGCTTCTTCATGCGGCATGAGCGTGATCTCCTTCCTAATGTATGTCGCCCCTACGGACCGTCGCGCCAACTCAGCGAAAATGGAGTCGGACCTATGCGCCTGACGCCGGTGGTGTCCGGCCGCACCGATGGCTCCGAGAGACGCGCACAGCTTGAAGGAGGGGCTGGATTCACGCGGTCGATGCTTCGAGACTTGCTCGTCTCGCGCGGCAGATACAGCACCGTCTGGCGCTACCGGCTCCCTTCACGCGGCGCTCGGCGCGTCTCGCCTCCAGCCGCGTGCCGTATTCCCAGACAGCCCCGACAACAAACCCGATCTTGGCGGCAGCGAAGCGCCGCGTGAGCTGCGCCGCGCGGCCATCCGCGTGTTGATCCAGTCGACGCGCGAGGTCGTCGCAGGAGCTGGTGTAGTGCTGCATGTGCTCGAGCGGAGCGTCAAAGTGCAGCAAGTAGACGTAGGCCACGGCGCACAATAGCAGGTCGCTGCGGTCGTGCTCTGGCAACATCGTGAGCCGCTTCGGAGGGAGGCGTGTCGTAAGTGGCCCGGGCCGGAACGTGTCCGGTTCAGGCGCTGGCCAATCAGCGTTACCGTGACCGCGGCAGCGTTGCCCCTGTTATCTGTGGTTCTCCGTCCCGATGCCGACGATAGATGCGTGGGACGGGTCACGGTTATCATCAGCCTCGTATGTACTCTAAGCCTCGTCTATGTGGCCGCGGTCATCGCAAACAGATCCGAGTCCGCTGGATGGGTCGCGGCGGTGGTGCCGGGTGTGACGATGGGCGTGCTGCTTGTTGCCTACGTCGCCTGGGAGAGGCGGAACGTCCTCCTCGCGAGGCGCAACTCGGACCACCTTGCCCTCCAACTCGGTCTTAAGGAACTTGCCGACGAGCGATACTCACCGGTCGACGACGTTACCGGCCTCTATACCCGCCGCCAGTTCGAGCGAGTCGTCCAGCTCGAGTTCCAGCGCGTTCGTCGAAATCGACGCCCGGTCGCGCTGTTGCTCGTCGAGATCGACAACATTCAGCAGTTCGCTCCGGACACGGATCCGCTGCTCGCCGAGTTGAGCGCCCTCCTCAAGCGCACCCTTCGCTCGATCGATATTGGCGGCCGGTATACGAATGATGCGCTCGCGGTTCTCTTAGTCGAGACGAACGCGGAGCAGGCGCTTATCGCCGCGGGCAGAGTCCAAGATGCCGTGGCGGAGAGCGGATCGCGGCGTGACCCGGGCGATGCGCCTGCTTGGACCGTGGCACAGGGGATCGCTGATCTCGAACCGCAGTTTGTCTCTTACCGCGCGTGGCTGGGAGCGGCCGAAGCGGCTCTCTTCGCGGCGCGCGGGGCGGGGCTCAACGAAATCGGCATGCCGAACGCGAGCGTGACTGTCGAGCAAGCGCTAGCGGGGTAGGCTGCCAACGCAGCGAAACGCGACGGCGTATCGGCGAAGGGCCCTGCTGAAACGCATCGAATACTCTGATGACCCACGATTTGGTCATCGTGTCCGCGGGGACTCGCTCCTGATGCAGGGACAAGGTCGTCGCGTCAAAGGTCGCGCCAGCATTAGGCGGATTCCATTAAGGGATCTCGTCGTCAGCGATTGACGGTTCAGCGTCGATACCTCTACGACATAGCCATGGCCAACTTACCGAGTCGTCTCGACACCATCCGTACCGAACAAACTCAGCTTGCCATCGCGCGAGTCGTTGTCGCGAGTTCTTTCGTGATGCTCTGGATCGGGTTATGGCTCGCTCGCGTTCCGTATCCTCTCCCATTTCTCTTTACCCTCTTCGCTGAGGCGGCGATCTTCGTGGCGTATGGCTGTGCGGTACGGCTGCTGTCTTCCCAGGGCGGGCTCCGCCTTGTCTATTACGGAGTGCTTGCGGTCGAACTCCTCATCTTCACCATGATGATGTACTTCCTAGGCGGATTGACCTACTTTGGGTCATACGCGTACATCTTCGGACTGATCTTCACCACCGCATTCTTCGACATGCGTCGTGGTCTGATCTACACCGCCGCCGCATTCGGCGCGTACGCCACATTGGCTGTGCTCGACGCCACGCAGTTCGTTGCACACTACGCGTACTTAGAAGGAGATCCGCTGCGCTATCGCGACCCGCGCTTCGTCGTAACGACGTTGTTCGGGACCGCCGGGGTGTTCTTTGGGATCTTTGTCTGGGTGAACTGGGTCGGACTCCAACTTAAACGTCAGCGCGATGTCGCGGTTGCCGCCCAGGAGGCCCTCTCGCGTTCCCAGGCCGAACTGGAAAGGCGGGTGGTGGAGCGAACGAAAGCGCTCGTCGAGGCCACGGCCCTAGCCAACGCGAGCGCGGAGCTTCTCACGTCGACGATGGAGTCGACCGCCGACGGCATTCTCGTCGTCGGCAGTGACGGCAAGGTCGCCTACACGAACGGTCGGTTCGCCGACATGTGGCGCATACCCGCCGAGCTGCTGGCGACGCGGGACGACGAGCGGCTCATCGAATTCGTACTGGACCAGCTCGTCGAGCCCAACCTGTTCCAGGAAAAGGTGCGCGAGCTTTATGAATCGGAACGGGAAGATCTCGACGCGCTCGTATTCAAGGACGGAAGGGAGTTCGAGCGCTATTCGCGGCCGCTGCTTCGCGACGGCGTGATGAATGGGCGCGTCTGGAGCTTTCGCGACGTCAGCGAGCGACGGCGATCAGAGGAACAACTCATTCAGATCGCGAATCAGGACGCCCTCACCGGTCTGTTGAATCGGCGCCGGTTCCATGAAGAGATCGAACGGAACCTCTCCGAGGCGCATCGTTACGGCGTCTGCGCCGCGCTCCTGTTTCTAGACCTCGACCAATTCAAGGATGTGAATGACAGCCGCGGCCACCGCGCCGGAGACGAGCTAATCCAGGGTGTTGCTCGCATCGTACGCGAGCGGGTGCGCGAAACGGACATCGTGGCTCGCCTTGGAGGCGACGAGTTCTCTGTGCTTCTGCCGCATACCGAGGCGGCGCAGGCCGTCCACGTTGCCAGCGATCTTCTCGATGCGATACGAAACCGCACATTCGTCGTTGGCGAGGCGCCCTTACGCATCACCGCGAGCATCGGCGTGGCATTGGTGAATCAGGAGCTGATGACCGCAAACGACCTGCTCGCACGGGCAGACTTTGCCATGTACCAGGCGAAAGACGAAGGGCGCAACCGCGTGAGCATGTTCGAGACCGGGGTCGGCTGGCAGGCGCAGATCGAGTCTCGCATCGCCTGGCAACAACGCATCCGGGAGGCGCTCGAGCAGGACCATTTCGAACTCTACGCGCAGCCTATATTCGACCTCGCGCGCAGTAACGTAACGGCCCTCGAACTCCTTCTGCGAATGAAGAGGACGCTCCCAGCGCAGGGACTCGTGCTGCCTGGGAAGTTCCTGCAGATCGCGGAGCGTTCCGGGCTTATACAAGACATCGATCGTTGGGTTGCGGGCGAGGCAATCCGTACACTCGCGCAACTCCAGCTGCACCGGCAGGAGCTAAAGGTCGAAGTCAACCTGTCGGGCAAAGCCTTCGGCGACCCCGCCCTCCTCGAGCTCATCAGGCATGAGTTGGCGGAGCAAGCAGTCGATCCGGACATGCTGATCTTCGAGGTTACGGAAACGGCGGCGATTGCGAACATCGATGAGGCACAGAGATTCATCAACACCCTGCGGAGGATGGGTTGCCGCTTCGCGCTCGATGACTTCGGTGTCGGGTTCTCGTCCTTCTCGCACCTGAAACATCTTCCGGTTGACTATCTGAAGATCGATGGTAGCTTCATCCAAGGACTCACAAGGGACGCCGTTGATCAGGAACTCGTCCAGGCGATCGTCCGTATCGCGCGTGGACTCGGCAAGAAGACCATCGCCGAATTCGTGGAGGATGCTTCGACGCTAGAGTTGCTCCGCGGGTATGGAGTCGACTTCGCCCAGGGCTTCTATGTCGGCGAGCCGGTAGCGTTGACCAACTACTTCCCGTCTTCCCGCCGAGCCGCCTAGACGCACCGCGCTGATCACCTCCGAGACCCCGGTCGTACTGGACACAGCTTCAGGCCGTGAACATCAAGGACGGCGTGGTTCCACGAGGAATTCAGCTGCGACGGGCGGTGAAGTTTCGGCCCCGCCCGCGAACGACCAATTTGGCGGATGGCGCGCGGGGCGGAAACGTCGAGCACGATGGCTTCGAGCCAACCATACGACGGCTTCGCTTCATGCCGCAGCTAGTCGAGCGCGCCCACTCCGACCCTCCCGTGAGCGATGTGGCTTTGACGACGAAGTCTACCGAGGAGGCAGGACGCCACGAAGCGAACACGACGGCCAGATCGTGCGGCACTGTCGGCACCCGGAACCGTCGCGCAACTGTGTGCCCGCAGACGGACGAACGGTCAGCTGGGCATCTGCAC
>CAZAPT010000004.1:0-140858 GCA_964487335.1 uncultured Dehalococcoidia bacterium
CGATCCCGGAGAAGTTCGCGGCCGAGGCGCAAGAGTGGCACGACAAGATGATCGAGGCCATCGGCGAGGTCGATGAGCAGACGATGATCAGCTTCGTCGAGGGGCACAAGCTGAGCGTTCACGAGATCCAAGCAGCGCTTCGGCGGGTGACGCTGGCGAACACGGCGACGCCCGTGCTGTGCGGGAGCGCGCTGAAGAACAAAGGCGTGCAGCTGCTGCTGGACGCGGTCGTGGAGTTCCTGCCTTCGCCGGACGACGTACCGCCGGTGGTGGGCGTCGATCCGAAGACGAGCGAGCCGATCGAGCGCAAGCCGGCGGACGAAGAGCCGTTCTCGGCGCTGGCGTTCAAGATCGTCACCGACCCGTACGTTGGGCGGCTGGCGTACTTCCGCGTGTACTCGGGCCGGCTCGTTTCGGGATCGAGCGTGTACAACTCGACGCGCGAGAAGGCAGAGCGCGTGAGCCGGATCATGCAGATGCACGCGAACCACCGGGAGGAAGTTCCTGAGGTCGGCGCGGGCGGCATCGCGGCGATGGGTCTGAAGCTCACGACGACAGGCGACACGCTGTGCGACGCGCATCATCCCGTCGTGCTGGAGTCGATCAACTTCCCAGAGCCGGTGATCCACATCGCGGTCGAGCCGAAGACGAAGGACGACCAGGACCGGATGGGCGAGGCGCTGGGCAAGCTGGCCGAGGAAGACCCGAGTTTCCGGATGAAGTACGACCAGGAGACCGGCCAGACCATCATCTCGGGGATGGGCGAACTGCATCTCGACGTCATCGTGGACCGGATGAAGCGCGAGTTCCGCGTGGACTCGAACGTCGGACGGCCGGAGGTGGCGTTCAAGGAGACGATCAAGCAGCCGGCGAAGGCGGAAGGTCGCTTCGTGCGCCAGACGGGCGGGCGCGGCCAGTTCGCCGTCGTGCGGCTGGAGATCGAGCCGCTGGACCGCGGGACGGGCTTCGAGTTCGTGGACAAGGTCGTCGGCGGCGAGGTGCCGCGAGAGTTCATCAAGCCTTCGGAAGAGGGCGTGCGAAGCGCGCTCGAGAGCGGCGTGATCGCCGGATACCCGGTGATCGACGTGCGAGCGAGCCTGACCGGCGGGGACTACCACCAGGTTGACTCATCGGAGATGGCGTTCAAGACAGCCGGATCGATGGCGTTCCAGGCGGCGATGGAGCGCGCGGAGCCCGTGCTGCTAGAGCCGCTGATGAAGCTGGAGATCAGCACACCCGAGGAGTTTTACGGCGATGTGTTGGGCGACATCAGTTCGCGCCGTGGACAGATCACGGAGTACGACCAGCGCGGCAACCTCAAGGTGATCCGGGCGCTGGTACCGCTTGCGGAGACGTTTGGCTACGCTACCGACCTGCGCTCGCTTTCGCAGGGTCGCGCGAGCTACAGCATGGAATTCGACCACTACGAAGAAGTGCCGCGCAACGTCGCGGAGAAGATCGTCGGGACGCGCTCGAAGCGGGTGGTGCGCGCCGGCGTATAGCGGGCTCGCGGAGAAAGACGGCAGATGGCACGGCAGAAGATCAGGATCAGGCTCAAGGCGTACGACCACCGCATCCTCGACCAGTCGGCCGAGCAGATCGTCGAGGCGGCGGAGCGCACCGGCGCGGCGGTCGCGGGGCCGATCCCGCTGCCGACGGAGATCCGGAAGTACTGCGTGATCCGGTCGCCGTTCGTGCACAAGGACTCGCAGGAGCAGTTCGAGATGCGGACGCACAAGCGCCTCATCGACATACTCGAGCCGACGTCGAAGACGGTGGACACGTTGATGCGGCTGCAGCTGCCGTCCGGCGTGGACATCGAGATCAAGCTGTAGGGATCACTATGCCGCTCGAAGGGCTGCTGGGCCGAAAGCTGGGGATGACGCAGGTGTTCGACAAGGACGGCCGTATCCATGCGGTCACGGTCGTCGAGGCGGGGCCGTGCATCGTTTCGCAGCTCAAGACGTCAGACAAGGACGGATACGACGCCGTGCAGGTGGCGTACGGTTCGCGGAGGCGATCGAACAAGCCGATGCGCGGGCACCTGCAGAAACTCGGCGACCTCCGGACGTTGCGCGAGTTCCGGGTGATCGGCGAGGGCGGGTATGCGCTCGGCGACAAGGTCGGCGTGGAGTTGTTCGAAGAGGGCGACCTCGTGGACGTGTCGGGCGTGTCCCGCGGGCGCGGGTTCGCGGGAGGCGTTCGGCGCTGGAACTTCCGTGGCGGGCCGAAGACGCACGGGCAGTCCGACCGACACCGCGCACCCGGCTCGATCGGTTCGGGCACGACGCCGGGGCGCGTGTACAAGGGCCAGAAGATGGCGGGGCACATGGGCGCGGAGCAGGTGACGTCGAAGAACCTGAAGGTCATCGCGAAAGACGAAGGCAAGGGACTGCTGATGATCGCCGGTGCGGTGCCCGGGGCGACAAACGCGACGGTGCGCGTGCGGCACGCCAAGTCACACTCGCAGAAAAAGAAGAAGTCATGAAGCTTGCCGTGCACGACGCCTCGGGGAAGGAAGTAGACAGCATCGAAGTGGATGATGCGGTGTTCGGCATCGAGCCGAACACCGCGGTCGTGCACCAGGCGCTGGTGGCTTCGATGGCGAACCGGCGCGCGGGCACGGCTACGACGAAGACGCGCGGAGAAGTGCAGGGTTCGACGCGGAAGATCCGGCGGCAGAAAGGCACGGGCGCGTCGCGGCAGGGATCGATCAGGGCGCCGCATCACCGGCACGGTGGCATCGTGCACGGCCCACGTCGGCGCAGCTATGCGAAGGACCTGCCGAAGCGGATGCGCCGGCTGGCGATCCGATCGGTGCTTTCGTCGAAGGCAGCGGACGGATCGCTGCGCGTCGTTAGCGAGCTAGCGATCTCGTCGCCGAGCACGAAGGCGATGGGATCGATCATCCGCTCGCTGGGGTTTGAGCGATCGGTGCTGGTCGTAACCGGCGCCACGGACGCGAACGCCAAGGCGAGCGCGGGCAACCTCTCGAAGGTGCGCACGATCCCGGCTTCGTACCTCAACGTTGCGGACATGCTGGCGAGCCAGGGTCTGCTAATGACGGTGGACGCGGTGCGGGGCGCGGAAGCGCTCTGGGGCGGCGAGCGGGCGAAGCGGCGCCGTACGGCGGCGAAGGTGGAGGCGTAGGATGCCAAAGCAGTTGCATCCGTACGGGATCATCCTGCGGCCGCTCATCACCGAGAAGGCGCAAGTGCTGACGGGCTTCGGGAAGTACGCGTTCGAGGTGGACCGTCGCGCTAACAAGATGCAGGTGAAGGAAGCCATCGAGGCGACATTCGATGTGACGGTTACGGCAGTGAACACCTCGATGATGAAGGGCAAGACGAAGCGCTTCGGGCGCAATATGACGAAGCGTCCGAACTGGAAGAAGGCGGTCGTGACGCTGGCGGCGGGCGACAAGATCGACCTGTTCGAGGGCGTGTAGACGATGGCGATCAAGCAGTTCAAGCCCACGTCTCCCGGTCGCCGCGGCATGACCGGATTCAGCTTCGACGAGATCACCAAGTCGAAGCCGGAGAAGTCGCTGCTTGCGACGCGCAAGAAGACGGCGGGACGCAACGCACAGGGGCGTATCACGGTGCGGCACCGCGGCGGCGGGTCGAAGCGGCGCATCCGGATCATCGACTTCAAGCGGGACAAGATCGGCATTCCGGGGCGGGTCGTTGCCGTGGAATACGACCCGGGACGTTCGGCGCGGATCGCGCTGGTCGCGTATCGAGACGGCGAGAAGCGATACATCCTTGCTCCTGTCGGGCTGAAGGTGAACGACAACGTGCAGGCGGGACCGGACGCGGACGTGCGCGTTGGCAACGCGCTGGCGCTGCAGAACATGCCAAACGGGACGGTGATTCACAACATCGAAATGACGCCCGGGCGGGGCGGCCAGATCGTGCGGAGCGCGGGCGCATCGGCGCAGCTCATGGCGAAGGAAGGCGAGTACTGCCTGCTTCGGCTGCCTTCGGGCGAGATGCGGCGCGTGCTGTCGCGGTGCATGGCGACGGTCGGGCAGGTGGGGAACGTCGAGAACTCGTTAATCAAGCTCGGGAAGGCGGGACGCACGCGGCATCGCAGACGACGGCCGCAGGTGCGCGGGGCGGTGATGAACCCGGTCGATCACCCGCACGGCGGCGGCGAGGGCAAGGCGCCCGTGGGCATGCCGGGGCCGAAGTCCCCATGGGGCAAGCCGACGCTTGGCAAGCGCACCCGCGGCAGGAAGCCATCGGACAAGTTCATCGTGCGGCGTAGGAAGCAGGGATAGATGTCGCGATCGGTGAAGAAGGGGCCGTTCATCGACCCCAAGCTGCTCAAGAAAGTGGAAGCGGTGAAGCGCACGAACGCGCGCACCGTCATCCGCACGTGGTCGAGGGCGTCGACGATCATGCCGGACATGGTGGGCATGACGATCGCCGTGCACGACGGCCGGCGGCACGTGCCGATCTTCATCTCGGAAAACATGGTCGGACACAAGCTGGGCGAGTTCGCGTTGACGCGGCACTTCCGCGGACACACGAGCAAGTCGGAGAAGGCATCGCGGACGGCGGGACCGGCGCCAGCGCCGGCGGCGGGGTCGGGAGGACGCAGGTAAGGCATGGAAGTCAGCGCGACGGCGAAATACCTGCCGGTGTCGGCGCGAAAGGTGCGGCTCGTGCTCGAGCAGCTGCCGGGCAAGCGCGTCGGTGACGCGATCATGATGCTGCGGTTCCTGCCGACGCCTCACGCGCGGCTGGTGGAGAAGGTCGTGAAGTCTGCGGCTTCGAACGCGGAGAACAACTACGCGCTCGACATGAACGAGCTGCGCATCAAGCGGGCGTACGCGGGCGAGGCGCGGACCCTGAAGCGATTCAAGGCGAAGGCGCGCGGTCGCGTGGCGCCGATCCTTCGGCGAACGAGCCACGTGACGGTGATCGTGGAAGAGGAACAGTAGTGGGACACAAAGTACATCCGACGGGATTTCGCACCGGCGTCATCTACGACTGGCAGAGCAAGTGGTTCGCGGGCAAGAACTACAAGGAGCTGCTGCACGAGGACGTCGCGATCAGGCGGCGCATCATGGACGGCCGCAACGTCGATGCGGGGATCTCGCGGGTAGACATCGACCGGAACGCGAACCAGCTCACGATCACGATCCACACGGCGAAGCCGGGGATCGTCATTGGACGGAGCGGCGCGAACGTGGACCAGCTTCGGACGGAGCTGGAGAAGACGACCGGCAAGCGCGTTCGGGTGAACATCAACGAGATCCGGCAGCCGGAGCTGGATGCGTATCTCGTCGCGCGGAGCATCGCCGAGCAGCTGCAGCGGCGGGTGGCGTTCCGTCGCGCGATCAAGCAGACGGTGGCGCGGACGATGGCGCGCGGCGCGAAGGGCATCAAGGTGGGGGTGGCGGGACGGCTCGGCGGTTCAGAGATGTCGCGGCGCGAGTCGGAGAAGCAGGGGCAGATCCCTCTGCACACGCTGCGGGCGGACATCGACTTCGGACTGGCTGAGGCGCACACGACCTTCGGGCGGATCGGCGTGAAGGTGTGGATCTACAAGGGCGAGATCGCGCCGCCGCCGAAGAAGCGACAAGAGGAGCCTGCGCGCGAGGCGGTCGAGGCCGCGACGCCGGAGCCCGCAGCTGTAGAGAGCGCACCGGCGCCGAGCGCGGCGACGGCGAGCGCACAGCAGCCAAGCGGGACGAGCGAGTAACGAGCGATGCTGCAACCCAAACGACAGAAGTTCCGAAAGCAGCACCGCGGGCACCGGCGCGGGAAGGCGAACAGCGGCAACGAAGTAAGCTTCGGCGAGTTCGGGCTGCAGGCGCTTGGCGCCGCGTGGATCGACAGCCGCCAGATCGAGGCGGCGCGGCGCGCGATCACGCACGAGCTGAAGCGCGGCGGCAAGGTGTGGATCAGGATCTTCCCGGACAAGCCGGTGACGTCGAAGCCGGCGGAGACGCGGATGGGCAGCGGGAAGGGTGCGCCTGACCACTTCGTCGCGGTGGTGAAGCCGGGGCGGATGCTGTTCGAAGTGGCGGGAGTGAAGGAAGACCTGGCCCGTGCGGCGCTTCGGCTGGCGGCGCACAAGCTGAGCGTCGAGACACGCACCGTCATACGCGAGCACGAGGGCATCTGATGGCGCGTCGAGGCAAGAAGGAGAAGGCGGAGGAGCTGCGCGGATTGTCGGACGACGCGCTGGCGAAGGAACTGACAGACGCGTACCGGCGGTTGTTCACGCTCCGGTTGCAGTTGACGACGCGACAGCAGACGAACACGGCGGAGAAGGCGAAGGTGACGCGGCAGATCGCGCGGATCCGGACGATCCAGCGCGAGCGCGAACTTTCTGCGGCGTACACCGCGATGGGGCACGGAAGGTAGTTAGCGATGGCGACGCAAGAGAAGCTGCAGGTCGGGACGGTCGTCAGCAACAAAATGGACAAGACCGTCGTCGTGCGCATCGACCGGTACAAGCGGCACCGCCTGTACGGGAAGACGATGAAGGTGACGCAGCGGTACAAGGCGCACGACGAGAAGAACGAGTGCCGTCTGGGCGACATCGTGCGGATCTCGGAGACGCGGCCGCTGTCGCGCGAGAAGCGATGGCGGATCGTCGAAGTCATCACGAAGGGTGACGTCGCCGAGATCGCGCCTCGCGACATCGGATCGACGCTGCTGGAGGAGACGCGCGCGGCGGCGGACGCGGAAATCGCGGCGCGGCTCGAGCGCGAGCGGGTCGAGCGGGAGGCACGCCGGGCGGAGGAAGAGGCCGCTGCTGAAGCGAGCACCGGTGAGGCGAGCACATCTGCGGCGGGTGAACCGGCATCGACGGAGATCGTGGATGACACGCCGATGGCGCCGGCGGACCAGATCGAGACGCTGGAAGAGGACGCTGCCGAGAAGCGCGAGGAGGAGCCGTGATCCAGCAGTACACGCGGCTCAAGGTCGCGGACAACTCGGGGGCGCGGGCGCTGATGTGCATCACCGTGCTCGGGGGATCGCGGCGGCGATACGCGCGGGTGGGGGACATCATAGTGGCGTCCGTGAAGCAGGCGCAGCCGGGAGCCGGCGTGAAGAAGGGCGACGTGGTGAAGGCAGTCGTCGTGCGGACGGCGAAACCCTACGGGCGGCCCGATGGGTCGTACATCCGCTTCGACGAGAACGCGGCCGTGGTGCTATCGGACGCGCAGAACCCTCGGGGTACGCGCATCTTCGGGCCGGTGGCGCGCGAGCTGCGGGACAAGAACTTCACGAAGATCGTGTCGCTGGCGCCGGAGGTGGTGTAGCGATGCGGAAAGTCAAGCGCGACGACAACGTGCTGATCCTGACCGGCAAGGACCGCGGGAAGGTCGGCGTGGTGCGCGCGGTCATCGGCGGCGGGGATGTTGTGAAGGTGAAGGGGCACCGTCCGAAGGTGATGGAGGACAAGGTCTTCGTGACCGGTCTGAACATCTCGAAGCGGCACAAGGCGCAGCAGCCGGGGGTGACGCAGGCCGGCATCATCGAGAAGGAGATGCCGATGCCGCTGTCGAAGGTGATGGTGATCTGCAAGAGCTGCAGCAAGCCGACGCGGGTGGGCTTCCTAATCCGCGCGAACGAGAAGCATCGCGTGTGCCGGAACTGCGGGCAGGACATCGACTGATGGCGCCGAGACTGAAGGAACGCTACAGAAGCGAGATCGTACCGGAGCTGATGCGCGAGTTCAGCTATCGGAACGTGATGCAGGTGCCGCGGGTCGAGAAGGTGACGCTGAACATCGGGCTCGGCGAGGCGCGGGACAATGCGCGCGCGGTGGAATCGGCGACGGCGGACCTGGCGACGATCAGCGGACAGAAGGCAGTGATCACGAAGGCGAAGAAGGCGATCGCGAACTTCAAGATCCGGCAGAACATGCCGATCGGCGCCGCGGTGACGCTACGCGGAGACCGGATGTACGAGTTCCTCGACCGGATGGTGAACGCCGCGCTGCCGCGCATCCGGGACTTCCGGGGGGTGTCGACGAAGGCGTTCGACGGACGGGGCAACTTCAGCCTGGGGCTCCGGGAGCAGTTGATCTTCCCGGAGATCGACTACGACAAGGTGGACCGGATCCGGGGGCTGGAGGTGAACATCATCACCACGGCACGGAACGACGAAGAGGGGCGGCGGCTGCTCGAGATGATGGGCATGCCGTTCGCAAAGGACCGGACGTAAATATGGCGAAGACATCGCAAATTGTGAGAGCAAACCGAGAGCCGAAGTTCCCGGCACGGGCGAAGAACCGCTGCAAGATCTGCGGCCGGGCGCGGGCGTACATCCGCGACTTCGCGCTGTGCAGGATCTGCTTCCGGGGGATGGCGCTGAAGGGGCAGCTTCCCGGGGTAAAGAAGTCGAGCTGGTAGCAGGCGGATCGCTTCGGCGGTCCTTCCCGAAGCATCCGACCACAGGCGGATGAGCGCGGGAGAACGAGGGAGACGCAAGCAGTGAACATGACCGACCCGATCGCGGACATGCTGACGAGGATCCGCAACGCGGTGACGGCGAAGCACGAGTTCGTCAACATCCCGGCTTCGAAGATGAAGCTGGCGATCGCCGACGTACTGCGCAACGAGGGGTTCATCCGGGGGTATGAGGTCGCGGAGGACGGACCGCGGAAGCTGATGCGGGTGCACCTGAACTACACCGGGAAGAAGGACCCGGTGCTGAGCGGTTTGCAGCGGGTCAGCAAGCCGGGTCTCCGGGTGTACGTGCAGAAGCGCGAGATCCCGCGCGTGTACGGCGGCCTGGGGATCGCGATCCTCTCGACGCCGCAGGGGATCATGACGGGGCAGGACGCGTGGCGCCGGAGCATCGGCGGCGAAGTCCTGTGTTACGTGTGGTGATGCAATGTCACGAATAGGCAAGCTACCCATCCCAGTGGCGAAGGGAGTCCAGGTCGACATCGACGGGTCGACGGTTAAGGTCAAAGGGCCGAAGGGCGAGCTATCGCGCCATTTCCCACGCGGCGTCTCGTTCGCGCTCGAGGACGGACGTGTGGTGGTGCAGCGCGAGAGCGACGAGAAGCCGGTGAAGGCGCTGCACGGACTGTCGCGCTCTCTGCTGGCGAACATGGTCACCGGCGTGTCGGAGGGCTTCACGAAGAGCCTGGAACTGCAAGGCGTCGGATATCGCGTGCAGCAGGCGGGGCCCAAGATCACGCTTTCGGTCGGGTACTCTCATCCCGTCGAAGTGGCGCCGCCGCCGGGGATCGAGTTGCAGGTAGACGGCACGACGCGTCTGCACGTTCGGGGCATCGACAAAGAGCTGGTCGGGCAGGTCGCGGCGGACATCCGCAAGGTGCGGAAGCCGGAGCCGTACAAGGGGAAGGGAATCCGGTACGTCGGCGAGCGCGTTCGGCGGAAGGCCGGGAAAGCCGGGAAGGCCGGCAAGTAGATGAAGAAGACGAAGACATCACGAGCGGCGCGGGGCCGCCGCCACGAGCGGGTGCGGAAGACGGTCGGAGGGACGGCGTCGCGGCCACGGTTGGCCGTGTATCGCAGCCTGACGCACATCTACGCGCAGGTCATCGACGACGCGCAGGGGCGCACGCTGGCGGCTGCTTCGGACGTGGAGAAGGACCTGAAGGGAACGTCGGGCAACAAGACGGCGCGCGCGAAAGCCGTCGGCGCGGCGCTGGGAAAGAAGGCCGTGGACGCGGGCGTGACGCAGGTGGTGTTCGACCGCGGCGGGAACAAGTACCACGGGCGGGTTAAGGCGCTTGCCGACGCGGCGCGCGAATCTGGCCTGAAGTTCTAGGACGAGGAGAATCGACGAGCGATGGTAGGTGACCGCAGGGGTCCACGAGGCGAGGGACGCGACCAGGAACTTCAGGAGAAGGTCGTCTACATCAACCGTGTCTCGAAGGTTGTGAAGGGCGGACGTCGGTTCAGTTTCAGCGCGGTCGTGGTCGTTGGCGACGGGCAGGGCCGAGTGGGCGCCGGGATGGGCAAAGCCAACGAAGTGCCCGAGGCTATCCGGAAGGGATCGGCGATCGCGCGGAAGAACCTGATCCGTGTGCCGATGAACCAAACCACGATCGCGCACCCGATCGTCGCGCAGTTCGGTGCAGCGAAGGTGATGATGAAGCCGGCATCGGCGGGGACGGGCGTGATCGCGGGCGGCGGAGTGCGAGCAGTGATGGAGTCAGCGGGGATCAAGGACGTGCTGACGAAGTCGCTGGGCTCGGCGAACGCGATCAACGTCGTGAAGGCGACGATCGCGGGGCTTTCGCAGCTGCGCGATCCGAAGCGAGAAGTGGCGCGGCGCCGAGCATCGGCGAGCCGCCAGTCGGCAGCCGAGGCGTAGTGATGGCGAAGATACAGGTGACCTGGGAGCGAAGCGGCATCAACCAGCGCGAGGACCAGAAGCGCACGATCCGGGCGCTCGGACTGCGACGGCTGGGCCAGACCGTCGAGCACGACGACACGCGAACGATCCGCGGGATGGTGCTGAAGGTGCGGCACCTGGTGCGGGTGCAGGAGGCGACGTAGGTGCAGCAGCACGAATTGCGCCAGACGCCGGGTGCAACGCATCGGCGGAAGCGGGTCGGGCGCGGCAACGCGAGCGGCCATGGCACCTACTCGGGGAAGGGGCTCAAGGGCCAGAAGGCGCGCGCCGGCGGTGGCGTGCGGCCGGGCTTCGAGGGCGGGCAGCTGCCGCTGATCCGGCGCATGGCGCGGAAGCGGGGATTCCGGAACCCGTTCCGAGTGGACTACGAAGAAGTGAACGTCGGGCAGCTCGGCCGGTTCGAGCCGGGCGCGGAGGTGAACGCGCAGGCGCTGCTGGAGGCGCGGATCATCCGGCAACTGCGGAAGCCAGTGAAGATCTTGGGCCAAGGCGACATAACGACGGCGCTCACAGTGGAGGCTGTCAGCTTCTCGAATGCGGCGCGGAGTAAGATTGAGGCAGCGGGCGGAACGGTGCGGTGGCTCAACGGCGAGCCGCCGCCACGGGAAGAGCCGGTGGCGAAGGCCGCGCCGGCAGCGAAGCCGGAGAAGAAGGGGAAGCGCCAGGCGGAAGACGCGAGCGCGAGCGGCGACGGAGCGCCAGCGGCAACTGCAGAAGAAGGCGAGGCTGCGCCGAAGCGTGCTTCGCGAAAGAAAGCGGATGTGAGCAGCGAGGCGAAGGACGAGGCAGGGGTAGAGGAGACGCCGGAAGATGGCGCTGGCAGCTAGCAGACAGCAGGCGGCGAACAGGCCGCGACTCCTCCAGGCGCTGTTCGACGCCCTGCAGCAGGAGGACATCCGGAAGAAGCTGTTGTTTACAGCGGCGCTCCTCGTGGTCTTCCGTTTCGTCGCGCATATCCCAATCCCGAACGTCAACCCTAACCTGCTGGAAAAGCAGTTCGACCAGAACAAGCTGCTCGGGTTGTTCAACCTGTTCAGCGGCGGCGCGTTGCGCAGGATCAGCATCGCGGCGCTGGGCGTGTACCCGTACATCACGGCGTCGATCATCATGCAGCTGATCACACCGCTGTTCCCCTCGCTGCAGGCGCTTCAGAAGGAAGGGGAGCAGGGTCGGCACCGCCTCGAGCTGTACCAGCATTGGATGGCGGTACCGCTGTGCTTCGTGCAGGGTTATGCGCAGCTGGTGCTGTTGCACCGAATCGCGCAGAACGACGCAGCGGTGTTCAACCCGAGCCTGAGCGGGAACAACGCACTGCCGACGATCACGGCATTGTTTGCGATGACGGCTGGAACGATGTTCCTGGTCTGGCTGGGGGAGCTGATTACCGAGAACGGCATCGGGAACGGGATCTCAATCATTATCTTTGGCGGGATCGTCGCGGGCATGCCCGGACTGATCAACAACGTGTTCAGCACGTCGCTGGGGCTGTTCTACGTCATCCTGCTCGTCGTGGTGGCGATCCTGCTGGTCGCCGCGATCGTCTTCATGCAGGAGGCGACGCGGAAGGTTCCCGTGCAGTATGCGAAGAGCGTGTTCAGAGCGGGGAAGATGTACAGACAATCGGGGCAGAGCCATATCCCGTTGCGGGTGAACTCGGCGGGCATGATCCCGCTGATCTTCGCGTACTCGATCGTGATCCTTCCGGCGACGATCGCGCAGTTCTTCGACACGTCTGACACGACGTGGATCCGGAACGGGGCGAAGTTCTTCGAGAACGTGCTGTCGCCGGGAACAGGCCAGGGCGGGCAGGGCAGCAGCCCGGGGTTCTACATCCTGGTGTTCCTGCTCGTTGTCGGCTTCAGCTTCTTCTACACGCTGGTGATCTTCCAGCAGCAGAACCTCGCGGAGAACCTGCAGAAGCAAGGCGGCTTCGTTCCGGGGATCCGGCCCGGACGCCCGACGGGCGAGTACATCATGCGCGTGCTGGTGCGGATCACATGGGCGGGCGCGCTGTTCCTGGGGATCGTGGCGATCATCCCTTACCTAGTGACGAACTGGTTCAACATCACCTCGCTAACGATCAGCAGCACGGGGATGCTCATCGTGGTCGGCGTCGTGCTGGATACGATGAAGCAGCTCGAAGCGCAGTTGCTGATGCGCAACTACGAAGGGTTCATCCGCTGACGTGTACGTGATCTTTTTCGGGCCGCCGGGCGTCGGCAAAGGGACGCAGGCGGCGATCATCGCCGAGCGCATAGGCTGGGCGCACATTTCGACGGGCGACATGCTGCGGGAGCACGTGCGCGATGGCACGACGCTCGGCGTGATGGCAGACGGCTACATGAAGAAGGGGCTGCTGGTGCCCGACGACCTCGTGATCGAGATGTTCATGGGCAGGCTGCTCGATCTGAAGCCGGACCAGGGCTTCGTACTAGACGGCTTCCCGCGCACGCTGGTGCAGGCAGAAGCGCTCGACGCGGCGCTCGAGCGTGAGGGCAAGGCGATCGACCTGACAGTGAACATCACAGCGCCGGACGATGTGCTTCTGGACCGGATGGCCGGCAGGGCGGCGGAATCGGCGCGTGCGGACGACACTCCGGAAGCGATGCGGGTGCGTCTCGAGAAGCAGAAGCCGCCCGCAGAGCTGCTCGACCACTATCGGAAGCAAGGGAAGTTACGAGATGTGGACGGGCGGCCGGACGTGCCCGCGGTAACGAGTGCGATCGTGCGGGCGCTGGGCATCGAACAGCAGACGGCGAAGGCCTCTTCGTAGAGAGACGCGAGCGACGATGCCCATCATCATCAAGTCGGACGACGAGATCGCGATCATGCGCTGCGCAGGCAGCATCGTGGCGCGCACGCTTCAGCGGCTGGTCGAGGAGCTGCGTCCGGGGCTCGTGGTGAAAGACCTGGACAAGATCGTTCGGAAGGAATTCGAGCGGCACAAGGTGGTGCCGACGTTCCTGAACTACCACGGGTACCCGGCGACGGTGTGCGTGTCGGTGAATGAAGAGATCGTGCACGGGATCCCGGGTGACCGGATCATCCAGGAGAGCGATGTCGTCAGCCTCGACCTGGGGTGTACCTACCGGGGCTTCGTCGCGGACTCGGCGCTGACCGTCATCGTCGGAGATGGGACGCCGGAGAAGAAGAAGCTCGTCGAAGTGACGAAGGGCGCGCTCGATCAGGGGATCAAGCATGCGCGGGCGGGGCAGCGGCTGGGTGAGATCTCGCACGCGATCGAGTCCTATGTGGCTCCGCACGGATTCGGGGTGGTGCGGGAGTACGTCGGGCACGGCGTGGGGCGCCAGATGCATGAGGAGCCGCAGGTGCCGAACTACGGGCCGGCCGACCGCGGGCCGGTGCTGAAGAAGGGGATGGTGCTGGCGCTGGAGCCGATGGTCACGCTGGGGGACTGGCGCACGCAGCAGCTCGAGGACCATTGGACGGTGACGACGCTGGACGGGAGCTTAGCGGCGCACTTCGAGCACACGATTGCCATAACCGATGACGGGCCGATCGTGCTCACGGTGCCGTGAGCGAATCAAACATTTTGTTGGCTGCAGGGGCGGCCGATTTGGTAGAGTTATAGCTTGAGCGCCCCTGTCAAGAAGGAGCGGAATGCCAAAAAAAGACGCGATTGAGGTCGAGGGCGTCGTCAAAGAGCCCTTGCCCAACGCGATGTTCAAAGTGGAGTTGCCCAACGGCCACCAAGTGCTGGCGCACATCTCGGGCAAGATCAGGCTCCACTTTATCAAGGTGCTGCCGGGCGATCGGGTGCTGGTCGAGCTTTCGCCGTACGACCTGACGCGCGGGCGCATCACGTACAGGTTCAGATAGTCGAGGACGAGATGAGAGTCAGGGCTTCAGTGAAGAAGCGCTGTGAGAAGTGCAAGATCATCAAGCGGCGCGGAGTGATACGGGTGATCTGCGAGATCCCGAAGCACAAGCAGCGACAGGGGTAGAGCATGGCACGCATCGCCGGCGTTGACATCCCGCGGGAGAAGCGGGTCGACATTTCGCTGCGGTACATCTACGGGATCGGCGGGACCTCGGCGCGGCACATCGTTCGGCAGACGCAGGTCAATCCGGCGACGAAGGTGCGCGACCTGACCGACGAAGAGGTGAACCGGATCCGGGAGATCATCGACAAGGAGTACACGGTCGAGGGAGACCTGCGGCGTGAAGTACGGCAGAACATCCAGCGGCTGATCGAGATCAACTGCTACCGGGGCGTACGGCATCGGCGCGGCCTTCCGGTGCGGGGGCAGCGGACGAAGACAAACGCGCGAACGAAGCGGGGAGCGCGGCGGACGGTCGCCGGGAAGCGCAAGGCGGCGGCCAAGAAGTAAACGATCTGGAGTGTGCGCCGGGTTTCGTCCCGGAGATGAGCGTCGGGGTACGGCGAGCAGAGGAGACGCATGGCCGAGCGAAAGGCAGCGGCGAAGAGCAAAGGGCGGAAGCGCGAACGGAAGTCCGTGCCGCGCGGTCGCGCGTACGTGCAGTCGACGTTCAACAACACCCTCATCACGCTGACGGATCCCAGCGGAGCTGTGCTCTCGTGGGCCAGCGCCGGGCAGTCGGGGTTCAAGGGCTCGCGGAAGAGCACGCCGTACGCGGCGCAGATCGCGGCCGAGGCTGCGGCGCGCCGGGCGATGGAGCATGGCCTGCGGCAGGTCGACGTGTTCGTGAAGGGGCCAGGGAGCGGCCGCGAGGCGGCGATCCGTGCACTGCAGTCGAGCGGGCTGATCGTGCTGAGCATCAAGGACGCGACGCCGGTGCCACACAACGGATGCCGGCCGCCGAAGCGACGGCGGGTGTAGGGGAGAGTAGATGGCTCGATATACAGGACCGGTGTGCCGCATCTGCCGCCGCTACGGCGAGAAGCTGATGCTGAAGGGCGACAAGTGCGTGACGAAGTGCACGCTCGACCGGCGGGGCACGCCGCCGGGCGAACCGCCGAAGGGCGGCACGCGGCGGCGGAAGCTTTCGGACCGGGCGCTGCAGCTTCGAGAGAAGCAGAAGGCGCGGTACTCGTACGGCGTACTGGAGAAGCAGTTCGTCGACTACTACAAGGACGCGGTCCGACAGCCGGGCGTGACGGGCCAGAACCTCGTGCGGTTGCTCGAGATGCGGCTCGACAACGTGGTGCACAAGATGGGCTTCGCAGACTCGCTGAAGCAGGCGCGCCAGCTCGTGCGGCACGGGCACATCATGCTGAACGGGCGGAAGACGGACGTCCCATCGGCGAGCGCGAAGGCCGGGGATGTCATCGGTTGGACGCCGACGGGAAAGAAGACGGAATACTTCAAGATTGCGAAAGAGAACATGTCCAGCAAGCACATCGCGGGGTGGCTGAACGTCGACCCGGACCAAATGACGGGGCGTATCGTCCTGGCACCGGCGGCCAGCGACACGGAGGGGAAGAAGTTCGACCCGGCCGTGATCGTCGAGTACTACTCGCGCTAGCTGATGGTAGCGCTTGATACGGCGCAGCGGCTGCTCGCGGCCGATGCGCCCATTTTACGCCCGCATGGAGGAGAGACATTGAACGAGCTCGAGCCCGCTCACATCGAGATCGAAGAAGAGACTGAGACGTACGTGCGCCTTGTCGCCGAGCCGCTGAACGCGGGGTTCGGCACGACGCTGGGGAATGCCTTGCGGCGCGTGCTGCTGAGCTCGCTGCCGGGCGCGGCGGTGACCTCGGTGCGGATCGAAGAGGTGGAGCACGAGTTCTCGACGATCCCGCACATGAAGGAAGACACGACGGAGTTCCTGCTGAATCTGAAGGAGCTGCGGCTGCGGGCGCTTTCCGACCGGCCGGCGAAGCTGTACCTCGAAGCACAGGGCGAGGGGCCGGTGACGGCTTCTGCGATCCAGACGACGGCGGACTACGAGATCGTGAACCCGGACCTGCACTTGGCGACGCTCGACGCGGCGGAGGGGCGGCTGACGGTGGAGTTAAACGTCGAACCGGGGGAGGGGTATGCGCCCGCTGGACAGACCGATGGCCTGCCGATCGGCGTGATCCCTGTGGACGCGATCTTCTCGCCGGTGCGGCGGGTGAACTTCCATGTCGCGCACACGCGCGTCGGGCAGATGACGAACTACGACAAGCTGACACTGGAAGTGTGGACCGACGGGACCACCTCCGGCGTGGACGCGATCAGCAAGAGCGCGGACATCCTCGTTGACGAGCTGCGTATGTTCGCGCAGCTCGGAAAGCCGCTGCCGCCGGTCGTGGAGCGCGGGCTGGGCGTCGGCACGTCGCTCCCGCCGGACAAGTACAACATCCCGATCGAGGACCTGAACCTCTCGGTGCGCGCGTACAACTGCCTGAAGCGCAGCGGGCTCATGACGGTGGGTCAGGTTCTCGAGAAGAGCGAGGACGAGCTGCTGTCGTTGCGGAACTTCGGGCGGAAGTCGTACGACGAACTGCGCGACAAGCTCATCGAGATGAACCTGCTGGCGCCTTCTGCCGACGGGCTGGACGAGGGTATGGGTGGCATACCGCTCGGGCGCTCGACGCCGGGCGTGGCTCCGGAGCGCGACCGGGATACGGAAGACCTCAGTCCGCTTGGAGCGGCGCTCATCGAGGCTCTCCGGGAGGCGGGTGAGGACCCGTCGGAGCTGGTGCGACGGCAGGAGCGGGAAGACTAGCGATGCGCCACAAGGTAAGCGGGCGGAAGTTCGACCGGCCTTCGGACCAGAGGAAGGCGCTGTTCCGGATGCTGGTCGCCGACCTAATGCGCCACGAGCGGTTGAAGACGACGGAAGCGAAGGCCAAGGAAGTACGGCCGATCGCCGAGAAGATGATCACGCTCGGTAAGGACGGGACCGTGCACGCGCGGCGGCAGGCGTTCGCGTACATCAACGACAAGGACGTGGTGAAGAAGCTGTTCGACGAGATCGCACCGCGGTTCGCGGCGCGGCCGGGCGGCTACACGCGCATCATCAAGCTCGGAGCGCGGGTGGGCGACGGCGCGCCGATGGCGCAGTTGGAGCTGGTCGAGAGGGCTGGATAGCCCGACGTGCGACGCGTTGCGCTGCTCCTCGAATACGACGGCACCCGGTACGCGGGCTCGCAGTACCAGGACAACGGGCCGAGCATCCAGGCCGAGGTCGAGGGCGCGATCCGCGAGCTGACGTGCGCGGATGCGCGCATCGCGCTGGCGGGGCGGACGGATGCGGGAGTGCACGCGCTCGGGCAGGTGGCGGCGTTCGACACCGAGGCGGCGCTTGCACCGCGCGAGTTCGAGCGGGGGTTGAACCATTTCCTGCCAGAGGACATCGCGGTGGTGGAGGCGGCGGAGGTCGAGGCGAGTTTCGATCCGCGCCGCGACGCGCGCTCGCGGGTGTACCGGTACCGGATCGACAACCGGCGCGAGCGGGCGCCGCTGTCTCGACGCCGGTCGTGGCAAGTGGCGAAGCGGCTGGACATCGGCGCGATGCGTGACGCAGCGGTGATGCTCGTCGGGCGACACGATTTCGCGGCGTTCGCCGGGCCGTACGAGGGCAGCACGAGCCGCACGCTCCGGCGGTGCGATCTCAGCGCTCGAGTCGGGCGCATCCGGGTCGAGATGGAGGCGGAGGCGTTTCTTCCGCACCAGGTCCGGCGCACGGTGGGGGCGCTGGTGGAGGTGGGGACGGGGAAGATGACCGGTGAGGCGTTCGAGGAACTCATCGGGAACGCGCAGACGGCGACGGCTGGGCCGGTGGCGCCGAGTTGCGGGCTCTATCTTGTATCGATAGCGTATGACCGGCCCATTTTTGGGACGTGCCAGGGGAGTGGCGGGACGATATGAGCACCTTTCGCCTGAAGCCGAGAGAGATCGAGGAACGCTGGCACGTCGTCGACGCGGAAGGACAGGCGCTGGGGCGCGTCGCTTCGGACGTCGCGGCGACGCTGCGAGGGAAGAAGCGGCCGTCGTTCACGCCATCGATGCCGAATGGTGACTTCGTCATCGTGATCAACGCGGCGAAGGTCAAGGTTACGGGAGATACGAGAGACAAGCGGTACTACCGGCACACGATGTATCCCGGAGGACTGCGGTCGGTATCGCAAGAGAAGTTGCTGGCGACGCGGCCGGAGCGGGTCATCGAGTACGCGGTGAAGGGGATGCTGCCGCACAACTCGCTCGGCGCAAAGCTGCTGAAGCGGCTGAAGGTGTACGCCGGCCCCGAGCATCCGCACGCGTCACAGGTGAACGCCGGACAGGGCAAGCAGCGCGGTTCAGCGAGTTAAGGCGGTATCGGAGGTCGGATGGCGGCGACAGAGAAGTATTTCTACGGCACGGGCCGGCGCAAGACATCGGTAGCGCGCGTGCGGCTGTATCCGGGGTCCGGGGAGATTCTGGTCAACGGCAAGGGATATCTGGAGGTCTTCACGCGGGGGTCGCACCAAGCCGCGGTGCTGGCGCCGCTGAAGGCCGCAGGATCAGCGGAGCGGTTCAACGTGCAGGCGAAGGTCGAGGGCGGCGGGATCACCGGTTGGGCCGGCGCGGTGTCGCACGGGATCGCTCGGGCATTGTCGAAGTCCGACGAGGCGCTGAAGCCGTCGCTGCGGCGGCAGAACCTGCTGACCCGCGACTCACGGATGAAGGAACGCAAGAAGGTTGGTCTGAAGCGCGCGCGGAAGGCGCCTCAGTACACCAAGCGCTAACTCTCGGTTCTACTCCTTGGCCTTGGACGATCGGGTCCGCGTCGTTGACGCTCGGGGCTTCGCGGCGGCACGCCGCTTCGGCGCGGCGGCACGCTTAGCCGGCGCACCGGTCGCTGCGGGCCCGGCGGCGCGGTTGCGGTGGCGCATCAGACGCGACTTGTACCGGGATGCGGCGTTTGGGTGGATGACCCGGCGCTTGGCGGCGCGGTCCAGGACGCGCGAAGCCTCGCGGATGGCGTGGTCCGCATTCCCTGACTCCGCTGCGGCGTGGGCGGTGCGCACGGCGGTGCGGGCGGCGGAGCGGACGGGCTTGTTACGGGCGCGATGCGCCTCATTCTGGCGCCAGCGCTTGAGGGCAGATTTCGAATGTGCCAATGTCATTTCCTCCGGATGAACACGACATGGTATCGGTGCGTCATGCCGGCGTCCAATTGGACGTGCGCCCGTGGATCGGACGGGCGTAGTATGATGCTTCGACGCCGGCGCCGCTCCAGTGGCATCGACGCGCACGATTCATGCTTCGAACGTTACGCGGCCGCTTCTTCACCGATGTAGGCGAGCGGGTCGAGTCAACAGCAACACAACCCCCCAGCCTCGCGGTCGCGGCGTCGGTCGTGGCGCTTGGTTTCCTGGGCAGCCGCTTGCTGGGTCTGCTCCGCACGGTCGTGATCGCGCACCAATTCGGTACGAGCCCGGACCTCGACGCGTACTTCGTTGCGTTCCGGATCCCGGACCTTGTGTTTCAGCTGCTGGCGGGGGCGACGTTGGGGAGCGCCTTCATCCCGACATTCGCGCGCGTGCTGAACGCCAGCGGCGAGCGCGCGGCGTGGCGACTAGCATCATCGGTGTTGAACCTGGTGTTCCTGGCGACGCTCGTAGCGGCGCTTGTGGGGCTGCTGCTGGCGCCGTGCCTAGTACCCATCACCGCGCCGGGTCTCGGGGACGATACGGCGCAACACGCGCAACTCACTTCGCTTGCGGTGGACCTGACGCGCATCATGCTTATTTCTCCGGTGCTGTTCGCGGTGAGCGGAATGTTCATGGGGATACTGAACGCGAGGCATCATTTCCTCGCGCCGGCGCTGGCGCCGATGTTCTACAACGCGTCGATCATCGTCGCAGCGTTGTTCTCAAACGACGTGAAGGTGCTGGCGTTCGCGGTGGTGATAGGAGCGCTGCTGCATCTGCTGGTGCAGATCCCGGCCCTGGCACTGGTAGGCATGCGATGGGAGCGGCTGACGGAGTGGCGTGACAAGGCGGTACGCGAGGTCGGGCGGCTGATGGGGCCACGTGTCATCGGGCTGGCGGCGTTCCAGATCAATTTCCTGATCGCGACGTTTTTCGCATCGATTGTTAGCTCTGGCGCTATTTCGGCGATCAACTACGCGTGGCTGATCGTGATGACGCCACTCGGCCTTTTCGGAATGGCGATCTCGACGGCGGTGTTCCCGCGGATGGCGGAGCAGGCGGCGCGAGAGGAGGGTGAGCTAAAGGACACGTTGTGGACGTCGCTTCGCCTCATCCTCTTTCTGAGCATTCCTTCGAGCGTTGGACTGATGGTGCTCGCGAAGCCGTTGACGGCGTTCCTGCTGCAAGGCGGCGCGTTCGGTTCGTCGTCCACGGACCTGGTCGTGGGCGCGCTGGTGCTCTATGCAGTGGCGCTGTTCGCGCATAGCGGTATCGAGATCCTGAGCCGCGGATTCTATGCTATGAGCGATACGCGGACGCCGGTTGCGTTCGCCGTGCTGTCGATGCTCATCAACCTGGCGCTATCGATCGCGCTGGTGTGGCCGTTCGGGGTGAAGGGCCTGGCGGCGTCACTTTCGGTGGCTACGATCGTCGAGTTCACGCTGCTGGCCCGCACGCTTCGCCGCCGGCTTCCGGGGAGTGACGACGCGCGCACTGTGAGGTCGGTGCTGCGAACGGCTGCGGGAGCCCTTGTGATGGCGGAAGTCATCGCATTGTGGCTCGCGCTGCTGGAGCTGATGGGATTGCTGGACCTCGCGAACAAACCCGATGCGGCCCTGGCACTGATCGGCGGTGTCGCGCTGGGGGCCGCATCGTACCTCTGGGTGTGCCGTCTCCTGGGCAGTGAGGAAGTGCAAATCGTGGGCCAGCGCTTGCCTGTACCGGCGGGTGTTCGTCAATTTTTGATGGGTTCGGCAGAGCCCCTATTGTGAGGCTTCGAGGGCTGCCGATATACTGATGATGGTGGTTCCGGGCGCGGCATGACAGACAGTGCGGCCTACAGGGCCGCACATTTATGTCCCGAAGGGGAGGAGCATCTTTGAGTTTCGCAGACAAGACGCTCGTGTGCCGCGACTGCAAGCAGAACTTCACGTTCACGGCGGGCGAGCAGGAGTTCTACGCCAACAAGGGGCTGCAGAACGAGCCGGTGCGGTGTCCTTCGTGCCGCGCATCGCGGAAGTCGACGCGCACGAACGAGCCGGACGAGGGTTACGTGCGGTACGGCGTATTCGCGAGTTTCGGCGGGCGAACGCCTCGCCAAATGCACCCGGCAACGTGCGCGGAGTGCGGGATGATGACGGAAGTGCCCTTCCAGCCGCGAGGGGACAGGCCGGTGTACTGCAGCTCGTGCTACAACAAGGTACGCGAGAACGAAAATCCATCCGCGGAACGCGCCAGTTAACGGCTGCGCAGCACGCGAACAAAATGCCCCGAGCGATCGGGGCATTTTCGATCTCTGCCGCCGCCTCAGGCGCGGGCGAAGCCGAATTTCTGTGACAGGTTGTGACGGGTGCCGTCGGCGATGACCGTGAGCGTGCCGTCGTCCTCGTGCATGAACGTGAAGCCGGCGGATGGATCGCGCGGCCGGACGAGCGACGCGCTGATGGCGAGGGCGAGGTTGGAGTCGAGGAAGACCTCGGCCGACTCGACGTTGGCGTCGAACTTCTTCCAGCTGATGCCTTCGGAGATCGTGGAGCCAGACAGGCCGCCGGTCTCGGCGGGTTCGATGCTGAAGCGGATGGCCTCGGCGTGGCCCTTGCTCTTCGCCATGAACATGTAGGAGCCGATCTGCGACTGTTGGATGTGATTCCGGGGGGCGCCGCCGCCGAAAATGACTGTCGACGTCCGCAGGCCAAGCTCTTCGGCGAGCAGGACGAGCGCGGACATCTCGAGGACGTCCTGGACGACGTCGAAGACGATGCGTCGTCCGGTCTGCGTCCACAGGAGGCCGAGGTCCATCCCGAGAACTGAGTCGCCGATGGCGGGGCAGTAGATCGGGACGCCGGCCTCGGCAGCGGCGGTGATGAATCCGGGTTGCGAACCGATGCGCTTGAAGAACGAGCCGAGGCGGAAGACGTACTCCCGCGTGGTGAGCGGCCGATCGGGGAGGGTCTGCGCGAAGTCGAAGATCATCGGTTCGACGCGGCGATAGTCGGCTTCGTCCCCGAAGGTGTCCCAGAAGCGGTTGACGTCGTGCGCGGCGAGCGCGGTGTCATCAGCGGTCACGACGCCCTGGTAGTGCTTACTGCCGATCGTCTCGAGCATG
Organism: uncultured Dehalococcoidia bacterium; assembly: GCA_964487335.1. Lineage (GTDB taxonomy): Bacteria > Chloroflexota > Dehalococcoidia > DSTF01 > JACRBR01 > CAZAPT01. The sequence continues at coordinate 22,541 of CAZAPT010000004.1, forward strand.
TCGTGAGTGATCTGCGCGCCGGTGACGTCGAGGACATCGATGCTGCGCTGCTCGATCAGTGACGCGATCGCGGGGCCGAACCCAAGCGGGACGGGCGCGCCGGCGATCGAGCAAAACACGACGCGCTGACGATCGAGCATGGCGTTCCACAAGTCGATCGCCGCGGCGAGGCGGCGGGGCTGTCCGCCGGTGCGGCCGAGCGCCTCGATGAAGGCGCGAAGCGATGCCTCCGCGTCGGGACGGAAGCGTGTGATGGGCGTGGAGAAATATTCGCTCGCCACGGAGAGCAATCGCCGGCTATGTGCGTGAGGACGCGGGGATTATCGGATCAGACGATGGTTGGGGCAAACAAGCGCGAGGTCAGTCAGACGGCGGCGGCCTGCTTGCCGGCAGTGAGCAGGAAGTCATCGGCGCCGCACTTCAGGAGGTCACTGATGTGCTCGACGACAATATCGGGCTGGTAGTCGACGGCGTGCTTGGGATCGAGGGCGTACTTGCCCTGCAGGACATGCACGGTGGTGAGGCGGTCGCCGAGAGCCGCCTTCGACCGCATCAGGATGCCGGGCTTGTCGTCGATCAGGACGTAGTGCTCGGCGCTGAAGTAGGCCTCGACAGCCGGCAGGCACTTCTCCTTGTGGACGAAGATGAGCACGTGCCCGTCTACAGCGTCGGTGACGCCGCACTGGTGGATCTTCGAAGGCTGGAACACGGGATCACCGTCGGAGACGATGATGGGCTGACCGAGCGACTTCAGGTGCAGGATGGTCTCGATGGCGCGCGGGTAGAGGCGGGGGCAGAAGTCCCAGTTGAAGAGCGCGTCGGAGGCGGCATCGATCGAGGTGGCATCAGCAGGGAATTCTTCACGCAGGCGGCGAAGTGTTTCGACGAAATCGACGACGTCAGTCTCCTTGCGGACTACTTCGTACAGCTCCCAGAAGCGTGCGGCGAGCTTCGAGCCGAGGATGGCGAGCAGCCGCTGCTCCATGTCGGACTTCACGCCGTCGTTGTTGAGGATGGTGTTATCGACGTCGATGAGGAAGACCAGTTTCCGCACTTATTGCCCCTCGCATGGCTGAAATCGCACTCCGGCGGGCCTTATCGAGCGACTTTCCTATCACCAATATAAGCCCAATTCGGCCAGGGAGCATTACACGGGCGTCAACATCGATTGCGGGCGTGTGGCGCCGGTGAGCTTTGCGATGTGACGGGGTCAGGCGTCGCGAGTGCCTTCTCCAGCGAGGAGGGCGCCGAATCCGCCGCGCGCGAGGCCGAGAGCGAAACCAGACCTGTGGCGAGCACCTTCGCGCACAGCGAGGATGGCACGGGGGAGCGCGTCGAGGAGGTCGCTGGCGAGCATGCCTCGATCGCCGAGATCTTCGGCCACAAGCTCAGCGGCGCTCCCGTGGAGGTAGACGCCAGCGCAGGCCGCTTCGAACGGATCCATGCCCTGGGCGATGAGGCCGGCGATCGCTCCAGCGAGGACATCGCCGGTGCCGGCTGTCGCGAGGATCGGGTTCGCGTGCGGGCTGATGCAGGCGCGGCCATCGGGGGCAGCGATGACGGTGTGGGCGCCCTTCAACACGACCACGTGCTGCCAATCGGCGGCGGTCCGTGTTGCCGCAGCGACGCGGTCGCGCTGGATGTCCTGCACGGAGCACGAGAGCAGCCGGGCCATCTCACCGGGGTGCGGGGTGAGGACGGCTGGACGACGCACGGTCGCGCTCCAGTTATCGATGCGGGAGAGGACGTTGAGAGCATCGGCGTCGACGAGGATGGCACGTGTGGCGTCGGGTGCGTGGGCGAGCACTTCCGGGATAATGCGCGCGGTGCGCGGGTTGTTGCCCAGGCCGGGACCGATGAGCAGCGCATCGCACTGCGGCAGGACGTCCAAGATCTGATGTGCGGCGATGGCAGCATCGTCGTCGAGGATGAGATACGTCGCTTCGGCGAGGGCGGGGGCGATCATCTGCCGGAGGCGCGGCGTGCAGGCGAGTGTCGTGAGGCCGGCACCGATCCGATAGCAGGCGGTAGCGGCGAGGCGCGCCGCGCCGACGTAGTCGTCGGAGCCGGCGACGACGAGCACGCGACCGAAGGTGCCCTTGTTGCCGGACTTCGAGCGCGCGGGGAGGCGATCGCGCACCCAGGGCGACGAGAGCAGCTCCGCGAGATCGGGCGCGTCTTGCGGCAGGCCGATGTCGACGACCTGGACGTTGCCTGCGTATCCGGCGCCTGGGAGCGTGTAAAGGCCGAGCTTCGCGAGGCCGAACGTGACGGTGATATCGGCGCGGACGGCGACAGGATCGGCGGCGCCAGTGTCGGCGTCTACGCCGGTGGGGAGATCGACGGCGACGACCTGCGGGTGACGCGGTGTCGCGCGCGCGCGTTCGAGGCGGCTAAGGACTTCGGCGAGCGGGCCTGCGATGGGACGGTGGCGGCCGATGCCGAGGATGGCGTCGATGACGAGATCGGCGGCGTAGAGCTCCGACTCGAGCTGTGAGTACGACGCGTCGTCGGCGGCGGTCATGATGCGGACGCCGGTGTCGCGGGCGCGCGCGAGGTTGGTGTCGGTCTCAGGCCGCGATGCGACGACGTACGCGGCGACGTCGGCTTCCCATTCGGCGAGGTAGCGCGCTGCGACAAGGCCGTCGCCGCCGTTGTTGCCGGGGCCCACGAGTACAAGAACGCGCCGGCCGGGCGTCAGGCCGAGTGCGAGCCATGCCTCCTGCGCGACGGCGAGGCCAGCGCGCTCCATCAATTCGTCGAGTGACGTACCCGCGTCGACGGCGCGTTGTTCGAGGGCGCGCATCTGATCGCCGGTGACGAGCTTCACAGGCGGCCTCGCTCGCGCAGCCAGTTCGTGATGCGTGTGCGGTTCGCTTCGCGGTCGAAGGCTTCGTGTTCCGCGGCGCCAACGACGGCGGCGATGGCGAGCTCGCGGGAATGAGTGAGGCTGACATCGACGCCCCGGAGACCGATCTTCTCGGCGCGCTTCGCGGCGAGGCCGTGCAGGTAGACGATGGGTTTGCCGCGACTGTTCGGGAGGATCTCGATCTCTCGCCAGGCGAGGCCGCGGGCGCCGGTGCCAAGCGCCTTCATCACGGCTTCCTTCGCGGCGAAGCGGGCGGCCAGTTCCGCGACGCGACCGCGGCAGAATCCCACCTCCTCCCGCGTGTAGATGCGGCGGAGGAAGCGCTCAGGGTGCCGCTGGAGCACGCGACGGACGCGCGCGATCTCGATGGCATCGATGCCGACGGCGTACTCCATAGGCCGATTGTACGCACGGCGCGCGCGGTCGCGGTATCCGCGCTGGTCGAACAGCGTGCGGTAGACTTCGGGCGACCACCTTCGACTCTGGAGTTCGGCATGAGCGCGACTATCATCGACGGAGCGGCGATCGCGCGCGACCTGCTCGACGAGCTGCGGCGCGAGATCGACGAGCTGAAGCGACACGATGTCCAACCGGGGTTGGCGTTCGTGCTGGTCGGCGAGAATCCTGCGTCGATCTCGTATGTACGCGGGAAGGCGAAGGACGCTGAGGCGACCGGCGTCCGGTCGGAGACGATACGCCTCGCGGAGGACATCTCGCAGGAGCAGTTGATTGGCGTTGTCGCTGAGCTGAACGCGGACCCGCGCTGGCACGGGATGCTGGTGCAGATGCCACTCCCACCGCAGCTCGACGAGTCGGCCGTTGCGGGGGCAGTGCTTCCCGAGAAGGATGTAGACGGACTGCACCCGGTGAACGTCGGGCGGTTGTTCCGTGGCGAGCCGGGGTTTCGACCGTGCACCCCGTACGGCGTCGTGCAGATGCTGATGCGCAGCGGCCACGATCCGGCAGGCCAGCACGTAGTCGTGTGCGGACGGTCGAACCTCGTAGGCAAGCCGGTGGCGGGCCTCCTGATGCAAAAGGCGCGCGGGGCCAACGCAACGGTGACGGTGTGTCACACCGGGACGCGGGACATCGGACGGTACACGCGCCGGGCAGACATCATCGTGGCGGCGATGGGGCGGCCGAAGGCGATCACCGGAGAGATGGTGCGCGAGGGCGCGGTGGTGATCGACGTCGGGGTGAACCGCGTGGACGATGCGACGAAGAAGGCAGGTTACCGGCTCGTCGGGGACGCGGACTTCGAGGCGGTGGCGGAGAAGGCGTCGGCGATCACGCCGGTGCCGGGCGGCGTCGGGCCGATGACCCGTGCGATGCTGATGTACAACACCGTGCTCGCTGCGAAGGGCGGGCCGGGCGCCGAGTGAGCTTTGCCGACGTATGCCTGCCCACGTATAGTGAAACGATGCACAAAGTGAGCAGATCGTGACGCTCGACAACGAGGCGACGCTCGAGATCCAGCACCTGATCCGCGAGTTCAGGCCTCAAGACGGCGACCTCCTCGGAGCGCTGCACGCGGTGCAGCATCGGTACGGCTACATCCCGCGGATCGCGATGCGTGTCGTGGCACGACAGCTGCGACTGAGCGAGGCGAGGGTATTCGGAGCGGCTTCGTTCTACAGCGAGTTTCGGCTGACGCCGCCGCCACGGACAGCAGTGGCGTGGTGCAGCGGCCCGGCATGCAGGCTCAAGGGCGGCGAGCGTGTTCGGGACATCCTGCAAGCCGAGCTGGGCGTCGAGATGGGCGAGAACACGGAAGACAACAAGCTCGGACTGCATCTCGGGCAGTGCAACGGAACGTGCGAGCACGCGCCGCAGGTTTGGGTGGACGGCATGGTTGTCGGACCGCTGACTTCGGCGTCCACGGTGCGACTCGTTCGTGATCTGAAGGAGCGCGCATAGTGTCGCGGTACGAGGAGCTGCGGACAGCGGCGAACGCCAACGCTCGGGCGCTGGAGCAACCGTCGCGTCCGCTGTTCATCGTGTCGTTGAACACGTCATCGATCGCGAGCGGCGCTATCGGGACGTTCGACGCGTTGCGCCGGCTGTCGGAGAGCGCGGGCTTCGACGCGATGCAGACGGGTGATACGGGTCTCGCCTGGGCCGAGCCGGTCGTGCAGGTGTGGAAGCCGACCGGTGAGATCGTGCTATACGGCCGGGTGACGGCGGACGTAGCTCAAGCGTTCGCGTTGGCGGCGGTCGGTGGCATCGCGCGTGACCACGTTGTCGGCGTCGCGTCCGGCAAGGTGGATGGCCTGCCGGCGCTGAGCGATCTTCCGTGGATGAAGATCCAAACGCGCTGGATGATGGACAACTGCGGCGTCATCGATCCGGAGAACATCGAACACTACATCGCGCGCGGCGGATACAAGCAGTTCGACGCGGCTTGCCAGATGTCGCAGGACGAACTGATCGAGGTGGTGAAGGGCTCGACGCTGCGGGGACGGTCGGGGTCCTTCTTCTCGACGGGCACGAAGTGGAGCTTCCTGCAGACAGCGACGCGCGAGCCGAAGTACCTAGTGTGCAACGCGGACGAGGGCGACCCGGGCGCGTGGGTGAACCGCGTGATCCTAGAGAGCGATCCGCATCTGTTGCTGGAGGGCCTGCTCATCGGCGCGTACGCGACGGGCGCGACGTACGGCTGGATCTACATCCGGGACGAGTATCCGCTGGCGATCGAGCGCGTGCGGAAGGCGATCGAGCAGTGCCGAGAGCGCGGAATCTTCGGCGACGATGCGATGGGCACCGGCGTAAAGTTCGATGCGGAGGTGGTGCGCGGCGCAGGGTCGTACGTATGTGGCGACGAGACGGGGCTAATCGCGTCGGTAGACGACGGCCGTGGGATGCCCAAGATCAAGCCGCCGTTTCCGGCGCAGAGCGGCGTGCTGGGGCAGCCGACTAACGTGAACAACGTCGAGACGTATTCGGCCGTGACGACGCTGCTGCGGGTGTCGCCCGAGACGTACAGCACGGTCGGCACGGAGGCGAACCGCGGGACGAAGATGTTTACGGTGTCGGGCGCGGTCGGGAAGACAGGCTGCCTGGAAGTGCCGTTCGGCACGAAGGTGAAGGACCTGTTGGTGGCCGTGGGCGGCATCGAGGGTAGTCATCAGTTCAAGGCGCTGCAGCAGGGCGGGCCGCTGTCCGGGCTCCTGCCGGCGCACATCGCCAGCGAGTTGCCGCTCGAACCGGAGCCGTTTCGCCCGCTCGGCGCCGGCATGGGCGGCGGCGGGCTGGTATTCGTCGACGAGACGGCATGCGTGGTCGATCTCAACGTGATGACGTCAACGTTCCTCGAGGACGAGTCATGCGGGAGGTGCACGACGTGCCGCGGCGGGAACCAGCGCATGGTGGAGCTCTGGCGACGGGCTTCGCGCGGCGAGGCCGAGGCGAACGACGTCGACCGGATGAAGTCGCTTGCGGCTTCGATGCAGTACTCGAACTGCTTCCACGGGTCGCTGTCGCCGGTGATCACGAACAACTCAATCGGGCACTTCCGCGACGAGTACGACGTGCACGCCCGCGAGCATCGGTGTCCTGCCAAAGTTTGTCCAGGGCTGATCCGGTACGAAGTGGCGCGCCAGAGCGGCGCCGTTGCTGAAGCCGCGGAAATCTGTCCGACCGATGCGATCGAGCAAGCGGGCGGAGCGTGGCGGATCGACGACGCGAAGTGCATTCGCTGCCACGCGTGCAAAGAAGTGGCTCCGGACGACATCGTGATCGAGGACCGGTATCGCGACGCGATCCCGCTTCGGGCGATCGCCGTCGCCAACGTCGCGCGAGCGGGCGGCTAACGTATCAACGAGCAGCGGGATTGCTGCTCAGCCGCTTGCCGATGACCTCCTTGTGGCCTCGAATATAGTCAGCGGCTGACATGACGCGTCCGCCGGGCGGCTGCACCGACAGCACGCCCACCTCGCCCTGCGCTGCTACGACGCCGAATCCGGCGCCGAAGAGTTGGGGTTCGGCGACGCCACTCAGGGCGAATACCGTGCCGGGTTCGTCTTCGAAACGATGCTGGAGCGCGACGCATTCGAGGATGCGCAGCGGCTCGCCATCGAGGTAGCTGTAAGCGACCGGCCACGGGTTATAGGCGCGGACCTTTCGCGTCACAACGTCTGCTGAATCTCGTGTCCAGTCGATCATGGCGTCGGTCTTCTTGATGGACGGCGCGTAGGTAGCCGCCGATTCGTCCTGATCCTGTGGCCTGAGCTCGCCGGCGGCGTATTTGGCCAGCGTAGGCAGGAGTAAGTCTGCGCCGACTTCGGCGATCTTCGTCGTCAGGGTGGCGGCTGTGTCGTCGGGGCGAATCTCGATGCGCTTGGAAGTGAGCATGGGGCCGGAGTCGAGCTTCAGACGGACGAGCATGATTGTCGCGCCTGTCTCTCGATCGCCGGCGAGGATGGCGGCGGGGATCGGCGCTGCGCCGCGCCAACGCGGGAGCAGTGACGCGTGGACGTTGAGGATGCCGAGGCGCGGGACATCGAGCACTGGCTGTCTCAGCAGCTGGCCGTAGGCGGCGATCACGGCGACGTCGGGCGCGAACGCACGGAGCTCGTCGACGACGTCGGCAGCACTGATCGATGCCGGCTGCCGCACGGCGAGGCGGTGCTCGAGCGCGAGTCGCTTCACGGGCGGCGGCCCAAGCTTCTGGCCGCGGCCGACGCGTCGATCCGGTTGCGTGTAGACGGCGACAACTTCGTGTTCGCTATCGATCAGGCGCCGCAGCGACGGGAGTGCGAAGTCCGGCGAACCCATGAAGACGATGCGCATTGCAGCGAGAATAACACGGGTGGTTTCGGCGCTCGTATACTTCCGGCGACGTGTGAAGCAGGGGAGGAGTGATCACTGTGCGACATGGGATCGTTGCATCGACTGTCGTCGCGGCGCTGGCGTTTTGCGCGTGCGGCGGAAACGGTGATGCGGACAAGACAAAGACGGCGGGAGCGGGCGGCACTACCGCGGTAGCGTCGCCTTCGAGAGCCGCGGGCCAGACGCCTACGGCGGGCGCGTCCACGACGACGCCCGCGGCGATCAGCATCGATGCGCCGGCGCCGGGCTCGACGGTGAAGGTGCCGATTTCCGTGAGCGGCCAGGCGGACGTGTTCGAAGGCGTGCTGCAGGTCCAGTTGCTGGCGACGGACGGGACGGTGCTGTGCGAACGGAAGGTTCAGGCGACGTCCGGCACCGGGACGCCGGGGACGTGGGAGACGACGATGGCGGTGCCGCCACCGAACGCGCCGGAAGACGCTGTCATCCGCGCGTTCTCGCGAAGCGCGCGTGACGGCAGTGACGAGAACGTCGTGACCGAGCCGGTGCACGCAACGACGGATGTGCCGGCGGTCGTCATCCTGACGCCCACCTGCAACGCCGACGTTGCGGTCGGAGTGCCGCTGAAGGTTACGGGCACGGCGAGTGTATTCGAGGCGGCATTGAGTCTGGAGCTGCGCGACCCGGACGGGCGCGTCGTGTCGACGCAATCGGTCACAGCGGACGCGGCCGGGCCGGCGCGGGGGAACTGGAGCGCCACGATCGACATCTCGGCGCTGGCAGCCGGCAACTATGAGCTGACGGCGTTCGACCTGAGCGCTCGAGATGGGTCGCGCGAGAACGAGTTCACGATCCAGCTTCGCCTTACGGTGTGATGTCGGACGGCGAGAAGGCGGTCCGGGTCACGGCGAGGGTGACGGGGCGTGTGCAGGCGGTGGGGTTTAGGGATTTCGTGCGGCGGGAAGCGGACCGGCGAGGGCTGAGCGGACTCGTGCGGAACGGCGATGACGGGCGGTCGGTCGAGGTCGTTGCGGAGGGGGCGGAGGACGCAATCGGCGAGTTTGTCGCTGCGCTGCGACGAGGACCGACGCTGGCGCGCGTGGTTGGCGTGAACGTCGAGCGGGCGGAGGCGACGGGCGAGTTCGCCGGGTTTCGGGTGGTGTTCTAGCGGTCAGTCGAGCAGGATGGCGTCGACTTCTTCGCCGGGGTTGATGCCAGGCACGTCTTCGGGGACTACCGCGAAGGCGTTGGCTTCGGCCATGGACGTGAGGATACCGGAGCCCTGGGGGCCGGTTAGGGCGGCGTAGTATCGGCCATTGCGGCGCGTGACGATGGCACGGGCGAAGACGCGGCGGGCATCGGCGTTGTCGATGCGCTCCTCGGCGATGGCGCGGACGACGCGGCGCTGCCAGTCGATCCGGCCGAGCATCTTGAAGATGGCGGGCCGCCCGAACAGCTCAAAAGAAACCATCGAGCTGACGGGGTTGCCGGGGAGGCCGATGTGCGGGACACGTCGGCCGCCTGAGGTGAACGCGCCGAACGCGAGCGGTTTGCCGGGGCGCATGCGGACGGTCCAGAAGTCGACCTCGCCTTCCTTCGCGAGGACGTCCTTGACGACGTCGTAGTCGCCGCGCGAGACGCCCGCGGACGTGACGAGCATGTCGGCATCGAGGCCTTCGCGGAGCTTCGCGGTCAGCGCTTCGACCGTGTCCTGCGCGATGCCCAGCCGCTTCGGGATGCCGCCATTCTCGAGCACCATGGCGGAGAGGCTGTATGCGTTGCTGTCGTAGATCTGGCCCGGCTTCAGCGGCTTGCCGGGCTCCTGGACTTCGTCGCCAGTGGACAGGATGGCGACGACAGGGCGACGGTGGACGCGGACGGTCGCTCGGCCGAGCGACGCGAGCACGCCGATCTGCGCGGGGTGGAGGACGGCGCCCTTTCGGATGATGGCCTGGCCGCGGTGGACGTCCTCGGCGGCGAGGCGGATGTTCGCGCCGGGTTCGGCTGGCTTCATGATGCCGACGACGTCGCGGGACTTCGCGAACGAGCCGAAGCTGCGGCCGGACGGCTCGTCGGTCTCTTCGAAGGGTACGACGGCGTCGGCGCCCGCGGGCATAGGAGCGCCGGTCATGATCCGGACGGCGGTGGCGGGCTCTACGCTGCGCTCGAAGACGTAGCCGGCGGCGAGCTCGCCGATCACGCGGAGTTGTTTCGGGGCGGCTTCGGAAGCGCCGGCGGTGTCGGCGGCGCGGACGGCGTAGCCGTCCATCGCGGTGTTGTCGAGGGGCGGGATGTCGATGTCAGAGACGACGTCTTCGGCGACGACCTGGCCGAGCGCATCGAGGATGGGTCGCTCTTCGGGTTCGAGGAGGGAGACGTACGAGAGGATGCGTTGGAGCGCTTCTTCGACGGAGATCACGCTTCGAGCTTACCCGAAGTTGTGGGACTGGGGTGCTTGCAGCGTCTTCGGGACCGGGAGAGCGTGGAAGCGGTCAGCTAGGAGATTAATGGTGCCTTCCTTGCGCTGGAGCTCGCCTTCGATGATCACGAACGGCTCGCCTCGGACGAGTGCGCGTTGCCGTTCGTGGAGCCACGGCGGGACGATGATGTTCAGCATGCCGAACTCGTCTTCGAGCAGCAGGAAGACGAAGCCTTTTGCGGTGCCGGGCTGCTGACGGCAGACGACCATTCCGGGCACGCGGACGCGGCTGGCGTCGGGCATCTTTAACAGGTGTGCGACGGACGGCATCGATTCGTTGATCTGCGGCCGTAGGAGCGCCATCGGGTGGTATCCGGGCGAGAGCGAGAGCAGGTTGTAGTCCACGGCCATGCGCTCCCACTGTGTGAGGTCGCCGAGCGGCACGGCGTCCTGATCGATCGGTAGCGGCAGGGCCATCTGCACGTTCGGCGGGCGGTAGAGCAGGCCGAGCTGCCAGAGCAGTTCGCGGCGGTTGAGGCCGAAGGCATCGAAGGCGCCCACCTGCACGAGGTTCTCGATCGCCTCTTCGTGCAGGTGGCATTCGGCGATTCGGCCCATGCGGCGGACGAAGTCAGCGAGCGATGCGAACAGGCCATTGCGCGCGCGCTCGGCGGCGATCGTCTCGGCGACGTCGCTGCCGATGGCGCGGACGTAGCCGAAGCCGACGCGGACGGTGTCGTCTTCGACGGTGCAGGTGGCGTTGCTGGCGTTGATGTCGGGCGGACGGACGCTGACACCGTGGCGCTGAGCGTCGTGAGTGAGGACGTGCGGCGGGTAGAAGCCCATCGGTTGGGAGTTGAGCAGGGAGCAGAGGAACTCCGTGGGGTAGTAGTGTCGGAGCCACGCGGACTGGAACGCGAGGAAGGCGAACGCCGCGGAGTGGCTCTTCGGGAAGCCGAACTCCGCGAAGGCGATGATCTTCTCGAAGACGGTCTTCGCGACGTCTTCGCGGACGCCTCGAGCGAGCGCGCCTTCGAGGAAGAGCTCGAAGAAGCGCTGCATGCTCTCGCGCGAGCGCTTGCGGCTCATCGCGCGACGTAGTGATTCGGCCTGGCCCTCGGTGAAGCCGGCAACGGCGACGGCGGCCTGCAGCACCTGCTCCTGGTAGAGGATCACGCCGAGCGTCTCGCTGAGCACCGGCTCCAGGCTGGGATGATCGAACGGTGGCTTGAAGTCCGGATCCTGCAATTGGGCCTGGCGGTGACGGACGTAGGGGTTCACCGCGCCGCCGACGATCGGGCCGGGGCGGATGATCGCGACCTGTACGGTGAGGTCTTCGATCGATCGCGGGCGGGTGCGGGGGAGCATCTGCATCTGGGCGCGACTCTCGATCTGGAAGACGCCGACGGTGTCCGCCTCGCAGATCATGTCGTAGACCTTCGGATCGTTGAAATTGATGCGGCTGAGGTCTTCGATCTTGCCGTGATGCTCGGCGATAAGGTCGCTGCACTCTTCGACGAGCGAGAGCATGCCCAGCGCGAGGAAGTCGATCTTGATGAAACGAGCGTCGTCGATGGAGTCCTTGTCCCACTGGCAGATGTAGCGTCCGGCCATCGCGGCCTGCTCTACCGGGACGAGCTCGACGATGGGCTTGGTGGAGATCACCATCCCGCCGACGTGCTGGCTGAGGTGGCGAGGGAAGCCGGAGATCTGCTTCGCCAGTTCGATGAGGTCGCGCCAGATCGGAGCTTCGGTCTTGCCGGCGTAGTCGGGGTACATCGACATCTCACTCTCGATGTCCGAGCCGCTGCCCCAGCCGGCGCGCTTCGCGAGGCGGTCGAGCTCACTTTCGGCGATGCCGAGCGCCTTGCCGACGTCTCGGATGGCGCTGCGGATCTTGTACGTCGGGAAGCTGGCGACGAGCGCGGCGTGCTCGTGACCGAAGTGCTTGTACACGCGGAGGATGAGCTGCTCGCGGATGTCGCGCGGGAAGTCGAGGTCAATGTCAGGGACGGAGGCGATCTCGTCGTTGAGGAAGCGGCCGAGATAGAGGTTGTACTTGATCGGGTCCACGTGCGAGAGGCCGATCAGGTAGCAGAGGATCGATCCAACGGATGAGCCGCGGCCACGGCCGGGAGGGAGGCCGGAGCGGCTGCGCGCGGTGTGGCCTCCGCGCACTTCGGCGGCGACGGTGCGACTGAGCTCGAGGAGGTCGCGGTAGATGAGGAAGAAGCCGGACAGGCCGTGCTTTCGGACCAGGCGCAGCTCTTCGTGCAGGCGGTCTTCGACGTTCTGCGGGATGCGGCCGTTGATCATGCCGTAGCGTTCGCGCGCGGCCTGGCGGCACACCGTCTCGAGATACTCGTCGGCCATCGAGCCGTCGGGAGTGGCGTAGTCGGGGAAGCGGTAGTCGAGGTCGGTCGTGAGGTCGAAGGTGCAGCGGTCGGCGATGCGAGCGCTCTCGTGGAGGGCTTCGGGCCATTCGGCGAAGATCTCTTCCATCTCGGCTGGTGACTTGAGGTAGTACTCGGAGTTCTCGCGGCGCTCGCGATGCGACGCTTCGAGTGTGCTGCGATTGCGGATGGCGACCATTACGTCCTGCAGTCGGTGGCGTTCACGCTCGTGGTAGTGGACGTCGTTGGTGGCGACGTATCGCAGGCCGTGCTTGCAGGCGAGATCGACGAGGCGGCGGCAGCGTTCGGTGTCACCATGGGCAAGATTCTGCTGCAGCTCGATGTAGAAGTTGTCGCACCCGAACCACTCGATGTATCGCGCGAGCGCCTGTTCAGCAGCGTGGATCTCGCCGGCGGTGACGAGCGATGGGACTTCGCCGCGCTTGCATCCGGAGAGGGCGATCAGGCCGCGCGTGTGCTGCGCCAGCTCGGCGTACGAGAGGTGCGGATCCTTGCGCTCGCTGGTGAGATGCGACGTGGAGAGCAGGCGGCAGAGGTTACCGTAGCCCTCGCGGTCCATGGCGAGCAGCGTCAGGTGGTGGCCGTCCTCGAGCGTGACTTCAGCGCCGGTGATGGGACGGATGCCGAAGGCCTTCGCGGCCTGGGCGAACTCCATCGATCCGTAGAGGCCATCGTGGTCGGTGAGGGCGAGCGTTTCGTAACCGAGGTCGCGCGCGCGGAGGATCAGCTCGTCGGGGCTGGAGGCGCCATCGAGCAGCGACCAGCATGAGTGGAGGTGGAGTTCGGCGCGGTAGCGGGGATGCTCAGGCTCCGGCATGATTGTTCGCCGCTAGTATCGTTGCAGCCACCATGCGCCTCCGGGGAGATCCTGGTAGAGGGTGACGACGCGGTCGCCCTCGAGCTGGACTTCGTAGTACATGCGCGAGACGGGAGTTTCGCGCCACCACTCGTCGTCGATGCGCCATCGGTCCTGGACTGACGCCACTTCGCGCACGGCGCCTTCGAAGAGCACGCGATGCGGGCAGCCCCGGTCGTCGGCGTCGACGCGAGCGGGGCGCGGGCCGGCTAGAGGTCGTAGTCGATGAGGGCGTACCTTCGTTCCGGGATCCTTGACCATGGTTCCACCTCCGCCACGCGCAAGACCTGCGATTCACCGCCGAAGCGCGCTTTGAGCTGACGCAGCGCCGCCATGAGCTGCGCGCGTCGCCTCGCCTGTTCGGCGAAGAGCAGGCTGCGCTGCTTGCCGGTCTCTTCGGTCAAGCCTATGAACTCCAGCGTCATCTCTTCGACGGGGCCGGCGAGCTGCAACTGCTCGATGAGCTTCTTCAGCACGAACATCAGGCCGTCTTCATCGGCGAGAGGCTCGCGCAGGGTGAGCGTGCGCTCCCAACTGCCGCCACCGGCGAGGAGCGCGAGGCGCAGGCGCAGGCGGCGGACGAAGCGATAGCGCATCGACGTGCGGTAAAGGAGGCGGCGGACGAGCTGGCGCGCTGCGATCACGAGCGCGCCGCTGTTCACCGTCGGTGCGGGCATGGTGAGGGTGTCAGTGATCGGCTCCTGGCGGCGTCGAGGGACGAAGGGATCAACGTCGATGCCGCGGGCGAGCTGCCAGAGGCGCCTGCCTTCGCGGCCGAACTGGGCCTGCAGAGCGCCGACGGGCAGGGCTGCGACGTCGGCGATGGTGCGCAGGTTGTAGAGGCCGAGCTTGCGCTGGGCTTCGTAGGAGACGGGGAGGAATGACGTGCTCAGTGGGGCGAGAAACTGCTGCTCGCTGCCGGCGGGAACGACTGCAACTTCGCCGGGAGCGCTGACGGTGGCGGCGGTCCAGGCGACGAACTTGCCTTCGCCGATGCCGACGCTGGCTTCGATGCGGGAGCGATCTCGGACGGCTTCGAGCAAGCGCTCGCCGGCGTCCTGCTGGGCTGCGACATCGGCGTTGGGGTCGATGGCGGCGAAGGCGCTGCCGGCCTCGCCCGGCTCGACGGCGGGCTCGGCGTCCTCGATGGCGGCGAGGAGGTCATCGAAGGAGCGGCCGTAGAAGATCGGGTCGGGCGGGAGCAGGACGAGGTCCGGGACGATGGTACGAGCATCGCGCAGGGGCATGCCGGTGCGGATGCCGAGGGCCGCGGCCTCCGGCGAGCAGTCGCCGACTTCGTTGGCGCCGGGCGGCGGCTCGCCAATGGCGACGGGGCGACGTCGCAGCTCGGGCGCACGGGCGCACTCGAGGGCGATGCGGAAGTTCGGGACGGTGACGCAGGCCAGGCGCACGAGCCGGCTCCGGATTGGGAGATTGGCCCTGCTGTCGTGTGGCGGGGAGGTCAGGCAGCAGGGGTTATGGGCAGTATAGAACGCCCGTTCTAGAAGTCAAGGTTATGGTCAGCGCAGAGTGACGTCGGCGGCTTCGATGGCGTGGAGTGCGCCATCGGCAGTGCGCAGGAGGAGGGTGCCGTCTTCGGCGACGCCTTCGGCGCGGCCTTCGAGCGTTTCGGTGGGCGTCGTGGCGCGGACGTGCTGGCCGAGGGTGACGAGGCGCGAGCGCCAGACGTCGAACGGGGAGATGCCGGACTTGGCGGCCTCGTAGAGGCGCTCGAAGTGGAGGAGATAGGCGGCGAGGAGGGGCTCGCGGTCGAGGTCGTGGCCGAGCTCGACCGCGAGGCTGGTGGCGAGGTCACGGATCTCGTCGTAGCGGCGCGGGTCGAGGTTGACGTTGATACCCGTGCCGACGAGGACGAAGTCTGCATCGCCGCCTTCGATGGAGGTCTCGATGAGGATGCCGGCGAGCTTCTTGCCGGCGACCTGGACGTCGTTGGGCCACTTGATGTCGGGGATGAGGCCGGCGGCTTCTTCGACGGCGTAGCAGACGGCGAGCGGGGCGATCATCGCGACGTGGCGGAGGACGGCGGCCGGTGGGCGGAGGAGGAGGGCGGGCATGAGGTTGACGGCGGGCGGCGAGACCCACGAGCGTCCGAGGCGGCCGCGGCCGGCGGTCTGCTCATCGGCGAGGGCGACGAGGCCTTCCGGCGCGCCGTGGCTGGCGGCGTCACGGGCGAGGTCCATGGTGGAGCCGACGGACGGCTCGAAGATGAGGTCGCGGCCGAAGGCGTTCGTCTGGAGGAGTGCGTGGAAGCGGGTGAGGTCGAAGGGCTCAGGCATGTGCTGTTTGATTGATTTTTGTTTTTTCGAGTACGGGCGCGGGTTGAATCTGAGGGCCGTCGATGAGGCGACCGCACAGCTTCGGAATGTTGGTCGTTCTGATTGTCTTTGATTGATCGCGACCGAAAACAATCAACGCTGCAGACGAGACGCGCATCGGGTGTACAACGTTAGCGGTTGTACGGATCCTGGCGAGCTCCGCAGTCGCGGGGAGTGTGGTCGAGTTTCGCTCCGTCATGACGCAGCGATGGTAGCGCAGCGGCGCGGGAACTTCGAAGCGGGAATTGCACTTCCGCCGAAATGCGCGAACGGCGAGGTCGCCCAAGCAGGCGGAAATCCTCACCAAGTGGTCTATATGAAACTGTTACGCCAGATGGCTCGTGGATCACTTATTTGGATTGCCGCATGTAGATGATGATTGCAGCATCAGATCCCCCGCGTGCCACTGTCAGGAGGACTGGTGTCGAGACGAATCATCGCGAGGCTCGCGGCGGCAGCGCTGGCTGCGGCGCTCCTGCTTTTTCCTACGGCCTCCCCTCATCGAGCGAGTGCGGCGTCGTTTACGGTCACGTCACCAGCTGACACGCCGGACCTGGTGAACGCGGACGGGCTCTGCCTCGACGTGACGGGACAGTGCTCGCTGCGCGCGGCGATCGAGCAGGCGAACTTCAATGCATCTCCGACGACGATCAGCTTCGCGATCCCAGGGAGCGGAGTGCAGACGATCACGCTGCTCTCGGCGCTGCCGGCGGTGACGGTGCCGGTGGCGATCGACGCGACGACGCAGGCGGGGTTCTCGGGGACGCCGATCGTGGTGTTGGACGGAGTGTCGGCGGGCAGCGGGGTGGACGGGCTGCAGCTGACGGCAGGAAACAGCAGCGTGCGTGGTTTGGTGGTGGAGCGGTTCAGCGGGAACGGAATCACGCTCATGACGAACGGCGCGAACACGATCGCCGGGAACTACATCGGGATCGATGCGGATGGCGTTACGGCGCGAGGCAATGGCGCATCGGGCGTCGACGTGAACAACGTGGGTAATAACACGGTCGGCGGTACGGGCGCGGCGGACCGCAATGTGATTTCTGGGAACGGCGGGGATGGAGTTCTTATTGAGGGGACCAGCGCGGGCTCCAACCAGATTTCCGGGAACTACGTCGGAGTCGATGCAGCGGGAGTGATGAGAGTCCCGAATAGCGGCGATGGGATTGGCATCGAGGACGCTCCGAGCAACATGATCGGTGGGACGACGGCGGGCGCGCGCAACTTACTCTCTGGAAACAACGGCGCGGGAATCTACATACACGGTGCTGGAGCGAGCGGAACGGTCATCCGCGCGAACTACATCGGGATTGACGCCACGGGCACCGCGTCTCTTCACAACCGGTTTGGGATTCACCTCTACTTCAGTTCAGGCGGACACGTCGTCGGCGGCCCAGCAGCGGACGATCGCAACGTGATCTCGGGGAATTCTCAGGACGGAATCACGTTTCAATTCGAGTCCTTCGGCGCGGGAACGCTCCCCGATCTCGTGGAAGGAAACTTCATCGGGACGAATGCGGCGGGCAACGCGGCGATACCGAACCATTACGGCATCAGCGGGCTGTCCGCGAGGCCGGCGACGATTCGGGGAAACGTCGTCTCCGGCAATACTCTCGATGGTCTGGCGGTGACCCTGGTAGATAGCGTAACGTCGAACTTCGTAGGCGTGCAGGCAGACGGGGTCAGCGCTCTTGGTAACGGCGGTAACGGAGTCTCGATCAATAACAACTCACGGCAGTCAATCGGGACGACGACGACTGGCGAAGGGAACGTTATCGCCTTCAACGGCGCCGCCGGGGTGTGGTTGCAGTACAGCGGCGGCAGTACCGGTCGCCAGATATCGATCCGCGGGAACTCGATCTTCTCAAACGGGGCGCTGGGCATCGACCTAGCGACGCCGGGCTCGCCGATTTCGCCGCCGGGAGTGACGCCGAACGATCCGGGCGACGGTGATACCGGACCAAACGACCTGCAGAACTTCCCGGTGCTGTCGGTGGCGTCGTCCGGCGGGAGCACGACGGTCAACGGATCACTGAACAGCACCGCGAACACGACGTTCGACATCGACATGTACGCGAACCCGTCGTGCGACCCGTCGGGTTACGGCGAAGGAAAGACGTACCTGGGGTCGACGACGGTAACGACGGACGCGAGCGGGAGTGGTGGATTCACTTCGGTGTTCGCTGGCCTGCAGACGTACGTGACGGCGACGGCAACCGATCCGTCGGGAAACACGTCGGAATTCTCGCAGTGTGCCACGGCGGACAGCGATGGAGATGGGTGCCCGGATGCGCGCGAGCTGGGTGCGGACCACAAGACGGGCGGTCAGCGGGATCCGAACGACTTCTGGGACTTCTTCGACGTGCCGACGCCGCCGCTGGTGCCATCGAACACGACGGGCACGCGGAACCACGCGATCAGCATCGGGGACGCGATCGGGATCCTGGCGTACATCGGGACGAACAACGCGAACCCGAACCAGGCGAACTCGCAGGGGGCGACGTACGGGAGCGACTGGAACAACAACGGCATCGCGGACGGACAGGAGTACGACCGGACGCCGGGCGCGCAGGCGTGGGCGCCGGGGCCGCCGAACGGGGCGGTGACGATCGGGGACGCGCTGATCGCGGTGAACGGGATCGGGGACAACTGTAACTAGGAGCGGTCGGGAGGGCGCCATGAGGGCGAGGATGGTTCGAATCGCAGGAATCGCGCTCGTGGCGGCGGCGCTGCTGGCAACCCCTGCATTGTCGCCACACCGGGTGCTCGCGGCTTCGTACGTGGTGAATTCGACGGCGGACACGGGTGATCTGTTGTTGGCGGACGGCGTGTGTGACGCGGGTGGCGGGGTGTGCACGCTTCGGGCGGCGATCCAGCAGGCGAACTTCAACCCGGGCGCGGACACGATCACATTCAGCATCGGTTCCGGGGTGCGGACGATCGCGCCGATGTCGGCGCTGCCGGACGTGACGGGCGCGGTGACGATCGACGGGACCACGCAGCCGGGGTTCTCGGGAGCGCCGATCATCGAGCTGTCGGGCGTGAGCGCGGGGAGCGGCGTCGATGGCCTGAAGCTGACCGGCGGAAGCAGCATCGTGAAGGGGCTAGTGATCAACCGTTGGGGCGCGAACGGGATCGAGATGGCGACGCTGGGCGGGAACACGATCGCAGGGAATTACATCGGCACGGATGTGACCGGGACGATGGAGCAGCCCAACGGCGGCGACGGGGTGCTGCTTGGGGCGAATGCGTCAAACAACACGATCGGCGGCACGACGGCCGGCTCGAGGAACGTCCTCTCGGGCAACCCAGGCTACGGAGTCAGCACTTTCCATACCGGGAGCCCCGCGTCGAACAACCAGATCCTCGGTAACTACATCGGTACGGACGCTTCCGGAGCGACCGCGTTGCCAAATGCCAGTGGTGTAGGGATCGGCGATCCCAACAATACGATCGGCGGCCCGACGCCGGCCGCACGAAATGTCATCTCTGGGAATACGAACCAGGGTGTCTTTATCTCCGGTCCCAGCGCTACGGGCACGATCGTTCAAGGAAACTACATCGGCACCGACGTGAGCGGGACGTCGGATCTGGGGAACGCGCACAACGGCATTGGTCTCTATGGAGGAACGAGTGCGAACCAAATCGGCGGGCTTGCGCCGGGTGAGGGCAACCTCATCTCCGGAAACGACGGGCTTGGCATCCGGTACTTCGCACCAGCCATCGGCCAGACGATACAGGGCAATTACGTTGGCACGAACGCCGCAGGTACAGCGGCGATTCCTAATGGATACGGGATGTTCGTCGGCGGAGACGCGACGATTTCGCCCGTGGGCACCGATCTGATTGAACAGAATCTCGTGTCCGGCAACACGATTGTCGGCATTGACGTCCAGGGACCGCGTACGAACGTTTACGGAAACCTGATTGGGACTCAGAGCGATGGAGTAAGCCCGCTGGGCAATGCCGGCCCGGGGATGGACGCGTTCGGCCCGACGACCAATGTCGGTGGCAGTGCAAGCGGTCAAGGAAACACGATCGCCTTCAACGGTGGCCCTGGCGTATACGCGGGTGGCGCAGCTGTCGTCAGCTACAACTCAATCCACCACAACACCGGTGTAGGCATCGTCGTCAGCGGCACCACGAATTCCTTTAGCCACAATGCTGCCTACGCGAACGGTGGACTCGGAATCGATCTGGGCGGCGATGGCGTGACCCCGAACGACATGGGAGACGGCGACAGCGGCGCAAACAACCTGCAGAACTACCCGGTGATCACGTCGGCGACGTGGAGCGGGACGGCGACGAACATCAACGTGACCTTCAACAGCACCGCGAGCACGACGTTCACGCTGGAGTTCTTCTCGAACGATACCTGCGATCCGTCGGGGTACGGGGAGGGGCAGTCGTACTTCTACTCGAACTCGCCGACGACGGACGCGGGAGGGAACGCGAGCTTCACCGTGACGACGGGCTTCGACTTCCGCGGGAAGGGAATCACGGCGACGGCGACGGACCCGAACGGGAACACGTCTGAATTCTCGAACTGCGCACTTGTGCCGGCGCCGGCAGTCGATACAGACGGCGACGGGTGTCCGGATGCGCGGGAGCTGGGGGCGGACCATAAGACGGGCGGGCAGCGGAACCCGAACGACTTCTGGGACTTCTTCGACGTGCCGACGCCGCCGCTGGTGCCATCGAACACGACGGGCACGCGGAACCACGCGATCAGCATCGGGGACGCGATCGGGATCCTGGCGTACATCGGGACGAACAACGCGAACCCGAACCAGGCGAACTCGCAGGGGGCGACGTACGGGAGCGACTGGAACAACAACGGCATCGCGGACGGACAGGAGTACGACCGGACGCCGGGCGCGCAGGCGTGGGCGCCGGGGCCGCCGAACGGGGCGGTGACGATCGGGGACGCGCTGATCGCGGTGAACGGGATCGGGGACAACTGTAATTAGGAGCGGCGTGGAGGACGCGTCGTCGGAGTTGCACCTGGATGATTGGGAAGGATGAGCGTATGAAGCGGTTCGCCGGCTGCGCACTTGCGGCGCTAGCGGCTGCGTGCATGTTCGCGGCGGCAGCGCGTGATGCGAGGATCACAAACGCCGATCCGTTCAACGACGTATTCGTGTACAAGACGACGTGGAGCACGCTGGCGCCGAACAGCGCGCCGAACCTCGATATACAGCTGAGCATCGATTGTCAGCTCGGCGCGGGCTCGTGTCCTGCCACCTCGAACGCCCCGCTGTTCGATGTGGCGGCGACGCAATACACGGCCAACGTGGTGGCGTGCACGGTGACGAACCCCGGAACTGGGGCCTGCGCGGGAAAGGTGCCAACCGACGCGAGGCTCGGCACGGTAGACATGCAACTGAGCACGAACCTGATAGCGGCTCGCCTGCCGGACAACGTCGATGCGACGACGGGCACCGTTGCGGCGTGCGGCGGGGCCGGCACGAGCACGCTCACACAGACGTTCACGATCTACAACGGAAATACGAGCGCCAGTGCGCTCGTCAGCGGCAAAGACGGTCCGGACCTAGACAACCTGCCTGACACGGAGGCCGACGCGTCCGGCGTGGACGCCACTGACGCGTTGACACCGGGACCGAACGGCATTCCTGATGGAGCCGATGGGCTGCCCGACTACATCAAGCTGATGCTCGATACTTCGCTTCCTACGTTGATCAGCCGCGGGTTCGGGGTTGCGCAGATCGTGCCGCAATCCGCACAGGTCGACGTGAACTTCCTGACGCTGAACCTGGGGCCGTTCGGCGGCGGTTATGCATCGGTGACGACGATTGGCGACGTGCGGCCGATGCTGCTGCCGGACGCCAACGCAAGCCAGGCGACCGAGACGTGCGCGCCGTTCGCGAGCACGGTGCATCTGCTCGGCACGTCACAGGACAGCTTCGGGACATCGTGGACGGCGAACGGCGTCACGACGACGCATCTGCTGCATGAGCTTCCGACGGTCGCGCGGACGATCACGGGATCGGCGGGCGATCCGATCCACTACGCGATCGACGTGTCGGGCGCGGAGGACGTGGATGGAGATGGTGTTCCAGCGACGATCGACCGATGTCCGAACCCCGACGTCGGGCTGTTCCCGTCGGCGAACTCATTAACGGCGTCGAGCGGCGCGACCGATACCGACGGCGACGGGATGGGTGACAGTTGCGATCCCGATCCGCTGACCGCGAACAACTGCCCGGGGACCGCGTTCCCCGGAAAGTCAGCGGCGTGCGCGGGTGACCTGTTTGTCGGGCCGAACTATCCGACGAAAGAGGCGGGCTGCAGTTACACCGATGCGGGCGGATCGCCGGCGACGTACTCGGAGGACGGCGACCTAAAGAGCACTCACGTGACGTGCGCTGGCACCGCGTGGAAGCCGGACCAGGACATCGACGGGGACGGGTGGGCGAACTGGTTCGATAACTGCCCGACGGTTTACAACCCGGAGCAGACGGACGTGAACGCCGACGGCATCGGCGATGCGTGCCAGGTGCTCGTGAACACGGCGGCGGGGCCGCGCCCGCCGCGACCGCTGCACGACCACGACGACTTCTGCGACGCGGCGACGACGGTCGGCGGCATCACGGCACCGGGCACGACGTGCTTCGCGAGCGTACCGCACGCAGCAGGGACCACGGGCTCAACGCCGACAGCGGGCATCGCACAGGACTCGAACGACGACGGCTTCCCGGACTTTCTCGTCGTGCCGGGGTTCAGCTTCGGCGACAAGAACAGCGACTCGGACTGGGATGGGTGTCCGGACTACTCGGAGGTGAGCCAGACGGCATCGGGTAGCGCGTGCGGGCCGTCCTACGGCGTGGCGAGTGTGCCGAACGCATACCCGAATACTGTCGGTCGCCAGTGCGGCGTCGGGATCACGACGTGTCTGAACCCGAAGCTCCCGAACACGAGTGGCGGCAACGAGTGCGGAAGCGGTCCGCCGATTACAGGCGGCGGGGCGACCGTGACGTACAACAGCCAGACGATGACCGACACGAGCAAGAACTTTCTCTGGAACAGTCTCGTGGGCAAGACGATCACGTCAGGGGCGAGCAGCGGCACGATCGGAAGTAACACCGCGACGGGAGTGTCGCTCACTGGCAACTGGACGGGAGCGACCCCAGGTCCGGGAGACGCCTACACGATTGCACCAGGAGGTGGGATTTATCTTCCGCCCCACACTATCCAGGACGCCGCGCATTGTGTCGATGGCGGGAAGGACGACCCGAACGGATCGCCGGACGCGCAGGACATCGGGCTGGACTTCAGCCAGCAGGACATTCCCGGCACAGGTAACCCGAACGGCGGTAACGCAGACAGCGACGGCGACGGCTGCACGAACCGACACGAGGTGCTCCCGAACACACCAAAGGCGAATGCAGGCGGCCGCGATCCAATAAACAAGTGGGATTTCTACGACGTCGACACCAACAACAACGGGACAGTGGGGAAGAACCGAGCGATCTCAATCCAAGATACGATCGCGATCCTCCAGTACATCGGGGTGAGTTCGGCGAACCCCACCGTTCAAAACGCGAACGGGAAGACGTATGCGGGTGACGACAACCAGGACGGGATCTCGAACGCGATTACGTTCGACCGAAGTCCGGCCGGCGTCTTGACCGGCCCGCCGAGCGGCGCGGTCTCGATTGCCGACGCCGTCAGCAACGAGAACCAGATCGGAGCGAACTGTTCGACGCCGTAAGTCAGGCGCGCGGTCGAGCGTAACCGGACGAAAGAACGAGGCCCCGAGATGATCGGGGCCTCGCTGTTCATACGCTCGCTGCCTGGGCGAGCTGGCGTTGGTTGCCGGTTAGCTGTTGCGGCCGGGGTTCTTCTTGCAGTGGTGGTCGCCGAGGTGGAGGCCGTTGTCGCCCTTGCGGCTGCTGCCGAAGTGGTTGCCGTTGTCGCCGCCGGAGCATTGAGTCGCCGTCGGGACGGGCGTGTCGGTTGCCCCTGGACCCGGCGTGTCGGTCGCGACGGCCTCCGTCGCGGTGGGCTCCGGCGTGTCGGTGTCGGTAGCGGTCGGCACAGGCGTGTCCGTAGCGTCCGGCGTATCCGTCGCTGCGGGCGTATCCGTGGATGTAGCGACGGCGGTCTCGGTGCCGGACGGCGTCTCGGTCGCGGCAGCGGTGGAAGTCGGCGTCTCGGTGTCGGGGGTGCCGGTCACGGTCTCGGTGCCGACTACGAGCGGATCAGTCGCGAACTTCTTCACTTTGTCGTTCGAGGCGTAGACCCCGGCAGCGGCGAGCGATACGAGCACGATGGCGATACCTGCGGACAGGATTTTCTGGCGCATTCAGACTCCTCGTGGTGAAACACGTCGACACGGGCGGCGCTCGGCGGCCGCAGACCTCTGACCCACGGTTACTATCGAACGGTGGCCAGAAACCCGTTGCGGAGGACGGGCAAAATTTCCCAATCTTCGTGCGGCCCAGATTCAGCGTTACAGGTTCGCCGTTGACTGTTCAGATCGGGGTGACGGCGCCGATAGGTAGGGTGAGGCACCTAATGAGGTGACCTGAATACTCTCCGAAAAAGGCAAACCCGTCGTGAGGCGGGGACGCAAAGCCACGGATCCTCTCCACTTCGGTGGGCGGACAGCCGGGTTGCCGGGCCAGCTTCGGAGCCTTGGCCCACTTCACACGGGCGTGAGGTGGGTTTTTTCAATGCTCCGAAATCCACTGGGAGGTGGAGCATGGCGCGGTCAGTCCTTCATTTCATCACGTCCATCCGGCAGTTCAGATCGCTCCGTCGCTGCGGCGAGCGGGGCCAAGTGTTGATGATCGGTGTTCTCATTCTTCCGATCCTACTGGGCGCCTCGGGCCTCGTGATCGATTACGGCATCGCGGCCGCCGCTCGTCGGGACACCCAGAACGCGGTAGACGCTGCAGCGCTCGCGGCTGCCGGGGTGCGCGTAAAGGGCGGAAGTATCTCGGATGCGACGACGGCTGCGAACTCCTACATCACGAAGAACGGCTATTCCAGCAGCAACGCCCACGTGTACATTCCGCCGACGACTGGAGCGCATGCCGGTGACAGCAATTACGTGGAAGTCACGCTCACCACGAATCCGCCGACGGCGTTCGTCCGAACGGTTGGCATCAACTCCGTGACCATCACGTCTCGTGGCGTCGCGGGGTTCAACAGCAGCGCCGTGAAGCACTACGCGATGGTCGTCCTCGACCCGACGATGTGCTCGTCGTACAGCCAGTCCAGTGGGAACACGCTCACGCTGAACGGCGGCGGCGTCATGGTAAATTCGTCCTGCAAGCCGTCGGGCAACCAGGGTGGCGGCAGCACGCTGAAGGCGGACTTCGTCGACTACTACAGCGCAGGCTCCTGGCAGCTGAGCAACAACGCGTCCACGTCCATCGCGGCAACAGCAGTCACGTCCACGATCACGGATCCGCTCGCATCGAAGGCCCGACCGGACCTCAGCACACTCTCCGTCTCATCCGATTCCGGTGGCACGGCTGCGAGCCCCTCTCTTAAGCAGGTCAACAGCGACGCCACGCTGCACCCCGGCATCTATTACGGCGGTCTGAAGATCAGCGGGTCCCCGACCATAACGTTCCAGGCCGGTCTCTATGTCTTCGCAGGCGGCGGCTTCACCTACAGCGCTTCCGCCACGCTATCGGGGACCGACGTGACGTTCTTCAACACCAGCGACCCCTACGCGTCACATGGGGGATCGTGTGCCAGCATCGCCCTGCAGGGCAGCGGGAGCATCAGCCTGAGCGCCCCCACGAGCGGAACGTACAAGAACATGCTGTTCTGGCAGGCCGATGACTGCACCGCGCAGATGAAGTATGCCGGCTCGTCCTACCTCACCGTCGGTGTCATCTACCTCCCCAAGGCCGAGCTGAACGTTTCCGGCGGCGGCACGTTGGGTGCGCTACAGATCGTGGTGAACAACTTCAGCTACACCGGTTCGAGTTCTGTCACGGTGAACTACGCGGATTACGTACCGATTGCCCCGCCGACCTTTAAGCTGGTCGAATAGAAGAGCGCCAGCGGAAGTGTGGGCCCGCAGGGATGCGGGCCTTTTCGTTGATGGAGGGTCACGCCTGGGGAAGCGCGGTCGGGCGGCGGCGCCGGAGGGCGGAGAGGCGAATGATGCGTTCGCGGCGGCGTTCGTGGTCGAGGTGTCGGACGCGGGCGCTGAGGAGATCGGCGAGTGCGATCATGCCGGCGAAGTTCATGGTGTCGCGCTCGACGACGGGGAGGCGCGTGAAGCCGGTTTCGGCCATGCGATACGCGACGGCGCGGAGAGGCTCATCGGGGTACGCGACGACCGGGTCGGTGACCATGACGTCAGCGAGGCGGTGCGACGCTCCATCGCCATCGGGCGAGGGCTGGCGGGCGGCGCTGTGCGGGACGACGCCGACGAGCGTGCCACCGGCATCGACGACGGGGTAGAGGCGGGGCGGGCGCCGGCCGTGGCCGTTCGAGAAGAAAGAGAGCGCTGGCGACACGCGTGACGCTTCTAGGACGGGGACGTCGGTGCGCATGACTTCGCGAACAGACATCGTCTCGAGCGGATCGATCGCGTACTCGCGGCTGAGGTGGTAGCCGCGGCGGCTGACCTTCTCGGTGAGCATCGAGCGGCGCATCACCATCACGGTGCAGGCGTAGGCGACGACGACGGCGATGAGGAGCGGGGTCAGTGCGTTGAGGTCGTGCGTCAATTCGAGCGCAAAGACGACGGCGGTGAAGGGCGAACGCATCGTGCCGCCGAGGACGGCGGCGATGCCGATGAGCGGCCAGAAGCCAGCTCCTTCGGACGGCAGGAAGGTGCCGAGCAGGGCGCCCATCGCGCCGCCGATCATCAGCAGCGGGGCGAGCACGCCACCGGACGTACCGGAGCCGAGCGATATCGCCCAGATCGTGGACTTGATCAGAAGGATGCCGAGGACGAGACGCATCGACGCGTCGGACTGGAGGAGCGTGCTGATGTTGCCGTAGCCGACGCCGAGCGCTTCGGGGAACACCAGACCGCTAATGCCAATGAAGAGCGCGCCAATCGCGGGCCACCACATCCAGTGGATGGGAATCCGGGCGAAGGCGTCCTCGGCGGCGTAGATGGAGACCGTGAGCGCTGCGGACAGCGCACCCGCGGCGACGCCGATGAGGAGGCATCCGGCGAAGCCGGGAATGCCGATGTATGCGGGATGGGGTGGCGCCGGGAATAGCGGGCCGGGGCCGATGATCTGGTGGCGCACGACGGCCGCGGTGGCACTGGCGAGCGCCACGGGGACGACGCTTCGGGGCTTCCATTCGAAGAGCAGCAGCTCGACCGACAGGAGAACTGCGGCGATCGGCGAGGCGAACGTCGCGGACATGCCGCCCGCGGCGCCAGCGACGAGCAGCGTCTTCCGCTCGACTGCGGAGAGGTGAAAGCACTGGGCGATGATCGAGCCGAAAGCGCCGCCCGTCATGATGATCGGACCTTCGGCGCCGAAGGGGCCACCGGACCCGATCGATATCGCGGACGAGAGCGGCTTGAGGACGGCGACGCGCGGCTGCATGCGGCTCTCGCCGATGAGGATGGCCTCGAGGGCCTCCGGGATGCCGTGGCCGCGGATTCGGTCTGAGCCGTATCGCGCCATGACGCCGATGATCAGCGCGCCGATGACGGGAACGATGATCACGAACGGGCCGAGGCTATTGTCAGCGGGATTGGCGAGTGACGTGCCGAGACGCTGGAAGAAGAACAGGTTGGTGAAGAGGCCGATGAGGCGTAGCAGCGCGAGCGCGACGAACGCGCTGATGACGCCGATGCCGGTCGCCATCGCGGCGATGAGGATGAGGCGCGGGGTGACGACGAAGTCGGCGAGCTTCTCGACGGCAGGCGCCGTCGCCATCCCTGCGGCGGCGTTTGATGTTCGGCGCCGGATGAGATCGAAGAACGTCAACGGCGCGCGGCCTCGCGCAGACGCCGGCGAGCAGGGCGCGCCTGCGGCGGCGGGGTGATGATCGCGGAGAGAGCGTCGGCGAGGGTCGGGCCGGCGGTGCGGAGCTCCTTGCGATGATGAAGTGAGAGCCGGCGCAGCAGCTTCTCGCCGGAGGGCGTGACTTCGACGAAGACCTGGCGGCGGTCGCCGTCACTGCGGACCCGCCGGACGAGGCCACGGGCCTCGGTACGGTCGATCAGTTCGGCCGCGCTGTGCTGCTGGAGCTGGAGGCGCTCGGCTAGTTCGCCGACAGTGGCGTCGCGGCCTTCGGGGAGGCCCTTGATGGCGAGCAGGAGCTGGTGCTGCTGGGGCTCGATGCCGGCGTCTCGAGCAATCCGCTCGCTGGCACGGAGGAAGCGTCGGATCTGGTAGCGGAGCTCGGCGAGCGCGCGATAGTCGTCGGGTGGGAAGGTCATTGTTCTACGTGATTATATCGTATCACGATGTATTGTGGGAAGTGGAGACGACGACTGCTGCGTTCGGCAGTGGTCTTCGCGTCAGGTGCGGCGGACGACGATCAGCTTGTCGGCGGCGGACTCTGCGCCCCAGACCTCGCCGGGCCGGCCGAGGCGCTGGCGAACGTTCGCGGGATCGTCGGGCAGCGGGAACGACTGGAACTGTTCGGATTCGGGGTCGAAACGCAGCACTGCGTTTGCGCCGAAGTCGCTCACCCAGACGCCATCCTGGTCGTCGACGTAGACGGCGTACGCGTGCGGCTGTGAGCCGGGCAGACGCCACTCGCGCCAGGATTGCGAGGCTGGATCGAAGACCGCGAGCTGTCCGGCGTTCCACTCGCTGATCCAGGCGCGGCCGCGCGAATCCGACCAGGCGCGGCGTGCGCCCTGATCGCCCGTGGGCGGGCGCAGGACCTCGGCGGCACCGGTTTTCCGGTTCGATGCGTGCGATGTGGCTGCCGGCGAGCGAGGCGTAGTAGATATCGCCGCCCGGCGTCACGGTGATGCCATACGGGCCCGGGCCGAGCGGGGCGTCGAAGACTTCGATCTGTCCGGTCGAGCGATTGAGGCGGCCGTACAGTCCGGATTGGCCGGTGAACCAGAGCCCGCCGGTGTGGTCGAATGCAGCAGTGTTGAGATTGGCGTTGCGCGAACCTTCGGGCAGCGGAAACGTGCGAACTTCGTGCGTCACGGGATCGACGCGGACGATCGCGTTGAGGCCGCCGTCCGTCACCCATGGTGCGCCGTCCGGTCCGACGATCACGCCGTGCGGGGCGGAGCGGCCGCCGAGCGCGATTTCGTCGGTCTCTCCGGTGGCGGGATCGAGGAGACCGAGTTTGCCGGTGGACTGGGCGGTGTACCAGACGCGTCCATCGGGCGCGGGCGCGACATCGTGCGGGTGCGAACCGGCGGGGACGGGGTATTCGTGGAGAGTGTAGGTCGTTTGGGTCGAAGTCGTTACGGCGGTGGCGGTTAGAGGAGCGGCTGGCGATATTGGCGAGGCGGATTGAATAGCTGTCTTGTCTGAATCGCCGCACCCGGCGAGTGCCAGCGCGATCAGACTGAGGAACGCCGCAGCGCGTATCACATATGAATTCTATCGACCCAGTGTGTGCGCTCGGTTCGTTCCGCCACAGTCACTTATCCAGGCGGAGGACGGCCATGAACGCTTCCTGGGGGATGTCGACGTTGCCGACGCGCTTCATGCGCTTCTTGCCCTCGGCCTGCTTCTCGAGGAGCTTGCGCTTGCGGGTGACGTCGCCGCCATAGCACTTCGCGAGCACGTTCTTGCGCATGGCGCGGATGGTCTCGCGGGCGACGATCCGTCCGCCGATCGCAGCCTGCACCGGCACATCGAACATTTGGCGCGGGATGAGCGAGCGGAGCTTCTCGACGAGACGGCGGCCCTGCACGACTGCTTCTTCGCGATGCGTGATGAGCGAGAGGGCATCGACGGGCGCGCCGTTCACGAGGATGTCGAGTTTCACGAGCGGGGCGGCGAGGTATTCATGGAAGCTGTAGTCGAGGCTCGCGTAGCCCTGCGTGCGTGACTTCAGCTCGTCGTAGAAGTCGACGAGGATCTCGGACAGCGGTATGCGGTATTCGAGCACGACGCGGCCTTCGGCCTTCTTGGTGCCGTCGGACTGCAGGATGGAGTGCTGTAGGTACTCCATCTTCCGGAACTCGCCGCGGTTTCCGGTGACGAGCTCCATCACGGCGCCGATGTAGCGGTCGGGGCAGACGACGGAGATGTCCATCCAGGGCTCGCGGATCTCGGCGATCTCGTTGGGTGGCGGGAGGTCGGCGGGGTTGTCGACTTCGATGTCCTGGCCGTTCGTCCTGGTGACCTGGTACTCGACACTTGGCGCGGTCGCGAGGAGGTTGAGGCTGTACTCCCGCTCGAGGCGCTCCTGCACAATCTCCATGTGCAGTAGGCCGAGGAAGCCGCATCGATAGCCGAAGCCGAGGGCGGCGCTGGACTCTGGCTCGTAGACAAGCGAGGCGTCGCTCAGCTGCAGCTTGTCGAGGGCGTCGCGGAGGAGCGGGTATTCGTTGGCCTGTGACGGGTAGAGACCCGCAAAGACCATCGGCTTGGCCGGGCGGTAGCCGGGGAGGGGCTCGGCGGCGGGCTTAGCGTCGTCGGTGAGGGTATCGCCGACGCGGCACTCTTTCACGTTCTTCAGGCCGGTCGCGACGTAGCCCACTTCACCGGCACCGAGCTCGCGGACGGGATCGAGGGCGGGACGGAAGACGCCGACCTCGAGCGGTTCGACGGCGAGGTGCTGAGCCATCAGGCGGAGCTTGCGTCGCTGGGTGACGGCGCCATCGATGATGCGGACGTATGCGATGACGCCTTTGTAGGCGTCGTATTTTGAGTCGAAGATGAGCGCGCGCAGCGGCTTCGTGCTGTCGGCATCGGGCACCGGGATGCGCTCGACGACGGCTTCGAGGATCTCCTTCGTGCCTGCGCCTTCCTTCGCGCTAGCGAACATGATCTCGTCGGGATCAAAGCCGAGGGTATCGACGAGCTCCTGGGCGACGCGCTCGGGCTCGGCGGAGGGGAGGTCGATCTTGTTGACCACCGGGATGAGCTTCAGGTCGGCGTCCACCGCGAGGTAGACGTTGGCGAGGGTCTGGGCCTGGATGCCCTGGGCGGCATCGACGACGAGGATGGCGCCTTCACAAGCGGCGAGGGCGCGGGAGACCTCGTAGCCGAAGTCGACGTGGCCGGGCGTGTCGATGAGGTTGAGCTCGTACTCGAGGCCATCGGTGTGGGTGAAGGCCATGCGGACGGCCTTGGCCTTGATGGTGACGCCCTTCTCTCGCTCGAGGTCCATGGCGTCGAGCACCTGCGCGGCCATGTCGCGTCGGGCGATGGTGCCCGTCTGCTCGAGAAAGCGGTCAGCGAGGGTGGATTTGCCGTGGTCGATGTGGGCGATGATGCAGAAGTTGCGGATGCGGGATGGGTCCATTGGGGATCAGGGTAGCGGGATTCCAGGGGTGGGGCCGATCCACAAAGGACACAGAGGGCATCGAATGCAGAGGTCGCGCGGCGGATGCGACGCCTACGAGCGTCCAGTTCCACGAGGGCGTTGGGCGCCTTCTGGGTGCACGTGGTCGTCGCGCAGTGACGCTTACGCGAACCGCTTGACGAAGTCGAGCGCCGTCTGGGCGACGTCGCGCCAGCCGTGGTCGATCGTGAGGGCGTGGCCCCGGTTCGGGATCTTCGCGATCTCGGTCACGCTGGGGTTCTGCCTCTCCCGCCCGTAGGCGGCGTTCGCCATCGCCCACGGCACCGTGTGGTCCTTCTCACCCTCGATGATCAGCAGCGGACCGCGGTCTGGGTTCTTCGTGTCCACCTTCGCCTGCGTCCACGGGTTGAGGTTCGCGTTGCCCATCTGCACGAGAGCGATCCCGGAGGCGGCGACGTGGAACGTTTCGTAGAGGTCCTTCGCCTCCTTCTCTTCCAGCGCGTTCGCCCACCCGTACTTGAACTGGTCGAACGTGAGCGTGATGGCGCGGCCGCGCGTGAGCGGGTTGACCAGGAACGGGCCCGCCACCCTGAGCGCGGGGACCGGGAGAGGCAGCACGCCGCGGAAGGGCCCGGGGTCGATCGCCACCGTGGCCGACGAGAGGCCCCGGCCCGCGAGCATCTGCGCGAGCAAGCCGCCGGTCGAGTGTCCCATCACGGCTGGCTTCTTCTTCAAGGCGCTGATGATCTCGGTCGTGTGATCGGCGACCTGCGCCAACGTCTTCTTTGCGAAGACCTGCGGGTTCGCTCGAGCCTCTTCAACGGTCCCAGGATCGTCCGGCCAGTCCGGCGTGAGCGGCGCGTAGCCGGCCTGCTTGAAGAGGTCCGCCCAGTTGGCCCAACTGCTAGGCAGGAGCCAGAGGCCATGGATGAAGACGACCGGGGTGTTGCCAGAGGCATTGGCCGCCTCGATCTCCTGGTTCTCGCGCGCGGAAATTGACGCCATGACGAACTCCCTTCCGTCTCGCCAAGAGGGCATTAGTGTATGGCACTTGGCTCTGGTACGCGACGGTGGATCCTCATGAGTCTGAGTGTGCGATCTCCGGCGGACGACGAGGTCGGCTGGTGCTAACTCGTGCGGGAGCGGAGGGCGAGCATGGTGAGGGTCATCGTGAACGTGCCGATGCCGAGGATCGCCGCGAAGGCGCCGAAGAGTGACTGCGCATCCCATCCGACGAGGACGAGATCGCGCATGCCTTCGAGGAGGTACGTGACGGGGTTGATCGTCGCGAGGAACTCGAGCCAGCCGCTGAAGACGTCCTTGGGGGCGAAGGCGGGCGAGAGGAAGAGGAGGGGGAAGAAGAGAAGAAAGCCGAGTTGGGCGGCCTGCGCGCTGCCGGTGCGGAGGGCGATCGAGAGGCCGATGCCGGAGTAGGCGATGCCGAAGAGCCCGGACATCGCGATGATGGTGACGGCGCCGAGCACTCCGGACTCCATGCCGGAGCCGGCGAGCAGGCCTGCGATCAGGATCAGCGTGGCGATGACCATCACACGAACGCCGTCGGCTGCGAGACGGCCGAGGACGAGGGAGGGGCGCGGCGCGGGGGTAAGGAGCAGTTTGTCGAAGTAGCCCCGCTCGATGTCGGTGACGGTGCCGATGCCGGCGTTACCGGCGCTTCCGGCGACGCCCTGCAGGATCGCGACGGGCATCTGGAAGCCGACGTAGTTGGTGACGCCGAACGCGCGCCCGGCCACGCCGCTGATCGCACCGACGGTGATGGCGAAGAAGAACATCGGGATGAAGATGTTGCCGATTTCGACGGCCGGCTGCCGGGTGGCCTCTCGGAGGGAGCGGAGCATGAGGTGCCAGGCGTCCTTGGCGGTCAGAGCGATCATCGGAAGAGTGAAGAGTGAAGGGCGAAGACTGAAAGGGGAGAACGAAGAACGGAGAACAAAGAAGAAACGGCGAACAGAAAAGAGCACACAGCAAACATCAGAGAGCGAGGAGCGCTTGTGGAGCGGTGCGTGCGGTGAAGTACGCTCATGGTTTATCGATCGGCCCGGCGTCGGTGGTTTCGAAGTAGATCTCGTTGACGTGGCCGTCGGGATCGCGGATGAAGGCGTAGGGCGCGCCGGGGGCGAACTCGCCGCGCTTGTCGATCGCGCCGCCCGCGGATTCGACGAGGCGTACTGCTTCATCAATGTCGGTGGGATCGGCGAGACGGAAGCCGATGTGATCGACGGCGCCCATCGAGCGGACCTTCGACGTGCGGCGAGCGATCAGCGTGATGATGTCGTGGCGCCCGGGCGTGTTGAGTTCGGCTGTCGAACCGTTGTTGTAGAGGACGCGCGCGCCGAAGACGGCCTGGTAGAAGGCGATAGCGCGGTCGAGGTCGCGGACGGTGAGGCCAATGTGGGTGAGGCCGAGCGTTCGGATCACTGTTGTTCGACCGGGTGAATGAGTCTGTACGAACCGTCGATGGCGGTCCGACGAGGGCGACCACATGGGGCCGCCCCTACACGCAGCGTCGCGGCTCCACTCGTGTTTCGTGTCCAAGCGATGATCATGTCGCTGCTCCGATCGCGCGTTGGAGTTGTGCGTCGCCTGGTTCGATGTGGTGGCCGGTGGCGCGGAGGAAGACGTCGTCCAGTGTCGGCTGGGCGAGGGTGACTTCTCGGGCGCGGAGTGAGGCTTCGTCGAGCAGGAGGACGATCTTCGCGATTGCGGTCGAGCCTTCGCGCACGTAGACGATGATCGAGTCGCCAATGATGCGGACGTCCTCGATGCCCTCGAGGCGGCGGACGGCTGCTTCAGCGCGCTGGAGTTCTTCGGCGCCACCTTCGATCCGGACGGTGACGACGTCGGCGCCGATCGCGGCTTTCAGCGCGGCGGGCGCGCCCTGGGCGACGATGCGCCCGGCGTCCATGATGGCGACGTCGCCGGCGAGGCGGTCGGCTTCTTCGAGGTACTGCGTGGTGAGGAAGAACGTGACGCCTTCGCTGCGGTTCAGATCGACGACATAACGCCAGATCGATTCGCGGCTGATGGGATCGAGGCCGGTGGTGGGTTCGTCGAGGAAGACGATCTTCGGGCGGTGGACGAGCGCGGCGGCGAGATCGAGGCGTCGCTTCATGCCGCCCGAGTAGGTCTTCACACGGCGGTCGGCGGCGTCGTCGAGATCGACGATCTCGAGGAGTTGCTGGGCGCGCGGGGCGATTTCTTTAGGTGCGAGCTGGTACAGGCGGGCCTGGAGTTCGAGGAGCTCGCGGCCGGTCTGGACGTCGTCGAGGCCGGCTTCCTGGAGCGCCACGCCGATGCGGCGGCGGACCTCTGCGGCGTGGCGGAGGACGTCGAGGCCGGCGACCTCAGCGTGGCCGGAGGTGGGGCGGAGGAGGGTGGTGAGCATGCGGACGGTGGTGGTCTTGCCGGAGCCGTTCGCCCCGAGGAAGCCGAAAATCTGGCCGTCATCGATGCTGAGGTCGATGCCTTCGACGGCGCGGATGTCGCCGGGGAAGTGCTTGGTGAGGGATCGGGCGAGGATGGCGGGCATGGGGTGTGGGGTTTCAGTTCACAGTGGGCAGTTTGCAGTTCGAGGTCGGGTCAGAGGGAAGTGTATCCGGCCGAGTTCGTCGCGAACGGGCCGGTGGGTGATGCGGATTTCGTAGCGGGGTACAGAACCGTGCAGAGGCTAGAGGTGACGTACAATCGCGACGCGGGAACTTCGGAGCAACTTCATGGCGGTCGATCCGGTTGAGCTTGTACGGGGTCCGGCGCGCGAGCCGGGAACGTTCCGGTGCCCGAGGTGCGGCCTTCGCCAGCGACATGCGGAGATCTTGCCGACGGGTGGCGTCACGTGCACGCGGTGCGAGCACAATCTCAATGTCCGTGATCGTGTCGTTTACGCAACGCCGAGGGCACGCGTCGCCGCCGGCCTCGTCGATGTCGCGTCGCTGCTCCTTCCCTTCCTCTTGCTTACGGTCTTGCCCGTGTTCTCGAGTCCGCTCGTGCCGACCGACGCGCACGGGCACGTCACGCCGCGCGCCATGTTCGTGCTGCGCTGCGTCTCGGCCGCCTACTTTACGGCGTACTTGTGGATGTGCGAGGCGCTCGGAAGCTCATTCGGCAAGCAGTTCACCGGCATCCGGGTGGTGCGAGCGTCAAATTGGCGAAGGCCCGGAATCTTCATCGGGCTCATTCGTGGATTTGCCAAGGTGGTGACAGTGGCGACGTTCGGCCTCGGCTTCGTGGTCATGGTCTGGGACTCCGAGGGCCGCACGTTGCACGACCGGCTCGCCGGGACGCGAGTGATCGAGCACTAGGCGGCGTCCGGGGACTGCGCGGTGAAGCGGGGCAGCTACGTCCTAAAGTCGCATGGCCGCTTGCGGGGGATTTCGGGGCGTACGTATACTGAGGTTGAACTCTGGAGAATCGCTTTCAGGAGTGGGCTCGCGCCCACTCTTTTGTTCATCGGGCGATTCTGAATATTCGTAGGGGAACCATGAAGAACGAATTCGTGACGGCGATCTCGCAGCTGGCGGCGGAGAAGAACCTGCCGAAGGACGTGGTGTTCGAGGCGGTCGAGATGGCGCTGGCATCGGCGTACAAGAAGGACAACCTGGCGCAGTCGAACGTGGTGGTGAAGATCCATCCGGACGACGGGACGATGGACGTCTTCACGGCGAAGACGGTCGTGACGCCGGAGGAGCTGGAAGACGACAAGACGCAGATGACCGTCGAGGAGGCGCGGGCGATCAAGCCGGACGCGACGGTCGGGGACATCCTGACGTTCCCGGCGACGCCGACGAACGCGGGGCGCATCGCGGCGCAGACGGCGAAGCAGGTGGTGCTGCAGCGGCTGCGCGAGGCCGAGCGCGAGGTGGTTTACGAAGAGTACTCCGGTAAGGAGGGCGACATCATCTCGGGCGTGGTGCAGCGTCTCGAGGGGCGGAACGTGATCGTCGACCTAGGGAAGACGGAGGCGGTGCTGCCGCCGCCGGAGCAGGTGCGGACGGAGCACTATCGCGCGGGACAGCGGCTGAAGGTGCTGCTGCTGGAGGTGTTCAAGGCGGCGAAAGGGCCGCAGGTGGTGGTGTCGCGGACCCATAAGGACGTGCTGAAGCGCCTCTTCGAGCTGGAAGTACCGGAGATTTTCAAGGGCATCGTCGAGATCAAGTCGATCGCGCGCGAGGCGGGGTATCGATCGAAGGTCGCGGTGTACGCACGGCAGGAGGGCGTCGACCCGGTCGGCGCTTGTGTGGGGATGCGGGGGATTCGCATCCAGAACGTCGTGAACGAGCTGAACGGCGAGCGCATCGACGTGGTGCAGTGGGACCCCGAGCCGTCGCGCTTCGTTGCAAACGCGCTGAGCCCGGCGCAGGTGGTGAGCGTCGTCAACCACGACGACGACCCGGAAGAGCACAAGACGGCCGAGGTCGTCGTGCCGGACCGGCAGCTCTCGCTCGCGATTGGTAAGGAAGGCCAGAATGCGCGGCTGGCGGCGAAGCTGACCGGCTGGCGCATCGACATCAAGAGCCAGACGGCGTACGAGGCGGAGCTGGCCGAGAAGGGCATCACGCCGGAAGAGGCAGCGGCAGCGGCGCGGGAAGAGGCGCTGAAGCGATCGCGCGCAGCCGCGGAAGCGCTGGCGGAAGAAGCGCGGGCGGCGGCGGCATCGAGGCCGCTGCGGCCTGAGGAAGAGATCGCGCTGCAGTACGCAGAGCGTGGAGAGGAAGTGGAAGCGCCGGCAGCCGAGGCAGAACCGCAGCCAGCAGCGGCGACTGTCGAGCAGGCGGTGACGGCTGAGCCGACGCCGGCAACCGCAGGCGCAGGGGGACCGGCGCGGCCGGCGATCCGCTTCGGAGAGGAGCTGGCGCGGCCCTCGATCGACGACATCGCTCGCGCGAACCAGAAGAAGCGCGGCGGGCCTCCCGGACGCCGCCGTACAGAGGAGGAAGAGGCGGCGCGCATCGCTGCGCTCAACAAGAAGAAGAAGAGCGGCGGCGCGCGGCGCATCCTGCCGGAGGAAGAGGACGAGGACGACGAGTACGCCGACCTCATCCGGTAAGATGCCCTCAGCGAAGGGTGGCCCGCGCCCGAAGCACATCCCCATTCGCACGTGCATCGGGTGCAGGAGCAGCGAAGCCAAGCGCGGGCTGGTACGCATCGTGCGGACGCCCGAGGGGCGGGTCGAGCTGGACCCGACAGGGAAGAAGAACGGACGCGGAGCGTACGTGCACGAGGCGCGCTCGTGTTGGGACGAAGCGCTGAAGCAGGACCGCATCGGGCGGGCGCTGAAGGTTTCGCCGCCGCAGGACGACATCGAGATGCTGAGGGCGCACGCGGAGACGCTGGCGCCGGTGGCGGCCGAGAGCGCACAGGGTAACGGGACTTCATGACGACAGCAGACACGAGCACCAAGAGCGTCGAGATACCGCGTGTCCTGTCCGTGAAGGACCTGGGCGATCTGCTTGGCGTGTCCCCGGTCGAGGTCATCAAGGAGCTGATGAAGAACGGCGTGATGGCCGCCATCAACCAGACGATCGACTTCGACACCGCGGCGATCGTTGCGACGGACCTGGGGTTCGAGGCGATCGAGCCGCGGGCGGCGGCGGAGCAGGCCGTCGAAGCGCCTGCAGCCGACGGTCAGCCGAAACGCGCGGTCATCGAAGAAGACGAGACGAAGGTCGTGTCGCGACCGCCGGTCGTGACGATCATGGGGCATGTTGACCACGGGAAGACGAGCCTGCTCGACGCGATCCGCGAGACGAAGGTCACAGCGGGCGAGGCCGGCGGTATCACGCAGCACATCGGCGCGTAC
Organism: uncultured Dehalococcoidia bacterium; assembly: GCA_964487335.1. GTDB lineage: Bacteria > Chloroflexota > Dehalococcoidia > DSTF01 > JACRBR01 > CAZAPT01. The sequence goes on from CAZAPT010000004.1 coordinate 60,448, forward strand.
CAGGTGCACGTCGACTCGCACGACATCACGTTCCTCGACACTCCGGGCCACGAAGCGTTCACGGCGATGCGCGCGCGCGGCGCGAAAGTCACGGACGTGGCGGTGCTGGTGGTGGCGGCGGACGACGGCGTGATGCCGCAGACGAAAGAAGCGATCGACCACGCGAAGGCGGCCGGCGTGCCGATCGTGGTGGCGCTGAACAAGATCGACCTTCCAAATGCGAACCCGGACCGGGTGAAGAAAGAGCTGTCGGACAACGGGGTGGTGATCGAGGAGTGGGGTGGCGACACGCCGCTTGTGCCGGTCTCTGCGAAGACCCGCGAGGGGCTGGACGACCTGCTGCAGAACATCCTGGTAGTGTCGGAGGTGCTCGATCTCAAGGCGGACCCCACGCGCGCGGCGATCGGCATCGTGGTCGAGGCGGAGCTGAGCAAGACGCGCGGGCCGCTGGCAACAGTGCTGGTGAAGACGGGGACGCTGCACGTCAGCGACTACGTCGTCGTCGGCGAGACGATGGGCCGGTTGAAGGCGATGCAGAACGAGCACGGCAAGCGCATCAAGGTAGCGGGGCCCTCGGCGCCGGCGGAGATCCTTGGGCTGCAAGCGGTGCCGAAGGCGGGCGAGACGTTGCAGGTCGCGCCGGATGAGAAGACGGCGCGGGCGACAGTGCTGGGGCGCATCCGCGAGCGCGAGGCGGCGGCGATGCACCAGCAGCAGCGGGTGACGCTCGACACGCTGTTCGGTGAGATCAGCGCCGGGAAGCTGAAAGAACTCAACATCATCCTCAAGACGGACGTGCAGGGCTCGATCGAGCCGATCCGGACGTCGCTGGAGCGGCTTTCGAACGAGCAGGTGAAGGTAAAGATCATCCACACCGGCTCCGGATCGATCACGGAGACGGACGTAATGCTCGCGGTGGCGTCGGGCGCGATCATCATCGCGTTCAACACGGGGCTCGAGGGCGGGGCGGAGCGGTTGGCGGCGCAGGAGAAGGTGGACATCCGCCACTACAGCGTCATCTACAACATCGTCGAGGACGTGGACAAAGCGCTGAAGGGGATGCTGGAGCCGACGTTCCGCGAGGTGGTGACGGCGCATGCGGAAGTGCGGCAGGTGTTCAAGGTATCGCGCCGCAACTCTATCGCCGGCTGTTTCGTGCGGGACGGGATGGTGAACCGGAACGACAGCGCGCGGGTGCTGCGGAACGGTCAGGGCGTGTACACCGGCAAGCTGACGTCGCTGAAGCGGTTCCAGGACGACGTCCGGGACGTAGCGGCGAACTTCGAGTGCGGGGTGCAGGTCGAGGGGTTCGACAGCTTCGAGCCGGAGGACGAGATCGAGTTCTTCCGGACGGAGCGGGAGTAGGGGCGCGGCTGACGTCTCGCCAGAACAAACAGCAAGGATCGAACAAATCGGCGCCGCGACTGCCGTGAGTTGCTCGGCGGGTCGCTCTTGGTGTGATGGATGACTCAGCGGACGGAGCGGCTTAGCCACGTGGTGCGCAAGGAGCTGAGCGAGCTGCTTCGTGACGAGATGCGGGATCCGCGCGTCGGCGGACTGGTGACGGTGACGCACGTCGATGTTTCGCCGGACCTGCGGCACGCGGTCGCGTTCGTCAGCGTGCTCGGGACGCACGAGGAGCGGACATCGACGATGGAGGCACTTCGGCACGCGCGGCCGTTCCTCAGACGAGAGCTGGCGCAACGCATGACCTCGAAGAACACCCCGGATCTTGACTTCCGCGCGGACGACTCGATGGAGAAGGCGCAGGAGCTGACGGACCAGATGCGGCGCAACGCCGCGGAGCGCGGGGAGACGCTCTGATGGCGTGGATCGCGGGCGAACGGGTGGTGCTCCGCGCGTGGGAGGGCGACGACGTGCGGACGCGATGGGAAGCGGACCAGTCCGCCGATGCAGAGGCGCAGCGGCTGCGGGACTGGCACGAGGCGCCGCGGTCCTTGTTCCAGCGCGAGCAGGAGTTCGAGGCGGGGCAGTCGGATCCGGACGCCTCGGAGATCTCGCTGATTATCGAGGCGGACGGACGCGCGGTGGGTGATATCAACCTTTTCCAGATCGACACGCGCGACCAGCGCGCGCTCGTCGGGCTGAGCATCTGGAGCCGGAACGACTGGGACAAAGGGTACGGCACGGACGCGATGCGGGCGATGATGCGCTGGGGGTTCCGGGAGTTGAACCTCCATCGCATCGAGCTGGAGGTCGACGTCGACAACCCGCGAGCGATCCACGTGTACGAGAACCTGGGATTCGTCTGCGAAGGGCGGCGGCGGGAGCAGCACTTCGACGGCGGACGGTTCCACGACGCGATGATCATGGGGATGCTGGCACTCGACTTCGCCGACGGCTGTGGCCCGCGCTAAACGCGCCGAGGCCAAGCGCTACTACGCACTGACTGTCCCTGGCATCGAAGATCTCGCGGCCGCCGAGCTACGGCGCGCCGGAGCTTCGCGGATCGAAACGCTGTCGGGGTTCGACAAGCGGGACAGCATCGTGCTGTTCGAGGCCGGGTCTGCGGCGGCAACGCTCCGATGCGGGCTGCTCGAGGACGTGTTCGCGGTGTTAGTGGATGTGCCGGTGCCGAAGGGACGCGGGGCGCCTTCGGTGCTGGCTCGAGCGGCCGAGCGGACGACTCTCGAGGCGGCGATGCTGGAGCATCACGCGCTGGCATCGAAGAAGCGGGGGCGATCGTACAAGGTGATCGCTCGGGTTGCGGGACGGCAGGCGTTTCGGCGGCAGGACGTGGAGGCGGCATTCGGACGAGCGATCGGACGCGTGCTGCCGCACTGGGTGCAGGTGCGGGGTGACGCGGCGGTCGAGGTGTGGGTGCATGTCGTCGGGGAGCGGGCGATCGTCGGGCTGCGGCTATCGAGCGACGAGCTTGCGCAGCGGCGGTGGAAGCGGGCGCACTTGCCGGCGTCACTGAAGCCGACGGTAGCACGGGCGCTGGTGGAGCTGGGCGAGCCGCGGGCCGGAGACGTCTTCGTCGATCCGATGTGTGGAGCGGGTACGATCGCGCGGGAGCGGTCGGATGCGGGACCGGCGCGCATGATTATCGGAGGAGACGTGGATGTCGCGGCGCTCGCGGCGTCGCGGGAGAACCTCGGACGAGGCGTCAGGCTGGCGCAGTGGGATGCGACGCGGCTGCCGTTTCAGGATGGGTCGGTGGACGCGTTCGTAGTGAACCCGCCGTACGGGCGGCAGCATCAGCCGACCGAGGGTGTTGGCGGACTGTACCGCGAAATGATGCGGGAGGCGCGGCGCGTGTTACGGCGGGGCGGGCGGTGCGTCGTGCTGACCGGTGAGGCCGAGGCACTGGGGCGGGCACTTCCTCGCGAGATGCGGGTGCGGGAGAAGCGCCGGATGCTGGTGCGAGGGCTGCCGGTGACGGCGTTCGTTATGGTTCGGGCGTGAGTGAGGTCTGCGGGCTCATCATCATCGACAAGCCTTCGGGCGTATCTTCGTTTTCGATGGTGTCGCTGGTGCGACGGCTCACGGGGGTGCGGCGGGTTGGGCACGCCGGGACGCTCGATCCCATGGCGTCGGGGGTGCTCCCGGTGGCGGTGGGGAGGGCGACGCGGCTCATAGAGTACATGGACGACGAAGCGAAGGTGTACGAGGCGTCGGTGCGATTCGGCGTGACGACGGAGACGTACGACGCGGAGGGAGCGGTCGTCGAAGAGCGGAACGCTTCGGGGCTGACGCGGGAAGCCGTAGATACGGCGCTTCGGAAGTTCGTCGGGGATATCGAGCAACGACCGCCGGCGTACAGCGCGCTGAAGGTGGCGGGGAAGCCAATGTATCGATACGCGCGGGAGGGAGTGGCGGTGGACGCGGCGGCTCGACGGGTGCGGATCGACTCGATCGAGCTACGGACGTTAGAGGATGGGGTGGCGGAGATCGAGGTGGTGTGCGGGAAGGGGACGTACATCCGGTCGCTGGCGCATGACGCGGGGCTGCTGCTGGGGGTCGGCGCGCACCTCTCGGCTTTGCGGCGGACGCGGAGCGGCGGGTTTGGCATCGACGACGCGCGGGAGCCGGAGGAGCTGCGGCGCCTAGCGGAGGAGGGGCGACTCGAGGAGGCGGTGCTAGCGCCAGACCGGGCGATGGAGCGGCGCCCGGCGGCGATCGTGGGGCCAGAGAAGGCGCGGGACGTCTGCGCCGGCCGTGATATCAGCTTCGCGGAGGAGGCAGCCGGGCTGTGCCGGGCGTATTCGGTGGAAGGGGAGTTCCTCGCGGCGTTGACGGCGGTCGGCGGGGGACGGTGGCATCCGGCGAAGGTCGTTGGGTGTCTATGAGGAATCGCCGCCAGACCTGTACCGCGAAGCTTCGTCGGCATCACGGTCGGACGCGGGGCCACACCCCACTCGGCAAGATGCTGGCGTCCGCAAACTGGCTCGGAACCTTCGCTTTTTCGATGTATCACAACCATCGTAGAAAAGGTCGCTGACATTTCGAAAACATCTATAGTTGATTCTGGCGGCTCGCATTGACAGATTGCCCCCAAAGTCAGATACTCGCCTTAACTTGGCGACGGGACGCACCCGTTGTCAGGTAGTCGCGTGTTCCCCCCGCCAATCTTCTGGTTCTCGCGACCACCGCGAGGGTTATGCCGGACGGCCTTCGTCGCCGCTTGTCCGCAGCATTGCCTGTACACGCCGGGGCGCTGCCACGCGTCTGCTCGGTGGCGTTGGCCCACGTGCCAGGCAGCAGCCGGTCGAAGCTCTCGATCACGGCGCTCGCGCTTGTGGCGGCGGCGATCTTCGGGTTTTACGTCGTAGCCCAGCTTGAGACGAACCCGCAGATCACGACTGACAGGCCCTACTATCCGCCCTATAGCATCGTGACGATGACGGGGACCGGCATGAACCCGGGCGCCAGCTATGACGTCGTCACGGTCCGGCCCGGCAGTGTGGTGAGCGGCGACGGGCTGGAGCATCCGATCCCGCCGGCGCCATACGAGACCGCCGTTGCAAACTCCTCCGGGACGTTCACATATCACTACCAGCTCACCAACATGCAGGGGTTCTACACGGTCAACGTGTACCGATCGACCGACACGGCGCACGCCAACCTCATTGCGACAACGACATTCGAGGATGCGCTGAACCCGAACCTAGACCAGTGCTCGAACGGTTCACCGGCGTTTGGGGACTTCCACTGTGACTGGCAGAACGGGGACCTGAACGCGAGCAACTCGGCCTACCTCGAGGGGCAGGTGATCGCATTCCGCCTCGGGATCGATGGTTTCACTACGAACGGGACGCACACAATCCACATCAACTACGACTTCTCAAAAGCGGGGGTCAAGTCGTACGACTTCCTGACAAAGTACAACGACACGCAAACAGGCGCCGATCCCTGCTCAGGGAGCGCGGCCGCACCGAGCCTCTGCCCAGGGCTCCCGACCGAGCCGCCGCAGTGCTTCTCATTCCCGAGCGACACGTTCAACGCGGGCGGGCTGCCGGTATCGGGAGCGGAAACGTCGTTCGGGCTCGCCAGATGTCTGGGCATCTACGGCGAGACGATCACAAGCATCTCGCCGCCGGCGCACACTCCGGCGGTGTGGTCGGGCGGTGACAGCTCCGTAGATCTTCTCGTCACGTTCACCAACTCGGGTTCGGCCGTGCTCCTCGTCTGGGGCGCGCACCTCGCGTACAGCGGGTACTGGGGCGCGGGGCAGGGCGCTGCGAGCGTCAGCGGCGCGCCCATCCACATGCAGACGCAGCAACTCGACGGAGCGGGGAACAAGAACCAGTCCAGGAACTTCCAGCCGTCCGGCATCGCGACAATGACGCCGACACCGACCAACACTGGCACGGTAACGAACACGCCGACCCCCACAGCGACCTACACCGCCACGCCCACGCGGACGAATACGGCGACGAGCACGCCGACGCGCACGAACACGCCGACAATCACGAGCACGCCAACCCGAACGAGCACCGCCACGAACACGGCGACGAATACGCCGACGAACACAAACACGCCGGTGCCGACGTCGACGAACACGCCAACGGCGACGAATACGCCGCTGCCTACGTCGACTAACACGCCGACGAGGACGTCGACCGCGACGAACACGGCGACTGCTACCAATACGGCGGTGCCGACGAGCACGAATACGCCGACCGCCACGAACACACCGGCACCGACGGCTACGTTCACGCCCACGAACACCGCGACCGCCACCAATACGCCAGTGCCGACGTCGACGAATACGCCCACGGCGACGAATACCCCGGCACCGACGGCTACGTTCACTCCGACGAACACGGGTACGGCGACGAACACGGCGACAGCCACGAATACGCCAGTGCCGACGAGCACGAATACGCCGACGGCGACGAACACACCGGCTCCGACGGCAACGTTCACGCCGACCAACACGGGCACGGCGACGAACACGGCGACCGCCACCAATACGCCAGTGCCGACGTCCACGGACACGCCGACGGCAACGAACACCGCTCAGGCGACCGCCACAAACACACCGACGAAGACCTCGACGCCGACGAACACGGCGACGGCCACCAACACGGCCGTACCGACGTCGACGGACACGCCGACGGCGACGAATTCACCTCAGCCGACGGCGACGAACACGGCGACGGCGACCGCGACAGCCACCGCCACGGCCACGGCAACCGCGACGAGTACGGCGACCGCCACTAACACCGCGACGGCGACCAACACGGCGACCGCCACCAGTACGAACACGCCGGTGAACACGGCGACGAACACCGCAACGGCGACGGACACACCGCAGAACACGGCGACAAACACGCCGGTCAACACGGCAACGAATACACCGGTGAATACGGCCACGCGCACCGCAACGGCGACCGCCACGGGCGTGGTCGGCGGTGCGACGAGCACGCCAGCCGCCACTTCGACGCCGACGGCGACGGGGACGCCGCCGGCGCTCGACGGGATCGCGAAGGACACTGGCGTTGGGTCACCCGGCGCGGATCCGTTCGCGGTAGGGAACCTCTTCCTGTGCAAGCCGATCGGCGGCCAGGCAGCTGGTGGGTTCGCGGCGCCGGGCTCCTTCTCGGGGGCCGGCCAGAGCGCGTGCAGCGTGTTCAAGATCGCGGAGATCGCGCACGAGCCGATCGACGTGGACAGCTGCAGCGACGACGACGACGGCGACGGAAAGTCGTGCGCCGGGGATCCCTCGCAGCCGCGGGCGCCGTGGCAGGCAGCGAGCGACGGATGCCTCGACGTCGCGACGGACTACCTGCCGAATGTGACGCGCGTGGACTGTGACTCCGGGCAGGGCGGGATCAACGGGACGGGCGAGTTCCCCGAGGGCCTGGGCGCGGCAGAGTTAAAAGGCGTTTCGGCATACGCGCTGCCTCGGCGTGCTATTTGCGTCCGGCGGTAGGCGTGCGATCTTGAATGCGCATGCGGCGGGGGTCGTCGCAGCCTCCCGCGGGATGAGGGAGCACCGGGGCAGGGAACGCTTAGTTAGGAGGACATCCGGTGTCACTCGTACGCTTATCAGCTGTCCTAGTGTGTTCAGCAATGCTTGCGCTGTACGCGATCGCGACCGCGTCTGCCGATGCGACGTATCACACAGCGCGCATCGCGCTTGAGCCGGTAGGTGGAGCGCCCGGGAGTGGTTTCGTCATCAATGCGCATGCGAATGGGCCACAGATCGCGGCGCACGAGAACTACTCCCTGCAAGGTGTCGAGCCGAACGCGACGTACCAGGTGACTCTCCAGCTCTACCCCTTCGACACCACGTGCTCCTCAACCGCCGTGACGGTGCCGTCCGAAACGCTGACGACCAACGGAGTGGGGAACGGCCACGCCGATCACACGTTCGTCCCCGCGGATATCCCGCCGGCGCTGCACAATGCAACGCATGGAATCGTGTGGCAGGTGTCACTGGGTGGTTCGGTGGTGTACGAGTCCGGGTGCGAGGCCGTCACACTGGACTAAGCACCGTGCTGGATTGACCAAGCCGGGCAACGGCGTCCGGTCGGGCCGGATCGACGTGTCGAACCCGACCCCACCGCAGCGATCGTGCCATCCAAGCCGGATCCGTAGGCAGTCGAGCGGGCGACTCGTCTCAGAGCGAACCGGCGCGGCTAATTGATGTCGCACCGGCGGATGTCGTACGGATACGCGCGAAGCCGTCACGCGATCGAGACTGTATACTGCTCTTCCAACCGGGGAGCGTTCGCACTTGGTCTCTCGAGTCGTGTTCGTGCTGGCAGTCGTCGCCGCGACGGTCACGATACTGATCTTCGACCCGGGATCATCGGCGTCCGATCCCCGGGATGGTCTCGGGTTCCAATCCATACCGTGCGCTGTCACCGCCCCGGCGGGACAGTTGGCATCGGCGATGCGGTGCGGATGGATGACTGTTCCGGAGAACCGCGCCATCACCAATGGGCGCACGCTGCGCCTCGCCGTCGCGGTATTGCCGGCGAAGGGACCGTACCGGACTCGACCCCTCGTCTATTTGGACGGCGGTCCGGGAGCGGCAACGCTCGACGGAGCCATGCAAGACTGGACGGTAACATATGCGCGCCAGCTCCAGACCGGTCGGGACATCGTGTTCTTCGACCAGCGCGGGACGGGGCGTTCGACTCCGTCGCTGGCATGCCCGGAGGTGGAGCAGACCGACACAGCGTCAACCGGGGATAGTCGTCCGAGGCCGACAAGCACACAAGCAGCAATCTGGGCCTGTCACGATCGGCTCGCCTCGAATGTCGACTTTGCGTCTTACACGTCCGCCGAGAGCGCCGCGGACGTCATCGACCTCATGTCGGCGATGGGGTACAGCAACTATGACCTGTACGGGGTGTCGTACGGGACGCGTCTTGCTCTGACCGTCTTACGCACGGATAAAGCGCGCGTGCATTCGGTCGTCCTCGACTCGACGGTCCCGCCGCAGGTGAGCGTCGATCTCGCGGTGCCTGCAGACTTCCAGCGTTCTCTGGACCTGCTGGCGCGCGACTGCAAGGCAGAGCCGAGTTGCGCATCTACGTATCCGGATCTGATGGAGACGTTCCGCACGGCGATGGCCGTCAGTGGAGCCCCGGCCCTTCCCGCTACAGGGATCTGCCGGTAACGGAGGCTCAGTCCCAATGGACGATGGACTGTTCGCCAGAGGTCTGTTTCGGGCGTTTTACAGCACCCAGTCGATACCGTTGCTTCCCGCGGACATCGGAGAAGTGGCACATAATACGCTAACTCCCCGCAACGTCATCGCCCGTGACGCCGTTCGAAGCGACCCGCGGATAGCTGCGGCGATGCACGCCTCAGTCTGGTGCAACGAAGAAGTGCCATTTTATTCGAACGCGGCCGCCAGTCTCGCAGCTGGTGGAGTGGACAGAAGCATCGTTGCCGCTTTTGTGGGATCGCCGTCCCCGGAGTATCTCGTCAGTAGAGATCAACGCGGGTGTCAGGCCTGGGTAGCTACGCATCGAGACGATGCCTTTCACGAGCCCGTCGTGAGCGATGTGCCGACGCTGATTCTGTCTGGCGAATACGATCCGATCACGCCTCCAGTATTCGGGGAGATCGCTGCCTCGACCCTTTCGAACAGCCAGATCTTCGAGTTTCCGGCGACCGGGCACGGCGTATTGCTCGCGCGACATGCGTGCGCGTCAACGATGATCGCGGCGTTCCTCAGCGATCCGACGAACGTAGACAGCGCGTGCGTCGGTGCAATCCGGCCGCCGCAGTTTCAATTAGGTAGCGCAGGTGATGTGCAGAACCAGACCATCGAGGGAAGCGCGTCGTCCAGCGCGGGGGCGACGCCAACATCAAGTCGATAGAGTGCCGGCGTACCGAGGCCGCGATGTGCGTGGCGGTGCGCAGGAGGAAGGGAAGGAATAGATGGACACGTTTCAAGGCAGGGTGGCCGTCGTTACAGGGGCGGGCAGCGGGATCGGGCGGGGGCTGGCCGCGAAGTTCGCGGCGGAGGGGATGCGGGTCGTACTGGCTGACGTGGAGCCGGCGGCGCTGGAGGAGGCGGAGCGCGAGCTAAGCGCCGGCGGGGCGGAGGTGCTCGCGGTGCGCACGGACGTTTCGAAGGCGGAGCAGGTGCAGGCGCTGGCGGACCGGACGATCGAGCGGTTCGGCGCGGTGCACATCGTGTGTAACAACGCCGGGGTCGGCGGTGGGGGGCTTTCGTGGGAGATGCCGTTCGAAGACTGGCAGTGGGTGATGGGGGTGAACTTCTGGGGCGTGGTGCACGGGATCCGCGCGTTCGTGCCCGTGATGATCAAAGGCGGGGACGAGGGACATATCGTCAACACGGCGTCACTGGCGGGATTGTTTCCGGGGGCAGGGAACGCGTCGTACACGGCGAGCAAGTTCGCGGTTGTCGGACTGAGTGAGGTGCTGCATTACGAGCTCATGATCACGCAGAACACGCGGATCGGCGTATCGGTGTTGTGCCCCGGCGCTGTGGACACGAAGATCATCGACGCGATGCGGAACCATCCTTCGCGTCGGGACGAGCCGCCGGCGGAGGGGACGCCAGAGGCGATCGGACTGGCGATGGTGCGCCAGGCGCTGGCCGCGGGCATGAAGCCGTCGGACCTGGCGGACATCGTGTTCGATGCGGTCAAGCAGAAGCGGTTCTAAATCCTGCCGCATCCGGAGCACAACGGGGTGATCACCAAGCGGACAGAGGCGCTGCTGGCGGGTACGCCGCCGCCGGCGCTCGGGATGGCGTAGGGAGCGGCGTGCGAGCTGGTGGGGGCCAGATCCCTTCACCTTGTAGTAGCTCGAGACCCTGCTTTCGCCTCCAAACGACGACCACCGCACGACCGTAGCGTTCCCAATGGTGGACCGCAGGCCGGACGAGAGACGACATAACGGTGTTCGTCGAGGGGTGTGGCCGCCTGATTCTGGTGCAAATCCGCGAATCTAGTCAGATACGGCTCAGATTCGCTTGACATCTTTCCGAACGAGACTATGATTGCGTTGGTCAGGCCGCCCGGGACGGTACTGATCACATGAGTCAACCATAGGCGAGCGGGAGGGTGACCCGCCCGGAAGGGCGGGGCGTCAAGCCAGTCCAAAGGAGGACTTCGTGGAAGCGTATTGCCTGAAGTGCCGGACCCAGCGGTCGATGAGCGACCCGCAGGAAGTCACGATGAAGAACGGGAAGCCGGCGACGATGGGGAAGTGCCCGGTATGCGGCACCAAGATGTACCGCATCGGGAAGAAGTAGAGGGGCGGAGTCGAACGACGGAAGGGGTCGCGAGAGCGGCCCCTTTTTCGCGGGCATCGCCGATTCAGGTTCCGAGTACGCGGGGCGTTAACTTTGGCGCGAGTTCGGGCGTTGCAGTAAGCGAAGGAATCGCGGGGGTGCACGAGAGGGACGCGGCATCGTGACGCGGCGGGCGCTGATACTGCGCTCCGGGGGAGCGGCTGTGCTGGTGGCGATCGCCGCGGTGGTCGCCGTCTTCTCGCTGCATTCGTTCGGTCCGTCCTCGAGCTGGAACGTCTTCGCCGACGCGCCGACGCAGACTCCGACGCCGACGGCTACGGGAACGCCGACCGCCACGGCGACAGACACCGCGACCTTCACTCCCACACCTACCGTCACTCCAACGCCGTATCCGACGGCCACGCCGTATCCGGTGCCGCCTGCGCCGGCGCCTCCCGCGATCCCAGGGCCGCAGGTGGCGGGAGAGCGATGGGTGGACGTCGACATCAGCCGGCAGACGGCGACCGCGATGCTCGGAGACAAGCCGATCTACGTCGCGTACGTGACGACGGGCAAGGACGGCTGGGATACGCCGAAGGGGACGTGGCACATCCTCTACCGAGTCGCCGACGAGACGATGACGTCAGCGGCGATCGGGGCGGAGGAGTACTACGTGCTGAAGCACGTGCTGTACACGCAGTACTTCACGAACGCGGGGCACGCGCTGCATCTGAACTACTGGCGGGATGACTATTACTTCGGGCACATACGCTCGAGCCACGGATGCGTGGGGATGCGGCTGGCGGATGCGGAATTCTTCTGGAATTACGTGGGGGTCGGGTCGCGGGTGGTGGTGCACTAGTTGTCGGCTGTCAGCGGTCACCGGCCAGCGATTAGCGATTAGCTGTTAGCCCTCGTAGGGCCCGACACCGAACGACGGAGAGGGACGGGTCTGAAGACCTGTCCCTGCTCGCTTATGGCACATAACAGCCGGCAGATGTGGCCGTCTTCGCTGCGATCGCAGCGATCTCATCAATCAGTGCGGCCAGTTGGGTAGGTAGTGTGGTCGCGTCAGGTCTCGGCGTTCCACAACGTGCCGTCAGAAATGTGTCGTACGTCGCCTTGAAGTCGAGGACACTCGCACCGAACGTCGCACTGCGGTCTGCGGCCGTCGATCCACCAGTGCACCCGATGGCTACTGAACCGACCATCGATCCGACAGCGGCGCACACGAGCAGGCGATGACGGCATCGCCCGACGCTCTCCCGCAGTTGCTCCAACCTGCCTACTCGAACCAGATGTCGGTCTGTTCGCCGGCGGGGACGCCGGTAATGAGGACGTCCATCTCGCCATCGGAGGTGTGCCAGGTGCCGGGCTTGATCACGACGATGTCGCCGGCGGTGATGTCCTTCTTCTCGCCGTCGAGGGTGATGGTGCCGCCGCCGCTGAGGATGTAGTAGAACTCCGTCATCTCTCGATGGTAGTGGTACTTGCTGTCGTCGATCGAGAGGTGGCTGACGTTGGCGACGGGGGTGTCGTCGTGGGTGACGAGGGTCTTGCGCCAGCCGCAAACGCCGCGTTCGATGGGGGTGTCGGAGAGGCGGCGGATGATGTACTTCTCGGTGTCGGTGGTCATGGGGGAAGTGTACTGCGTCGGACAACAGACGGGGTGTTGCCGAACTCGCCGGTTCGAGTACTCGCTGAAGCTAACGCGTCCCGGCTATCGGCCTTCAGCCCCCGGAAGGTGTGGGATCGAACCTCCGGACCACCAATGGCGCAGACAAGAAATCTCGCGACGTTGTCATTACGATGCATACTGGACCACATGGCGATCCACTTCGACTCTACAAACGGGCACTTCGTTCACCTCGATGCGGTCGCCTATGAAGCGGACCTAAAGAACTGGCCGCCCGACAGTTGGTTGATGTTCGAGCTAGATGCTTCTGATGGCGCGAGCCATTGGCATAGGCGGAGTTCGGCGCTCGAAACAAAGGACGTAATTCGCCTCGCACGGTTTCTGCGAAGCGCCGCAGAAGGCGAGGACATACCGCACTGGGGTTGGGGCGCAACCGAATCCGACATCGAGCTAACCATCGAACGTGACGCGAACGGGAATCAACACAATGTGATGGTACGACTCAATTGCCACTTTCATCGCGACTTCGCCGGCGAGCCCTGCTTTAAGGAGTGGCTGGACTTGCCATTCCACCTCTCGGGCGAGGACTTGTTGCGGCTGGCCGACGATGCTGAAGACATTGCGCTGCGTTTCCCAGAGCGTCAGCGCGTACGGGATAGGAACGCGAACACGAACCCATCATTCGACTAGCGATGTCGACGGCGGCCAGAGCTGTTTGCCGGCGGAGCGCACTCTCCTTCATTTTGTATCGAAACAGACGTCCTCCGTTGCTGGACAGTGGCCGGGGAGCGCCACGACAGGTCGTTAGATCGAGCAACCGCTCGAGGCGATTGTGACTCGGTGCCTCCGCACTCTATGCCCACTAAGTCAGCGCTAAGCTCGCGAGGTGGATCGGCGGTTACCTCGGTCAACACGTCCCACGAGAAGACAACAGAAGAGAGACAAGAGAGGGCGCCAAAGAGCAAACAGCAAACAACAAAGCGCAGTGTTGGGCGGCGGGCGGCTAGAGGACGGAGGTGGGGGCGGGGTTCGCGTATTCGTCGAAGCGGGCAGCGACGTTGGCTTCTTCGGGGCCGTCTTTGTGGATGTAGAGGCGGTGGCGGAGGGACCAGGTTTCGCCGGGCTGAATGGTGAGGGGCCCGTCGAAGTAGGGGAGGTTGGTGCCGATGGGGCCGTAGCCTCGGACGAACCAGGCGTTCGGATGGTTGCGGTTCGAGGGGTGGTCGAGCATCGCGATGCCGAAGATCTCAGGGTCCTGGCCGCGGGCGCGGGAGAACGGGCCGCTGCAGTCCATCCACTCGCCGCGCTGGCCGTGGCAGTTCGGCGAGCCTGTCGCGCCCGTCGATAGCGTGACGGTGCCGCCGTCCCACTCGTCGATGATGTCGGCGACGCGCATGAGGGGGAGCGCGTTCTCGTTGGTCTGGCCGAAGGTCACGGCCTTGGCATGTGGCGTGAAGTCCGCTTCGATGTCCCACAGGCGGTAGCGGTCGCGCACGCGGTACATGCGGAAGCGGCGCGTGTCGTCGACGAGGATGCGGCCGTCGGGGGCGACCCACTGCGCGCGCTGCTGGAAGCCGCCCCACACGGTGCCGGAGACGATCCAGTCGAAGGAGCGGTGGACGATGCGGCCGTAGCCTTCGCCGACGTGCGGGTGGTAGTTGATCCCCATGCCGGCGGGCTCGAGGTAGAAGTCCACGCCGTTGACGTCGCCGCAGGCGTACCAGAGCGAGCGGTGCCACGTGTGGTCCGGCGGGCCGTCATCGGTGATGGACTTGGGGTGCGAGCCGTCGGTGCTGGAGACGTCGGTGCCGCGGCGGCCGCTAGGGGCGGTGTTTGGGGCGAAGTACGGGCGGTAGTTCGGCATGCCGTAGCGGTAGATGGTCTGTAGCAGGCCGCTGAAGTAGACGACAATGCGTCCGTTCTCGTCCTGGTGGTGCAGATCGATGCCTCGGGCCTCTGGCGGGGCTCCTGCGGGGCGCAAAGTGTATGTGCGCTTCTCACCGGGGGCGAGCTCGGCGACGTGCCAGCACACGCGCGGCGTGCCTTCGACCGCGTCGAGCTGCGCCGGCGTGTCTTCGCCGGTGACGTCGTCGAGCATCTCCCAGTCGCCGTCGAGCGGCGTGCCTCCGGAGAGGTGCGCCTCGGCGATGAAGTTGGCGCGCGGGGTGACGGTGGGGCCGAGCTGGATCTCGGTCATGTGCTCATCGTGGGCTTGAGGGCGAAGCCGGTGGGCGGGATCTGCGTGTAGAACGGATCGTCGGGCGTGATGGGGAAGGTCACGCGCTCACCGGTCATCGCGGACTTGTACATGCCGGTGATGAGCTGCATCGAGCGGCGGCACTCGTCGATGGTGACGATGGGGCGGCGCTTCTCGATGATGGACATCAGGAAGTCGTGGAGCATCGGCGTGTGGAGGTTCTTCGTGGCGTCGCGATGGAGCTCCATCGCCTCGTCGCCGGCGCGCGCGGCACCGCCGGGGTCGACGGACGCGAGCAGGAACGGTTCGCTGGTGGGGCCGTAGGCGGAGCCGGAGGAGACGGCCTGCAGGCGCTCGCCGAAGATCTCGAGGCGGCTTCGATTGTCCTGCGCGTTCACGGTGACGATGATCTGGCCGAGCGCGCCGTTGCGGAAGCGGACCGTCGCTGCGGAGGTGTCTTCGACCTCCATGTTGATGCGGACCGTCGCGGCGTCGGCGAAGATGGACGCCGGTTCGCCCATGAGCCACGCGAGCGTGTCGATGCTGTGGATGCCCTGGCCCATCGTCGTGCCGCCGCACTCCTGCGCCCAGGTGCCGCGCCACCAGACGTCGTAGTACTCCTGCGGGCGCTGCCACAGCGTCTCGGAGAGGCTGAAGACCAGGCGGCCGAAGCGTCCGCACTCGATCAGCGACTTCACCTGCAGCGCGCCCTGCCCGAATCGGTGCTGGAAGACGCCGCTGAAGATGGGGCCGCCAGCTTCGCGCTCGGCTGCTTCGATCTGGTCGAGGCCGGCGAGGTTCGCGGAGACAGGCTTCTCGCACAGGACGTGCTTACCGGCACGTAGGGCCTCGACGCTCTCCTCGACGTGGAGGAACGGCGGCGTGCAGATGCTCACGGCCTGGATTTCGGGGTGGGCGAGGAGTTCGCGGTAGTCCGTGAAGACTTCCGGGACGTCGTAGGTCTTGGCCTGTTCGCGCGCGCGGGCTTCGTCGATGTCGGCGATGGCGACGACGCGGGCGAAGTCTCGATTGGTGCGGCTCTTGGTGAAGCCGATGAGGTGCGAGTGGGAGATCCCGCCCGCGCCGATGATGCCGATGCCGATCGGTTCAGGCATGGCTATGCGTGCGCCGGTGCGGCGATCTTCACGGCGTCGATGGCGCGGCGGACGGCTTCACGCTCGGCGTCGTCGAGGTCGAGGAGCGGCCGACGGACGTTCGCCCGCGGGATGACGTCGAGGAGGCGCAGTGCTTCCTTCAGGCGCGCGCGGTAGTTGCGGACGGGCGGCGCGAAGAGCGCGTTCGCGAGCGGCCGGATCGTTGCGTCGTTGATGCGGGCGGCGTCTTCGTAGCGGCGGTCGGCGAGCAGGCGGAACATCTCGATCTGCTCGGCGATGGCGATGGTGCCGAAGCCGATGAGCGCGCCGCTGGCGCCGAGGACGAACGACTCGTAGATGAAGTTGTCATTGCCGGTCAGGAAGTCGATGCTGCGTGGCGCTTCTTCGAGGATGCGGCGGGTCTCAACGAAGCGGACGGCGTCGAACGAGGCTTCTTTGATGGCGACGACGTTGTGGATATCGATCAGCCGGAGGAGCGTCTCGCGTGTGAAGAGGACGCCGGCGAGGGCAGGCTGGAGCTGGAAGAGCACGATCGGCAGGCCGCAGGCATCGGCGATGGCGCGGTGGTAGTCGTGCACCAACTCAGGTGGCGGCGGGTCGCCCGCGAAGGCGGGGATCGGGAAGACGACGATGCCTGCGGCGCCGGCCTGGGCTGCGTCGCGTGCGAGCTCTGCGGCTTCGGCGGTGTAGCGGGCGGCAATGCCGGCGAGGACGGGGATGCGGCCGCGCGTCTCGTCGACGTAGACGTCGAGGACGCGGCGGCGCTCTTCGCGGGAGAGGTGCGGGCCTTCGCCAGTGTCCATGTTCGCGGCGAGCGCTTTGAGACCATCGAACGCGCAGAGCCATCGGATGTAATTGCGGAGGGCAGGCTCGTCGATGTCGCCGCCGTCCGTCATGGGGAGGACGGTGGCGGGGATGAGGCCTCGGAGGTCGAGATCGGGCATAACGTGTGTCTCAGAGGGCGCGTGCGCCGTTAAGGGCACGACTCAGCCTCGGGCGCGCCGCATTGTAGCAGCGTTGTTATATCTCTTCACCTTGTTTTAGACGCCGCTTAACACTGAAAGGCTACGATGAAGTGCAAGGGATCGCCCGGGACATGCTCCCCCGTTTCGAGCGGTTCCAATGGCCGGGCAGCGCGCCAAGCCCCGCAGGATGCGCGCTCCCGGCTTCTGCATTTCTAGCTGCTAGCCGTTAGCTCTTAGCTGTTTAGCTCCCCACCCCAACCCGCGAGCCGACATGCTTGTGCTGCACCACGGCGACTAGCATGGCCTGTGGCGTTTCGCGAGCAGCAGCGTGGCTTCTGTGAGGTCGAGGTCCGCGACGAGGAGGCCTCGCTGGCCGTAGGGTTGGTGGGCCTGGAGGGCGCCGCTGGGGCGGACGATGGCGCTCGTCGTCGGCGAGCCTTCGCCGGCGTAGTTGACGCTGGCGAAGAAGCAGGTGTTCTCGGCGGCGCGGCACAGCATGGCTTTCTCGTGGAAGGTGTTCGCCGGATCGGCGAAGGACGTGGCGCGATAGCTGCCGGGCGTCGCTTCTTCGAGATGCGGATGAAATACGACCTGCGCGCCGTGCGCCGCCGGCCAGCGGACGGTCTCGGGGTAGCGCCAGCCTTCGTGACAGATGGCGACGCCGAAGGTGAGCGGACCGGATTGGAAGACGCGGCGGCCTGAGCCAGCGACGTAGGTCTTCGTTTCGGACGGATCGAGCTGGACCTTGTCCTGGAAGCCGGCGATCGAGCCGTCTCGGTCGATGACGAGCGCGGAGATGCGGAGATCGCCTTCGATGACACGCTCAGTGCCGAGGACTACGGCGACGTTTGACTTCCCAGCGCAAGCGGCGATTCGGGACCACGCGCGGTCGAGGAATGCGGGGTCGGGAGGGACGACGTCGTGATTGATGCGGTAGCCGGGGACGAAGCACTCGGGGAAGCAGATGATGTCGGCGCGCTGAGCCGCGGCATCCACGATCGCAGCTTCGGCGAGCGTGACGGATGCTTCAGGCGTCGGGGGGAACTCGATGTTAGCGAGGGCGATGCGGACGGTCGTCATCTCTCGAGTCAGGGCGGCGAGAACGTGTTCATGCCGGAGGATGCGTCGTGGCGGACGTCGCCGCTGACGCCGACGAATTCGCGCTGCGTCATCGATTCGAGGAGTCCGCGATCGTCAGGGGTGTTGGCGATGAAGCGTCGATCGTTTGAGGTGCGGCCGATGACGATGCCCTGCGTGGGCGTGCCGTCACGGTCGAAGAGGACCGTGTAGGTCTCGACGGTGGCAGGACCGGCCGCTTGGTCTTCGAACTGCGGGTCCGGTTCGGCGTCGATCTGCGCCTGGTCGACTTTCGGATCGGTGCGGGTCCAGTCGTGCTGCGGCGGATCCGTCGAGTAGACGCCGATGGCGTGTTTGGTGATGTACCAGCCGTTGGCGGTGACGAGACCGATCTTTCGGCGATCGGCGCGGAGTTTCTCGACCATCGCGGCGATGCTGTGCGCGACATAATTGTTGCCGGGGCCTCCGAAGTAGGGGAGGCCGCCGGTGACCGTGAGTGGGCGCGCATCATCCGGTGCGATGCCGAGCATGTCCCGTGAGATCTGCACTGCTGACGGGAAGCAGCTGTAGAGGTCGAAGTACGCGATGTCGTCGATGGTGGCGCCGGCCATGCGCAGCGCGCGGTTGCCCGCCGCTCGGATGGCTGGGGAGCTGTGGTAGTCGATGCGATCGCTGATGAACCAGTGGTCGGTCGCGTCGCCGCATCCGAGGAGGTAGACCCATCTATCTTCGGGCACGCCGAGGCGGCGGGCTTCGGCGACGCTGGTCATGATCAGCGCTGCGCCCTGGTCCACGTCGAGGATTGAGTTCATGTACTTCGTGTACGGGAAGCCGATGTATCGGTTCGTGGGGTCTGGCGTGGCGATCTCTTCGGGTGTCTTCGGTTCCTTGAACCATGCGTACGGATTCTTCGCTGCGACCTCGGTGAACGGCGCGAAGAGCTCGCCCAGCGCGCACTGGTGTTCGGAGATCGAGCGACTGTAGTGCGCGCGCAGCGCGTTCTCTAACATCGGATAGACGCGGACCGGAAGCGTCGCGCCGTGCTTCCCCTCGACGGGACTGACGCCGGGGCGGCCGTCGCCGATGTCGGGAGTCGGGTTGCCGCGCGGGGACCATCCGAGATCGATGCCCTGCGCGCGAGCGCGTCGGGCGGAGTAGATCGCCTCGGCGCCGGCGATAAGGGCGAGCTTGAGGTCGCCGTTGTGGATGGCCTCGGCGGTCTGGTTCACGAGCCATTGCGGCGTGTTGCCGCCGACGTGCGTGTAATGGCGATCGCGCGGCGCGACGGCGAGCGCGCGTGAGAGGTCGGCGGCGGGCTCCTTCGACGGCCAGGAGATGATGTTGACGACGCGCACGGAGTCGAGGTTTTGGAGAAGTCCGCGCGCGCCGGCGTCCGCCTCAGCGTGGCGGGCAGCCTCGGCCATGAGGGCGAGGGGCTCGCGAGGTCGCTCCGCGCCGGGGCGCTGCGTCACCTGACCGACGCCGACGATGATCGGGAGATTCTCGTCCATGTGGCGTTCATTGTGGGGATGTCGCGCGCGGCGTGCCAGCGTGAGCCGCATCAGCACCGGTGGGCGCGGACGGGTCGTTATACTTCGATGCGTGGCGCCATCGTCTAGAGGCCCAGGACGCCGCCCTTTCAAGGCGGAGATCGCGGGTTCGAATCCCGCTGGCGCTACCAATGTGAGCTGTTAGCTGTCAGCGGTGAGCTGTCAGTTGTTGGCGGCGGTTCGAGGGCGCGAATCGCCGTTCGACGTGAAGCGCCGAGCCGCAGGGAATCCAACATGGGAGACGAAGACCGGAAGAGGGCGGGGGTCGAGCGGGAGTATGCGGACGAGCGCATCGCTGTGTCGTGGGAGCCGCGGTTGTGCATCCACACAGCGAACTGCCTGAAGGCAGAGCCGGAGGTCTTCGACTCGAGGCGCCGTCCGTGGATCAAGCTGACCGCGGCGACGGCTGAGAGCGTCGCGAGCGCGGTGATGAAGTGCCCTACAGGCGCGCTGCACTTCCGGCGGCTCGACGACGGCCCACAGGAGCAGGCGCCCGAGGAGACGAGCGTCGAACCGAGCACGAACGGACCGCTTTTCGTCCGAGGATCGCTGAGGTTCGTGACGCCGCGGGGCGAGGTGATCCGCGAGGACACGCGAGCGGCGTTATGCCGGTGCGGGGAGTCTTCAAACAAGCCGTTCTGCGACGGCACGCACCAGCTGGTGGGGTTTCGGTCGGAGTAGGCAGCGCCCGGCGGGAGCAAACGCTAAGGCCGCCGCCCAGGTGCGACCGAATCGCTGAGCGACTGCCGAACTCCGAACAGCACTGAGGATGGTTCGCTGTGACCGCGAATCCAATGCCGCGGGATGCGTCGCTACTGATCGAGCAGGCACCAGAGGGAATGATCCTCGCAGATGGCGAGGGAATCATCCGAGTGTGGAACTCTGCCGCGGAACGCATCTTCGGATTTGCCGCGGCGGATGCGCTCGGTCAGAACCTGAACCTCATCATCCCGGAGGGTCTTCGCGAAAGGCACTGGGAGGGATATGATCGCGCCCTCGCGGCGGGCGACACGAAGTATCGCGGGCAGTCCCTGCCGACGAAGGCGCTTCGCGCGGACGGCTCGCAGATCTACGTCGAAATGAGCTTCGCGATCGTGCACGGGAGGGACGGCGGCGTGATCGGCGCGCTGGCGCAGGCACGAGACATCACCGAGCGCTTCGAGCGCGACCGGGAGCTTCGCCGCCGGCTACGACAGCTCGAGCAGGCGCCCGGCGAACCGGCTCGGGCGCCCTGAAATGCGCGACCCCGAGTTCGTCGTGTCCGGGTCGTTTATCGACGAGGCGGGAGCGCGCGCGGGGGAGGATGCGTTGCGGGCCGCTGGTATGGCCGACGATCGCCTCGACGTCCGGCGGGTGGCGTTGCGGGCCAGCGGGCCGGGAAGCCACTTGGAGGCGCGGTTCGTGTGGCGGCTGGTGTGGATCGTCGTGTGGTGGAGCATCGTGGGCGGGGTCGCCGGCGCGGCTCTCGGCGCGCTCGCGTGGTGGGCAGGGATCGGTGGAGGAGGGACGTTTGGGTTGGTGCTGCAGGTCGTCGGCTGGGCGATGTTCGGGCACCTGATCGGCGGGATGTGGGCGGGGTACCTGCTGCTCGCGGACCGATCGAAGCGAGAATTCACGCCGGAGAGCGGCGAGCCGATCGGGTACGTGGCAGTGGTGCGCGTGCTGTGCAGGAATCGCGACGAGATCGAGCGCGTGCGGGAGCGACTGGAAGCATCTGGCGCGATTGATATCGAGGTGGTGGCTGAAGCGCGCTACGGTTGGGTGAAGTAGACGCAGCGCTCCAATCGCTGCGCACGATCGCATCCACACCGGGATCTGCGGTGTTACAGGTTAATAAAGAGTCACACGACACTTAACACCGCGTTGACACGTTGCAGCGAAACGCTGCCGTAGACTCACCCGATAGTCATTCCTGGCACTCCCGAGCTGCTCTCTCCAAGGACGGTGAGAGAGCGAAATCATCGCTGCTGACGCGGTGGCAGCCGGGAGTCTTGAATGCCGAGACTATCAATGTTCGGAGTCATCGCTGCGATCGTCATCGCCCTGTTGACGATGTTCGGACGGCGCGCGCACCACGGCGAGGCCGTGACCGCCGCCCAGGCCGACGTCAACCATGACGGCGCCGTCACGATGCGCGACCTGATCATGGTCATGGTGCAGCAGATCGA
Organism: uncultured Dehalococcoidia bacterium; assembly: GCA_964487335.1. Taxonomy (GTDB): domain Bacteria; phylum Chloroflexota; class Dehalococcoidia; order DSTF01; family JACRBR01; genus CAZAPT01. Next base: position 82,350 of record CAZAPT010000004.1, read on the forward strand.
TGTAGACGGCAATCATGTCTATAGCGTCAGTGATATCGTCGCGGAGCAGACGATGATCGGGATCGTGATCACACCGCCGGCTGCGACGCCGACGCCGCGACCACCGGCAACCTCGACGCCGGTGCCGACGGGACCATGCGGGCGGACGTCGATCGCGCCGGCAACGTACAGCCACGTGATCTGGATCTGGATGGAGAACCACACGTTCAGCAACGTCATCGGCAACGGGGCAGCGCCGTACACATCGCAGCTGGCGGCGCAGTGCGGAGCGGCCACGAACTATCAGATCGTAGGGTCGCCTTCGCTGCCGAACTACATCGGCGCGACCTCGGGTGGCACGTTCGGTATTGCAGACGATGCCCCGCCGAGCAGTCATCCGCTCACGGCAGACAATTTGTTCCGGCAGGTCCGGGCGTCGGGGCGGACGGCGCACAGCTACCAGGAGAGCATGCCATCGAACTGCTTCCTGGGCGACAGCGGGTCGTACGCGGTGAAGCACAACCCGGAGGCGTACTACACTGGCGGGAGCGACCGAGCGGCGTGCAATTCGAACAACGTGCCGATGGGGACGCCGAGCGGCGGAGCATTCCTGAACGATCTCAACAACAACCAACTGCCGACGTTCGCGTTCGTGACGCCGAACCTCTGCAACGACACGCACGATTGCAGCGTGGCGACCGGCGACAACTGGCTGAAGTCGTGGGTGCCGAAGATCCTCGCGAGCGCGGCGTACCAGTCGGGGACGACGGCGGTAATCATCATGTACGACGAATACACGCCGATGCCTAACGTGTTCATCACGCCGTCGACGGCGTCGGGTACGCGCGCGGGTCAGCGGTTCGACCACTACTCGCTGCTGCGGACGACGGAGGAGATGCTGGGGATCGGCACGAAGCTGGGAGCGGCGGCGAGCGCACCCAGCATGCGGGCGGCGTTCGGGATGTAGGTCGCGACGGATGACCACGGAGCGGGGGCACGCAATCGCGGCCCTCCGCTCCCCGCGTCGGCCGTGCGTCGGAACTCCACCGTCGGAGCAGTACTCATTTGGGCGTGTTCTTTGACGAATTGAATTGAACGCGGACTGGGTCGGGGCTAGCATTCGCGTATATTGCGCCCGCCGCTAGCTCCGAGCGCTCCTCCTGGATCCAAGCTACGTGAAACCGATCGCCCATCGACTGGTAGTCGCCGTATCGCTGATCGCCGCAATGACGGCGGCCTTCGTCAATGGACCGGTTCGGGCAGCCGGGCCAGCCGGTGACTGGCCGACATACCTACGCGACACGAGCAGGACGGCGGACAACGGCGCGGAGACCATCGTCTCGACGGCGACCGCGCCTCAGCTGATCAAACTCTGGAGCTTTCCGACGAACGGTTTCGTTGCCCCATCGGCGACGGTCGTCGGTGACGTGGCGTACGTTGGATCGTGGGACGGCAACTTCTTCGCGATCGATGCGGCTTCGGGAACGCAAAAGTGGAGCAAGTTCCTGGGGCAGTCGGTCACGAACTGCTTTTCGCCGGCCGGGATCTCGTCGGCGGCGGCGGTTGTGAACGGCATTGTGTATGTTGGCGGCGGTGACGCCAAGCTCTATGCGCTCGACTCGTCGAACGGCGCGATCCTGTGGTCCGTGTCGGCCGGGGACAACAGCGCAGCGAGCGGGCATTATCTGTTCTCGAGCCCGCTGATCTACAACGGCTACGCGTACATCGGCGTGTCGAGCTTCTGCGACAACCCGCTCGTACAAGGCCAGTTGCTCCAGGTGAGTCTCTCGACGCATACAATCGTGCATACGTTCAATGTCGTGCCGAACGGGCAGGTGGGCGGTGGCGTATGGACGTCGCCGAGCGTGGACCCCGCGACGAACACGATCTTCATCACGACCGGGAACGAGAACGATGCTTCCCAGCAGTACGCTCGTTCAATCATCGCGCTAGACGCGGATTCGCTCACGGTAACGTCGCACTGGCAATCGCCGGCCTCGCCTACGGTGCCGGACCTCGACTGGGGGACGACGCCGCTGCTCTTCGACGATCCGTCGTCGAACCACCGGGTGGCGGCCACGAACAAGAACGGGATCGTGTACGCGTTCGATCGCAACAACCTGGCCGCCGGGCCGGTGTGGCAGCGCCAGATCGCTCGGGCGGGACCGGACCCGGAGTCCGGCGACAGCAGCGCGTCGTCGGCGGCATACGGAGGGGGGCGCCTGTACGTAGCGGGCGGGGGCACGACGATCAACAGCGTGTCATTCGGCGGGAACGTCCGGGCGCTGGATCCGGCAACGGGGAACGTTCTGTGGCAGAAGGGGACGGCGGGGATCGTTCTGCCAGCGCTTGCGTACGCGAACGGCGTGGTCTTCGACGGCCAGGGCTCGACGTTCGAAGCCCGTGACGCGTCGAGCGGTGCCGTGCTCTACAACTACGTGACCGGAGGCGCCCTGTGGGGCGCGCCCTCGATTTCCAACGGGCGTGTGTTCACGGGATCCACCGACGATTCGGAGTACGCGTTCAGCCTCAACCCGACGATCGACAGCGATGGCGACGGTTGTCCGAACGTAAACGAGCTGAGCCCGGACCCGGTGACAGGGGGCGGAGGACGAAGCACAAGCTCGCCGTGGGACTTCTTCGACGTACCCGTACCGCCGCTGCGCGCTTCGGACGCGTCCGGAACACGAAACCATGTGGTCACGCTGGCGGATACGATCGGGATCCTGTTCTATGTTGGAACCGCGGACGGGGGCGCACCGAACGCGAACGGCGTGAGTTACAACACCGACGTGAACCACAACGGCGTCCCGGACGGGCGTGAATATGACCGCACCGGCTCGACGGACTCGTCGAGGATGTGGCTATCGAACCCGCCGAACGGTTCGGTTTCGATCGCGGACGCGATCGTGAGCCTGGCGCAGGTTGGCGACAACTGCAGCGTGCCTCCATAGTAACTACGTGCGTCGAGGGCGTGCACGGTACGCCGGGGAAAGGGTGCAGCGGGCGCGCGGTTCCGTGTTCTTGGGCAAGCGCGGGTGAAAGTGACTGTCGCATGGGCCAGATGGTGTCGTTCGCGACGAATGGGGTGCAGGTGGAGGGGTACCTGGCGCCGTCGCCGACCGGGACGGGCGCGGGCGTCGTCGTCATCCAGGAGTGGTGGGGGCTGGTGCCACACATCAAGGACGTGGTGGACCGGCTGTCCCAGGCGGGATACACGGCGTTCGCGCCGGACCTGTATCACGGCAAGACGACGACGGAGCCAGACGAAGCGGCGAAGCTGATGATGTCGCTGAGGATCGAGCAGGCTGCGAAGGACCTGGCGGGCGCGTGCGACTACCTTCGCTCGCACGAAGCGACGACGGACAGGCTGGGGACGGTGGGCTTCTGCATGGGCGGCGGCTTGTCGCTGTACACGGCGACCCTGCGGCCCGTGGACGCATGCGTGGTCTATTACGGTGTGCTGCCACCGGGCGCCGAGCCGGACCTCTCGATGCTCGGGGGGCCGGTCATCGGGCATTACGGCGAGGAGGACGCGTTCGTGCCGCCGAAGGCAGCGAAGGAGTTGGAGCAGCGCATTCTCAGCGTGCGCAAGCATGCGTTGTTCTACGACTACGAAGGCGTCGGGCACGCATTCTTCAACGACACGCGGCCGGAGGCGTACAGCCAGGAGGCCGCGATGACGTCGTGGGAGCGGACGCTAGCGTTCTTTCATCAACACTTGCGTTAGGTCGCTGGCGCAGCCGCCGTCGTTTGGGCAGAAGTCTTCTCCCGCACGAGCTGTTCGCTGACGTCCCACAGGCGCTTCTGCGTTGCTTCGTCGTATGACCCGGGCGTGCTGGGGATTGCGTGGCGCTTCTCGAAGTACTTGCCGGTGACGCCTTCCACGTCGGGAGACGTCGCGAGGTAGATGATCGTGTCCGCACCGCGCTCCGGCGTGAGGAGGAACGGGCGGCCGAAGAGCTGGAAGACTTCGAAGCCGAGGCCGATGAGGCCGGTGTTGTTCCGACCGAAACCCGTCAGGACGACGCCAGGGTGGATCGCGTTTGCGGTGACACCGCTGCCTTCGAGGCGGCGCCCCAGCTCGTAGGTGAAGAGCACGTTTGCGAGCTTGGACTGCCCGTAGGCGCGCATGCCTCCGTAGCGGCGCTTGAGCTGGAGGTCGTCGAAGTCGATGCGGGCGCCGATGTGAGCTGCGGAGCTGACGTTGACGATGCGCGCCGGAGCGCTTGCCTTCAGCAAGTCGAGCAGCTCCATCGTGAGGAGGAAGTGAGCCAGGTGGTTGACTCCGATCGTCGTCTCGAAGCCGTCCTTCGTCTCGCTGCGATGGGCGTTGTAGGCGCCGGCGTTGTTGATGAGAACGTGCAGACGATCGTGACGATCTCGGACGTCGCGTGCCAGGCGACGGACCTCATCGAGCGAGGCGAGGTCGGCGAGCAGCAGCTCGACGCCGTCAGTACCGGAGCGGCGACGTACCTCGTCGAGCGCCGCCTGGCCGCGCGATTGGTCGCGCGCGACCATGATGACGCTTGCGCCCGTCGCGGCGATGGCTACCGCCGCCTCCTTGCCGATGCCATTGCTGGCGCCGGTGATCAGGCACGTCCGGCCGGTCATTGCTTCGCGATTCATCGCTCGCCTCCTCTGCGCTGTCGGCGAGGAGATGATCAAGGATCGACGGGCGCAGCGTCAACGCCGGAGAGCGCAGCCGAGCCGCGCTCTCAAGTGTCAGACCGGACAGGAATGTCGCTCAAGTAGACGCCTCGAACGGCTGTGCTCGCGGCTAGGTCTTGCGCTGCTGCTGCTTCTTCTGGCGCTCCTGCATGCTCCGGAAGACGAGGGCGACGATGCTCCCGGACACGACGATGATGGAGATGAGCGATACGAGGACGACCACGTGACTTCCCCCTGCTAGCGGTAGCTGGTGATGTGACCCCTCAAAGCATCGGCAGGGGGGCGAATGTCTGTTGGCGGGAGACGACCGACGATCAAGTCGCCGCGGCTTCCCATCGGAACAGTGGGTTCGCCACTGATCCGAGACTCGGTCGCGCTCGCCGTATCGTTCCGTGCCATGAGCCAAGCTACGCCGTGAATGCACACCCTGTTTGTTCGGGTGTGCTCGTCTTACATAACGCCGTGGGCGCATGTCGACGTTCGAGTGAGGAAGAGCGAGTGAACGCGAGAAGGGACGCGCTGCGCGCTCGTACAAGCGAGCGCGGCAGAGGCCGTCGGGGTTGCGGAACCGTAACGTCGGCAGCGAAAATCGTCGCAGTCTCATACCCACGCCCCTGTCCCCGCAGGAATCGAACATGTTGCGACGGGCCATCCTGGTGCCGGCCGCCGCGATTCTGCTCGTGCTGCTTACGGGCTGCACGCCGGAGCAAGTTGCGGAGGTCCGCGCCTACCTGGGCATCAACGAGATCCGTGCGGAGTCGGGCGAGCAGCCGCTTGCCGCGGATCCGGTGCTGGCGTCGGTGGCGCAGGAGCGCGCTGACGATATGGCGGCGAAGGACTATTTCAGCCACTTCCCTCCGGACGGGTGCAACTACGCCTGCCTCATCGACAAACTCGAAGGGGTGCACGGGTATGCCGGGGAAAACCTGGCGTGGAACCTGAATGTCGGGTGGGATGACACGGCGCAGGTGGCGGTGCAGGCGTGGCGGGACAGCCCCCCGCACATGGAGAACATCGTGGACTGCCACTACCAGCGGTTCGGAACGGGTGTGACGCAGGCGCCGGACAACAAGATCTACTTTGCGATGGTGTTCGAGGGGTATGCGTCATGTTGAACGACCTGCTATCCGCGGAGGAGACAGAATTCGAGTCGTAGGAACCAAGTCCTGCGCGTCGGTACGGTGCACGTCGCACGGTCGATGAGTCGGGTGAACGCACGCACTAGCGCCTAAGCGTGACCTCTGTGCCGCGTGCCGCGTTCAGGAGTCGGGCGGCGCTGGCCTCGCGGGCGGCGATCTCGAGGCAGCCGGTGCTTTCGAAGAGGGCGAGGAGCGCGCCGGGCGGGGCGTTGCCGTAGGTTTCGGCGATGCCGTCGATCTGGCGTTCGGCGACCGTGATGTGCGCCTGTGCCAGGCTTCGGTCGCCGAGCCAATCTTCCAACTCCCTGCGCTCCAGGTTCGTGATCAGGTTGCCGAAGCGGTCGAGGTGGACGACTTCGGCCTCGATTGCATCCGGGGTGATCGTCGGCGCGGGGACGGCGAGACGCACGGGATCGCTGATGCGATCGCCCAGGGTTTCGAGATCGACGCCTGACGCGAGATGAGCGGCGACGGGGGCGAAGATGTCGCGTCCGTGCGGCGTCGTGGAGGGCCCAGAACAGGACGCCGTTGTCGGGCGCGACGAAGGTGTAGTCGAGGGCGCGGACGGCGATGGCGCGGCGGTCCGTGCCCACGCCCGGATCGACGACGACGCAGTGCACGGCGCCGGGCGGGAAGTATCGGAATGCGGCGCGGAGGAGCCATGCGGCTTCGATGATGTCCTGCGGCGCGACGGCGTGGGAGATGTCGACGACGTTGAGCTGCGGGTTGACCGTGAGGATCGCCCCTTTCATGGCGGCGACGTAGACGTCGTCGGTGCCGAAGTCGGTCAGGAGGGTGACGATGCCGGTGGATTGCACGATCGGGATCGTATCAATACGGCCGCGCGCGACAGCTACGGCATTGCGTCGCGGTGGGTGCGGAACATTTCGGGCTGCTGGGACCACTGGCGGCCGGCCATGAAGCCGCCGTCGACCACCATTGCGTGACCGTTGACGAAGGTGCTTTCGTCGGAGGCGAGGAAGAGCGCGGCGCGGGCGATGTCTTCGGGCATGCCGGGACGGCGGACGGGCTGAAAGGCCGTGAAGACCTGCTTCAGCGCGTCTGGCGGGATGGCGCCGCCGCGGTTGACGAGCGGCGTGACGATGGCGCCCGGACAGATGCAGTTGACGCGGACGCCGGCCTCGCCGAGCTCGAGGGCGGCGGTCTTCGTGAGCTGGATGACGGCTGCCTTCGCGACGCTGTAGATATGCGGGCCCTCGCCGGCGCGCAGCCCTGCGACGCTCGCGGTGCTGATGATGCTGCCGGCACCCTGTGATTTCATGACGGGCGAGGCGTACTTGATGCCGAGGAAGACGGCGCGGAGGAGGACGGCCATCGTCGAGTCGTACTCAGCCGCGGTGATCTCGTCGATCGGGCCGACGGCGCCGCCGAAGCCGGCGTTGTTGAAGAGTACGTCCAGCCGCCCGAAGTCACGCGTCGCGCGCTCGATGCAGGCGCGGATGTCGTCCTCGCGGCTGACGTCTGTGTGCTGGTAGACGACGCCGTCGCCGAGCTGCGATGCGAGCGCCTCGCCGAGTTCGTCCTGGATGTCGGCGATGACGGTGCGAGCACCCTCGGATGCGAAAAGGCGCACAGTGCCTTCGCCGATGCCGCTGGCGCCGCCGGTGATGATGGCGACCTTACCTTCGAGCCTGCCCATGGTTGATCACTCCGCGCGTACGAACGTGAGTTGGCGTAAGCGTAGGGAAGCGGAAGGATACGGCCAAGACAGCGACGATGCCGGGGGTTACGAATGCTGACCATTCTCTTCGCGATGACGGTCAAGGCGGGGCGCGAGGCGGAGTTCCGCGAACTGGCTCGGGAGATGATGCGCTCCACACGCGAGCTGGACGACGGCTGTATCACGTACACGATCCACGCGAAGGATCGAGCGCCCCGGGAGTTCGTGTTGTACGAGCAATGGCGCGACCAGGAGGCGATGGAGCGGCACCTCGCGCGGTTGCTGGGCGATGTGGGGGAGGAGCGATTCGCCGGGTTCTTCGAGCAGACGGAGGCGGCGCGGCTTACGCCTATCGAGGTGGCGTGAAGGTGGCCGAGTTCGGAGGCTGTCACGCGGCGGAGAATTGCTCGCGTTCGCGTAATCGGCGGCGGATTCTATTGACATCACCGTAGTACGAGAGTACGGTTGTGGTCACTCCGCATCGCGTCCCCGCCAGCATGGAGGTTGCGTTTCATGTCGCTCTTCCGCTGGTTCACGGCGCCCCAGTCACCGAGGCAGGCAGAGAAGGTTTCAGGCCGACGCCGGCGAGCGATGGACGCTTGCCTCCGCATCGCGCTCCGCGTGGCTGCGGGGAGCGGGATGGTCGTGCTTCTCTCGGTACCATCGCTGACGCACTCACCGGCGCCTGCGCGCGCTGCGCTCACGCTCGTGGTGAACTCCGTCGGTGACGGTAGTGATGCCCTGAACGGAGACGGGTTGTGCCAGACGACGACGCCGGGCGAGTGCACGCTGCGCGCGGCGATCGAGGAAGCGAACACCGTCGGCGGGACGGACACGATCAATTTCAGCATCCTCTCCGGCGTGCAAACCATCGCGCCGCTGTCACAGCTGCCGGCGATCAACGATCCGGTAATCATCGACGGGACGACTCAGCCCGGGTTCAGCGGGTCGCCACTGATCCAGCTGGACGGCGAATTTGCAGGAAACACGTCAGAAGGGCTGCTGCTTTCGGCAGGCTCCGACGGGAGCACGGTGCGCGGGCTCGTGATCAATCGGTGGCGTGCGGACGGCATCGAGCTGCTCAACGTTTCGGGCGTGAGCATCGATGGCAACTACATCGGCACTGACGTGACCGGGACGATCTCGCTGGGCAATTCGAAGGACGGCGTGCTGGTGCAGAATGCTTCGGGCAACACGATCGGCGGCACGGCGGGGAACGTGATCTCGGCGAATGTCACCGGGATCGAGATCCTCGGCGTGGGGATCGGCCATCCGACGACGAACATCATCCGCAACAACAAGATCGGCACGTCGGCTTCGGGGACGGCCGCGAACGGCAACCTGGCGGCCGGGGTGCAGATCACGAATGCGGATACGAACCTGGTCGGCGGCTCGGCGCTCGCGGACCGGAACATCATTTCCGCGAACGGAACCGGCATCGACATCCGACACGACCCGTCGGCGCCGGCATCGAACGGCAACTCGGTGGTCGGCAACTACATCGGGACGGACGTGACCGGCGCGACAGCGCTAGCTAACGGTCTCGGGATCAATATCGCGAGCGGGGCGAACATCGTCGGGGGCACGTTCGGGGTGACGCCGGGCGGCCCTTGCACCGGCGCGTGCAACCTGATTTCCGCCAATGCAAACGGGGGCATCATTGTGTCGAGCGGCGGGAAGGTGACGGCGCGGGGGAACCTGATCGGCACGGACGCTGCGGGAACGTCATTCCTGGGCGGGCAGATGGACGGGATCACGCTGGACACGGGGACGGGAGGGAGCACGATCGGCGCGCCGACTGCCGGGGCGGGCAACCTGATCGCCGGGAACACGCGGAACGGCGTGCGGGTCGTTAGCGTCAAGAACGCCATACGGTCGAACTCGATCCACTCGAACGGTGCACTGGGGATCAGCGTCTCCGCATGCGCGACGTGCGACACCCCGAACGACCCGGGGGATCCGGACGCGGGCGCGAATAACCGGCAGAACTTCCCGACGATCACGGCGGCGATCGCGAGCGGCGGAACGACCACGATCTACGCGACGCTCAACGGGCCGTCCACGACGTTGTGGGCGGTTCAATTCTTCTCGAACGGCTCGTGCGATCCCTCGACGTTCGGAGAAGGGCAGACGCTACTGGCGTCAACGACGGCGACGACGAATGTCGCCGGTGACGTGGCGTTCAACACGACCATCGGGAGCGCGCTGGCGGCGGGTACGCCGATCACGGCGACGGCGACGGATCCATTAGGCAACACCTCGGAGTTCGCGAAGTGCTTCGCAGTCACGACGAGCGCAGCCGGCCTGGATCGGGACGGCGACAACTGCTCTGACGCTTCAGAGGCGACGCCGTCACACGTGACGGGCGGGCAGCGAGACGCCGATAACCGCTGGGACTTCTTCGACGTGCCGACGCCGGTGCTGCTGCCGGCCCAGACTTCGGGGACGCGAAGCGGCGCGGTGAGCATCTTCGACGTGGTGGCGATCCTGAACTACATCGGGACGACGCAGGCGGACCCGGACACCCCGAACGCGCGCGGGGCGAAGTACGGCAGTGACCTCGATGCGGACGGGTGGCAGGACGGCTCGGAGTACGACCGCGCGCCGGGGGCGACGACGTGGGCGACGGCCGCGCCGAACGGCGCAGTATCGATCGCGGACGCCCTGCTCGCGCTGAACCAGGTCGGGGATCACTGTTAGGAAACGCGTTCAGCGTTCAGCGGGTCTCCTTCGGCGACTCTCCGATCAGCGGTGAGCTTCGCTAGCTCTTAGTCTTGAGTTCTGAGTACCCTTGCGCGGCGTCGCGCCCGTACGGACGCGGCTTGCGCAGAGCTGCGCGTTGCGCCGGGTCAGGCGGAGACCAGGTGCTCCTCGGGGTCGGGCGCGGACTGCGCCGCAGCGGCGGACTGGAGCTCCGTCCAAGATTGTTCCCAACGTTTCGGGTCGAAGGAGTAGGTCTCGGCGATCTGGCCGCGGGCTACGTCGCGAAGGGCGGTCTTGGGGAGCGGCGTGTCTGCGAGCATGAGGTCCGTCGTGCGCTTGTAGGCAGCGAGCTCCGCTTCGTTGCGGCCGATCTCCGACTTAAGGAGGGTGCGGACTGACTCTTCGGTCGTGCCGGCCTCGCCCAGGCGGCGTAGGACTTCGTCGCGGTTCGGATAGATCAGCGCGCAGACCTGGGTCTTGCCGCGAACCTTCCGCGGGACGACGACGAGGTCTTCGAAGAGCGGCGAGCGTGCGAGCTTCTCTTCGACCTCGTCGGGGTGGACCTTCTCGCCGGAGTCGAGGACGATCACGTACTTGCTGCGGCCGGTGATCCAGATGTTGCCCTCTTCGTCCACGTAGCCGACGTCGCCCGTGCGGAGCCAGTCGTCGACCTTGGCAGCCTTCGTGGCGTCCTCGGAGCGCCAGTAGCCGGGTGTGATGTTCGCGCCGCGGGCGACGAGTTCGCCCTCGCCGTGGAGGTGGACGTACAACTCCTTCTCGGGGACGTCGATCATGCCGATCTCGATGCCATCAAGCGCCTGGCCGACGGTTCCGATCTGCTCCTCGTAATAGCTGGACATGTAGAACTTGCGGGGGTTCCAGCGCTGCACCGAGAGGACCGGCGCGGCTTCGGTCATGCCCCAGCCCTGCAGGATGGGAATACCGAGACGTGAGAAGTTCAGCGCCACCTGCGGGTTGAGGGCGGCGCCGCCACTGATCATGAAGCGCAGGCTTCCGCCGAGACGCTTGTGCAGCTCACGGAAGACGATGCGGCCGATGTTGATGCCCGTGCGCTGCTTCGTGGTTTCGCAGATCTTCAGGCCACGCTCGAATGTCTCGAGGCGGCCTTCGGTCTCGATGCGCTGGAGGACGTTGCGGTACATCAGCTCGAACAGCGCTGGGACGCCGGCGAAGAGCGTGGGCTTGACTTCGGCCATACGGTCGCGGATCCGGCGCAGGTCGTTCTCGAATGTGACCTCGCCACCGACGACAGGCGCGACGACGGCGGTGACCGTGAAGGGGAACGCGTGGTGCATGGGCAGCACCGTGACCAAGCGATCACGCTCCCCGAACGGGATCGAACGCTGGATGGACCAGCAGTTGGCGAGGAAATTCCGGTGCGTCAGCATCACACCCTTCGAGCCGCCGGTGGTGCCGGAGGTGAAGACGATCGACGCGAGGTCATCAGGCCGAATCTCGAGGGTACGGAGTTGCTCGCGGCTTTCGGGCGTGGCGCGGGCGGCCACGTCATCGAGCGTGAGGCGCTTGTCGTCGAGCGCAGCTTCGCCGGTCGCGGCCGGCTCGCCAGCGACGATCAGGGCTCGCAGTTGCGGGAGGCTCACCTCGAATTTCGACAGCGCCCTGGCGGAGGTGATCGCCATTCGAGGTTCGGCGTGGGCGATCATCTCCGTGATCTCGGAGGTCTTAAGCTCGTAGTACATCGGCACAGCGACGCCGCCAGCGAGGACGATGCCGTAGTAGGCGTACAGCCAGTCGACACCGTTTTCCATGATCAGCGCGACGCGGTCGGCGGGCTGCAGGCCCAGGTCGATGAGTCCGGCGGCGACCTGGTGGGATCTTTCGTAGACGTCGTTCGCGGAGGCGCGGGTCCAAGTGCGGCGCGCCTTCTGCTGGAAGATGACCTTGTCACCCCACATCCGGCGCACGTATTCGAGCATTGCTGAGAAGGTGAGGGGCGAGCCGTCCTCGGCGTAGGGCTGATCGGGAGCTTCGAGGTCGATGGTGGGCGCGAGGATGCGAAGTTTGCCGAGAACCATGCGTCGTGCCTCCGGGCCTGCGGGGCCAGATCTGCTCGGTGGGCCGGCGGGCGCCCTTCGGCGGACACCGTGTGCAGTATACGTTGCGCTGCGTCGAGATCGAGACAGATGTTCTGTCAACCGCAACTCGTCCTCCGACTATTTCGATGCTAGCGGAGGAGTGCGGCGTGCTGGCAGGTACAGATGAACCATCTTGCGCGCGAAGGGCAGGTACGCCGCTGCGGTGACTACGTCGTCTGGCCGTACCCCATGGCGGCGGCGTAAGCCCAACCGTCGAGGTCGGGCGTTTCGACGCCGACTGCTGCGAGCGACAGCTTGAGTTCGGTGCGATGCTCCACGCTGTGCTCGGCAGCGTGGACAAGGAAGAAGCTCTTCGGGAACCGGTAGGACGTACCACGCCACGCGAGTTCGACGTCGGCGTCGGCGTCCAACGACTCTGCGATCGATATTAGGTCATCGCTGGAGCGCACGGCGATGTCACGGAGCGATTCGAAACCGGGCCAGGGGCTGTACCGAGTCAGCTCGCCTTCGTGCTGGCGGCCCATCGTGCGGAGGACGCACGTCTGCTGTCCGCCGACGATGTGGAGCAGAAGCTCGCGTAGAGTGCCCGATGCAGCAGCGAGCTTCGAGTCGAGTTGTTCGTCCGAGAGGTCGCAGCACGCGTCGATGAGGGTGAGGTTCGCCCACCTGTTGTAGCGGAAGATGCCGACGAGCGCGGGATTCATCGTCGCTAGAGCGGCGCGACGTCCGGCATCGGCTCGCCGAGAAGGGCAAGGTAGTGGAGCAGGTCGGCGCGGTGGTGAATGTCGTGCTCGAGCAGGTGCCACGCGATCCAGTGGCCGTTCACCGGTTCCGCGGGTTCGGCGGGGTTGTCCAGGAGATTGTAGGTGGCGTCGAGTTTCGTCCCATCGCGCAGGAAACCTTCGAGCCGTTCCCACGTACGCCGGTATTCGCGCTGGATCTCTGCCTTCGATCGGGTCGTCTGCCACACGCTCGGAGCTTCGACGTCATCCTTCACGTCGCGTGTCAGCCAGTTGTCGCGGGCATCGGCGACGTGGAGGAGGATGCCGCGGAAGTTCCAGAGCTCTGGCTTCGGGCTGTAGTTGAGCTGTTCGCCGGGAATGGCGTCGACGATCTTGATGAGGTCGTCGTTGACCGTGGCCCAGTATTCGGTGACGTCGAGCGGCGGGAAGCGGGCGGTCATGCTTAACTTTCGCTCCATGTTGTTAGCTGACAGCAGCGTTGGAGTACGATAACGCCCGCGTTGAGCGGGCGCTACGCTCGTTTGACGTCCCTTGGGCCTAGAATTCGCCTTCGCCGCGGAGGTTGCCGTTACTGCGGCGGAGCTTCTCGAGCGCCTGGGCTTCGATCTGGCGAGCGCGCTCGCGGGTGACGCCGAGCTCGTTGCCGACGATATCGAGCGTACGCGGGCGACCGTCCTTGATGCCGAATCGCAGCTCGATGACGGTGCGCTCGCGCGGCGTGAGGACGTCGAGGGCGGAACGGACGCGCTCGCGCAGAAGCTGGCGCGAAGCCTCTTCCTCGGGTGATGGCGCCATGACGTCTTCGAGGACGCTGCCGAGGGTGCCCTCTTCCTCTTCGCCGACTGGCGTCTCGAGCGAGACGACGGACTGGCGAAGGGCGCGGGCGGCTTCGCGGACCTTGTCGGGCGGCATACCCATCATCTTCGAGAGCTCTGTCGTCTTCGGCTCGCGGCCGAGGCGCTGGAACAGGCGCTCGCGGGCCTGCGAGTACTTCGAGATGAGCTCCGTGATGTGGATCGGTAGGCGGATCGTGCGGCCCTTGTCCGCGATCGCGCGGCCGACGGCCTGCCGGATCCACCACGTCGCGTAGGTGCTGAAGCGGAAGCCTCTGCGGTGCTCGAACTTTTCGACGGCGCGCATAAGGCCGCCGTTTCCCTCCTGGATGAGGTCCATGAGCGGCATGCCGCGGCCTGCGTACTTCTTCGCGACGCTGACGACGAGGCGCAGGTTGGCGTTCACCATGTGCTCCTCGGCGCGCTGCGCCTGCGCGCGGGCGGCGGTGATGTGCGGCACGAGGATGCGGAGCCGCGCGGCTAGCGTGCGGTCGCTCGGGCGGGTGATGCCCCGGTTCACGATGGATAGGGCCTCGTCGAGCGCGTTACGAGCGTCCTCGGGCGTGATGCGCTGAACGACGGCGAGCGTGATGAGCACCGGGCGCACCTGGGTCGTTTCGCGCTTCGTGGCCTTGGCGATCTGGGCTTCGACCTCTTCGTCGAGGCGGTCCTGGATGGCATCGACGAGCGGCGGGAAGTAGAGCTGCTCGGCGAAGCCGCGCCGCTGCGGGTAGCCCTTGAGGACGCGGGAGCGGCGCACCAGCGCGAGACCGTCGAGGACCTCTCGCATGAGGCGAATCGTGAGCTGTTCCGGCGTCGGCCAGGTCCGGAGATCCTCGAGCATGGCATCGCTGAGCTCGTCCAGGATGCGGCCATTCTCGATCTCCTTGGCGAGCTGAACCTCCTCCTCTGGGCGGAGGAGCTTGTAGCGGGCGATCTCGTTCAGGTACAGCTCAACGGAGTCGGGGGTCTCGCCGACAGGCTCCTCGGCGGCGGTCTCCGGCTTGTGGGGGATGGGGCGGAGGGCGGCGCGCAGCTCGGCCTCCGGTTCCTCGGTCAGTACCTCTTCGAGCTCTTCTTTCGCTTTAACCATCAATCACCTGCGGGGTCGTTGATCCGTTCATGGTGGGCGTCATCGGCGAGCGGCAGAGGCATTTGGGGCTCAAACGACGTCCGGGAGGGGCCATTTGAGGTCGCAGCTGAGGCAGCGAGCCTGAACCATGATGCCGCCACTCCAGTAGCTGGCAGTGAAGCTCTTCCGGCAGCGGGGACACTCCGGCTCCCCCATCCGCACCTCGCGCGGAGGCGCGGGAGCCGATTCCTGGCCGCTGGCCGGATTCATACGCCTCTCCGATGTCATTTTACACCTGTCCGATCGTCCGTTCTATACCCGCAGGTGGTGGATTGTGGTGGAAACGCGAATCCCGGGAACGACGAGGGGTCATTGTGGTCAAATTCGGTCACTGTGCCGATACATCCTTACGGGTCGTCAGGGGGTCCGGAACGATGTCCGTCCTGGAGATGAACGCGGTCGTTGACCTGCTGGTTACTCTGTGGCCGCAGGAGACATGGACGCACGTCCAGGGGTTGCTCGCCACCTGGCGGGAGCGGCTGGACAGCAGAGACAACTACTCGGGCCACCACGCGGGCCTGGCGAGCGAGTACGCCATCCAGCTTGCCAACCGACAGGACCTTCCCTTCGACACGATCGCGGCACTCTGGGTGGCCGGTCACGTCTATGATCTCGGCAAGATCTCGGTGCCGGAGAACCTGCTCGTGAAGCCGGGTCCGCTCTCGAATGCAGAGACGATCATGCTACGGAACCACGTCTCGACTGGATACGACCTGCTGAGGGAGTGGGATGTATTCCGGGTGAGCCCGCGGTGGATGTCGCAGGTGGTGCTGGAGGTCGTGATGTTCCACCACGAACGCTGGGATGGTGACGGGTATCCGAAGGGGCTTCAGGCGGAGGCGATCCCACTGCCGGCGCGGATCATGGCCATCGCGGATGCGTACGCGGCGATGATCATGGAGACGCCGTACCGGAGCGCGCGGCAGGAGGAGTCGGCTCTGCGGGAGGTGGAGAAGAACGCGGGGGCGCAGTTCGACCCGTACCTAGTGCGGTCGTTCGTGTCGCTGGTACGGGTGAACATGCTGACGGGGCGAGGGCCGCTAAGGCGGTATCGGGGTCGTGCGGAGGAAGAGGCGGCGTAGGGAGCAGCGGTCAGCAGTCAGCATTGGCGTCGTGGGTTTCACTCGCGAGCTGCAGAGCAACGGCGATCGCCTTCTGAACATGACTCAGGCGCTGTCTTCGGTGTCTTCGTCATCCTCTTCGTCATCGTCTGCTAGCCATTCGCGGAAGGTGACGCAGTGGCCGTCGCGCTGGGGATGGCGGATAGTGAAGTTGCCGCGCTGAAGGCGATCGAGCATGTGCCACTCGAAGGCGATGAGCGCCTGGACCTCGTCGTCGGGGACGCCGTCCAGGGCGACGGGGTAGGGCGGGGGGAGGTAGCGCTTCTTCGCGAGGCTGCCCACGTACTTGCCGCAGCGGTCGCAGACGAGGCCTTCGCGCAGAGCATCGATGAACTCGGCGAGGGTTTTCGGGGGTGGAGGCATCGGCGCATTGTAGCGACGGGTACGCGCCGGCTCCCTGCGGACGGCGGATGGGAGGCGCTTGACGTGGGCGTTCCGCGATCGCGTGCGACGCGGCAGACTGCGATATAGGCGGCCTCCGCGCGACGGGTGCGGGAGTTCCCTTACGGACGCCGATCGCCCGGCGCGATCTAATACGACGATGGCTTCACGAACTTCGCGAAACGGGTCTTCGGCGACGATCACGCATCTCGACGCGGAGCGGCGGAACACGCTGCTCTCGGGCGACTGCCTTTCGATCATGGCGGAGTGGCCGGACGGGTGCATCGACCATTGCATCGTCGATCCGCCATTCAACATCGGATCCGGCAGCGGCCGGAAGAGCAAGAACGGGCTTGGTTGGGCGTTCTCGTCGCACGTGACGATGGAGGAGGCGTGGGACGCGTTCTCGAAGGACGAGTTCTTCGCGTTCAATGCCGCCTGGCTGCGGGAAGTGTGCCGCGTGGTGAAGCCGAACGGGAACATCCTGGTCTTCGGGACGTACCACAACATCTACCAGCTCGGATTCATCTTGCAGCAGGTGCTGGAGCGGCGGATCCTGAACTCGATCGTGTGGTTCAAGCCCAACGCTCAGCCGAACATCACGGCGCGGACGCTAACGGAGAGCACGGAGCAGATCGTCTGGGCGGTAAACGAGACGCCCGCGAAGGCGACGGGATGGACGTTCAACTACTGGGACGCGAAGGAGATGAACGGCGGCAAGCAGATGCGGAACCTCTGGGAGTTCGCGGTGACGTCGAAGAGCGAACGCGCGGAGGGGAAGCATCCGTCGCAGAAGCCCGTGGCGCTGCTCGAGCGAGCGGTGCTGCTGGCGTCGCATCCGGGGGAGCTGCTGCTGGATCCGTTCGGCGGGGCGGGGACGCTGGCTCTGGCGGCCGAGAAGCACCGCCGGGACTGGGTGCTCATCGAGAGCGTGCCGGAGTACGTAGAGATCGCACAGCGACGGCTCGCGGCGTCGTCCGCGGGACGATCGAACGGGAAGCGCGCCGCTTCGGCGTGAGCTAACGCCAGAGGCAGCCGACGTGCGCCTGTTGCGCAGCGTCTTCTAAGGCGATTATCGAGAGGCGGAGCGCTCCATCCGTGCGCCAGGCGTGAGCAAGGCCTTCAGCGACCATCTCGGATTCGACGTTCAGGCCGGACGGTGTGTAGACGTAGCGCAGCAACCGGCCATACCGGTCACGGTTGCGGGCGTCCGGTACCAGACGGACTTCAACGCCGACGAGCTGGCGGGTGCGTTCGGTGGCTTCGTCGAAGCAGGGCTGGCCGTGCTCGGTCGTGTTGTCGCCATAGAAGCGGATGATCTCCTCCTTGCCGTTGAGTTCGACGTGAATGGTGTCGCCATCGACGATGCGCAGGACACGGGCGGGCTCCATACGCGAGGGGTCAGCGCAGAATACGGTGAGTGGCGTCGGTGGGCCGGAGGGATACGGCGGCGCGCACGTCTGGGTTTCGGGCGTGAGCGATGGCATGGTCGAGTTCGGCGGCGCTGAAGACAGCGTTGTGCGGGACTTAGTGGTCGTTGCGCGGGATGCCGGATTAGCCGATCCGCCGCGGCATGCGGATATGGCGAACGCACTCGCAAGGAGCGCGATCGCGTATTGCGTAACAATCTGTCGCGGTGTCATCGCGACGATGCTACACGAAGAATGCGGATGAATGTGCGGTTCGGCTAGGCGTCGATGGCGGGGTCCGGAGGCACGACGGCGTCGCCGACGGCGATGTCCCCGGGCTGGACGACGGTGCAGTAGACGCCGAAGTTGACTTCCTTCGGCTGGTCGGTGCGGTACGACGCGATGATCTTCAGCGTGTTCATATCGATGTCGCCGGTGTCGGGGCTGTGCGTCGTGATGGCACAGCGTTCGTCGCGCATCTTCACGCGGATGACCGCCTCGCCGATGCGCAGTTCGCGGCCGATCCAGCCGTCTTCGGCGTGAGGCGGAGTGCCCGAGATGTAGAGGTTCTGGCGGAAGCGGCGCCCGTCAATGGTGTTCGCCTTAGCAGCGAGTGCGAGGGCGAGGAGCGAGCCGCTGGAACACATCGATATCGGGAAGCCGTCGAACGACGTTCCCGGCGTCGTCGCCTTCACGAGACGCAGCGCCCGCCCGGCGAAGTCGGAGAGGGCGGCGCTCCAAGGCCCGACGACGACGTGACCTTCGACCGGGCGCGCGCCGAAGAAGTCTACGGTCACAGCATCGCCGGGCTCAGGGACGTCGCGTAGCTCCATGCCGCTGGGAAATGTGAGCGCCAGGTCGTTAGCGTCGGGATCGTAGCGTGCGGCAACCTGCACGAGTGCGCCGTGATCACGCTGAGTGAAGAGCTTGCCGCGATCGTCGATGATGAAGAACGCGCGGTCGCCTGCGATCCCCGGTTTCTCGAGGCGCGCGCTATCGAGCTGCGTCAGCGCCAGAGACTTGACCGGCGATATGTAGATGCTGTCGATCCGGACGGTCATATGCGGCCGTGCGAGGCCTCTCCGGTTTCGGCGCCGGCAGCGTGTAGAGCGTGGCCGTTGCGGCTCGCTGCTGACTGCTCGGGGGTGACGCGCATCGCTTCGTCGAGCAGTTCGATGACGTGCACGACGCGTGTGTCCATGCCGCGGAGGCGAGCACCAGACTCGAGTTGCATCATGCAGCCAGGGTTTGCGGTCGCGATCGTCGTCGCGCCGGTCGCGGCGACGTCGTCCATCTTGTCGGCGAGCAGGCGGGCGGACATGTCGCGCTGGACGAAGCTGTAGATGCCAGCACTGCCGCAGCAGCGGTCTGGCGCGGCCAGCTCGCGCAGCTCGAGCCCGGGGATCGCCTGCATGATCTGGCGTGGAGCTTTCGTGACTTTCTGCGCGTGCACGAGGTGGCACGAGTCCTGATACGTCACAGTGCGCTTAATCTTTCCGAGCGTGGGCGGTTGCTGGGCCGCGACGAACTCCAGTACGTCTTGCGTCATCGTAGCGAGTCGCGCGGCGCGGTCCGCGTAGACGCGGTCCTGCGCGAGCAGCTCACCGTACTCCTTCATTGTCGAGCCACAGCCGGCGGAGTTCACGATCGCGGCTTCCACGCCGGCAGAGAGGAACGCATCGACGTTGCGGCGGGCGAGCTGGCGCGCGGTGCGGCGGTCGCCGGCGTGCACGTTGAGCGCGCCGCAGCATACCTGCTGTTCCGGGAACACGACGCGATAGCCGAGGCGGTTTAGCACGCGCACGGTGGCGGCGTGGGTCTGCGGGTAGAGGTGCGGCATCACGCAGCCGGTGAGCAGGGCGACTGACTTCGTCAGGCCGGCGGGCTGCGACGGCGACTCGAACGGCGTCGCGGGGACATCGGGGAGGGTGCGCTCGGCGTCCGCAAGCTTCGGCGACAGGGTATCGAGGAGCTTCGAGCGGCGCACGAGGTTTCGGAGCGGCGAACGCTCGTACTCGCGGAGCATCGTCATGGCGGCGGCGATGCGACGCTTGTGCGGCAGGAGCACGCGCAGCGCCGTGATGCGCAGCCACCAGGAGAGTGGCCGCGCTCCGGACTCAACCACAGACGCTCGCCCACGCTCCATGATGCTGCCGAAGCGCACGCCAGAAGGGCAGGCGGTCTCGCAGGCGCGGCACTGCAGGCACAGATCGAGATGCTCAAGCAGCGACGGCGACGGCGAGGCGCGGCCCGACGCCACGGCGTCGATCAGGGCGATCCGCCCGCGCGGTGAGTCGGTCTCCATGCCGAGCTGGAGGTACGTGGGACAGGCCTGCAGGCAGAAGCCACAGTGAACGCAGCGGGCGATGTCCTCGCGCAGCTCGTGCACGTGCCCGGCGTGCTCGAGATCGGCCTGGACGTGCTCGTCGAGGATGTGTGCCACTAGAGTCTCCCCACGAACCGGCCGGGCGCGAGCGTGCGGTCGGGGTCGAACTCTTCCTTCATGCGCTTCATGATGGCGAAGTCGGGACGAAGCGGGCCGAATACATCGATCTTGCGTTTGAGCGCGGGCGGAGCGGCTTCGACGATGACAGCGCCGTTGTAGCGATCTGCGATTTCACGAGCGCGGACGACGAGCGCACCGGCGCGCGCTTCACGCGTCGGCCGGACGTGGGCGCGGATGAGGCCGGCGCTCAACGTGGCGGAGAGGCGCGGCTCGGCGCCGATGAACCGGCGGTCGAGCACTTCGATAGCGTCGGGGACGCGGGCTGGCAGGACGCTGATTCGCAGCGCGAGCTCGGCGTCCGAGAAGGCTTCGTCCCATGCCCGCCACGTCGCCGGCCCTTCGCGGATCTCGAACTGCGCGTTCATGCCGGCGGCGAGCTGGTGGATGTCGCGCAACGTGCGGTCCACGGCACCCATACCGCCGGCCGCGCGGAAGAGAAGCGTCCAACGCGGTTGATCGAGGACTGCGTACGCGGCGGGCGGCGAAAGCAGCTCCGCGGCGTGCAGCGCGAGGCCAGCATCGTGGGCGGCGAAGACCAGAGTGCCCGCGCCGTGCGGTGAGTCGCAGGCAACGGCGATGGTAGATTGCGACTTCGGCAGCGGAGCGACCTTGAAAGTGGCTTCTGCGATGACGCCGAGGGTGCCGAGCGAGCCGACGTAAAGCTTCGGCATGTCGTAGCCGGCGACGTTCTTCACGACGCGGCCCCCACCCCTGCTGATGGTGCCATCGCCGTGGACGACGCGGATGCCGAGGAGCCAATCGCGCGCGGTACCGTAGCCGTGCCGCATCGGTCCGGAGGCGTTCGATGCGAGGATGCCGCCAATCGTGGCGCGCGCGGCACCGGGTGGATCGAGGGGGAGGAACTGGCCGTGCTGGGCGAGCTTCGCCTGGAGGGTGGCGAGCGGGATGCCTCCTTCCACGGTGACGGTGAGGTCGGCGGGCTCGTGCTCCAGCACGCGGTCCATGCGGGTCGTTGAGAGCGCGACGTCGTAGGCCTCTGGATGATTTCCAAGAGCGATATGGGAACCGCCGCCGAAGGGCACGACGGCGAGGTGCGATTCATGTGCTTCCGTCAGGATGCGCGAGAGCTGCTCCGTGTTCGCCGGCTCGGCTGCGATATCCGGCGTCATGCCATCGATGGCGAAGCGCTCCAGCTGCGACTCTATGATCTGGTCCGGGTCGAGATCCCTCATCGCAGCGCTAAATTCGTCGAGCCGGCTGGTGGCCACGGCGTCAGACATAGATCTCCTCGCCGAGGGCCGCGGCGACGCGCTGGACCTGCGCCTGCGTCACTTCGCCGCAGCCCTTATGGGTGGGGAACGCCTTGCAGGGGTTGTAGTTTTCGCGCGCCTTGAATGCAGCCTTGAGCTTCGACATCGCCTCGAGATCGTTCTCGTCGTACACCCAGCTGATGAAGTCGCGTTTCTCCAGGCCGACTCCGTGCTCGCCGGTTATGGTGCCGCCCGCGGCGACACAGAGGCGCATGATCTCGGCGCCAGCTTCCAGGACGCGCTCGGTGGCGCCCGGAACCCGGGCATCGAAGAGCAGGTTGGGGTGGAGGTTGCCGTCGCCGGCGTGGAAGACGTTCGCGACGGCGAGGCCGAAGCGCGCGCCGACGTCATACGTCTGGCGCAGGATCTCCGGCAGCTTCGTACGCGGGACGACGCCGTCGAGGACGTAGTAGTTCGGGTATAAGCGTCCGAGCGCGCTGATCGACGACTTGCGGCCGGACCAGAGGAGCGTGCGGTCGGCCTCGGCGACGGCGAGGCGGACCTCGCGGGCGCCGCAGTCGATGCAGAGGTGGTCAATCTCGCGCGCGTCCTCGACGGTCGCTTCTTCCAGGCCGTCGACTTCGATGAGCAGCACCGCTTCGGCGTCGAGCGGATAACCGCAATGCAGGACCGGCTCGACGGCCGCGATGATGTTGCGATCCATCATCTCGAGCGCGGACGGCACGATGCCGGCGGCAATGATCGCCGACACGGCGTTCGACGCTTCTTCGACGCTGTCGAAGATGGCGAGCAGCGTGCGCGTCGATTCCGGCGCGCGCGAGAGGCGCACGACGATCTTCGTGGCGATCGCGAGTGTCCCCTCGGAGCCGACGACTGCGCCTGTGAGGTCGTAGCCGGCGACGTCGCGGTTGCGCCCGCCGACCCAGACGATCTCTCCGTCGGCGAGCACAAGCTCGAGGCCGAGCACGTGGTTCGTCGTCACGCCGTTCGCAAGACAGTGCGGGCCGCCGGCGTTCTCGGCGACGTTGCCGCCGATCGTGCACGCGCGCTGGCTCGACGGGTCGGGCGCGTAGTACAGGCCATCGGCGGCGACGGCGCGCGTGAGGTCGAGGTTCACGACTCCGGGCTCGACGACGGCGAGTCGGTTGATGCGGTCGATCTCGAGGATGCGCTTCATGCGTGTCAGAGCCACGACGACGCCGCCGATCGCCGCGACGGTGCCGCCGCTGAGGCCGGTGCCGGCGCCGCGCGGGATGACCGGCACGTCGAATCGGTGGGCGATCTTCACCGCCGCAGAGACCTGGTCTGTGCTCTCGGGGAAGACGACGGCCTGCGGCATGCCGCGCTCGATCGTGCCGTCGTACTCGAACGCGATGAGCTCTTCCGTCGTCGAAATCACCCTCTCGCGGCCGAGAACGCGCTCGAGCTCGCGCACGACCTCGCGGGTGACGATGCTGCGCGGACGGGCGCCTCGGGTAGCCGGCTCGTCGTGGATTGCTGTCATGGCCTCGGTCGCAGTGGTGGGTGGTGCTGCGATTATAAGACGCGCTACCCGCGCGGGATAGAGCACTGTTCAGAAGAGCAGGCCGCCCGAAGGGAGATATCGGTCAAGTTGACCGAATGGCTGCGAAGCGAGCAGGAAGTTCCAGTGGTCGAACTTCCATCCGGCGTCGAGGAAGGTTCGCATGAGCGTCGGGTTGTTAGTCGGACAGTAGGCGCCGGCGTCGCTCACTTCGCGGTCGAGGAGCCAGGCGGCGGCCATGCGAAGGAGCGGGAGTTGGTCTTCGACACGGCGAGCGGCGAGGGGGCCGATGAAGCCGCCGAAGTCGTCGAGCGCATACGAGTAGCCGAGGAAGTCGCCATCCCGGGTGAGCGCGAATGTGCTATTGACGGAGCCGAGTTCGGAGAGGAAGAGCGCGTGCTCGGGGCGGCGCTCGCCTCCCCAGACTTCGAGGTCGAGATCGGCGATGCGGTCCTGCCATCCGCTGCAGTCGACGACGCGCTTCTGGTGGGCATCTGGTTCCGGGAGGCGGAGCAGGGGCTCGACGGCGCCGCGGAGATGGTAGTTGATGCCGATGGCGTACATGCCGTGGCGCATGTAGAGCGCCTGGGCGGAGTGGGCCGTCGACGAGCTGACGGCGAAGACCTTCGCACCGCGCTGCCGCCCGTACTCCTGCGAGCGCTGGAGGGCGCCCTGCCCGGCGCCGAGGGCGTGGACATCAGGCTGGACGAAGAGCTGCGAGAGGTACCACACGTCCCCGCGCACGTAGCCCTGCGCGTAGCCGACGACAAGTCCGTCGATCTCCGCGACCCAGCATCCTTCCGGATCAGTGGTCAGGAGGTGGCGCTGGAAAATCGGGGCGCGCGGCATCCACGGCTCGACGGCACGGCCTTCGGAGCGGATCAGCGATTCGATCGCTGCTTTGCGGACGTACGTCGTCGGGGCGAGGTCTGCTTCCGTCATCGGCCGGAAGGTAAGCGGGCGATCAGGCATCGGGCGAGACGAGGATCTTGCAGAGGTCGTTGCGGCCGTCGGAGAGCCGCGCGAAGGCGTCGGGCGTGGCGCCGAGCGGGACGACTTCGGAGATCACCGGTGAGACGTCGACTTCACGCGACGCGATCATCGCGGCGGAGTCGATGAACTCCTGCCGGGTGTATCCGAGCACCGCCATATACGTGAATTCGCTGATGATCGAGCGGAGGATGTCGAGCGGGAACGTCTGCTCGCTGACGCCGGCGAGGACGATGCGTCCACCGCGCGCCGTGGCGTTCACGCAGTCTGCGATGCCGGCAGGAAGGCCGGACGCGTCAACGCTGACTTCGGCGCCGTTGCCCTCGGAGAGAGCGTAGGCGTTGTTGATCAGCTCCTTTGGCTCGATGACGTGCGATGCGCCGGCGCGCTCCGCGGCAGCGCGACGTCCGGCGAGCGGCTCCGACACGACTATGCGGTGCGCGCCACTCTGACGTGCGGCGATCACGGTGAGCAGGCCGATGGGGCCCGCGCCCGCGACGACGAGCAGCTCGTCCGGCTGGTATCGCGCCTGGATCAGCGCGTGCCGCGCGACGGC
Organism: uncultured Dehalococcoidia bacterium; assembly: GCA_964487335.1. Classification (GTDB taxonomy): domain Bacteria; phylum Chloroflexota; class Dehalococcoidia; order DSTF01; family JACRBR01; genus CAZAPT01. The sequence continues at coordinate 107,026 of CAZAPT010000004.1, forward strand.
GAACGGCTCGGTGAGGGCGCATGCGCGGAGGTCCGAGTCGTCGGGGAGCGGTACGACGCTGCGTTCGGGCATCGTGACGTATTCGGCGTACGCGCCCGGGCGGGTGTAGCCGACGCCGCCATTCGGTCCGGCGCGGCAGAGGTTCTCGCGGCCCGCGTCGCAGTACTTGCAGGCGCCGCAACCGGCGCCGGGGTTGCCCGTGGCGAGCTGGCCAACGCGGTACTGCGTCACGCCCTCGCCGACGGCGACGATCTTCCCGCTGAATTCGTGGCCCATCACGGGCTGCAGAGCGCCGAGTGCGCGAAAGGGTGTCTCCGATTCGTACTCGTGCATGTCGGAGCCGCAGATGCCGCAGTAGGCGACTTGGAGTTTCACCTCGCCCGCAGGCGGATCGGCGTCCGGCAGGTCGACGATGTCCACCGTCTTCGAAGCTTTCAGGGCGGCGGCTTTCACGTTGTTGGTCTCCTTAAACGGCGTTCGTCGGCGAAGGCGGACGGTACGAATCGTCTGCGGCTCTATAACGCCATGGTTGACGGGGGCATGCCGAGCATGACCTGGCCGGCGAGCTCGTAGTTCGCGTAGCCGAGCACGATGTGCTGGGTGGCGGCGTGCACGTCGCGGAAGCATCGTTGCAGCACGCTCGTCTCGTACAGAGAAGTGCCTCCGCCGAGGCGATACGCGATGTCTACGGCGCGGGCGGACGTCGTGACGGCGTGCGCGCAGGCGAGGCGAAGCATCGCCCGCTTGTCGTCGGGAATATGTTCGCCTGCGACGCACAGATCCCAGATTTCGCACGCGGCGTCGTACATGAAGCCGCGGCCCGAACGCAACTCCGCTTCCGCCAAAGCGATGTCCTGGTGGACGGTGCCGCGCTCACGCAACGAGCCGCGGCTGCCGGTCGGCGTCTTTGTCCTCGCGATGGCGAGCAGCTCATCGATCGCGCGGCGAGCAATGCCGGTGGCGACGGGCGCGACGGTCAGCGCGAGGAAGCCGAAGACCGGATAGCGGTACAGCGGCCCGGGCTGCATCGGGCGATCGGCGGCGATGCCCATGCATCGATTCTCGGGCACGAAGGCATCGTGGACGGCGATGTCGTGGCTGCCGGTGCCGCGGAGCCCGGCGACGCTCCACGTGTCGATGATCTCGACGTCTTCCCTGGGAAAGGTCATCAGGCGCCATTCGGGCATGCCGTTGGGGAGCATCTTCGGCTTGTCGCCGTCGAAGACGAGGCTTCCGCCTACGAGCCAAGCGCAGTGGTTGCATCCGCTGGCGAAGGGCCAGCGGCCGGTGACACGAAACCCGCCATCGACGGGCGTTGCACGGCCCATGGGCGCGACGGCGCCGCCCCAAATGTTGCCGCGAGCGAAGATGTCGCGGGCGATGGTGTCGTCAAGGGAGCCGCTGACGACGGCGGTGCCGTTGCCTATGCCGACGCACCATCCGGTGGAGCCGTCGGCCTCCGACACCTCCTCGATCACGCGCATCATCGTGATGACGTCCGCTTCGAGGCCGCCGAACTTCTCGGGGATCACCAGATCGAAGAGGCGGGCGTCGCGGAGTTGCTGCAGGATGCCGGGCGCGAGATGGCGGAGGCGCTCCGTCTCGTCGGCCGACTCTCGCACGGCCGGCGCAAGGGCGCGCGCGGCGGAGATGACGTCGGCTTCGGTAGATACGATGGCCATCGGGTGCGCCTCCGGCGGGGCGGCGTGATGGAGAGCATGTTATGCGGAGCGGACGCCTCAGGGAATGTAGGACGAGTCGTTACGCCAAATGGGGGGCGATGTACTGGAAGACGTCGGCGATGCTCAGGACGGCGGTGGGGGTGCCGCCCTGGAGGAGCGGGATGTGGCGGAAGCCGCCGATGGACATCTTGTTGATGGCAACGCCGACGTTGTCGTCGTCGCGGAGGAACACCGGATCGGCGGTCATGATCTGACCGCAGGTTACGGCGTTCAGGTCTTCGGTCGGGCCGGCGACTTTGTGGAGGATGTCCCACGGCGTGATGATGCCGGCGAGGTGGCGGCCGTCCATCACGAGCACGCAGCCCGTCTCTTTGTTCTGCATGGTGCGGACGGCGAGAAAGACGGGGTCGGTGACGTTGACCTCGTGCGGGCGGTTGGCCGGGAGGTCAGCCAAGCGCTGGTAGATGAACTCGAGGCCTCGTTCGGCGCCCGGAGCGTCGGGCTGATCGATTCCGCGGAGGTCGTGGCCACAGTTTTCGCAGTGGTCAACGCCCTCGATGTTGTCGAACGCGCAGTACGGGCAGATCATCGCGGCGGCTCCGCTACTCGACGGTCCAGGTGTCGCCCTCGACGAAGATCTCACGGATGTCGCCCGGGCCTTCGAGCTCGACGGCGTGTTCGATCTGCTCGCTCATCAGCGCATCGTAGGTCGGGCGCTGGACGGCGCGCAGCACGCCGACTGGCACCGGGAAGTCCGGCCACTCCATCCGGCTGAGCATGAACGCGATCGTCGGGTCGGGGCGCGTCTCGTCGTGGACGAGGAGGTCGGCCTCGGTGATGCCGTCCTTCCCGATCTCGACGACTTCAGGCGCCAGCCCGTTGATACGGATGCCCTTGTTGCGCTCCTTGCCGAAGATCATCGGCTTGCCGTGCTCGAGGACGAGCGTGCGATCGGCGCGCACTTCCTTCGCGGCGAAGTCAGCGAAGGCGCCATCGTTGAAGATGTTGCAGTTCTGGTAGACCTCGACGAACGACGCGCCCTTGTGCTCGTACGCGCGCTGCAGCGTGCCGACGAGGTGGTGAGCGTCGGTGTCGATCGAGCGTGCGACGAACGACGCCTCGGCGCCGAGTGCGACGGTCAGCGGGTGCAGGGGCGCATCGATCGTGCCGACGGGCGATGACTTCGTGCGCTTGCCGAACTCCGACGTCGGCGAGTACTGCCCCTTCGTCAGGCCGTAGATCTCGTTGTTGTGCAGGATGATCTGCAGGTCGACATTGCGCCGCAGGACGTGGAGGATGTGATTGCCGCCGATGCTCAGAGCGTCGCCGTCACCGGTGACGACCCACACGCTCAGCTCCGGGCGGGACGCCTTCAGGCCGGTGGCGATCGTCGGCGCGCGGCCGTGGATGCTGTGGAAGCCGTAGGTGTTCATGTAGTAGGGCAGGCGGCTGGAGCAGCCGATGCCGCTGATGAAGACGATGTTCTCCCGCGGGAGGCCGAGGTCGGGCATGATGCGCTGCGTCTGAGCGAGGATGGAGTAGTCGCCGCAGCCGGGGCACCATCGGACTTCCTGGTCGGAGACGAAGTCCTTTCGGCTCAGACCCTCGGTTGCGCCGTTGCTGCGTTCCGCCGTGACCATATTCGCCTCTATCCCAACATCTCGTTGATCTTGTTCGTGATGTCGCTGATCGTGAACGGCCGTCCCGCGACCTTGTTCAGGCCTTCGGCATCGATGAGGAACTTGCCTCGGACGAGCAGCGCCAGCTGGCCGAGGTTGATCTCCGGAATCAGCACCCGGTCGTAGCCGCGCAGCACCTCTTCGAGGTTGCGCGGCAGCGGATTGAGGTGACGGATGTGCGCCGCGGACACCTTCTTGCCCTCGGCGCGGGCGCGTTGCACGGCAGTCGTGATCACGCCATACGTGCTGCCCCATCCGAGCACGAGCAGGCCGCCCGACTCTTCGCCCCAGGGCTCGACCAGCGGGATGTCGTTGGCGATCCGTGCGATCTTCTCGGCGCGGAACTTCACCATCTTGTCGTGGTTCACGGGGTCGTAGCTCACGTTGCCGGTGATGTCGGCCTTCTCGAGGCCGCCGATACGGTGCTCGAGGTTCGGCGTGCCGGGGATCGCCCACGGGCGCGCGAGAGTCTCAGGGTCGCGCTCGTACGGCCGGAACGTCTCCGGGTCCGAGGCGAACTCCACCTCGATCTTTGGGAGCTTCTCGAAGTCGGGTACCAACCATGGCTCGGAGCCCATGCCGAGATAGCCGTCGGACAGGAAGATGACCGGCGTGCGGTACTTGATGGCGATGCGCCAAGCCTCGATCGCCATGTCGAAGCAGTCGGCTGACGTCGCGGGCGCCACGACCGCCACCGGCGACTCGCCGTTGCGGCCGTAGAGCGCCTGGAGGAGGTCGCCCTGCTCGGTCTTTGTCGGCATGCCGGTGCTCGGCCCGGCGCGCTGCACATCGATGACGACGAGCGGCAGCTCGACCATCACCGCGAGGCCGATAGCTTCGCTCTTGAGGGCGAGGCCGGGGCCGCTGGTGCCGGTGAGGCCCATCGCGCCGCCGAACGACGCGCCGATGGCGGCGCCGACGGCGGCGATCTCGTCTTCGGCCTGGAAGGTGCGGATGCCGAATCGCTTCAGGCGCGCGAGCTCGTGGAGGACGTCGCTGGCCGGCGTGATGGGGTAGCTGCCGTAGAACAGCGGGCGGCCGGCGAGCTTCGAGGCGGTGAGGAAGCCGAGGGCGGTCGCTTCGTTGCCGGTGATATTCCGGTAGAGGCCCGGCTTCTGTTTCGCCTTCGGCACGTGATAGTGCGTGGCGAACATCTCGGTCGTCTCGCCGAAGTGGTAGCCGGCCTTCAACGCGGTCTGGTTCGCGTCCGCCACCGCGCGGTTCTTGCCAAACTTGTCGTCAATCCAGTGCAGCGTCGTCTCGAGCGGTCGGCTGTACATCCAGAACATGAGGCCGAGAGCGAACATGTTCTTGCAGCGGTCGATCTGGACCGCCGTGAGCCCGCTGTCCTTGAGGGCGCGAGCATTGACCGTCGAGATCGGGACCTTGTAGACGCGATACGACTTGAGGCTGCCGTCCTGTATCGGGTTCGTGCTGTACGCCGCCTTGCGAAGGTTCGTCTCAGTGAACTCGTCCTCGTTGATGACGAGGAGCCCGCCGCGCGGCAGGTCGGGGAGGTTGGTCTTGAGCGCGGCCGGGTTCATGGCGACGAGGACGTCGGGGGCGTCGCCGGGGGTGTAGATCTCGTGGCTGGAGAAGCTGACCTGGAAGCCGCTGACGCCCGGGAGGGAACCCTGGGGGGCGCGGATCTCGGCCGGGATGTCCGGGAAGGTGCTGATGTCGTTTCCGACGACCGCCGAGGTCTTCGTGAACTGCGTCCCGGCGAGCTGCATGCCGTCGCCGGAGTCGCCGGCAAAGCGGATGGTAACGCGGTCGAGCTCGAGGACTTCGGGGTGCTCGTACTGGTCGGATTCCCTGGTCAGCGTGGTCACTACGCGCCCTCCGGTTCGGGGATCAGCTGGTGCGGCCTTGGCGGCAGGTTCAGGACCTGCGCCGGGAAGGCCTCGGCGAGGAAGTGGATGATGTCCAGCGTCCGCAACACGCTGACCGCCTTGCCCTCCTGGTCGACGATCGGGATGTTCCGCTCGCCGGCCTCGTTCATGAGCTTCACGGCATCGGCGATCGGGTCGCGGTTGGTCAGCGTCTGGTCGATCGGCGACATGTACTTATCGACGGTTTCGCCGTACTTCACATCTCGGGCGACGACCTTCATCAGGACTTCGCGCTCACTCATCATGCCGACGGGGCGGCCGCCGGCATCGACGACGAGCACGTAACCACGGCCGTGGCGCTGGACGGCGGTCAGGGCTTCCCCTACGGATGCGTGGCGGCCGATGGATACAGGAGGTTCGAGCCCGAGGGCGCTGATGGGATCCGTCTGGAAGATATCTTCGACCACTACTGCCTCGGCCGCGCAGCGGACTGGGCTTCGCGGCGATCCCGGCGGGACGCGAGCTCCTCTCGCACTCTTATTCTATCGCATACTCGGGCTCGGCCCGGTTTAGCGATTGCCGGTGCGGCACCGCAGGAGGATTGGCCGTCTCATATTGACCACGGTGGCAGCAACGGGTACGAAGTAGGCTCACGACGTCCCATGCAGTATCGGACGGGCATTGGGCGCCAGCAAGAGTACATACGCATGATCAATACGCAGGAGGCGTGGCTTCTATGATCAAGGCATACGTCCTCGTCGTGACCAACCCGGGAGAGACGAAGAACGTCGTGTCGGCGATCTCGAACGTGGCCGGCGTGAAGGAACTGCACGAAGTCATGGGGCCGTACGACGTCGTCATCGAGATCGAGGTGGAGTCGCTGAGCGACGTCCCGCCGATCCTGAGCGACAAGATCCGGACGATCCCGGGGATCGAGAGCACCACGTCGCTGGTGACGTTTCCGGAGAAGTAGGGCAGCGCCCAGCGTTCAGCGGTCAGCGGCGAGCTGGCGGCGACCTACAGTCCGCGGCTGACATTTAGGGAGATCGATGCCGAGAGAACCCCGTGCTGAGCGGCCGGATATGCCGGGGTACGGGATCGAGGCATCGGTGGCGGGGATGCTGCCGTGGGCATGGGCGACTGAACGGCTGGCCCGGTCACGGAACTACTGGGTGGCGACGACACGGCCGGATGGGAGGCCGCACTCGGCGGCGGTGTGGGGGCTGTGGCTGGACGACGAGTTTCTGTTCAGCAGCGCCGCCTCGTCGCGGAAGGCTCGTAACCTCGCGCGCGATCCGCATGTGGTGATCACGACAGAGGGGGCGGACGAGGCGGTGATCGTCGAGGGGGTGGCGTCGACCAGCGACGACAAGGCGCTGCTGCGCCGGTTCATCGACGAGTACAAGCGAAAGTACGACTGGGACCTGTCGGGCGACGAGGGGGCGATCTTCGTTGTGCGGCCGGAGCGGGCGTTCGGGTTCATCGGGACGCAGGACAATCCCGCGGGGCGGTTTACCGATACGGCGACGCGGTGGGTGTTCGGGTAGCGGCTTCGGTCTGACATCCGGCGCCGACCTTCATCGCCAAACCATCCGGCTACACTGACCTTCATGGACGCACATGCGTTGCGGACGCTGGAGTTCGACAAGATCGTCGCGCGGCTGGCGCGGCATACGTCGTTTTCGGCGGGGCGCGACCTGGCGATGGCGCTCGAGCCGTCGACGGACTTCGACGAAGTGGTGCGGCGGCAGCTGGAGACGGCGGAGGCGAGGCGGCTGCTGCAGCTCAAGCCGCGGACAGGGCTGAATGGGGCGCACGACGTCCGCGGCATGGCGCAGAAGGCGGAGCGGGGCGGCGCGCTCGAGCCGGCCGAGTTGCTGGAGCTCGCGGAGACGCTGGCGTGCGCGCGCGAGCTGAAGACATCGATCGGGCGGCTGGACGAGGCGCTCCCGCTGCTGGCGGACCTGGTGAGCGTCGTCGAGCCGCAGACGCGGCTCATCGACGACATCAACCGGTGCATCAACCAGCGTGCCGAGGTGACGGACCAGGCGAGCCCGACGCTCGGCGCGATCCGCCGCGAAGTGCGCGGGCTGCATGACCGGCTGTACCAGCGCATCCAGGAGATCCTCTCGTCGTCGATGACGAAGGGCGTCGCGCAGGAGCCGATCATCACGCTGCGCGACGGGCGGTACGTGATCCCGGTGAAGGCCGACATGCGCGGGCAGATCCGAGGGATCGTGCACGACGTCTCCGGCAGCGGCGCCACGGTGTGGCTGGAGCCGCTGGTAGTCGTCGAGTTGGCGAACCGATGGCGCGAGGCGCAAGTCGAGGAGGAGCGCGAGGTCGAGCGCATCCTGCGGCGGCTGAGCGCCGACGCGGGCGCGCGAGTGTACGACATCACCGTGAGCGTCGATGTGCTGGCTCGCATCGACCTGGCGCTGGCGAAGGTGCGATTCGGGGACGAGATCGGCGCGCCGGAGTTGCCGTACGAAGGGGCTGAGCAGCCGTGGATCGTGCGGGGGCCGGCCCAGTTACACCTGCTGATGGCGCGGCATCCGCTGCTCAAGTCGCCGGTGGTGCCCACAACGGTCACCGTCGGCGGGAACTATCGGGTGCTGCTGATCACCGGACCGAACACCGGCGGGAAGACGGTGGCGCTTAAGACGGCAGGACTGCTCGCCCTTATGGCGCAGGCTGGGCTGCCGGTGCCGGCTGACGCGGGCTCGCGCGTGCCGGTGTTCGAGGGTGTGTATGCGGACATTGGCGATGAGCAGAGCATCGAGCAGTCGCTATCTACGTTCAGCAGCCACATGACGAATATCATCCGGATCGTCGGCGAGGCGGATTCGGGGAGCCTCGTGCTGCTCGACGAACTGGCCGCGGGCACCGATCCGACGGAGGGCGCGGCGCTGGCGCGGGCGCTGCTCAGCGAGCTGCTCGACAAGGGCGCGCTGGTCATCGCGACGACGCATCACGGCGAACTGAAGGCGTTCGCGCACGCGACGGACGGCGTCAGCAACGCTTCGGTGGAGTTCAACCTCGAAACGCTGTCGCCGACGTACCACCTGTCGATCGGGCTGCCGGGGCGGAGCAACGCGCTAGAGATCGCGCAGCGGCTCGGGATGCCGGCGGAGATCATCGACGCCGCGCGGGGATCGATCGGGCCCGAGCAGGCGCAGGTCGAGGCGCTTCTGTCGGACATCCGGCGAGAGCGGGAGGACGCGGCGACGGCGCGTCGGTCGGAGCAGGTTGCGCGGCGGGAGGCGGAGGAGATCCGCGAGCGGCTCGAGCAGCGGTTGGACTCTGTGGACGAGGAGCGCGAGCGGCTGCTGGCGCAGGCGCGGGAGGCTGCGGAGCGCGAAGTCGAGGGAGCCCGAGCGTTGCTTTCGGAAGCGACACGGGAGATAGAGCGGCAGAAGCTCGAAGAGGCGGCAGCCAAGATCAATGCGGCGGCGGAGGAGACGAAGCGCGTGGCGACGGCGACGCAGGCGCGAGCTCCGCGGCGCCGGCGGCCGGCGCATGCGCCGGGGAAGCATACGGGGCCGCCGCCGGAGGAGATCGAGGCAGGCGACCTCGTGTGGCTACGCGGTATGGACCGATTCGGCGAGGCGCTGGGCGAACCGGACGCGCGCGGCGAGGTGGAGTTAAAGCTCGGGCCGCTGCGCAGCCGGATCAAGCTGTCTCAGGTCGAGCGGGTGCAACGGCCGTCGCGCACCGGGAAGACGACGGACGCGGTGACGACGACACTCGCGCCGACGGCGCCAGTGGATCTGGAGATCGACTTACGCGGCGAGACGGCGCTCGACGCGCTGCCGAGGGTGGAGCGGTACCTCGACCAGGCGTTCCGGGCAGGCCTGCCGGAGACACGGATCATCCACGGGAAGGGCACCGGGGCGCTGCGTCGCGAGGTGCGGCAGTTCCTCTCCAAGCATCCGCTGGTGACGTCGTATGAAGAAGCGCCGCGCGAGTACGGCGGCGAGGGCGTTACGATCGCCCATCTCGCCGTGTAGCCCTACCGGTTCGTTCTTCGGCCCCACGGACAGCACCGCAATATCTCGCAGCAGCGATTGACCTTCGTCACAGCGACGCCGTCCGGCGATCCGTCGCCTTTCGATGAGGCGTATTGGCACGTGGTGCTGCTCACGATGGAATGATCGTGGAGGAGGTGCCTATGCCTGAGTTCAAGTGTGTGATCCTCGGCGGTGGCATGGTCGCGGGGTACGCGGCGAAGGAGATGGCCGAGCGCGGGCTCGGACGCGGCGAGCTGGCGATCGTGTCGTCGGACAGTGCGCCACCGTATGAGCGGCCACCGTTGTCGAAGGGCTTTCTGCTGGGGAACGACGAAGAAGCGAGCGTCTACATCAACGCGCCAGAGTTCTATCGCGCGCACGGCATCGATTTACTTCTCGGCTCGATGGTCGAACGTATCGACACGGGCGCACGAAAGGTCCACCTGACAACGGGCGCGACTCTTGGCTACGAGCGGTTGCTGTATGCAACCGGCGCCCGCGTGCGCGATCTGAAGATTCCGGGAAGGGACCTGGAAGGTGTGTCGTACCTTCGGTCGCTCGACGACTCGAAGCGGATCCGTCGCGCGTACGAGGATGCGAAGCAAGCTGTGGTGCTCGGGTCGGGGTTCATCGGGATGGAGGTGGCATCGGTGCTGGCGCAACGCGGCGTGAAGACGACCATGGTGTTCCCAGACGAGCGCGTGTGGCAGCGGTTCTTCACGCCAGAGATGTCGGCGTTTTTCGAGCAGTATTACCAGCAGCGCGGCGTTGCCTTCCTGCGAGGTGCATCGGCAGAGCGCGTGGAGGGTGACGGGCGCGTTTCCGCCGTCGTCGCGTCGGACCGGAAGCGGTTGGCGTGCGACGTCATTGTGGCGGGGATCGGCGTGGTGCCGAATGACGAGCTAGCGCGCGACGCAGGGATCCGCGTGGACAACGGCGTCGTGGTGAACGAGTATCTCGAGACCAGCGCCGACGGCGTGCTCGCGGCGGGCGACGTCGCGAACTATCGCGACGTGCTGTTCGACAAGCAGCGGCGCATCGAGCACTGGGACAACGCAGTGGAGCAGGGGAAGCACGCCGCGCGCACGCTGATGGGCGAACGCGCGGCGTTCGGGCACGTGCCGTACTTCTTCTCTGACCTGTTCGACCTATCGTATGAGTTCTGGGGCGACACGGAGGGGGCAGACGACGTCGTGCATCGCGGCGACGTGACGACGGAGAGCTTCAGCGCGTGGTGGTTGCGCGGCGGCACGCTTGTCGCGGCGTTCGTGATGAACCGTCCGGGCGCGGAGCGCGACGCGGCGCCGAAGTGGATCGAGGAGCGGCGCGAGGTGCCGAGGGAGTTGCTCCGCGACGCTTCGCGCGAGATCGAGGTTAAGGCAGCGTAAGAGTCTCGCGACCGTCTCGAACTGACCGTGATACGATCGCGGCGTGGCGTATTTCCGGTATCGCACGCTCGATGACCTGCGCTCTGATGTGCGCGAGCGTCGCGTCGCGATGGAATTCGACGATGACATCGCACCGCTCGCGCAGCCGTTGCGTATCGGGGGGCGCGCGGTCGCGAACAGGCTGGTCGTGCAGCCGATGGAGGGGTGCGACGGGAACCTCGACGGCACGCCGGGCGAGCTGACGTTCCGCCGGTGGCGGCGGTTCGCGGAGGGCGGGGCGGCCGTGCTGTGGGGCGAGGCGACGGCCGTGCTGCCGGAGGTGCGTGCGAACCCTCGGCAGCTGCTGCTCACGGATGAGACGGCGCCGGCGATCCGGCGACTGCTCGAGGAGGCACGCGCTGCGAGACTGGCGCGGTTCGGCTCGACCGACGGGTTTCTCGTCGGGCTCCAGCTGACGCATTCGGGGCGGTGGTCGCATCGGGCGCCGATCGTCGCGCATCGCAGTCAGGCGCTTGGCGCGGTCCGGGGCGGTGGTGCCGAGCCGATCCGCGACGCAGAGTTGGAACGGCTCGAGGATGTGTACGTGCACGCGGCTACGCTGGCACGCGACGCGGCCTTCGACTTCGTCGACATGAAGCAGTGCCACACGTACCTGCTGAATGAGCTGCTAGGGGCACGATCGCGTTCCGGACGCTACGGGGGCGACTTCGAGGGACGGACGCGGTTCGTGCGGAGCGTGTTCGCGAAGATCCGGGACGCGCTCGGCGATTCGATACTGCTTGCCACGCGGATGAACGTGTACGACGGTCTGCCGTACGCGACGGCGCGGGACGGCGTCGGTGTGCCGGTCGCAGTGACAACGCCGTATCGCGACGGGTGGGGCGTGGACGCATCCGATCCGACTCGGTCCGATCTAGGTGAGCCCATGGCGCTCGTCCGGGAGTTGCGCCAGCTTGGGCTATCGATGGTCAACGTGACTATCGGGAGCCCGTACTTCAACCCCCACATCGGGCGACCGTTCGAGAAGGCGCCGGTAGATGGATATACGCCGCCGGAGCACCCGCTGGCGGGAGTGGAGCGGCACTTCCGGCTGACGGCGGAGATGCAGCAGGCGTTTCCCGAGCTGGCGGTCGTGGGGAGCGGGTACTCATGGCTGAGGCACTTCGCGCTGAACGCCGGGGCGGCCAATGTCCGCGACTCTCGGGCGACGCTGGTGGGGCTGGGGCGGGGGGCGCTGGCGTATCCAGACTATGCGGCGGACGCGCTCGAAGGGCGCGGGATGGAGCGAGACAAGTCGTGTATCGGGGTGAGCTACTGCACGGCGCTGATGCGGGCGAAGCACAACGAACTGGGTCAGTACGCGACGGGGTGCGTGCCGCGCGACCGCGAGTACGCGGAGAGCTTCAAGGCGGCGCTTGACACCGAAGGCTGGCGCTGAGCGTCCGAGGCCCCGCAATGTAAAGCGATCTCATTGACACGCGAACGCGCGCGTCCCTACATTTGCAAAAGAACAAGCGTCTTAGCAATTGGAGGGTGGCGCCATGATGGAATCCGACGTGATGGTCCCGGCGCGCGAGTACAACGCCGAGAACTTCCTGCCGGCGGAATTGTTGAGCGAGTGGATACGACCGCTTGCCGCGGAGTTCCTCGGACCGTTCGCGCTGGTCTTCATCGGAGCCGGCGCGATCATGACGGCGTACACGCAGGGATTCAATAACGGGGGGACGCTCGTCGCGGTCGCGCTGGCGCACGGTCTGGCGATCGGGCTGATGGTGGCGGCGGCGGGCCACATCTCCGGGGGGCACTACAATCCCGCGGTCACGATCGGACTCTGGGCGGGCGGGAAGATCGGGGCGATAAAGGGCGTCGCATACATCGCGGTGCAACTGCTCGGTGCCGTCGTCGCTGCGCTGATCCTCCACTACATCTTCCCCGCGGACGTGCGCGACCCCACCAACCTCGGCACACCCGGGATCATTCACGCGGGGGAGAACCCACTCATCATCATCGGGACGGGTCGCGGGCTGGTCATCGAAGCCATCCTCACGTTCTTCCTGATGTACGTGATCTACGGCGTGGCCGTCGATGCACGTGGCGCTCATGCCATCGCACCACTGGCGATCGGGCTGACGATCACGATGGACATCTTCATGGGTGGTCCGCTTACGGGCGCGGCAATGAACCCGGCGCGCTGGTTCGGACCGGCGCTCGTGCAGAACGACTGGGAGGACGGCTGGATCTACTGCCTTGGGCCAGTCGTCGGGGCGCTGATAGCGGCGATCGTGTTCAGCTACATCCTCATACCGCGCGGCGCGGCGGAACCGGCGCCGCAGCCTTCGGAGCATCACGACTGAGGAACATGTCCTGGTGACGTCAAAGAACCGGCGATCGAATCGCCGGTTCCTTGATCTTCGCGGCGAGTGATGCGCCGCTAGTTGTTGCCGTTGCCGTTGTCGCCGCCCCCACCGTCCGGGGGCGTGGGTTTCGGCTTTGGCGTACGGCCTGCAATCGGCGTGGTGGTCGGCGGAGTGCCGAGGGTGACGGTGATGAAGCTGGACAACTCACCACGGTCCGCGTCCTCGACGACGACGCGCAGAGTGTAGGTGCCGTCGGGAAGACCATCGGTATTCCAGAGCGCGAGGCCTCCGCCGGGCTGTTTCTGATCGGACCGGATGATCAACTTCCACTCGAGCGGCGGGTTGCCGTATCCGAACTCGACACGATAAGCGATGAACTTATCGGAGTCGGCCTGGCCAACGATCGACACCGTGCCTCTGACGTTCTGGCCGTCCTTCGGCAGGTCGATGCGGACGGGCGCCTGGCCGCTGCTCTTCTGCGTGGGCGCGGTGCCGACGCCGAGCACGCGCGCCCACTCCTGTGCCTGGCTGCGCGCGAAGCCCTCAACGCTATCGGGAATAACGAGCGCGCGGCGCTCCTGCACGAACTGCGGCGGGGTGAGCTCCGTAGCGATGAGGCCATCGCGGATGTCGACTTTCACGCTGCGCCACCAGTCGTCGTCCTTCTTGACCTTGTCCTTCGGGAGAAGGTTCTTCACCGGTCGCCCGCACGCGGGCGTGACCTTCAGGCCGGACGGCGTACAGGTGTCGACGTCAGCGACGCCGGGCGGGCGCTCGAAATTGCTCGGAGGCGTGTCCGCGAGCGCGGCCATCATGAAGTCGCGGACGGCACGGTAGGAGATCGACGTGGAGGTGATGTTATGCATCGGCGTGTTGTCGGCGTTACCGGCCCAGACGCCGGTGACGAGGTCGGGCGTGTAACCGTAGGTCCACGTCTCGCCGATGGCTCGGCTGTTTTCGTATGGCTCGCTGGTGCCGGTCTTCACCCCCCAAGGCCGGCCGATGCTCAACGCGCCGCATCCATAGGTGATGCAGAAGGCGCTGGGGTCGGAGAGGATGTTGTTGATCATGTAGGCGTATTCGGGATCGACGACGCGGTCTTCCTGCACCTTCACGCGGTGGTCGGGGGTGTCGGGATAAAGAACGGTGCCGTCCTGGCGGGTGATTTGCAATATCGTGACCGGGTCGAGTTTGCGGTTGCCGTCCGGGAGCGAGAGCGTGGTGGGAACGCCGCGCATGACGCCGCCCGAGGCGAGCACGGTGTACGCGTACGTGACGTCGGAAAGCTTGATATCCACGCCGCCGATGGTGACGGACGGGCCATAGGTGTGGTTGTCGAGCGTCGTCATGCCGAACTTCTTGTACTCGGAAACGACGTTGGGCACGCCGACGTAGAGCGCTGTCTTGAACGCCGGGATATTCAGCGAGTTGCCGAGCGCATTGCGCACCGAGATCGGACCGTGGAAGTCGCCGCTTGGGTTGCGCGGCGTGAAGACCTGGTTGCCGTCATCGAAGCTGATAGGCGTGTCGAGGATCTCGGTGGACGGGCCCCAACCGAGATCCTCGAACGAGGCCGTGTATGTGAAGGGTTTGAGGGTCGAGCCGGGCGAGTTCAGTGAACCGGCGTTGTCGTTTCGCCCTTGGATCGCGTCGTTGAAGTAGTCGCGCGAGCCGATGTAGACGAGCACCTCGGAGGTCTTTGGATCCATCGCGACCATAGCGCCGTTGTGGCCGTCTGCGGTGTCCTCGTACTGGCTGATCCAGTTCTCGAGGGCGTCCTGGCCCTTCTTCTGGAGGTCGAGATCTATCGACGTCGTGACGCGGAGGCCGCCGCTGTACAGGGCCTCCTTCCCGAAGCGTCGCTCGAGCTCAGGCTGGATTACGTCGAAGACGAAGTGCGGCGCCTGCACGGGGAAGCGCTGCGGGACGATGTTGGGCTGGGCGAGGGTCGAAATGTAGAACGCGGGGTCGGTGACGTCGACGGTGGTGCCGTCGTCGTTCACCTGGATGCGGGTGGCCTTGAACTCGTTGCCCTGATCGTCCTTGACCTTCACGTCATCGCGGGTGTGCATGAGCTGCAGGACTTCGTTTCGGCGCTTGATCGCGCCGTCCGGGTTGTTGATCGGGTCGTAGCAGGACGGGCAGGCGGGGATGCCGGCGAGCATCGCCGCTTCGGGCAGCGTGAGATCCTTCGCGTGCTTCCCGAAGTATCCGAGCGACGCGGCTTCGACGCCGTTGTAGAGACCGCCGTACGAGATCTGGTTTAGGTACCACTCGAGGATCTGGTTCTTCGAATAGCGCTGGGTAAGCTCGAAGGCGAAAATCGTCTCCTTGAGCTTGCGCTTGTACGAGCGCTTCTGACGATCGTCCTGCGAGATGTAGACGTTCTTCACGAGCTGCTGCGTGATCGAGCTGCCGCCGGTGTTCACGGCGGAGTCGGAGTTGCGCAGATGGAGTGCTTCGAGGGCGGCGCGGGCCAGGCCGCGCGCGTTGACCCCGGGGTTTGACCAGAAACTCGAATCTTCCGTCGAGATCGTCGCGGCGATCATCCACGGCGAAATGTCCTCGAGTTTCACCGGCGAGCGTAGGCCCGAGCGATCATCGACGTACTCGTAGAGCAGGTTGCCGTTGCGGTCGAAGATCTGCGCGCCGCCCGACGGCTGCTGCGCGATGACTTCGTCGGGCGGCTTGAGGTCGTCCGCGTAGGAGCGATAGACGCAGTAGCTGGCGCCGCCCATGATGGCGATGAAGACGAAGAACCCGCCGGCCAGTACGCCGAGGACCTGCGCCAGACGTGGCGGGACTCGCACGCCATTCGGACCGCGGAGGCGCATCCGGCTGCGGATCGCGCGACGGATCGCGTAGCTATTGCTGGCCAATGGTCTGTGTCTCCCCCTGCGATGTCGTTACGGCGCCGTGTTTACGCAGCACGATGAAGTGCGAGAGGCCGAAGGCACGGAGCGGCGTGCGCTCGGCGCGGTATAGCGCGGCGCGAAGGAAGCGGCCGACCGTTTTTCGGCGGGCGATGACGTTGTCGAACCCCGGGTAGACGTAGGTCTCGACGACCGGGGTGGCAGCGAGGCCGCGGTAGGTGCGGCGAATGCGTCGTTTCGTGTACGCGCGCGCGTGGGGGACGAGGCGGTTACGCAGCGGGTCGGGCAGCCAGTTCACGAACGGGATGTTGCCGAAGATGAAGCGATCACCCAGGTAGACGCCGTGGGTCTCGAACGGATAGAGGCGGTTCGGCGCGTAGATCGCGATGTGACCGCCCGGTCCGATCACCCGGAGCGCTTCGGCGAGGGCGACGCGGTCGTCGCGGACGTGCTCGATGACTTCGTTGAGTACGACCGCGTCGAACGAGGCATCGCGGAACGGTAGAGTCTCGGCAGCGGCGAGCATGAGGTTAGGAGTTGTCTTCGCGCCTTCGCGGAGGCGTTTCGCGTCGACATCGATGCCGCAGACGCCGTCGCTGAACTCGCGGAACTTTCGGACGTAGACGCCGAGGCCGCAGCCGATGTCGAGGATGCGCGCGCCCTCGAGGGGAACGTAATGGCGGATGAGATTGAGCCGGCGGTCCTGCCCAAACCGCCAGACGAAGCTAGGATTCCCGAGGGCCACTTCGGCCCTGTCGGGTGCAGTCACCATTCGATCTTCCAACCACCCAGCCGGCGTTAGGGTAGCAGATGGAAAGCGCCCGGTTTGTATCAAACGGGCGTTTGAATGCGGCATGACGGATAGCTGCGGAAGCGCTCGCCGCGCCGGGTTCATTCGCCGCGTGCATCGGCCTGCGGGAATCGTAACGACTGTGACGAATGATCGATCGCCGATAACCTGATCGCATGCAGCTCGAACGCGACGCCGTGTTGCACATCGCCAAGCTTGCGCGCATCTCCCTGACCGAGGAGGAGATCGAGAGCTTTAGCGAACAACTCGGCGAGATCATCGGACACTTCGATGTGCTGAACGCGATCGACACGGAAGGTGTGGAGCCGACCGCGCACACGCTTCCGCTGCACAACGTCTTCGCCGAGGACGAGTCGCGGCCGTCACTGCCGCGCGACGAAGTACTCGCGCTCGCGCCGCTCACAGAGGACGGCTACCTGCGGGTGCGGGCGGTGCTCGAGTAGGCATGCCCGACCTTTCGTGCCTGACGATCCACGAGTCGGCGGAGTTGCTGCGATCACGGCAGGCGTCGTCGCGGGAGCTGACGCAGGCGGCGCTCGACTGGATCGAAGCTGTCGATACGCGCGTGCAGGCGTTCCTCACGGTGACGGCGGATAAGGCGCTCGAGCAGGCGGATGCCGCGGACGCGCGAATCGGGGCAGGCGAGCGCGGCGAACTGCTCGGCGTGCCGGTAGCGATCAAAGACGTGCTGACGACACGCGGCGTGCGGACGACCTGCGGCTCGAAGATGCTCGAGAAGTTCGTGGCGCCGTACGAAGCGACCGTAGTGCGGCGGCTGTTCGACTCGGGCGCGGCGATGGTCGGGAAGACGAACATGGACGAGTTCGCGATGGGCTCGTCGACGGAGAACTCGGCATACTTTCCGACGCGCAACCCGTGGGACCTCTCGCGGGTGCCGGGCGGATCGTCGGGCGGATCGGCGGCGGCGGTGGCGGCGGGGATGGCGCCTTATGCGCTGGGGTCGGACACCGGCGGGAGCATTCGGCAGCCGGCGGCGTTGACGGGCGTCGTCGGGATGAAGCCGACGTACGGGCGGGTGAGCCGGTTCGGGCTGGTAGCGTTCGCCAGCTCGCTGGACCAGGTTGGACCGTTCACGCGAGACGTGCGCGACATGGCGACCGTACTCAACGTGATCTGCGGGCACGACGCGTGCGACTCGACGTCGGCACCGGTCGAGGTGCCGGACTTCGCGGCGGAGCTCGAGCGTGGAGTGCGCGGCCTGCGCATCGGCGTGCCGAAGGAGTACATGCCAGCGAACCTCGACGGCGGTGTGCGCGAGCGCATCGAGGCGGCGTTGGATGCGCTCGAGCAACAGGGCGCAGAGATCGACGTTGAAGTGTCGCTACCGAGCACAGAGGCGGCGCTCGCGGTGTACTACATCATCGCGCCGAGCGAAGCATCGGCGAACCTGGCGCGGTACGACGGCGTGAAGTACGGCTTCTCGTACCAGCAGGGCAAGAGCATGTGGGACAACATGGAGAAGACGAGAGGGCTCGGGTTCGGCGCAGAGGTGAAGCGTCGCATCATGATCGGCACGTATGCCCTGTCTTCGGGCTACTACGACGCGTATTACCTCAAGGCGCAAAAGGTGCGGACGGTGATCCGGCGCGAGTTCGACGCGGCGTTCGAGAAGTACGACGTCATCGCCGGGCCAGTTACGCCTACACCGGCGTTCAAGATCGGTGAGAAGACCGGCGATCCGTACGAGATGTACCTGAACGACGTGTTCACACTACCCGTGAACATCGCTGGGCTGCCGGGGATGTCGGTACCGGCGGGATTCGTCGACGGGTTGCCGGTCGGGCTGCAGATCATTGGAAAGCCATTCGACGAGGCGACTGTGCTTCGCTGCGCGAGAGCCTACGAAGCTACGAACGAGTGGCGGAACGAGCGCCCGCCGCTCGACTGACGGGACGTGGTTACATCCGGGACAGGGCGTTCCGGCGTAGCAGAAGTGTTGGCAGGAGACAGGGCTTCAGGAGGGACCATGTTCGCAAACGTATCGGGCAGGATGCGCCGGATGGCGTTGTTTACGGCCGTGGCGGGGCTGGCGGGCGCGGCCGTCGTCGCGTCGGCGTGCGGGGGCGGGACCAGCAGCGGCGACAAGACGAAGACGGCGTCGGCAGGCAGCGCTTCTTCGCCAGCGGCGACGGCGGCAGCGACGAAGGCCGCGACTGCGGCGGCCACCTCGGGTGCGACGGGAACGGCCAACGGTACCGCGGCGGCGACTGGCGGTACCACCGTGATGATCGCATCGGGTGGGAGCCTGGGTCAGATCCTCACGGATACCAACGGGATGACGCTGTACACATTCAAGAACGACGTCGCAAACAGCGGCAAGAGTGCGGCCGAGTCGCTTGCCGGCGCGTGGCCTCCACTGACGGCCAGCGGGACGCCGACGAAGCCGACCGGTCTATCGGGCGATTTGGCTGTGATCACGCGCAACGACGGGAAGACGCAGGTGACGTACAAGGGTTTGCCGCTGTACTTCTTCGTGAACGACAAGAAGCCCGGGGATACGAACGGCCAGAACGTCGGCGGCGTGTGGTTCGTGGCGCAGCCGTAACGGCCGCTGCCGTAGATCGTCGGCTAACTGATTGCAGAGCGCGGCCAGCGTCGAGTTCCGGGCGCTGGCCGCCGCAACGCTCGAGCGCGTACGTTGTGGGCCATGGACGAGGTCGAAGAGGCCGGGCTGCGTGCGTTCGAGGCGAGGGTCGGCTGCCACGCCGGCGCGTCGTATCCGG
This sequence comes from uncultured Dehalococcoidia bacterium, assembly GCA_964487335.1. Lineage (GTDB taxonomy): Bacteria > Chloroflexota > Dehalococcoidia > DSTF01 > JACRBR01 > CAZAPT01. The sequence continues at coordinate 126,402 of CAZAPT010000004.1, forward strand.
AGCGTCCGCAGTGGGTTGAGCGTGACGGCGTGCAGCGCGCGGTCGTTGACGTCGAGTCGCAGTGGCGGGAGGAAGAGCGGCTGGGATTTCGCGTGCGGCTCGACGACGGGTCGCGGCTGATGCTGTACTACGTTCCGGAGATTGACCTGTGGTCCGCGGTGGACGTCGGGTGACGTAGCGTCGTGCCAGATCGGCACTACGTAGGGCGCCTATAATCCTCCGATGCGCTGGGCTCGGAGCATCATCACCAAACTCGTGATCGCGGTGATCCTCTTCGTCGGCGTGCTCGACCTCGCCGCGTACTCGGGCGTCCTCAAGTCGGAAGACGCGCTATCGACGGACCAGTTCCTCGGGGCACCAGGCGGCACCACCGTGAGCAGCGGGAGCGGCGCGCGCGCCGCCGACCGGGCGGAGCTGGACTCGAGCGACGCGCTGCCCGGGCGCTACGTCGCGCCGCAGGGGCGGCAGCACACGCAGGGATATCCGCTGCGGACGCACGTGCCGTTCTGCGCTCCTGACAAGGTCTCGAACAACTGCTACGCGTCGAACCCGCCGACGTCAGGGCTCCACCTACCGGTGCAACAGCACGTCGTGCTCACGGACCGGAACGAGATCGACATCCCACCGATACCAGACATTTACAACTTCCCGATCCCGCGGGAGGCGATCCCACATCTCGAAGAGCACGGCGGCGTGTACGTCGGTTACAACTGCGACAACAGGTGCGGAGACGCGCTCGCGGAGGCGAAGTCCGTCGTGGCGCAGGAGCTGTCGATCGGGGAGCGGGTCGTCATGTCACCGGACGTGGACCTGGAGCCGGGAGTGATCGCAGCGGTGAGCTGGACGCGAATCGACTCGATGCAGGCGGCGGACTACAGCGACGGACGGCTGCGCGCGTTCATCAAGGCGCACAGCTGCCGCTTCGACCCGGAGGCCTTGTGCAAGGCGACGACGGTCAACTGATGCGGCGGGAGAGCTGATGCGTCTTGAAGGAAAGACGGCGCTGATCACTGGCGCCGGCAGCGGCATGGGTCGCGTAGCGGCGACGTTGTTCGCGAAGGAGGGTGCGAACGTCGTCGCGACGGATATCTCGCGGGACGGAGTCGACATAACGGTGCGGATGGTAGATGAGGCTGGCGGCAGTGTACTGGGCCTCACGGGCGACGTCTCGAACGCGGCGGACGTCGAGTCGTGGGTGCGCGCCGGGATCGAGCAGTACGGCGCGATCAACGTGCTGTACAACAACGCCGGCATCTTCCCGGACAACGACCGCAGCGTGCTGGAGATGGACGAGGAGACGTACCGGCGAACGCTCGACGTGAACCTGAAGGGCGTGATGCTGTGCTGCAAGTACGGCATCCCGGAGATCGTCCGAGCCGGTGGCGGATCGGTGATCAATGTGGCGTCATTCGTGGCGCTTGTCGGGTGCACCGTGCCGCAGGATGCATACACGGCGAGCAAGGGCGCGGTGCTTGCGCTGACGAAGTCGCTCGCGGTGCAGTTCGGACGCGACCGGGTGCGGGTGAATGCGATCTGTCCCGGGCCGATTCTGACACCGCTGCTCGCGGACCTGTTCCCGAACGAAGAGGAGAAGAACAAGCGGCTGAATCGCATCCCGCTCGGGCGGTTCGGGCTGCCCGAGGACATCGCGTACGCCGCGATCTACCTGGCGTCGGACGAGTCGTCGTGGACGACCGGGACGGAGTTCGTCGTCGACGGCGGCATCACCATCAACTACTTTTAGCGGTCGCGATGAATCGTTCGATCGCACACGCCGCTGCTTCGCCGCGTTTGAGGTTCGTCTCTGCCCGCGGCAGCGATGCTAACCAGTCTGCGCCTTAAGACGCGGACTTGATGCTCTTCAGGTGGCCGTTCACGTGATCGATGAGCACACCGCCTTCGATGAGCTGCTGTGCGCTGACGGGCGCGTTGTTCGCGAGCACCAGCGGCGCAGTGCTATCGAGCTGCTCGTCGCTGAGGCCGCGGACGTAGGCGGACATCGACGCGCCGCCGTCTCGGAGCTGCTTGAGGACGTCTGCGCGGCTGATTGAGCTCATGTCCTTCGCGCGGCTCTCGTTGACGCCGTTGATGTCATCCCACGTGTGGGTTGGTGGCGTCGCGCCCTCAGCGGCGGCCTCGATGTAGGTCTTCTCGAGAGGAAACTGCGCCGCGACGTGCTGCGCCGTGGCGGCGACGGTCCAACCTTCGTCCCCGCAGGTGGCCTTCCACTGCGAGTCCGGCATCTTCTCGACGGTCCGCATCAGCTCGCCGAGCGCCTTGTCGAATTGATCCGCGAGCGCTGCGCCCCGGCCTGCCATGGTGTCCTCCTTCGTGAGCGAGCGTGATGTGTGGCAGATCGTAGCATCGCCAATGGCCCCAGAGAATGGCGGGGCGTGACCACGACCCTGGACGATCGCGCGCCTAGAGGATGCCGTCGTCTTTCATCGCGCGGAGGGTGCGGCGGAAGGCCTCGACGGTGTGGTCGACATCAGCGGCGGTGTGCCCCGACGAGACCATCATGCCGTCACCCATGAGGTCGACCCGTTCATTGAGCATGCCGCGGCGAAGGGCGGGGAAGACTTCGGGCGAGACGCGGGCGGAGGAAGCGGGCAGCGCGCGCCACCCCCAGCTGTAGCCGTCCGGCGGCTGCGTGTCCATGCCGGGCGCCATGTGGAGCATCGACGACTGCCCGTAGACGGCGCCAGGGACCGATGCTTCGCGGAACGCATCGTTCATGCCGCAGGCGAGGGCCGCGGCGGTTTCGGCTGCACGCTGCTGATGCGAGCCGTCGGCGATGAGCGCGAGACATGCGGAGCCGGCTGCGGAGGACAGCGGGTTGGCGTTGTACGTGCCGGGATGCGAGATGCGCTCGTCGCCGTCTCGCGCGAAGGCAATGCGGTCGAGGATCTCAGCACGACCACCGACGGCGCCGCCCGGGAGGCCGCCGGCGAGGATCTTCGCCATGGTGGTGAGGTCAGGCGTGATGTCGTACGCCTCCTGCGCGCCGCCGGGAGCGACGCGGAAGCCGGTGATCACCTCGTCGAAGATGAGCACGACGCCGTGCTTGCGCGTCAGGTCGCGGGCGGCGCGGACGTAGTCGATGCCGATCGGGTCGGCGCCGAAGTGCGCGCCGGTGCCTTCGAAGATCATCGCTGCGATCGACGCGCCGTCTTCGAGCAGCGTGCGTTCGAGGGTTTCGACGTCGTTTTGGGGGATGACGATCGAGGCTTCGAGGATGCCCTGCGGCAGTCCGGGAGAGCGAGGAAGCGTCTCTTCCTGCGGAGGCTGTCCGGTGACGCTGTCATTCCAGCCGTGGAAATGATCGCGGAGGCGCAGAACCTTCTCGCGTCCGGTGCACGCGCGCGAGAGACGCACGGCCATCATGGTCGCTTCGGTGCCGGAGGACGTGAAGCGCAGGCGCTCGACCGACGGCACGAGCTGGCAGACGAGCGCGCCCCATCGCACCTCGAGCTGATGCGACGCGCCGTAGTGGGTGCCGCGGGCGAGCTGCGCGGCGACCGCTTCGACGATGGACGGATGATTGTGGCCGAGCAGCAGTGCGCCGTGGCCCATCACGTAGTCGACGATCTCGTGGCCATCGACGTCCCATTTATGGCTGCCGGACGCGCGCTCGACGTACAGCGGGAACGGCGTGAGGTATCGCATGTCGTGGGTGACGCCGTCCGGGAAGAGGCGGGCCGCGGAGGCATGAAGTTTCGCGGAGGCGGGATGCAGTTCTACATAACGTTCGAGAATGGTCATGGGGGCGTGCGCGCCGCGGTAGGGGAGTGCATCGAGGGCAAGATATCCGCTGACCGCTGCCGAGGTCGAAGGGCGTTCGGCGCTAGCGCTGGAGCTCGTTCTCGACGTGGTCGAGGAGATCTTCGGCGTCGCCGGCGAGCTTGCCTTCCGGATGGAGGTCGAGGCAGCGGCGGAAGCCTTCGGCGGCGCGCTGGTACAGCGCGGTAGGGGAGAGATCGGGATGGTCTCGGCCGGGACGGCGGGAGAGCTCGTGCGCAGCGAACTCGTAAAGCCAACCAAGCGTGTACCAGAAGCCGGGATCACCGTCGCGGAGGGCTACAGCGCGCTCGATCGCGTCGAGGCCTTCACCGTAGGTGCGGCGGCGCGTCACGAGCAAGACGGCCAGGTGCTCGAGGGCTTCGACGCAAGACGGATCGCGCGCGAGCGCCTGGCGGGTGAGGTCGATGCTTCCGGCTGTGTCGCGCGCGGCGTGCCGCTCCTGCGCTCGCTGGAAGAGGGCGCGGGCTTCCTCCTCGGCGGTCATGCGCGGCGGGGTGTGTCGGCCGCCGCGGCCTGCGCGGACTTCTCAGGGCGGAAGTAGGGGCGCATCTCGAAGAACTGTCGCACGGCGAAGACGGCGGCGAATGCGAGGAACAGGACCGAGAAGACGTAGCGCGGTGCGACGCTCTGGGGAACCGAGAACTGCAGCAGGAACAGCACGGCGAGTGTGGCCGCTTCCCATATCGAGAGGCGCAGGTTGATGAGCAGGATGACGGCGAACAGGCCCTGTGCGGAGGTGAGGAACAGCTCCGCGACCTGGCGTGAATCCGTCGGGAGGGGGTTGAGCGTGCCGCTCGAGACCGCGTAGGCGACAGGAAGACATCCGATGAGCAGCGTCCATTGGTTTACCGTCGAGGACACGAGCGAACCGAGCGCGGCATCTGCGCGAAGGCGCCAAGCGAGCATGCCGGCGACGAGGAACTCCGGGAACTCCGACGCGAGTGGGGCGAGCCACTGGACGAGCAGGAACTCATCGATGCCGAACTGTGCGCCGGTCTTGATCAAGCCGTCGGCGAATGGCTCGGCTGCGATAACGATCGCCGCACCGGCGTACAGGAACATCGACAGGACGACGACTCGGCGCCGGCCAGGGTCGAGGTTAGCGATCGTTTCGGCCGGGCCGACGACGGCCGACTCCTCCTCGACTTCGCCGCGCGACGCGAGGAAGACGTAGACGGCGAACAACGCGACGAGGAAGCCGGCATCGAAGAGGGTGATGCCGCCTCGGAGCGGGATGATGAAGGAGTACATGGTGGCGACGGCGAGGATGCCCACTTCGACGCGGTGGACGGATGCAAGCGCGAGGATCCGGCCATGGGTGCGGTACAGGAACAGTCCGAGCACGAGCGGCCATCCAAGGCCGATGATGAGGCGGTTGCCGCCCGTCATGTTCGCCGTCGCGAAGGCGGCATAGGACGGATCTTTGCCAGCCTTCCAGGCGAACGTGACGTCGACGGCGTACTCAGGCAGAACGGCTACCAGCGCCAGGCCAGCGAGGGCAAGTGTGCGCGGGACGTCACGTTCGGCCGCCTCCGCCGACCACGTGAGGAGGAACGCGGCGGAGACGATGGCCAGGCCGAAGACGAGTGTTTCGAGGGGCGCCGGCGCGCTCCACAGGCCGAGGCGGAGCGCTGCTGCTGGCCAGGCGACGAGCGCCATGGTGATCGGCCACTGCCACTGGCGGAGGAGCGGGGGCATAGGTTGGCTCATAGAAAAGACCTCTGATGACCGTGTCATCAAAGGTCTCACCACCCGCCGAGCGGGTTGTCCGGACCGGGCGTTTCCGCCGGGTCTGGCGATCCGGACTGCCCGCGAAGTGCGGGCCAGTTACTCCCCTTTGGGCACTCGCACGCTATCGCGCGCCGGGGGCGGGGTCAATGGACGCCAGTTCATCCTGCGCGATTCGCGACGCAACGGGGGTGCGTAACGACGTCGATGAGCTCATCGTCGAGGTATTCGTCGCGAGTCTCATGTGGTTCGGGCAAGCGCAGGCCGAGCTCGAAGAAGTCGTCGGGTGTAAGGGCGGCGCCGCACCGGCTGCACACAATGAGGGTGGCGCCAAGCCGATCCAACACGGCACCTGCGGGCATGTTCACTGCGCGAGCCTCCAGACAGAGCGTCTCTGAATCCCAACGCATCAGCCGCGGGCGCCGTGACAACGCCCAGTGCGACGGCGCGACAAGTTTTACATAACAATTGCGACACCCTGACCTGAACGCTGCCGATAGATGATTTGGGGGGATAGGGAATCCCGCAGGTGTGGCGCGATCGTCAATCGCGGCCCGCGGGCCGAAATGCTCGACGATGCGGCGACGTTCTGCTAGGTAGCTCCGCTCCGCGAACGGGGGAAGAACATGAGTGACCGCGACTATTACGAGACGCTAGGGCTGACGCCGATCGCCGACGGCGCGATGGTGGACCAGGCGTACTGGCATCTGGCGCGCAAGTACCAGACGCTGGCTCAGACGCACCCAGACGCGCACCACATGCTGGATGAGCTCAATGAGGCGTACGGCGTACTCGGGAATCCGGTCCTGCGGCGCGAGTACGATGCCTTCCGCGATGACGTGCTTGTCGCTACCGGGGCGATAGGCGCTGTGCCATCGAAGGGGAAGACGCGCAAGCGCGGCGCGGAGGAGGCAGCGGACGATCGCGGTGGGACGGATGCCGGTCGGCTTTCGTTCGCGAACTGGCGTTGGTACGGGCTGTCGGCGATCATCGCAGGGTTGGCGTTCGCCGGCGCGTGGCAGGGGGTAAACCTCGTGTTTGTCGCCGCAGCGCTGGCGATAGGGCTGGCACTGTCGTTGACACCGACACTGAAGCGGCGTGTAAGCGAGCTGAGCCTCTCGATGCCGACGTTGCCGAACGTCGCACTGCCGGCGGTAGCGCTGCCCGACGTCAAGGCGCCGAAGTTGACGCTGCCGAAGCTGCCGGAGTTCGCCGCGGACGAAGAGGACGACGTGCAGTTGACCCCGGAGGAACTCCGCGAGTCGACCGCCGCGATCATCCAGCGGTGGCGGAAGAGCATGGGCCTGCGTGCCGGCGCACCGAGCGGCGACGGCGGAGAGCCGAGCAAGACGCTGGTAGAGATCGTCGAGGGCGAGCGAGACCTCGAGGCTGAGGCTGAGCCGATCGACGCGGTGATGGAGATCCTGCGGGGAGCGCGCAAAGCGCCGGAGGGCAGCGGGCAGACGGCGTAGGCGCCTTTCCCAGCCCACTCGACCGCGACCACAACAGCCGCGCCCGAATCTACGACCGGGTTCCATCGCCCGCGTCACGGGCGTTCGCCGACCAAAGCGGAATGTAACAGGGACGCCCCAGCGCGAGTTCCAAAGATCGCACTATAACTGTTATGTTCGGGCCGAAGCTGCGTTTAGGAGCCCGAGGACCAGCCGGAGCCGGCGGGGACGCCGAGCTCGCCCACGGCTCAGGAAGCTTCCTCAAGAGGTTTCGCACATACACCGATACTCCATGGAATCGAGCGCGCACGAGCGGCCGGGATGGCGATTCGCGCGCCGCGGTCCGGAGAGAGCGTGAGCAGACGCGACGACGCGCGACAGGAACAAGAGCCGCGAGCCAGCAGCTCGGAGATCGGCCTGCTTGCGGAGGCACCGACCGGCCAAACGCGCTCGCGGCGCGGGAGGCCATCGGAGTACGCGGTCAAAGCGATCGGCGCGCTGCTCATCGTATGCACCTCGACGATCATTGTCGTGGCGCCATATCTTATGTCGACTCCGGCGACGATCGGGACAGAGCTGTTCTTCGTGTTGCTGGCGGCCGCGTACGGCATCTTCCTGGCGGCGCACTCACGCAGCACCCACGTGGGGCTGGAGCGCGCATACTCGGGACACCTCGAGGAGTTGAGCCAGAGGCTGCGGAACATGGCGTACCGCGACTCGCTCACCGGGCTCTTCAACCATCGGTACTTCTACGAGCAGCTTTCGCACGAGGTCGACCGCGCCGTCCGATACGCGCAGCCACTGGCGCTCCTGTTGATGGACATGGACAACTTCAAGGACATCAACGACACGTGTGGGCACCTGGTGGGTGACAAGTTCCTGGGCGTGGTGGGACAGGTGATCGCGCGACAGATTCGCGCATCGGACATCGGAGCACGCTATGGCGGCGACGAGTTCGTCGTGATCCTGCCGAACACCGGAGCCGAGGAGGCTCGCCTGACTGCGCAAAAGCTGATGGCGGCGGTGTCGACGGCTGGCTCGATGGGAGCCGTAGATGAGCGGGTGAAGCTCGGGATCTCGATCGGCTACGCGGTCTGCCCTGACGATTGCCGCACCGCCGGCGAGCTGCTGCAGGTCGCCGACAACCGGTTGTACGAGCAGAAGGCGGCACGAGAGCCGAAGCGACGCCGCGGGCGCGCGGACGTCGCGTAAGCGGAGGTTCGTTGTCGGCCCGATCGGGCCGATGCTAGACTGATCCCAAATTCCCACCGGCGTTGGCTATATGCGGCCTCGACCGGCCCAGAGGAGATTCCGGTCGTATGGTCGAAGCGCCGAACACGAATTCGAGCGGTCGCTATCTGCTGGCGACCGTGGTGGGCCTTCTTGCGGTCTCGCTAATCGTCCTTGCGTTTGCGGTTGGTTATGTCGTGCGCGGGGACTCGAAGACGGCGACGACCGCGTCTTCGACCAACTCTTCCACTACGGACACAAGCGGCGCGAACTTCTCGAACCTCAACCAGATCGTGAAGCTCCTGCAGGACAAGTACGTCGATCCGGACAAGATCGACCAGGAGAGCCTGTACCAGGCCGCGATCAACGGGATGCTGCAGACGCTGTCGGACAGCGGCGTGTTCTACGTCGATCCGAACACTGTGAAGACCAGCGTCGGCCCGAGCGGCACATTCGAGGGCATCGGCGCAACGGTGTCGTCCTCGAATAACCAGATCGTCATCGTGGCGCCGATCGAGGGCACGCCGGCAGAGCGGGCCGGGATCAAGGCGGGCGACGTGATCGAGGAAGTGGACGGCGAGTCAACGGACGGCTGGACGCAGGAGAAGGCGGTCATCAAGATCCGCGGGCCGCGCGGCTCGACGGTCTCGATCAAGGTCCGTCATACGGACGGGACGGAGGAGACGCTGTCGATCGAGCGGGACGAGATCAAAGTCCAGAGCGTCACGACCGTGCCGCCGGGAAGCGTCCTCAAGGACGGCGCGGGAACGACGATCGACGACGTGGGTTACATCCACATCCGCGAGTTCAGCCTGACGACGGCGGACGAAATGCGCACGGCGCTGCAGGGCATGACAGGCAAGAAGGGGATCATCCTGGATCTTCGCAACAACCCGGGCGGGCTTTTGGACACCACCGTGCAGGTGGCGGACGAATTCCTCGACAGCGGGACGATCCTCGAGGAGCGGGACCGTGGGGACCAGGCGAACCCGCCAATCACCGCCAAGCGTGGAGGCCTGGCAACGCAGATTCCGGTGGTGATCATCCTCAACCGCTTCAGCGCGAGCGGATCGGAAGTCCTGTCGGCGGCACTACACGACAACAACCGCGCGACGATCGTTGGCGAGAAGTCGTTCGGCAAGGGCACGGTGAACGTAAAGAACGACCTGCGTGACGGCGGACAGCTCTACGTTAGCGTTGCGAAGTGGCTCACGCCGAACGGTGCGCAGATCGATGGCGTCGGGATCCGGCCGGACATCGAGGTGAAGCTGTCGAACGATGACATCGACGCGCGGCGGGACACGCAGCTGTTTAAGGCGATCGACGTCCTGCGAGGCACGAACACCACGCCAGCACAGGCGACCGCACCATCGGCAAGCACGACACCGGCTGCCGACGCTACTTCGGCTGCCGGCGGCTAGCCGCGCGGCATGCCGGATATCCAGCCGGTCGCCTCGAACCGGAAGGCGTTCCACGACTACGAGATCATGGAGCGGGTCGAGGCGGGGATCAGCCTGACGGGTACCGAGATCAAGTCGATCCGCGCCGGCGGGGCGAATATCCGTGAGGCGCACGCCCGCCCAGCCGGCGGCGAGATGTGGCTCTACGGGGCGCACATCGCGGCGTACGACGCGGGAAGCTATCAGAACCACGAGCCAACGCGGCCGCGGCGACTGCTGATGCACCGAGCGCAGATCCGAGAGTGGACGAGGGCGATGACGGAGCGCGGGCTGACGGTCGTGCCGCTGACGATGTATCTCAAGCGCGGGATGGCGAAGGTGGAGTTGGGGCTCGTGCGTGGGCGGAAAGCTTATGACAAGCGCCAGGCGATCGCGCGCAGGGATGCCGAGCGCGAGATGCAGCGGGCGCTAAAGCACAGCCAGCGCTAGGGCGGAGCGTTCGGGCACTCCAGATTGCGTGGCACGCGAAGCGGGCGCGTCGCGATAGCGTCACCACTCCCCTACCCTACCGAGCGACGGGTGGCCGGACGGTGAACCCGTTTGGTCTTATGTCGAGTGCTTCGGAACAGGGGCTGGGCGCGGCGGTATAATGTCGCGTATTTTGGGGACGAAAGGGCTCGACAGGGAGCGGCGGACCTCAGTTGCAGGCGGAGGATGGCAGCCACCTCCTAAATCACGCGGCCAACCAATAAACGGCGAATCACAACTCGCCCTCGCTGCCTAGGCAGTGACGTTCATCCCGCGTCCCACCCCGGCGGACCGGGAATGAGCGACGATTAGTCGGGGTGCTGCGCGCCGGACGCCGATAAGGCGCGCTCAAGACCATCGGCTGGCTCCGACCGGACGGGCCCGCAGCGTGCGGCGGAGCGAGACCAAGCTGACGGGATAAGCCTGTAGCAAACTCAGGGCGTCGATCGCCTGGACGGGGAGTTCAATTCTCCCCCGTCTCCACCACCAATCATCGCCCTGCTGAATCTGAACAAGGGTTCAGCGGGGCGTTTCAATAGGAGGGCTGACAGTCAGGATGACAGTCACAACGTATGAAGGCGATGGTGAAGGGGAGGAGAACTCGAAGCCGTCCCGCCTCCGCGAGGTCAGGGAGCCCCTCACGGCCGAAACGGTCTTCACGCCCACTGCTTATCCAACCTACACGTACGTTTCTAGGTCGGTTGAGGATGAGGACAGGCTGCGCGATGCTCTGAAGATCGGTGGAATGGTCGTCTCGGTCGTAGGCCCGTCCAAGACCGGCAAGACGGTTCTCGTGAACCGCGTTGTGGACCGCCAGAGACTGATTTCGCTGTCAGGTGCAACAATCAATTCGCCCGACGACATATGGTCGCAGGCCGCGATTAATGTCGGCATGCGCGGATTTGATCCCGCGGAGCTAATGGATCTGTTCGCGAACGATGAGTACTTCCTTCTCATCGACGACTTCCACTATGTCGAGCGCAGCCTGCAGCGAAGGATCGCCCAACAACTCAAGGATGCGGTCGCGAAGGGGGTCCGCGTGATCCTGGTCGCCGTGCCACACCGAGGCGATGATCCGATCAGGGCCAATCCAGACCTCCGGGGCCGGGTGCAGATCATCGATATGGACTATTGGAGTCAAGATCAACTGGGGAAGATCGCAGGCGTCGGCTTCCCGCTGCTAAACATAGAGCTCGTTGAAGCTGACATTATGCGCCTGACTGACGAGAGCCTGCGATCGCCTCAGCTAATGCAAGCCCTGTGCCTAGAGACCTGCAGACAATTTGACCTCCGGGACTACGACGATGCGATCCGGCCGATTGCGTTCGTGCCCGGCGCCTTCGAGCGCATTGCAACCGCCACAAGCGCGCTCACCGACTGCAAGACACCCTTCCAGATCCTGTCCGAAGGACCACGTGAACATGGTCAGAAGCGGACGACGTACACGATTCGATCTACAGCGGAAGCCGGCCATGTGTACAACGTCATTCTTGAGGCCCTTTCCCTCGATCCGCCGAGACTCGACTTCTCGTACAACGAGCTGAAAAGGCGCGCAGCAGAGTTAGTCGATGGCGACCCGCCGCCGGGGGCTAGTTTGCAGCAGGCCGTGGGCCAGATGAACGAATTGGTCCGAAAGAAGATCCCGGATGATCGCGTGTTTGAGTGGGACGAGGAACGTCAGTACATCGACATTCCTGATCCCTACTTTCTGTTTTACCTACGGTGGGGTAAACGCCGGTGAGGTCAGGGCGACGACATGCAGAGGCGTTCCGGCACTCCGCATCTCATCGGACGGTCAAGTCGCCGCGAACAACCGATCCATCGCCTCGGCCGCCGCGCCCTGCATGTCCGGCAGAACGTGGCTGTAGATCCGCAGCGTAGTGCTGACGTCGGCGTGTCCGAGCATCTCCGATGCGACCTTCACCGGCACACCTTCCGCCATGAGCAGGGTCGCGGCGCTGTGGCGCAGGTTGTGGAACCGCATGGGCGAGAGGCCCGCGCGCGCGAGCAGGCGTGCGAACGACCGCGTGCGCATGTTGTTGCCGTCAAGCGGCCGCCCTCGGGCTGTCGTGAACACGAGTCCGTGATCCTCCCACGCCGGACCGGCCTGCAACCGCTGCTCCAGCTGCAGCGTGCGGTGTGCTCGGAGGGCGCTCACGGCGATCGCCGGCAACTGCACTGCGCGACGCGACTTCGCGGTCTTCGGTTCGGCCAATACTGGGCGTCCGTCCTCGACGCCCTGCAGCGTCGAAGTCACACTCAGGCGGCGGCGGTCCAGATCTACCGATTGCCAGCGCAGCGCCTGGAGCTCGCCGAGACGCAGACCGCACGTCACGGCAATCACGTAGAACGCTTCGAGCCGGTCGCCCCGCGCCGCGTCGAGAAGCCGGCGCACCTCGCCGGCAGTCAGCGCCCGCATCTCGGGAGTCGTTCGCCTCGGCGTATCAACGAGATCCGCCACGTTGCGCACGGCGTGATTCCAGCGCGTCGCATCGTCCAGCGCCTTGCGCAGCACGCCGTGCACGAGTTGCACGCTCGTACCCGACAAACCCTTGTTGGCGAGTCGTGTATACGCCGCCTGGACCTGACCTGGCGTCAACCGCGGCAGCGCGATGCGACCGAGTTCCGGGATCAGATGCAACTGGCAGACGTCGCGGTAACGTCGCATCGACTCGGGGCGAAGTTGCGACTTTTTCCCTTCGAGCCATGTCGTGAGGAACACGCCGACCGTGAGCCGTTCTGACGGTATCGGTAGACCGTCGTCTCGTATCTTTTGCGCGCGCGTCAGGAGGCGGCGCGCTTCCGCTTGCGACGTCGCGTAGAAGGCGCGGAGCCGACGCTTTCCCCCTTCGTACGTCGTGACTTGCGCGACCCACCGACCGTCCTGCCGCCGGAAGACGGAGCCCTCTCCCGACGCCCGAGATCTAGATTTGCGAGCCAACGGGGTCCTCCTCTCTGTCGTGCCAAAGCGATCGCTTCAGAGAATGTTGTTCCCTCGCCGAGGGCAGGCGCATCGATCCAACCCTGCGCGATTGCCGTAGCATAAGTTTCACTATCTCTCTCAGACAGCCCGCCAAATCCGAATGCTAGTGCGACATCGATGTCGTGAACGGGCTCGCCTTTGCGCTCACGGCGCACGTACTCTCGAGCGAACAGCCACGTCATCAGAGGATGAAGCTCCGCGCACTTCTTAAGCGCAACGACGTACTTAGCCTCGCGCCTCGACACCCTCGACACTCGCCCATCGGTGAATGGGATCACGAAGGAGAGGACGCCGAGAACGACGCGAGCGTCCTCCCCTTCAGAGTCGATCAACGACCACTCGGTGGTATCGCCATCGCCCGAGTCTGGCACGAGCAGCTCGCCGACAATCGACCTCACCGTCGGTAACGTCGGAACGATTGCCGGAAGCATCCCGCTGCTCGAAGCCTCGATCAGGGCCCGACGGATCTCGGCGGGCTGGTCCCAGCCGCGCTCTACCATGTCTCGGATAGCTACGAGGTGCTCACCTGCGATTCGTCTCGGTCGCGGTTTTCTCATCAGTACGTCTAACTTTCTCCAAAGCCATAGACGATGCGTTATAGGCCATACAGACTAGTACGAAGGCGGTTATAGCTGTAGCGACTGATTGCGACTCTATACCGTCGGATGCGGATAGTCAAGGAGGACGACGACCCGATGGACAACACGGAGCGTCTAGCGTTCCGGCCGAACGAAGCGGCGCGAGTCACCGGCCTGGGCAGGGACATGATCTTCAGGGCGATCAGGGATGGCAAGCTCCGCTCGTTGAAGGTCGGAAAGGCGCGCTTGATCACGATGGACGCATTGAAGGACTTCCTCGAGCTCTGTCAGCGCGAGGCTGAGTAATGGGGGTCGTAAGCACGTGTCGGCGGACCCGAACGAGTATCAGCGGCTTGGTGGCATGACGATGCGAGAGTTGTTTCAAGGCTTGTACCGCGCCGTCCACGGTGACGTAGTGGACGATCTGGTTTTCCACCCAAGCGACATCTCCGGACTGTTCGCAGCGGACGCGCGCATCGGGGAATACGGAGCGACTGCAGCTCCGACGATGCCAGTCCGGCTTCTCAACGGTGGCGCACTGCGCTACGACCCCTGCCAGCTCCGCGCCCTTGTTAGCGTCTCGGACGCCGACCTCTTCGAGCTAATCGTCGCGCTGCGGGCGGCACGTTTGCTGCCGCTGTCGCCGTATCTCACCCGCCCCATGACCGTGCTGCTCGGGTTCCTCGAAGAGGCGGCACGATGTCGCATCCGCGCGACCCGACGACGACGGACACTACAGGCGAAGTTCGGGAAAGCAC
>CAZAPT010000005.1:0-137526 GCA_964487335.1 uncultured Dehalococcoidia bacterium
CCGCCCGAAAGCGGCGGCCCGCGGCGCCGCGACCCGGTGCGGAAGCTCGCGCGGCTGCTGACCGGGCGGCGCGTCGGCGTCGCGCTGGGCGCAGGGGCTGCGAAGGGCCTCGCGCACATGGGCGTGCTTCGCGCGTTCGAGGAGCTGGCGATTGACATCGACGTCATCAGCGGCTGCAGCATTGGCGCCGCGATGGCCGCCGGCTGGGCTGCCGGGTATACCGCCGACGAACTGTCCGAGATCGCGGCCGGCATCGCCGCGCGCGCCGTCCGGCCCACCCTCCCGATGCACTCGTTTCTCAGCAGCCGCGGGATCCGCGAAGAGCTGGAGGCGCTCGCCACTACGAAGCGCTTCGAGGACCTCGACATACCGCTGGCGATCTGCGCCACGGACATTTTCCGCCGCAGTGCGGTGACGTTCACGACGGGCCTGCTCTGGCCGCGCATCCTCGCGAGCATGGCGATCCCGGGCGTGTACCCCCCGCTTCGCACGGCCGACAGCTACCTCGTTGATGGCGCGGTGCTCAACCCGGTACCCGCGCGGCAGTGCCGTGAACTCGGTGCAGGTGTCGTGATCGGCATCCGCCTCACCGGCAAGGCCACGTCGCCCCGCGAAGCGCTCGACCAACGGGCGTCGAAGCCGTATGCGATCGACACGATCATGCGCTCGCTGGAGATCATGCAAAACCACGTGTCGGAGATGAGCCGCAACGACGCCGACGTGATGGTCGAGGTGTGCCTCGAGCGCGGCGGCCTGCGCGATTTCGGGCGCGCGACGGAGATCGCAGAAGAGGGCTACCACGCCGTGGTCGCCGCGGTGCCTTCGCTGCACGCAGTCCTGCCGTACATCGAGGCGGCAGCATGACGCGACTCGCGCTCCACAACCTGATCAGTGAGAAGACGCGGTTCGCGTTCAGCGCCGCGGGCATTGGGTTCGCGGTCTTCCTCATCACGATCCTGCTCGGCCTGTATCGCGGCTGGAACGACCGTGTCGGCGGCTTCGTCGAGCACATCAACGGCGATGCCTGGGTGGCGCGGCAGGGGACGACGGACTTCATCAACGCCGCGTCCATCCTGCCGGTGTCGATGCGCGATGACCTGCAGAAGGATCCGGGCGTGGACGCTGTCGGGCCGATGATCGTGCGCCCGATGACCTTCCAGAAGCACGGCGAAAAGGTGGACATCCACCTCATCGGCTACGACGTCGCGTCCGGATTGGGCGGCCCGCGCAAGGTCGTCGAGGGCCGCAGCGACCCGCAGGGCAACGAGATCATCATCGATGAGGTGCTGCGCCGCACGAGCGGCGTGGATATCGGCGATGAGCTGACGACCGGGAACAAGACCGTAAAGGTGATCGGGATCTCCAGCGGCGGCAACTTCATCTTCACGCAGGCGGGCTTCATGAGCTTCGAAGGCGCGCAGTCGATGCTCGACATGCCCAATCTGGCGACGTTCTTCCTCGTGAAGGTCAAGCCGGGGACCGACGTCGCTGCGTGGCAGGCGAGTACCCAGGACGCCACGCCGGGGACCGTGGTCTTCCGCTCCGAGCAATTCGCCTCGGCGACGCGTCACCGCATCCTCGACAACGTCATCCCGATCATCTTGCTGATCCTCGGCTTGGCATTTATCGTCGGCATCGCAATCACGAGTCTCACGATCTACACGACGACGGTCGAGCGCACGCGCGAGTTCGGCGTGATGAAGGCGATCGGCTTCAACAACCAGGATCTCTACAAGCTGGTGTTCTGGCAGGCGCTGATCACCGGCGGCCTGGGCTTCGTCTTCGGTGCGCTGATTACGTTGGTGTTGAGTCAGTTCATCGACCAGATCGTCGCGCAGTTCATCGTGCTCGTGCAGCCGCTCGACATCGCCATGGTACTCGTCGCGACGCTGATCATGGCGGTCGGTGCGGCCATCGTGCCGGCGCGCAGGGTCGGCGGTGTCGATCCGGCAGTGGTGTTCAGGGGGTGATGTGGACGACAGCATGAACGGCGCCACGAACGAAGCCGTCCTCGAGCTGGTAGAGGTCAGCCAGGTCTTTGGCGAGAAGGGCAACCCCACGCATGCGCTGCGATCCGTCTCGCTGAAGGTCGCGCAGCGCGAAGTCGTCATCATCATGGGCCCGTCCGGCGCCGGCAAGTCCACGCTGCTCGCGATTGCCGGCGGGCTCCGCCGGCCGACCGTCGGGCGCGTCATCGTCAACGGGCAGGAGATCACCGGCCTGAACGACCGCCAGCTCGCCAACATGCGTTTGCGGACGATCGGCTTCGTCTTCCAGGAGTTCAACCTGTTCGAATCGCTGAACGTGATCGAGAACCTGGAGCTGGTGCTCAGCCGCGCCGGCGTCCCGAGGAAGAACGCCACGGCGCGTGCCGACGAGCTGTTGAGCATCCTGGGGCTCTCGCACCGGAAGGAGTTCCGCGTGCGCGCGCTCAGTGGCGGCGAACGCCAGCGCGTCGCCATCGCCCGCGCGGTCGTGAACAACCCCGTGCTGATCCTCGCCGACGAGCCGACCGCCAGCCTCGACGGTGTCCGCGGCCGCGAGGTCATGTCGATGCTGCGGATGGTCGCGCACGACATGGGCAAGGCCATCGTGCTGGTGAGCCACGACCACCGCGTTCTCGACTACGCCGACCGCGTCGTCTGGCTCGAAGACGGCCTGCTCGAGGACCGCGAGCCGGCGTCTATGGCCTCGGCCGCTCACGGAGCCTGATCCCTCGGCGGCAATCGACGTTGTAGAGTGCGCGTATGATGCGTTCGCTATGCCGAACCGTGGGCGTTGTAGCCTTTGCCTGATTCAGCTTCCAGAACGCCAAAGATCGCCGTCATCGGCCACGTCGAGCATGCGACGATCGCGCGCGTCGATGCGCTCCCGTCGCCCGGCGGAATCGTGCACCTCGACGACGCGCGGTGGATCGCGGGCGGCGGAGGTGGCATCGCGTTTCACCAGCTCGCGAAGAGCGACGGTGAGATTCACTTCTTTACGGCTCTCGGCAACGACGAGGCAGCCGCAGCGATCGCGGCGCGCCTCGAGGCCACCGGCGCGCAGATCCATGCCGCCCGCCGCCGCGAGCCCCAGACGCGTGACATCGTGCTCGTCACGCCAAATGGCGAGCGCACGATCATCGTCATGGGCCAGCCGCTGCACCCGACGCGGGACGACGCACTGCCGTGGGACATCCTGCGCCACTTCGACGCGGTGTATTTCACCGCGCAGGACCCGCGCATCCTGCAGGGCGCCCGCGCCGCGCGGGTGCTCGTGGTCACTGCGCGGCGGGCCGAAGCGCTGCGCAAGTCAGGCGTCCACGTGGACGTGGTCGTCGGAAGCAAGAACGATCCGCGCGAAGCCGGCACGCTCGCCAACTACCGCGTCCCGCCCAAGGCGCTGGTGATGACCGACGGCGCCAACGGTGGCTCAGTGCTCACGGCGGACGGCGTCTCGCAATTCGAGAGCGTGAAGCGCACGGCGGCGACGGCCGGCGTGTACGGCGCGGGCGACAGCTTCGCCGGCGCGCTCACCTGGTTCCTCGCCTGCGGGCTGCCCGTCGACCAGGCGTGCGCCGAAGCGTCCGTTTACGGCGCAGCCGTGCTCGATGACATCGACCCGCTCATCGGACAGCGCCCGATCCACGCAGTGGCGGCGTCGAAATGACGGTCTCACCCGACAACTGGAAGCTCTTCGACGACCCGAAGTTCGAGCTGACGGTCCGATACCCGAATCCCACGCCGCAGGGCCGCGAAGCGCACGTCGTCGAGCACCCGCAGGACGACGGCATCGCCGTGCACCTCGTCAGCGACGAGCGCGAACTGTACGTCGAGATCTCGCGCTTCCCGCTGGTCGGCGCGGAGGCCGAGTACGCGCGGCACCGGCCGCGACTCGAGGAGCGGTGGGGCGCCGGTGTCGTCAGCGATCTGCGCGAAGCGACGCTGGGCAGACGCGCGGCGCAGCAGTACGTCTTCCGATGGCCGGAAGGCGAACGTACCGCCGTGCTGGCTTCGACTGATGGCTGGACGTACCGGGTCCTCTACAACTCGGCGTCGTCGTTGAACGCCGAGGTCCTCAGGACCCTCGAATGGAAGTAGTGTTTCCTCGCTTGCTGACGCATCCTCGCGCCAGGCGCCGCTCGTAGACTCAGTCGCAGAACGCCACTCGGTGGCTCGGCCTAATTCCGGCGCGATACGCTGGATCGGCGATATCCCGCTCACCCGGAGCCAGCATGAAAGTCAGCGAAGAGCGCCGCCAGGCGTACCTCCAGGCCTACGAGGACTGGCAGAAGCAGTTACAGGCCCTCCACGAAGTCTTCCTCGACGGCACCCGCACGCCGGTCGGCGACCAGTTCAAGGGCCTGCTCAACCGCGAGGCTCGCGCGAAGGAGCGGTACGACAAGGCGCGCCTCGAGCTGCTCGGCATCCCCGCCGCCGCTGATTCGCCGTTCGGGGACTGATGTTCGGAGCCCTGCCCGCCGCCGCGATCACCGAAGGATGGGTCGACTACCTCAACGGACCGTGGGGCTTCGCGTTCGCGTTCGCCGCCGGTCTGCTCTCGTTCCTTTCGCCGTGCGTGCTGCCGCTCGTGCCGGCGTACCTCGCACACCTCACCGGCACTACGGCGACGCTCGACGGCGCGACGGCCCGTCGAGGAGCCATCGCGCATGCCGCGAGCTTCGTCCTCGGGTTCACGGCCGTGTTCACGCTGCTCGGCATCTCGGTCGGCGCGCTGTCTGCGTTCGTGAGCAGCGATAACGCGTACTTCTTCCAGGACCACCAGAACGTGCTGGACCAGATCGCGGGGATCGTGCTGATCATCCTCGGCGTCAACCTCATCGGCATCGTCCGCATCCCGGTCCTGTACCGTACGTACTCACTGGAGCCGGCGATGTCTACGGCGGGCGCATCCGCACCGATGTCCGCGTCGGGTAGCGGCGGGACGGCTGTGGCGACAGCGCCTTCCGCGCCGACGTCGACCGGCGGTAGCAGGCTGTTCCTTCCATCGTGGGTGCACACGCTCGGCTACACGAAGTCCTTCGGCGTCGGATCGGCGTTCGCGATCGGATGGACTCCGTGCATCGGACCGGTGCTCGGCGCGATCCTGACGCTGTCGGCGACGACGCAATCGGTGGCGAAGGGCGGATGGCTGCTGCTGGTGTATTCGCTCGGTCTCGGCGTGCCGTTCATCATCACCGGCCTCGCGGTCGTGCCGATGACGGCGTTCTTCCGGCGGATCCGCGGGCTGATGCCGGTCGTCGAAGTCGTCACCGGCGTGATGGTGATCGCGGTGGGGGTGATGCTGTTCCAGCACAACCTGTCGTACTTCAACGACTGGGTGTCGAACCTGCCGTGGTTGGACCGGCTGAACCAGATTTGAGCGGCGTGTTTCTGGAGACTAGGAACTCCGATTGAGCGGTTGACGGCAAACTTCCGAGTCCCAGTGCCGAGTCTCCAGTCCCTACAATGAGACATGCCACGCGCCGGCCGCCGTACGCTCCCGCGCCCCGAGCCGCGCTTCCACGCTGGCGAGCTGAGCGATAGCACGACCGTCGACTCCGCCGCTCCGCTCGCCGCGCGCGTGCGGCCGCGCTCGTTCGATGAGTTCGTCGGACAGGAGCAGCTCGTCGGCGAGGGGCACATCCTGCGGCGACTGGTCGAGAACCAGAACCTGCCGTCGATGATCCTCTGGGGGCCGCCCGGCACCGGAAAGACGACGCTCGCGCGCATCATCGCCGCGAACACGCGGGCGGCGTTCGTGCCGGTATCGGCGGTCTCCGCGGGCGTCGCCGACTTGCGCCGCGCCGTTGCCGAAGCGCGCGAGCGCCTCGAAGCCGGCGGCGGGCGCACCATCCTCTTCATCGACGAGATTCATCGCTTCAACAAGGCGCAGCAGGACGCGTTCCTGCCGTACGTCGAGGACGGCACGATCGTGCTCATCGGCGCGACGACCGAGAACCCATCGTTCGAGGTCATCGGCCCGCTGCTCTCCCGCTCGCGCGTCTTCGCGCTGAAGCAGCTTCAGCCGGAGCACATCGAGCGCATCGTGCGCAACGCGATCGCCGACGAAGAGCGCGGACTCGGCGGGACCGGCGTTGCGGTCGACGACGAGGCGATCGCTGCCCTAGCCGCATCGGTCGGCGGCGACGCACGTATCGCGCTCAATGCGATCGAAGCGGCGGTTCTTGGCGCCCGTGCGCGCGACGGCGGATCGCCGCGCGTCACCGTCGAAGACATCGAGGAGGCGCTGCAGCACCGCACGTACCTCTACGACCGCCAGGGCGACGCTCATTACGACACGATCTCGGCGTTCATCAAATCGCTGCGCGGCTCGGATCCGGACGCCGCGCTGTACTGGCTCGCGCGCATGATCGAGTCCGGCGAAGACCCGCTGTTCATCGTGCGCCGGATGGTGATCCTGGCGTCGGAGGACGTCGGGCTGGCCGACCCGCAGGCGCTCGTCGTGGCGACGGCGTGCCAGCAGGCGGTGCACTTCATCGGCATGCCGGAAGGGTTCTATCCGATGGCCGAAGCCGCGCTGTATCTCGCGCTCGCGCCGAAGAGCAACACCGTCGGCAGCGCGTACGGCGCGGCGCTCAGCGACGTCGAGGCGACGCGCAACGAGCCGGTGCCGCTGCACCTGCGCAACGCAGTCACCGGCCTGATGCGGCAGATGGGCTACGGCCGCGGCTACAAGTACGCGCACGACTATCCGGGGCACGTCGTCGAGCAGCAGCACCGGCCGGAGAAGGCGGAAGGCCACACGTACTATCGCGCGGGCGACGAGGGGTGGGAGGGGCGGCGCAAGCGCGAGCGCGAGTCGCGCGAGTAGCGGCGATGCCGGCGAAGCGGCGCATCCTCGTCGGCACGGCGTCGTGGACCGACCCCACGCTCATCCAGTCGAAGAAGTGGTATCCGCGCGACGTCAAGACGCCGGAAGACCGGCTGAAGTTCTACGCCTCGAAGTTCCCGTTCGTGGAGCTGGATGCGTCGTATTACACGCTGGAGCTGGCGGACAACGCCGAGAAGTGGGCGCGCAACACTCCTCGCGGCTTCCTCTTCGACGTGAAGGCGTACCGGCTGTTCACGCTGCACCAGACGCCGCCGAACATGCTCCCGAAGGACATCCGCGAGGCGCTGCCGCCGCTGCCCGAGAAGAGGCGCAACGTCTACTACAAGGACCTGCCGGACGAGCTTCGCGACGAGCTGTGGTCGCGCTTCGAAGGGTCGCTCGAGCCGCTCCACAGGGCGGGCAAGCTCGGCTCGATCATCTTCCAGATCCCGCCGTGGGTCATGCCTACGCCCGACGCTCGCGCCCACCTCGAAGAGTGCGCCGACCGCCTCGACCGCTATCGGATCGCGATCGAGTTCCGGAACAAGTACTGGCTCAGCGACCGCCGCCGGCGCGAGACGGTGGCGTTCCTGCGCGAGAGCGGGCTCTCGTATGTGATCGTAGACGAGCCGCAGGGCTTCCGATCGAGCGCGCCGCTCATCTGGGACGTCACGAACCCTGAGCTGGCGATCCTGCGTCTCCATGGGCACAACGCCGAGACGTGGGAGAAGAAGGGATTGAAGCGAGCATCGGACCGGTTCAACTACCAGTACTCGAAGAAGGAACTGAGGGAGTTCGTCGAGCCCGTGAAGGAGTTGTCGAAACAGGCGCGCGAGGTGCACGTGACGTTCAACAACAACTACCAGGACCTCGCGCAGCGCAACGGCGAAGAGCTCTCGGAACTGTTGGACCAGTGACCGCCGAGGCGAGAGCTGTCCCTCCTAGGGCGTTGGCGTAAACGGCGCGGAAGGCGCCGTGAGTACTTTCGACGTCCCGTTCTTCCCGCGATACGCGATCTGCGCCGTGCACGGGCAGTTCCACGCAGGATCGTTCGCGATCGTCGCCGGAATTCCGGTGTGGATGATGAAGTTCGAACCCGGCGTCTGCGTCGAGATGTAGACGGAGGTGTCCAGGCCGGACGTCTTCGCTGTTGTTGACACAACGATGTAGCCGCTGTGCGTGGCGACGTTCGTTGCCGGGAGCCCCTTGGCGGCAGTCGCGATCTGTGGCGTCAGCGCCGTCGATCCGAATACGGCGATCGTGACGATAGCTACCAGTGCTCGTGTACGCATCGCGAGCCTCCTTGTCGGGGAACTCGAACGGTGCGGGGACGGGCCGATGCTAAGACATCGGACTGATGCTGTCAACACATGCGAAGCATCTCACGATGTGAACGGCGCGTTTATCACCCCTCCGTGCGATGTTGCGGAGTTCCCTCATTACGTCGGATTCACGTTGCGTCTTCGAAATGCGGGCGTCCGTAGATTGAAGCCGTAGCCGTAGGAGGGACAGCATGGTGAGCAAACGTCGAGAGTTCGACGACGACGCCGACGACGAAGGCTACGAAGCGCTCGAAACGGAAGCAGCGGATGGCTTCGAAGAAGCTCGCGCGGAGGCCGAGGAGCTGGACGACGTCACCGCCGACGTCGGGCTCGATGAGGATGTGGAATCAGCCAGCCCGGACGAAGTCGAGATTCCGACGCTGCGCGGCGGCGAGATCGAGGAGATGGTGAGCGAGCGCCCCGAGACGGAGCTCGAGCCACCCGAGAACATCGACCAGCCCATCGTCCGCGCGCCCGACGATGAACAGCCGACGACGCAAGACCACGTGCCCGGCGACGTCGACAGCGAAGGCGACTGGCCCGACGAATAACGTCGGGCCGTACGCGGACCACGTCGCCAGGTCACCTAAGGGATCTACCCGTCCTGTCGGCCTGCAACCCCCTAGGTGAGCGGCCGACAATCCCGTATGACCGAAGAGGGCAACGCATCACCTTCGGACCGGCCAAACCGCGTCGTCCGCACGGAGTCGCGGCTCGCCCAATTCGCCGTCGTCGCGTACCTCATTGTCGGCGGCCTGTATCTCTGGTGGCGCACCTTCCACACCGTGAACTGGGACGCGCCCGCGATATCGCTGCCATTCCTGTTCGCTGACTATCTGGGGTTCGGTTTCTTTCTGCTGTTCGCGGCGAATCTCTGGGCGCGCGTCCGCCGGACGCCCGCCGCCCCGGCCCCGGGCAAGACCGTCGACGTGTTCATTACTACCTACGACGAGGACGTTGGCATCGTTACCGGTACTGTCTCGGCTGTGCTCGCAATGGAATATCCACACCGAACGTACGTGCTCGACGACGGGGATCGCGTCGAAGTGAAGGCGTTGTGCGAGCGCCTCGGCGTGGAATACCTGACCCGCAGCGACCACAGCGGGGCCAAGGCAGGCAACATCAACGCTGCGCTCCCCCGCACTTCAGGCGAGTTCGTCGCGTTCTTCGACGCCGACCACGCGCCGTTCAAGCAGTTCCTGGTCGACCTCCTCGGCTACTTCGACGACCCCAAGGTGGCGCTCGCCCAGGCGCCACAGTCCTACTACAACCTCGACTCGTTTCAGCACGCGAGCGCGGTCCACTCACGAGGCCGATCTCCATGGCACGAGCAGTCCGTGTTCTACGATGCCATCCTGCCCGGCAAAGATCGCTGGAACGCCGTGTTTTGGTGCGGGTCGGGCGCGGTGATTCGAAGAGCGGCGCTGGAGGGGATCGGCGGCGTCGATACGCGTACCGTGACGGAAGACATGCACACGAGCATGCGTTTGCACGCCGCTGGCTGGAAGACGGTGTATCACGAACGCGAGCTGGCCGTGGGCATCGCCCCGGACGACGCCCGGGCGTTCCTCGGCCAGCGACTGCGGTGGACGCAGGGCGCGATGCAGATCTTCCGGCACGATAATCCTCTGGTGAAGCGCGGTTTGAACTGGCGGCAGCGTTTCGCTTACTTCACGAGCGTCGCCTACGTGTTCGAGTACGTGCCGAAGCTCATCTACCTCGTGACGCCGGTCATTGCACTGAGCGTCGGCGTGCTTCCGATGACGAACATGGGCTGGAACCTGCTCGTCCGCTTCCTCCCCTACTACGCGCTGGGCGTGGTTGCCAACCGGCTGCTCACCTGCGGCACGAACCCATACTTCCAGAGCGAACGATTCCACTTCGCCAAGATGACGGTCGCGCTGAAGGCGATGGCCGCCCTGGTCTGGCCCGGCGAGCTCAAGTTTCGCGTCACCCCGAAGAGCGGCGATGGCCGCGATCACCACTGGAACAACCTGCGGCTCATTCGCTGGCAGATCGCTGCAGGAATCGCGAGCATCGCGGCCGCCTTGTGGGCTGCGGTCGCGTTCCTCACCGGAGCGGCATGGGAGCTCAGCGGCGTTTCTCTGGGTATTACCGCGGCCTGGGCGCTGTACAACGCCGGCATGATCGCCTCACTCACACAGGTGATCCTCCGGCGGCACCATCGCAGGCAGCTCTACCGATTCGGCGTCGACTTGCGGGCCGCAGTTACGAACGGGATCGTCTCCGCACCGGCGCGGGTGGAGGACCTCTCGAGCATCGGCGCCGGGCTGATCACCCCGCTGGATGTAAACGCCGGCGTTGCGCTCGACATGCGGTTCCAGGTCCGGGAAGATCAATGGGTGCAGGCTCGCGCCCGCGTCACGGCGCGTCGTCCGCACGGCACCGGCTTCCGGTATGGATGTTCATTTGTGGAGTTGCCCGAGGACGCCCGGCGCCAGCTCGTCCTGTTCCTCTATCAGCAGCATGCCCCCGCGCTGTTCGCCCGCCCCGACCCCGCGACTCCGTCCGAGGTTCGGGTAGCAGCGTAAGCTCCCGCTCCGCTAGATCCGACAAAGACGCGCAGCGCTCGAGAGGTGGCCGAGATGGACAGTGCGTGGGCGGCCGCCCTCGACCAGCCCCGGGCGGAACACTCGCCGACTGACCGACTGAGCGACGGACCGGCTCTTATGCCCGTCGCCGCTCCTTCGCATCCTGGATCGGATGCCCGAAGTTCCCGACCCGCTCGCCGTGCGTCGCCGACACCGGATCGAGGCGGATCTGCGCCGGCCGCGTCCGCTGCGCGATCGGCAGCGCCACCACGACGACGCCGTTGTTGTACGTGACGTTCGCCATTTCGCCGTCCACCGCCGACGGCAGCTCCACCTCCCGGTGATACGGGCCGGGGTTCCACTCGTCGGCGATCACTTCGTTCTCTCCCTTGAGCATCCCCCGCAGGTCGCCGTGCAGCGTGAGCCGGCCCTCCGTCACTTCGACCCCGATGTTCTCCGGCTCGAGCCCCGGCATCGGCGCCGCGACTGCGATGCGCTCATTGCTGCGGTACACCTTCACGGGTATCTCCTGCATCTGCGTTTCGGCAGGCATCAAGCACCTCCACGATCGGCGCGAGCCATCGCGCCGGTTCCTTTACCTCGAAGCGTAGTAATGTGTCGCTAACGCCGCCGTATCACCGACTCGTGCGTGGCATGTCAGGTGGTTGCCGATCAGAATCGGCTGCAGGAGCGGAAGGTCAACTTCCGTGTGGTCGCGTGACGCGCCGTAAACGAACGAGCGCAAATCCCTTGACATGTGACTAATCGATCACATATTATCCACACGGTGGACGACGACGACCGCGTCTTCAAGGCGCTCGCCGACCCGACCCGCCGTCACCTTCTCGACCGCCTCTTTCAGCGTGACGGCCGCACGCTGGGCGATCTCGCGTCGGGTCAGGACATGACGCGCTTCGGGGTCATGCGGCACCTTCGCGTGCTAGAAGACGCGGGCCTCATCGTCACGCGCTGGTCAGGACGCGAAAAGCGTCACTACCTCAACCCGGTCCCGATCCAGCTCATCCATGACCGCTGGATCAACAAGTATCGAGCGAAGCGCGCGTCTGCGCTCACTGATCTAAAGCATCTACTGGAGGACAGACATGGCGGCACCCACGACGCAGGTATATGAGCTGTACATCAAGGCTACGCCCGAGCAAGTGTGGCAGGCGATCACGAGCAACGACTTCCGGCGTAAGTACTTCCACGGGGGCACGGTCGAATCGACCTTCGAGAAGGGCGCGCCCATCCGCACGTGGTCGCCGGACCATTCGCAGATGTGGGGAGACAACGTCGTGCTCGAGAGCGATCCGCCGAGGAAGCTCGTGCACACCTGGAAGAGCATGTACGACCCGGAGATGGCGGCAGAAGCCGACAGCCGCGTGAGCTGGGTGATCACGCCTCAGGACGGTGGGATCTCCAAGCTAACGCTGGTGCACGACCGGCTCGAAAACGCGCCCAAGACCGCGGAGAGCGTGTCCGGCGGATGGATGCTGATCCTGTGCGGCCTCAAGACGGCCGTCGAGACTGGCGAGCCGCTCACGCCAGCGCTCGCGGGCGAGCAAGCAGCGGCATCACGGTAGGACGCGCGTTCTCGGACAGAAAGGGCGGTCTCATCGACCGCCCTTTTGCCTGCCTGACTCCGTGAAATACGGGACGAACTATACGCCGGTGCGCGCCATCTGGCGCAGCCGCTCGATGCGCTTCTCGATCGGCGGGTGCGTGCTGAACAAGTTCGAGAAGTTCTGGCCCTTCAGTCCAGCCAGCGGGTTCACTATGAACATGTGCGCCGCCGCCGGGTTGACCTGCATCGGCCGCATGGTGGCGCCGCGCTCCAGCTTCTCAAGCGCGTCTGCCAGCGCCTCGGGATCGTGCGTCGTCTTGGCGCCTGTCTTGTCGGCCTGGTACTCGCGCGTCCGCGAGATCGAGAGCTGGACGATCGACGCGGCAATCGGCATCAGCACGATGGCCAGTAGCGCAAGCAGCGTGTTCTCGTTGTTACGCCGGCCGCCGAAGAGCATCCCGAACATCATGCTCTGCGTGATCCACGCGATGGCGCCGGCCAGCGTCGCCGCTATGGCGCCGATGAGGATGTCGCGGTTGCCGACGTGCCCGAGTTCGTGCGCGATGACGCCGCGGAGCTCGCGGTCGTCGAGCAGGCTCATGATGCCCGTCGTTGCGGCGACCACGGCGTGCTTGGGGTTGCGGCCGGTGGCGAAGGCGTTCGGCGAGGGGTTGTCGACGATGTAGACCTTCGGCGCCGGCAGGTCGGTCAGCGACCGCACCTCATCGACGATGCGGTAGAGCCGCGGCTCCTGTTCGCGCGTCACTTCGTGCGCGCCGGCCATCCGCAGCGCCAGAGAATCCGACTTCCAGTAGGCGAACGCGTTGAAGGCGCCGGCCAGCAGCAGGAAGAAGATGAGCCCCGGGATCCCGCCGAGGAAGAGGTAGCCGAGCGCGCCCAGAAGGCCCGTCAGCACCCCCATCAGCAGCAAGGTCTTGGCTAGTGCTCCCATGTAGTCTGGTTCCTCTTTCTCCGACGCCCGCGCGTCGTCACCTCTATCTTAGCAAGCGGCCTCGAAACGATATGTGAATATCTGTAAACGGCGCCCCGAGCCGCAGCCTCGGATGCCCTGATCTCCCGGACTCGTCTGGCGGCGCCCGAAGACAACCGTCCACACCTGTCGTACGCGCCCCGAAGCGCTGCGGATCAGCATCAGTCTCGGGCGATCCGGTAGCATGCCGCCGGTAGTCCCGCCCCCGGAAAGGAGGTGCGATGGAGGGAGCTGGGACAG
The DNA here is from genome assembly GCA_964487335.1 of uncultured Dehalococcoidia bacterium. Classification (GTDB taxonomy): domain Bacteria; phylum Chloroflexota; class Dehalococcoidia; order DSTF01; family JACRBR01; genus CAZAPT01. The sequence goes on from CAZAPT010000005.1 coordinate 13,486, forward strand.
GAGAAGTTGGACTATTCATCGATCTTGAAAACATTCGCTACAGCTTTTTGAACGTCTATCAGATCGAACCGAACGTCGCAGGATTCATCGAGAAAGCCAGGAAGCACGGACGCGTGTCAGTGGCGATGGCCTATGCGGACTTCAACGAGCATCCGCAGTGGGTGCGCCGCGGCCTCGACGTCGCCGGCATCTCCGCGCGGGACATCCCGGTGCGGCGCTTCTATCGAGACGGGCAGGAGCGGCTGAAGTCGTCAGCCGACCTGCACATGCTCATGGACGTGATGGAGACGGCGCTCGACCGGCCGCAGGTGCGGACGTACGTGATCATGACCGGCGATTCGGACTACATCCGCGTCATCACGTGGATCAAAAACCGCTTCGACAAGCGCGTGATCATCAGTGGCGTGCCGGGCACCATCAGCGCGGATCTCGTCGCGGCCGCAGGCGAGGCGGATCATCTGGAACCCGCGGCAGGCGCTTCGCTAGACAGCCTCGAGGGCATCGTCGAAGCGGTCGTCCTGATGATGAAGCGCGCGACCCCGCCGACGGGCTTCTGGACGATCAAGCTCATCGACCAGTGGACGCGCGACGGCCGCAACGGCGTCCCGGGCAGCGATCCCGACAAGTCGAACGCGATATCGCACATGCTGCGAGAAGGGATGCTTCGGCGCTACAAGACAGTGACGGACATTCGAGAAGTGACGATTAGCGAGCTGAACGAAGCGAACGCATCGGTGCTGGCGATCCTGGAGACGGCCGGCATCGCGCCGGAGCCGCTGCCCCTGCGCTGCGGCGCATGTACCGCCCGCAACGCGATCGACGTACTGGTGTGCATCGAATGCGGCGCGGCGTTCGGGATGGAGGCGGCGGGCGGCGGCTAAAACGAAACGAGACGGAGAGCTACGGGACTACCAGAGAGGGCCGCAACAGCGGCCCTCTTCCTCTCGTGGGGCGAGCGCTACCGCCGCTGGTCCGGCTCCCGGCCGCCGACGTATCGCGGCTGGTACTCCGGCTGCCGCCCGGCCATCTGGTCTCGATGCATCCGGTCGTGGCGGTAATACGAGCGGAGCCACTGCATGACGGTAAGCCGCCCAAACATCGGCTGTGACGCTGTCCGCTGGAACTGCTCGGGCGCCAGCGACTCGATGAGCGCCAGCGTCTTCTCACGCTCGCTGCGGAGCTGCGAAGTCAGATCGCCGACGCTCCGCTCCTGGGCCGCCGTCAGGGGAATGGCGACGCGGTCGCCGCGTACCGTCGAGACGTCCGGATCGTCCTCCCGTATCGCCGCTTCAACCCAGGCCCGATAGGAAGTCTCCATCTCGGCAAGGTGCGCCAGCTGCTGCTTGGCCGACCACTGCGCCTCACCCTCGGCGTCGCCGGGCGCCTGGCGCGCCTGCTCATCGGTCAGCGCTTCGGCCTGGGCCAGCAGGCCCTCGCGCTGCTCCCGCATTTTGTCCAGTAGCTCGCGAATCGCTTCGGGTGATGCCATATGACGACCTCCGCACAACACCCCGATCGGGTAGTAACGAAGTCCTTCCCGGGGACGTTCTAAGGGTTACACCCGAGGAGGGGAAGCCAATGGCCCGAAGAGATCCTCTGCGCACTCAGAAGCTCCGCATCGCGGTCCGCTATCTGCTCGAACGGGAGTCGCTAGCGAAGGGCAACCAGTCCCGGCTCGCGGAGCACTTCAAGGTCTCGCGTCAACGCGTGCATCAGATCGTCGTGGAGGAGCGCCTGAGGGTCCAGCAGCAGGCGGCGCAGGGCAGCGAGCAGGCGTTCACGCAGCAGTCTGTGGCGGTCCCGTCGATCGCCAGCTGAGGGCGCAGCCACGGCGCCTAGCCGCCGAAGCCCCGCTGCTCTGCCGTCCGTATTGCGAATCCGTCCGTCATGCCGGAAATGTAGTCCGCCGTTCGCCGAGCCAGCGAGTCGTCCGGTCGTGTGTATTCCGACTCAGACAGTGCCTGTGGATGTGACATAAAGTATTCCCAGAGGAACTCGATCACCCTCCGCGCCCGCCCGGCTTCCGAGAGCCGCTCCTCCCACAGGTAGACGTTCTCGAAGAGATACTCCCGCAGCTCGTCCGTAGCCGATGCGACTTCGTCACTCATGGCGATCACGCCGCGGCGCCCCGTCCCGTCGGGCGCTGTCTGTGCGGCGTCCCACGAAGCGTCTACGATGTCGCTCACCAGCGTGTCGATGCGCTCGGAGTGCGTCTCACCCAGCACGTGACGCGCGTGGCGTGGGAGGTCTTCGGTGCGTAACACGCCCGCCCGTACCGCGTCGGCGATGTCGTGGTTCAAGTACGCGACCGAGTCGGCGATGCGCACGATCTGGCCCTCGAGCGTGCTCGCCAGCGGGTCTCCCCACTCCCCCGCCGACCATGTGCGATGGGTCAGCTCCTCGAACACACCCTCGCGCGGCTTCGAGTGCTTGAGGATGCCCTCGCGCACCTCCCACGTGAGGTTCAGACCCGCCCCGGACGCCTCGAGGAGGTCGACGATGCGCAGGCTCTGCTCGTTGTGCCTGAAGCCCTCCGGCAGCAGTTCGCCGAGTGCCTGTTCGCCCGCATGCCCGAACGGCGTGTGCCCCAAATCGTGCCCGAGCCCGATCGCTTCCGTCAGGTCTTCGTTGAGGTCGAGACCGCGCGCGACGGTGCGCGCGATCTGCGCGACCTCGAGCGTATGCGTGAGCCGCGTGACGTAGTGGTCGCCGAGCGGCGCGATGAACACCTGCGTCTTGTGCTTTAGCCGACGGAACGCCTTGCAGTGGATGATGCGGTCCCGGTCGCGCTGGTACTCCGTCCGCATGTCAGACGGCGATTCGGGCCGCACGCGCCCGCGGCTCTCGAAGCTCCGCACTGCAGCGGGTGCTAGTGAGCGCTCCCGCTCCTCGAGCCGCTGGCGCACCGCTTCATGCCGCCGCATCGCCGCGATTGTACGCCAAAGGAGGGTGCAGGTCGCGAACGAACCGAGCAGGAGACGCGTTAACCAACGCGGGTTCGCCAGCGTTCTTTTTTCTTGAGGTCTTGCAATGGTTCATCGGGCAGTGGCTACGTGTGTGGGCGTCGTCCTCGTGACGGCGCTGAGCGCCAGCTCCACGAGCCCAACCTCCGCGGCGACGCCTACGCCGACTCCGACGGCGACCCAAACGGCGACTGTAACCGTCACCCCGGCCCCCGCGACCGCCACTCCAATCTCGGATCTTGGCTTGAACATTGACACCGTCTTGGGGCTCATCACGCCGCCCGCCTACGTCCGATGGAGGCTCGTAGGCCCCGGGGTCAGCTATCGTCTCACGGGGCAGATCACCATGGTGCGCGCGAACGCTGCCGAACCTTTCTGCGCTGAGCCCCTCGTGCATGAGAGAGAACGATCGAAGTGAATCAGGCGATAGCGTCAGGAACGTCAAGCGCGCAAATTGATGTGCCACCGCTTCCGATATCGGACGCGTGGTTCGCACACCACGTCACGCTGACGCTCAGCGCCGTTGATGAGGCCGAGGTTGTGATCGGCGGCGAACGGATGGGCGCGATTTCCGAGACGTTCCCGACGTGCGCTTCGCCGACGATACCGGCGGACGTGATCGCGCTGCCGAGCTCCGGTGGCGGAGTGGGTGCGGGAGGCAGCCGCTCGCCGGCCATTGAAGTCGCGATGCTGATGCTGGGACTCGGGGCAGCGCTCGCATTCGTCGCTCGCGGCGTGGTCGCGGCGAAGCGGCGATAGTTACGGCGGGCGCCACCACCACTTCCAGATCCAGCCGCGGCGTCTCTTCTCCGGACGGGAGTCATCGACTCCGTACAGGTCGACCTGCTGCCCGAAGAACCGCATGTACCCGCCGGATCCGTACGACGTGACGCCACCCCACAGCGGGCGCTTGCCGCGCTCTCTCGAGACCGGAAGGATCCGCACGACGAGGATGTGCAGGAACACGACGCTCGCGACGCAGAACGCGATGCCGAGGAAAGTCGCGAAGCCCGTGTTCTCCGGCACGCCGAAGATGGTCACGCCGACGAGGATCCCCACCGCGACCGCGAACGGCACGGCGAGCGCCCGCAGCCGCCACGGCGGTGACGGAACGTCGTCCTCGTCGAGGGGCTGGATGTGCTGCTCAGCCCTGCGTTTGTGATGTCGCTTCCCCACGCCGCAACGTTACCACCGGCCATCTCCGGCATCTAACATCGGTATCGTGGCGTCGCGCTCCGGCCCACCGCACGCTCACCCTTCGGTTCCCATCTTGCCCCCGTCCCACCTCGGCGATAGATTGCCCCCACCCGCACAGAACGGAGATCCGCCGATGGCCCGGCCCGTCCTCCACACCCGCCTCTGCGACATCCTCGACATCGAATACCCGATCGTGCTCGCGGGGATGGGTGGTGTGGCGACGGCCGAGCTGGTGGCTGCCGTCTCCGAGGCCGGCGGACTGGGCATCGTCGGCGCCGCGACCATGCCGCCGGAGGAGATCGAGCGGCAGGTGAACCGCATTCGCGACCTCACGTCCAAGCCGTTCGGCGTGGACATCCTGCTGCCCTCAGGCGTCGCGCCGGCGCCACCTGCTAACGGCGCGCCGAAAGCCGAGCCGTCGCAGCCGCGGCCGACGCCGGCGAACATCCGCGACGTCCTCCCCGCACAGTACAAGGACTTCGTCATCAACGCCGAGCGCGAATTCGACCTGCCCGAGAAGGCGCAGGCCGAGGAGATGGCGCAGGGCATCCGCCGCATTGGCTTCGGTGGCGACTTCTCGAAGCGACAGGTTCAGGCGATCCTCGACCTGAAGGTCCCGGTGTTCGCCGCTGGTCTCGGGAACCCGGAGCCTTACGTGGAAGAACTGCACAAGAACGGCGCGAAGGTCATCGCGCTCGTCGGCAACGTGAAGGCCGCGCGGAAGGTCGCGGCGGGCGGCACTGACGTCATCGTCGCGCAGGGCACCGAGGCCGGCGGCCACACCGGACGCATCGGCACCATGGCGCTGCTTCCACAGGTCATCGACGCAGTCGCCCCGACACCGGTGCTCGCGGCGGGCGGCGTCGGCGACGGCCGTGGCATCGCTGGCGCGCTCGCGATCGGCGCCGACGGCGTGTGGGTGGGCACGGCGTTCCTCGTGTCGCGCGAAGCGTCGTGGCCGGACGTGCTCAAGCAGCGCATCCTCGCCGCTACCGAAGAGGACACGCGCGTCACCCGCCTCTACAGCGGCAAGACCATGCGCAACATCAACAACCCGCTGATCGAGTACTGGGAGTCGCAGAAGCTCGACGCGCTGCCGATGGGCATGCAGGGCATCGTCTCGGGCGAGATCATGTCCGGCGCACGCCAGGCCAACAAGCTCGAGCTGCTGATGAACCCCGCCGGCCAGATCTCCGGCATGCTGCACGAGTCCCGCCCCGCGAAGGACATCTTCGAGGAGATGGTGACGCAGGCGTCACAGATCCTGTCCGAAGGTCTCCAGTCCCGCGTGAAGGCGTCGACCTGAACATGCCGGACGCCGGCGCACTCTCCGACATCCGCATCCTCGACCTCGCCGGAGACATCGGCCTCTACGCGACGAAGCTCCTCGCCGATCTCGGCGCTGACGTCATCCGCATCGAACATCCCGACGGCGATCCGGCGCGGAACGTGGGCCCGTTCTTCCACGATGAGCGCTCGCCTGATCGCAGCCTGTACTACTGGAACCTCAACACGAACAAGCGCAGCGTCACGCTCGACATCGCTCGTCCTGAAGCGCGCCCGCTGCTCGAGAAGCTGATCGCTCGCTCGGACGTCGTCGTCGAGACGTTCGAGCCGGGATATCTCGACTCGCTCGGGCTCGGGTATGACGTGCTCACGAAGATCAAGCCGGACATCATCCTCACGTCCGTCACCGGGTTCGGACAGGACGGCCCCCACGCGCAGTACAAGACAGCGGACATCGTCGGCGTGGCGATGAGTGGCATGATGACGCTCGCCGGCGACAAGGCGGACCCGCCGAACGCGCCGTTCGGATACCAGGGCTACGTCGGCGCCGGCATCCAGGCGGCGGCGGGCACCATGATGGCGCTGATCCATCGCGACAACGCGGGCGAAGGCCAGCAAGTGGACGTGTCGATGCAGGAGGCGCTCTCCATCAACCAGGAGACGGCCATGCAGACGTACGACATGACCGGGAACCTTCGCACCCGGACGGGTCATCGCGGCGCGCTCCCGATCGACGTGCCCGGGATCGGCGTCTACAACTGCTCCGACGGGGAGGTGTTCGCGTATCTCGGGACGCCGGGCGGCGCGCCGTGGACAGTGATGCTCGACTGGATGAACCGCGAGGGCAAAGCGGAAGACCTCAACGAGGAGCCGTACATCGACGTCATCCGAAACCTCAACCTGCGCTATCTCACCGGCCTCGTCACCGAGCCCGAGAAGCTTCCCGAGCGCCTGAAGATCCTCGCGCACCTCTACGAGGTCTTCTCGAAGTTCTGCGCGAGCATGAGCAAGTGGACGCTGTACGAAGAGGGCCAGAAGCAGCGGCTGATGTTCGGCATCGTCTCGACGCCGGAAGACCTGGTGAACAACCCGCAGCTCAACGCGCGCGAATGGCTGCAAGACGTCCGCCACGACGATCTCGGAGAGACCGTGCGCTACCCCGGCCCGCCCTATCGCCTGTCTGAGACGCCGTGGGCGATACGCCGCCGGCCGCCGCTTCCGGGCGAGCACAACACCGACGTGTACATCGACGAGTTGGGTGTGCCGGAAGCGGAAGTCGCGAAGCTGCGCGAAGCGGCTGTGATCTGATACAAGTGACGGCGCAACGATGACGAAGCAACCGCTCGAAGGCATCAAGGTCGCCGACTTTTCGTGGTTCGGCGCGGGCCCGATCTGCGCCGAGAACCTCGCGTCGTTCGGTGCGACGGTCGTGCGAGTCGAGTCCGAATCGCATGTCGATGGGATCCGCAGCGTCGCGCCCTTCCCGCCGGGGAAGACGGGCTACAACGTCAGCGGTTTCTTCAACAACTTCAACGCGGGAAAGCTCGACATCACCATCAACCTCAACACGGACCTCGGCAAGCAGATGGGGCAGAAGCTGATCGCCTGGTGCGACATCTTCCTCACCAACTTCACGCCGCGCATCATCGAGCGCTGGGGGCTGGCCTACGACGAGCTGGTGAAGCTGAACCCGACGATCATTGCCGCGTACCAGCCCATGCAGGGGCTCGATGGGCCGCACAAGGACTTCATGGGCTTCGGGTCGGTGCTCTCGCCGATCTGCGGATACAACCACCTCTGCGGCTTCCCGAACCGCCCGCCGATGGGTCTCGGGACGAACTATCCGGACTACGTCATCAACCCGGGGCACACGCTCGTCGCAATCCTGGCGGCGCTGCACCATCGCAACCGCACCGGGAAGGGCCAGCGCGTCGAGCTCGCGCAGATCGAGTCGTCGGTCGCGCCGCTGGCACCGGCGCTGATGGACTACACCGAGAATAAGCGCGTCGACGCGCGTGCCGGCAACCGCATCGCGCACGCAGCGCCGTACGGCGCGTTCCGATGCAAGGACAACGACTTCAAGGGCCAGCCGGAAGACCGCTGGTGCGCGATCGCGGTCTTCGACGACACGCAGTGGTGCGCGCTCGTCGCCGCCATGGTCTCACCGGACTGGACGCAGGATCCGCGCTTCGCGACGCTCGAGGGACGCAAGCAGCACGAGGATGAGCTCGAAGAGAAGCTCACCGAATGGACGCGCGAGCGCACGGCCGAAGACGTCATGCTAACGCTTCAGTCGCACGGCCTACCGGCCGGCATCGTGCAGAACGCGCGCGACCTGCTCGACGCCGACGAGCACATGAAGGCGCGCGGCTACTACGTGTACCTGGACCATCCGGAGGCCGGACGCACCGCGTACGATGGTCCGCCGTTCCGTCTCTCGAAGACGCCCGGCACGCTACGGTCCCCAGCCCCGCTCCTCGGCCAGCACAACGAGCACGTGTGCAAGGAGATCCTTGGTATGACCGACGAGCAGATCGCCGAGGCGCTCGTCGAACAGGCGTTGTACTAGCCCAATCGCCAGTCAAACAAAACGCCAATCATCCAGCCGTCACCCGTTATCCGTTTGGCACGCTCTCTTGCGTGGCACGAACCACGCCGCAATAGATCCTCATCTACCGTGGAGACGAGGAGTGGTGCCATGGTTGCGAGCAGATCTGCGCGCTACAACGTCGTTGCCGAGTATCGCGACCTCCGGGCGGCTCGAGGCGCTATCGAGGCGCTTCAGCTCCGCGGGGTGGAAGCGGCCAACATCAGCATGTCCGGCCCGGGAGCCAATACGGCCGCTGACTCGACAAGCATGGGTGATACACGACGCATCGATGCGCGGTTGATGACACACACATTCGGACGGGCCGTCGCCGGCATGATCGCCGGCGCGATCATCGGCTGCGTCATCGCCGCGATCGGCGTCGGCGTCACCTTGGCCGTGACGGACGCCGGCAGTGGAAGTTGGATCGTCATTGCGTTCATCGGCGCTCTCGCGATCGGCGTCGTCGGCGGCGGAATGGTGACCGCGGCGACGGCGCTTCCGCTCACGCCAGACTACGATCGCACTTATGCCGACCGTGACTCGGGGCAAATCTTCGTCAGCGTGCACGCAGGCCGCCCGGAGGACATCGACCGCGTCGTCCATGTCCTGGAGGAGAAGCACGCCCTCCGCGTGCGCCGTTACCAATCACCGGCCGCGTGAGTTCCCGACCCGAGCCGTGGATTTGAAAAGTTAAGACTTGCTGTAGCCAAGATTTGGGGTCTGAGACCCCCAGAAATTCGCCGTCCTCCCTCCCTCGCGTCACGACCCGGAACCCGGCAAACTGTCTTCTGTGCGCCGGAGCACAAAGTCATTTTGGCGCGAATCCCGCCCGGTCTCACTGCCTGCTGCTGACGAAGCGCGCAACGGCGCCCGACGAAAAGCCGTTGTCGACTCATCCTGTGGGTTCCCGACCGCCGAGGTCGCCCAAGGAAATAAGGTGTCAGCAATCAGAAACGGTATCGAATTGAATCAAGTAGAAGTTGATCTCGAGCGCGGCGCCCATGATTGCCACGTGTACCGGACCTGGGACGAACGATGGGCAGTTGTGGCTCCGTTCGTCCGCGACGGCCTTGAGCTCGGCGAGCACTGTCTCCTCGTGACGAGCGCGCAGTCGTTCGACAGATGGCGGTCCGACCTGACAGGGTTCGGCGTCGACGTTGATCGCGAGGAGCAGACGGGCGCGCTTGCGTTCGTGACTGGCGAGGGCTGGCGCGGACCCCTATCGATGTCCACCCCGAATTCCATGACGATGGTCCGGAACACGCTCAGTACCGTCGAGCAGCTGCTCCAGCGTTACCGCGGCGTGCGAATTGTGGGAGACGCGGAGTGGGACCTCGACCCTCCGGTGACTGCGGACGCGCTGTGTCACTGGGAGGCGACCGCGAACGTGGTGTTCGAAGGATCGGACGTGCGCGCCATCTGCCAGTACGACATAACTCACTACGAACCGCCTCATCTTCACGCGGCACTCCGTACTCACCCGTCTGTGATCTGGGACGGAAAACGGCGACGTAACCCGTTCTACGAGGCGCCGCAGATCTTGCAGCACGAGCCGCATCTCAATCACTCCGCAAGCGACCGGCAGGTCGTCGATCAGATCCTCGCGCGTCTGAACTAGCGACCCGCTTCAACAAACAGTCGGCGGCACGCCGAATAGCCCGGTCCCACCAGCGTGTATCCGCGCCGCCGGTCGAGCCTGTGACGCATAAGCAGGACGCGGTTCCGACGCAGTACGAGCGTTGTCCCGGTGCCAAGTCGCGCAGCGGCGGTGCTGAGTTAGAATGCCTCTGCCGCGAGCGGGAGTAGCTCAGCCGGTAGAGCATTTGCTTCCCAAGCAAAGGGTCGCGAGTTCGAGTCTCGTCTCCCGCTCCAATTCCCCTCCAGCAGCAGGACGAACGACCATGAAAGCGTCGGATCTTCCCCGCGCGGTGGAGGCGGCTGTCGCCACGGCCTGCGCCGCCGGCCTGAGCGTTGACGCCGTCGCAGTCATCCACGACTCGGACCGGATCGCTGTGCGCCTGCTGCCGTGCGACGTCCTCGCGCGAGTGGGCTACGATGCGCTGCAGGAAGTTGCCGAATTCGAAGTCGAGGTCGGTCGGCGACTGGCTGCGGCCGGTGGTCCGGTAGGTACGCTCGACCGCCGAGTGGAGCCTCGCGCAGACGTGCGGGACGGCTTCGTCACCACGCTCTGGACCTACTATGAAACGCTCCCCTCGGAAATCGCACCGCAGGGGTATGCACAGGCGCTCCTGCAGTTGCACGCCTGCATGCGACAGGTCGAGATCGCGGCGCCGCGCTTCACTGATCGAGTTGCCGACGCTTGCTCGTTGCTCGCCGACCGCGCGCGCACACCAGAGCTCGCTGACGCCGATCGGCAGCTTCTGAGCACGACGCTAGAACGTCTGACGGCCTCGATTACCAGGCGCGCCGGAGTGGAGCAGCTGCTGCACGGCGAGCCGCACCCGGGTAACGTGCTTAACACGCAGCTCGGACCGTTGTTTGTGGACCTCGGGACGTGCTGTCGAGGACCCGTCGAGTTCGACATCGCCCACGCGGATCCGGTCCTTGGCGCGCAGGACGGAGTCAGCGAGCACTACCCAGGGGTGGATCAGGCGCTGCTCATCGAGTGCCGAATCCTCATGCTCGCCATGATCACGACGTGGCGCTGGAATCGAGATGACCAGCTCCCGAATCGGCTTCAGCTCGCCGCGGAATGGCTCAGCGAGATGCGGACGGCGCTCGATCGCTACGGAGTGGATGGTCGTCGCTGACCGACTCCGGCCCGCCCAGGGAAGGCCGGCGCGTCGACGTGCCGTCGGCGCTAACAACGGAGGCCGGAACGCCGTGTGTGCCCCCGTGCCGGACGCTTGCCCGATCGCATCCCGATAATTTGCTATTCCCCAGAGAATAGCGCGACCCAGTCGGCCGTCTTGGCTACGCTGTGCGCTTGGAGATGCCGTGACGAACATACTTAGGGGAGCTGGTGAAAACGAAACCTGAGACCGCGCGCCAGTGGTTCGAGTTCGCGCATCTCGATGACGGCCTTACGCGCATCAGCGAGCCGCACGTCGATCCCTTCCTCCGCTGCAACATCTGGCACGTCCGCGGCCGTGACCGAGATCTCCTCATCGACAGCGGGCTCGGCCTCGCGCCCCTGCTGCCGGTCGTCATCGGGTTTGCCGGTCGCGAGCCGCTCGCCCTCGCGACGCACACTCACTTCGATCACGTGGGCGGGATGCACGAGTTCGAGACGCGCATGGTCCATCCGCTCGAAGCGGAGCTCCTCGTCCATCCGCCGTTCGCGAGCATCCGGCTCGAGGACTACCCCCACTCCATCCGTGCGATGTTCCCCGACTTCGCCGTCGGCTACGAAGCGCTGAGCGCCTATCCGAGCGACGGGTTCGACCCCGCGAGCTACCGTGTGCTCAGCTCTCCCGCGACGCGCTGCGTCGAGGAAGGCGATGTTCTCGACCTGGGTGACCGCACCCTTGAAGTCGTGCATCTCCCCGGGCATACGCCGGGCAGCATCGGTATCTGGGAAGCCGCCACCGGATTGCTCTTCAGCGGCGATGCGCTGTACGACGGGGAACTCCTCGCCGACCTCCCCGAATCTGACCGCACCGCGTACGCCGCGACCATGGAGCGCCTCCGCGCCATCCCCGTGCGTACCGTCCACGGCGGCCACGGCGAGAGCTTCGGGCCCGAACGGTGCCTCGAACTCATCGACTCCTACGTGAACTCCCCAGCTTCCTGAGCCCGATACAGAATCGTCATGGCCGCCGCCTTCGGGCAGACTGCCGCACGCCTCTGAACGTGCCGATATTAGTGCAGGTTCCAGGCTCCGTCGCTAACGCGGAGGAGCGCTGTTTGGGTGAGGCATGACGCCGGAACGAGACCGGTCCCAGGTGCGCACACCCGATGCGAGCAAGCTCGTTCGCGCCATAGCCGCGCACGTTGGCACTGCCACGCATCGGCAGTTCCCGCCCGTTCTCGTCCGCGAACTGGCCGCTTCGCTGCGGGTGCCGGGCGCGATCCTCGCCGAACGCAGTGGCGATGCGCGATACCGCTCGGTCGCCTGCGCGCTGGGCAGCCGTCCGGTCGCGGAGTTCGAGTTCGATGTCCCCGCCTCTGCGATGACCCTGCGGCACGGCTCGCGCCGAGTCGTCAGCCTGCGACTGGACGACAGCGACGTCATCGCCGCCGAACAAGACGTCTATGTGTTCGGCGTCACGCTACGAGGTGGCGCGCCTGACACGATCGGCATCCTCGCCGTTCTGCAGGACACACTCGTCGCCGATCCAACGGCGCTGCGCGTGCTGACGACGTTCGCGCGACGTGCCGAGACGGAGCTCGACACAGCGCGCAACTTGCGCGCGCACCAGCGCGCCGAGGATGAGCTCCGCGCGCAGTCGCGCATCGACCCCATGACCGGCGCGTTGAATCACGGCGCTATCGCCGAAACGATGCGCGAGCTGGTCGCGAAGTCGGTCGGGCAAAAGTGCGCCGTCGTCATGATCGATGTCGATGGACTGAAGGCGACGAACGCCACCTACGGCCACGGCGTCGGCGACGCCATCCTGGTCGCCGTCGCGCGCGCGATGTCAGCCGGCGCCGCAGCCGTCGGCCGCTATGGCGGTGATGAGTTCGTCGCGGTGCTTCCTGGTGCCGACGTCGAACGCGCCGATCAGTACCGTGAAGACGTCTTTGCGGCGGTCGAAGCGGCTGGCGTGCGCGATCCGGCTACCGGCGCGCGCGTGCCGATTGCGCTGAGCGTCGGCCTCGCCGTCTACCCGGACGAGTCCGACCGCATCGACGACCTGATCCGCCTCGCCGACAACGCGTTGTACGCTTCGCGGAACGCCAGCCGGCAGATCGCCGGCTCGTCGCGCCGCCTCGACGCGGACAGCGCCGCCCGCCTGGTGAGCGATCTGATCCCCCTGCTGACGGCGCCCGGCACGCGAGAGCAGAAGCTCGGCCTCGTCGCGCACCAGCTGTCGGTAGGCGCCGGCTACGACGCGGTGAACTTCGAAGTCTCCGGCGAAAGCGCGGAGCCCGGCGCGAGCTGGGAGGGCGCTTACGTCCGCTCGGCGCCGACGAACGTCGAATCGTGGATGCGTGAGCAGCAGCAGGCGACGGACCATCCGCTCGGGCGCCGCATGGAAGAGCTGCGGAAGCCCATCTTCATCGACGACCTCGACGGGACGGACCTGCTCACCGATCCGGAGCGCGATCTGATCAAGGAAGCGGGACTCAACAGCGCGCTCATCGTCCCGATGATCTGGCACCACCAACTCGTCGGCATGCTCTCCGTCGCCAGCAAGCAACCGGCCGGCTTCACCGCGTGGGACGCGCAGTTCCTCACCGCGGTCTCCAGCCAGGTGACGGCCATCGTCTTCATGACGACGCTTGTCGAAGACCTCAAGGCGGCGTCTTCGCACCTGGCGAAGGCGCACAGCGACACCGTCATGATGCTCGCCGCCGCCGCCGAGGCGCACGACGACACGACCGGCCGCCATCTGCAGCGCGTCCGCCTCGTCACCGAGATGCTGGCGAGTGAGCTGGGATACCCGCCTGACCAGGTGCACCAGATGGGCCTCGCCGCGGTGCTGCACGATATCGGCAAGGTGCGGGTGCCCGACAGCGTCCTCGCCAGCTCGAACGCTCTCACCGACGAAGAGTGGGTGATCATGAAACAGCACACGATGTGGGGCGGAGAGTTCCTCTCCGGACGCCATGGCTTCGACCTCGCCGCGGACGTTGCCCGATGCCACCACGAGAAGTGGGACGGCAGCGGCTACCCGCGCGGCCTCGCGGGCGACGAGATCCCGGAGGCGGCCGCGATCACGTCGGTGGCGGACAGCTTCGATGCGATGACCAACGACCGGCCCTACCGACGCGGCCGCCCTGTGTCAGAAGCAGTGGCTGAGATCGTCCGGTGCAAGGGCCAGCAGTTCAGCCCGCGCGTCGTGGACGCCCTGGTCACGCTCTACCACCGCGGTGAGCTCAACTCTCTTCGGGAACAAGAGCTCCAGCGCGCTGCCTAGACCGCGACGGGCTCCCCCTCACGCGAAGCACGCGGCGTCACTGCCGCTCCGGCCTCACGCGCCTCCGAGCGCTTCCTCGCGGCTTCGTGCATCCGAACTTTCCGCGCTTCCCACTCCGCCCGCACTTCGTGGCGGATACGCCGCGCGACGAGGGTCCGTAGCCCCGGCACGTGCCGCAGCGCGCCCGGCAGGGGGTTTGTCCAATCGATGATCACGCCCCAGTTGTCGCTCGCAGCGTCCGGGAAGTAGTTCGCGGCCACCTGCACCATCCGCGCGCCGGGAATGCTCATGTAGCCCCGCACGTTCGAGCAGACGTAGTCCGGCCGCACGTCCGCCTCGACCGGCGGTTTGCCGTTGACTGCGTTGATCTCGTTCGCACGTCGCACGTAGGCGTCGTCGTCGAGCGGCGCCAGGCCGTCATCGAGTTGGTGCTCGTTGAGCCGGAAGCCGCGGATCTCGCGCAGCCGCGCGTAATCGTCCGCGCTGATAGCCGATTTGCCTTCGTGCTGACGGTGCTCGTTGAATGACACGAACCCGGTCAACCGTCCGCCGCCGATCATCTTCTTCTTCCCCCATGCGACGACCGACGCGAGGATCTCGCCGAGCAACATGTAGGTCGCGCCCTCGGTGACCGACGTCAGGTTCACGCCGACCAGCACGTCGCCTCGCGGGTCGCAGCCGCTGATCGTGCCGTTGGCCGTTACCTGGTCCCACGAGCGGAACGAGCGCACGCGTTCTTCGCTCGCCGGCATCACCGTGACCCAGGCCACGAGGGTGCGGGACACGGCATGACCGCCGACCTCCGAGACGTGCACCGCGGCGACCTGGCCCGGCGCGAACCGCTCGAGCCGCGCCTCGATGAGCTGGCGCGTCGCCGCCTGCTCGCGCCACTTGATGTGCTCGATCTCCTCGATCCGCGCGATGTCCGCGCGCGTCACTGGCCGCACTTCGTACCGCGACGCCTTCTTCCCCGCAGTGTCCCGCGCCGGCGCGATCACGGTTGTGGCCGCTGGCGCGGCCGCTGCACGCTCACCCGCGACCGACGTCTCCGGGCGCACCATGACGGCTTCCATGAACGCCCAGACCAGCAGCGTCAGCCCTACGTCCACCAACGCACTCGCCCGCAGCCCCCATGGCGTCGCGCCGTTAGCGCTCGCGATGAGCGCATACGCCAGTGGCGCCAGCGCGGCAATGCGGTTCACCCGGCCGAGCGAGATGGCCATGCGTGTCCGGAGCCGCAGGTCGACGATCGAGACGTCCCACGCGCCCATGAGCACGGTGCCGAGGCCGCTGAGCTTCCCCTTCCGCAGCTCGCGCCATCCGCGCGCGCACGACGCCGGCCAGATCCCGGCATCCTCGCGGAAGATCCACACCGCCGTCAGCGTGATGACCACCTCGGAAGCGATGATCAGCGTCACGAAGATGGGCATGTTCACGCCGTATGGGGCCCACTTGCTCGCACCTCGTACCGATTCGGCGACCAGGTACCCGATGACCACGAGGTAGACGAGGATGCTGACGACGAACGCGCGGCTTATCCACCGGCGGACGTTGCTGTTGTGGCTGACGGTCGTCTGAATGCCGGATATGAACGTCATACTCCCCGCCCCCGAGAAATAGTTATGCCGACTGGTCGGTATGTCGAGATTACGCCTGACTTGAAACGCTGTCAAGCGTCTCTTTATTGACATTGATAGGAATTAGGCGAGCGAGCGGCGATTGGGCGATTGACGGACCGCGGCACCACGAGCGCCGGGGGCTCGACCTGAGCCCCGGCGCACGCAGGGTCAGTTGCAGTGCGCGCCGACCTGCCCCAGCACGACCAGCGCGTCGCCGATGCTGACCGAGCCGTTCGGCGGGCCGGACAGCCGCGCACCCTCCGGTTGGCGGTCGTACTCTTCCCCGTCGGGCACACCGTTCCCGTTGGAGTCCGCATCGTACTGCCGGCCCGTCGCGTTCGGCGGCCCGCCGGGCATCGTGCCGATCCACTGCAGCACTGCGAGCGCATCGCCGATCGTCACCGCCTGATCGCGCACGCCAGGCATCGGCAGCGGTGGGGCGGGTACATCCGCGAAATCCCAGGGGTTCATCGGGTCGCGCGGAGGGCTGAGCAGCGGCTCCGTCACGTTCGGGCATCCGTCGTTGTCGTTATCCGGATCGCAGTTGTCGGCGCCCGTCGTCGCGCCTTCCGCCCCGGGCGCGCCGTCTTTGATCCACGGGAAGTTGCTGTCCGGCCCATCGTTATCCGGCTGCCCTCCGGGCGGCGGACACTGCACCGGCGGATCGCCGCATCGCGTCCCCACGCGCCCCAGCACGTCCTGCACGTCGGCAATCGTGATCGCGCCATCGCGCTCCGCCGGCTGCAGGTCTCGCGACGGCAGGTAAAGCGACGTGCCCAGCGTTGCGCCGTACCGGCCCGCGATGTCCTGCATGTCCGCCACGTCCACGCGGCAGTCGCCGTTCACGTCGCCCTCGAGCGCCGGCGTGACCGAGGCCGACGCGCCGTTCGACGACGTCTCCGCCGCCGCGAAGAATGCCGCGCCGCCTCCGCCGCTGCCCGGCGTTGGCGATGCGGTGGCGGTCGCGGTGCTCGTGGCGGCCGCGGGCAGCGACTCGACATCGCCGAGCGGTCCGAGCTGCCTCGGGCTGTCGTTGCCCAACGGGTCCGTCAGCTCCGCCGCTGACACCCCGAAGTGCGTGTTCGACCCAAAGTTGTTGGCGCGGAACGTCAGCGTCGCGAGCACGCCCGATCCGTTCGGCCCGAGCGCCGACGTCCCGCTGCTCACGCAGCCGTAGTTCACGCTGATCGCCGATATCGACGGAGCCGGGCAGAACACCGGCCGTCCCGTCGAACCGAGGAACGTGCCCGCCTGGACGCTCACGAAGTCGATGAATCGCGATAACGGATCGTTGTAGTCGAAGGCGAACTGGAACGACCCGAGGTTCGTTGCGTTCGAGATCCGCACGTTCACCGTGAACGTGTCGCCCGGCGACACCCCGAATGCCGTCGCCGAGATCGAAACCGTCGTTGCCCCGCCGCCGCCCGGCGTCGCGGTCGCCGATGCCGTCGGCGTGCTCGTTGCGGTCGGGCACGTGCCCGAACACGCACCGATCGCCACCGTCCCGTCCTGCAATGAGGCCACGGGAATCGGATGCCCCGGAGGCGTGACGAGCGTGACGTCCGACAGCCCCAGCGAGGAGGTCCCCGCTGCCGCAGCGTTCAGCGTGATGTACGCCAGCACGCCGGAGCCGCTCGCGCCCGGGAGTTGGTTCCCCAGGGTGCTGCACGAATACAGCACCGTCCCGGGACCGCCGCTCGTGTTCACGTCGCAGAACGATGAGCGGCCGGTGCTTTCGAGCAGCGGCCCCACCGCCGCAGACGCGAACGAGAGCAACGCCGGGTCCCACGACAGCCGGAACCCGAAGCCGCCCATGTTCACGACGTTGTCGACCCACACCGGCACGACGATTGCGTCGCCGGGATGCCCGCTCAATGCGCCGGGATTGATGCGCACCGAGGCCGGCGGCGATGCCGGAGTCGCCGTCGCCGTCGCGATCACCGACGTCGTCGTCGGCGTCGCCGTGGGACACGGTCCGCCGCACGATGTCGCCGTCGCCGTCGGCGCAGTCGTGTTCGTGGCCATGGGCGTCGGCGTCGGCGATGGCGTCGCCGTTGGCGTGACCGTCGTGCACGTCGCGCACTCGGTGATCGAGGCCGTCCCGCCCGAGGTCGTGGCCAGGATGGCGTCGGCGTTTGGCTTCACGAGGATCGCTTCACCGAGCGTGAGCGGCGTGCTGCCTGTGTGGTTCGGCACGAAGCTGAACGTCGCGAGCATCCCCTCACCGGATGCGCCGTCGGGCGGTGGTGGCGCGAGCGTCACGCAATTGAAGCGCACCGCGTTCGGCAGTGCCTGCGGCGATGTGCACTGCACCGTCCGTCCGGTTGAACCCAGGAACGTGCCTTCGTGCGCTTGCGAGAACGTCAGTTGCGATGCGTCATACCCGAGGGTGATCTGAAACCCACCGAGGTCGCAGATGTTGTGCGTCATCACCGGCACGTCCAGCACTACGCCGGGGTGTCCGGCCACCACGGGCGGCTCCACCGCGACCTGCGCCGACGAGCACTGGACCGGCGTGGGCGTCGGGCACACTCCGCCCGGACAGGGCGTCGAAGTCGCCGTCGGGGTGGTCGTGGATGTTGGCGTCGCCGTCGGGCCGGGCTGGATGTCCGCCTGGCCGCTGTAGGCGACGGCGTTGATCGAGTTGCCCAGCGTGTCGCTCAGCGATGGCTCCAGCAGGAGGTCGGCCAGTCCGGTCGCCGCGGGAGCGAACGTGATCGTCGCCAGCACGCCCGATCCGCTCGGTGGCGGAGGCGTCGACCCCACGGTCCCGCACCCGAAGTGCAGTTTTCGCATCGATCCGGAGAGAGGCTGCACGACGGGCGGCGGGCAGATCTCGCTGCGTCCGGTGCTTCCTAGGAACGGACCATCTGCCGCGGACACGAAGTTCACCTGCGCGCTGTCGAACGTGAGGAGCACGTCGTAGGCGCCGAGCGCCGAGACGTTCTCGACGGTCACGTCGACCGAGAACGACGACTGGCTCAGCGATACCGACTGGAACGCCGGAGCGACCCGCTCGATGGCAGATCCCGCCGACGCCGTCGACGTAGGTGTCCCGGCCGCCGCCTCACCGAGCGGCGCATCTGCCGACCATCCCGCGGCCAATGCACACATCGCGGCCAGCCCTGCTCCGACCAGCAGTGCCTGCAGCGGCCTGGCAGCGAGGTCGCGGCGGATCATCCTTCTCCGATGACGGGGGGAGGCTGGCATGATTCTACCCGGCAGCTCTCCCGCATCCGGAGAGTGCGCCTCCAGCGTTCGTCGGTACAACCCGCAACCCCTTAACGATGGGTGCGAAATGTGTTGTCCGGGCACCCTGCGATGGCCCGGTGCTACTCGCCCCAAGTCAATGCTTCGGCGTAGGCGGCCCGAGAGCACTGGTCGGCTTTAGCGGTGCACCAAGTGTGTGGCAACGCGCGCGGTATGGACGGCGTACGTTCGCAATGTTAGGATTGCGATCCACCCCGCCCTTCTGAACGGTTTCTGATGGATACCAAGACGCACACGCACAAACTGCTCGAGTCGTTCGTCGAAGAGAGCCACCACCAGGCGCAGACGACGAACGACGTCAACCGGAAGGTCGCACGACGCCAGGTGATGATCGGCGCCGTCCGGGACTGGGGCGAGTTCGTGAAGACGCACATCTATGGGCCGATCCGGCGTCCCGAGGCCTAAGACAACAGACCGCCGTCTCGTCAGTTACAGTTGTCGCCAACCTGGTTCAACGCGACCAGCGCATCGGCGATGGTGACCGCACCCGTCGGGGCACCAGAGCGCCAGGGCTTCGACATATCGGCGGACGGCGCCCGGTCGTACTCCCGCCCGTCTGCCACGCCATCGCCGTCGAGATCGCTGTTGTATGAAGCGCCGTTGGCGTTCGCCGCGCCTCCATCGAACGTGCCGATGTACGAGACGATCGCGATCACGTCGGAGATGCTCACCGCCTTGTTCCGCGTCCCCGTTGTGCTGGAAGGCAGGAGTACCGGCACCGGCACGTCGAAGAAGTCCCAGGGGTTCAGCGGGTCACGGTCGCCGCCCTGCTGGTGCTTGTAGATCGCCGTGAGGAGCTCGTGGCCGTCCTTGCAGCCATCGCCATCCGTGTCCGCGTTGTTCGGATCGGTGCCATAGCCTGAGGGCGTCTCGCACGCGTCCCCCAGGCCGTCGCCGTCCGTGTCCGCCTGGTCGAAGTTCGCGACCGACGGACAGTTGTCGTTGCCGTCGGGCAAGAGGTCGGCGTCGGCGTCCGGCAGCGAGTACCCGGAGAAGAACGACCAGATGAGGTCCGTCGCGCTTATCTGGTGCGTCGTATACCCGAGGCTCGGCACATCGAACGGCGACCCCGGCCACGTGTGGCCGCCCCCGTCCACGGCATACAGCTCGGCGATCGCGCCGTTCGCGCACGACCCGTACTGGATCAGCCGCACCTCCGATGACACCTGCGATTCCATCCGTGATCCGGCGCACCCGTCATGCATCGCCCAGTCAGACAGCACGTCCTCCGCGGGCGTGTTGTCGTCCTGTGGCAATCGGAAGTTCAGGCCGTTCGTTCCCGGCCCACCGTTGAATGGCACGGTAGTATCGGCCGTGCCATGGAAGGCCATCGTCGGCACCGCCGTTGCGTCGGGACAGTTCTCCCCGGGATTCAGGTTCAGGCTCATCGGGGGAAAGTACGACTCGGCCACGGGCGCGATCGCCGCGATGCGCCGCGAGAGGCTGCACGCGAGCCGCACCGACATGATTCCGCCGTTCGACATGCCCGTCGAGTCCACCCGCGTCTGGTCGATGCAGAGCTGCCCCGCGACCTTGTCTAGGATGGCGCTCATGAAGCCGACGTCGTCCGGCTCCGGGCTCGGAAGCTGCCAGGCGTTGAAGTGCGACGAGCTGATGAGCGTCGTCGACACTCCCTCCGGGTACACGACGATAAATCCCCCCGCGTCTGACTTGGGGTCGAACTGGCTATACGCCTCCTGCTCAGAGCTGCTCGAACCGAGCCCGTGGATGTCGAGCACCAGCGGCACGGGCGTCGTTCCGCTGTACGAAGGAGGTACGTGTATCCGGTAGAACCGCGTCCCGAAGGTTGTCATCACGCTGTCGCCGGTGGTCCCCGAAGCATGCGGCCGCGCTGGGGCGCATGACGGTCCCGTCGCCATCGCGACGGTCGTGCTCCGGCCGCCTGCGGCGCCGCCCAGCGACGCCGCCGCGAACGCGATCAGCGTAACCGCGACGAACAACAGCACGAAATGCAGGTGGCGCACAGTGGTTCCGTCCCAGGCTGCGCGGGGCGCGTAGACGCTACGCTAGCCGACCGACCTTGCCGCCGTCAAGCGCCGCGGTTCCTACGAAGGTATCGCCATTTGCCCCGGCCGGGTGGGGTTCGGGTGAACGCGACTCGTGCGACTGTCATGCCACGCGCCTGCTGGACTAGCTGCAGTTTGCGCCGACCTGCTGCAACCCGACGATCGCGTCGCCGATGGTTACGGCGCCGTCCGGTGGACCTGAGCGCCAGGGATGCGACTGGTCGGGAATCGTCCGGTCGTACTCCTGGCCGTCGACCATGCCGTTTGCGTTGAGGTCAGTGCCGTATTTCGCGCCGCTCGCGTTCGCCTGGTTCGGCGCGGCGGCGGTTGTCCCTACATAGAACAGCACGCCGATGACGTCGGCCAGCGTCACAGCGTGGGTGCGCACGCCACTCGTGTCGGCCGGGCGCAGCACGGGCTCCGGCGTATCGAAGAAGTCCCACTGGTTGTCGGGGCTGCGGTTGCCGCCGGTCAGCGTCACGTTTCCCAGCTCGTTGGCATCGCGGCAGCCGTCACCGTCGGTGTCCTGCCCCGTGACCTTCCGTATACGGTTGTTGTAGTAATCCGCGATGTAGATGCTCCGCGAGGAGTCAACCGCAACGCCGTACGCCTCGTATAGCGTTGCCAGCGTGGCCGAACCACCGTCGCCGGCGAAGCCGCTATTGCCGTTGCCGGCTACGGTATCGATGATCCCGCCGTGCACTTCACGCACGCGGCTGTTGTCGGCATCGCCGATGTAGACGTTCCCGCCCGCGTCGACGGCGACGCCGTTTGTTTGACCCAGGAGCGCTGCGGTCGCCGGCCCGCCGTCACCTCCGTAGCCACAGCTGTTAGCAGTCCCCGCGAATGCGTTGATCGTGCCTGCCGTGACCTTCCGGATGCGGCAGTTATAGGAGTCGGCGATGTACACGTTCCCCGAGCCATCAACCGCCAGAGCGGACGGGTTAAAGAGGGTCGCGGTCGCCGCCGGGCCACCATCACCGGAGTCGCCGCAGTTGGACGGGCCCAGACCGGCGAACGTCGTGATCGTTCCGCCGCTCACCTGCCTGACGACGCAATTCTGACGGTCGGCGATGTACAGCTTCCCCGTGTTGTCCATCGCAACACCCGTCGGGTAAAAGAGGTTGGCGCTCGTCGCCGGTCCGGCGTCGCCACCGAAGGAGCAGACGCCGTTGCCCGCGACCGTCGTAATGGTGCCGGCGGCGACCTTCCGGATGACGCAGTTGTTGGTATCGGCGATGTACACGTTCCCCGCGCCGTCCACCGCCACCCCCGCTGGATTGCTGAGCTGCGCCGACGTGGCGGGTCCATTGTCGCCGCCATACTGGCAGTCTCCGTTGCCCGCAATCGTCGAGATCGTCCCGGCCGGTGTAACTTCCCGTATGCGGCAGCCGTACTGATCCGCGATGAAAAGGTTGTTCGAGCCGTCAACGGCAATTCCGTACGGCTGGCCGATCGAGGCATTGGTCGCCGGCCCGAAATCGCCGCTCGAATAGCACGAACTGTCTCCCGCGAATCGGGAAATCGTTCCGCCGCTCACCTTGCGCACGACGCAGTAGGTCCCGTCGGATATATAGAAGGAACCAGAACTCCCTGGAGCCGCGAAGGACGGATACTCCACGGCCGCCGAGGTCGCCGCGCCCCCATCGCCGGAATAGAAGCAATTGCCATTGCCTGCGACCGTCGTGATCGTCCCGTTTGTGACTCTCCGGATCCGGCAGTTGTACGTGTCCGCGATGAGGATGTTGCCGGTGCCTTCCACGCGCACGTCTCCCGGGTACTGCAGTTGCGCCGCCGTCGCTAGACCCGCATCGCCACCGAACGCGCAAGTGCCGTCCCCGGCGAACGTGCTTATCGCGCCGGAGCTCACCTTCCGGATCCGGCAGTTGCCGGTGTCCGCGATGTACACGTTGCCGCCAGCGTCTACCGCGACGCCGTAGACAAACATCGACAACGAGGCGCTAGTCGCCGGCCCGTTGTCACCGCTGTAGTCGCACACCCCATTGCCTGCGAAGGCGAAGATATTGCCGCCGTTCACGCGCCGCACCCGGCAGTTGCCCTGGTCCGCGATGTACAGCGTCGTGCCGGCGGCATCGAGCGCAATCGCCCAGGGCGTGTTGATGTTGGCTGTCAGGGCACTCGCCCCGTCGCCGCCATAGTCACAGACGCCATTCCCGGCGACCGTCGTGATCGTGCCGCCGCTGACCTTGCGGATGCGGCAGTTGTACTGGTCGGCGATGTAGAGGTTGCCTGATCCATCGACCGCCAATCCGCGCGGCCCGTTCAGCTGTGCTGCGGTGGCAGGCCCGGAATCGCCTCCGAACCCACATACTCCGGTGCCCGCGATGGTCGAGATCACGTCGGCCAGAGTCACCTTCCGGACCCGGCACCCCGATGCGATGTAGACGTTTCCGCTGCCGTCCACGACAGAGGCCTGGGGCGACTCGAGCAGCGCCAGTGTGGCCTGCCCGCCGTCCCCCACCCCGCCGCCGGCGAATGTGGTGATCGTTCCGGGTACGATCGCGGCAGACGCGGCCCGTCCGTCGCGCCCCAGCGCAAGGGCGGCGGCCACGATCGCCAGTAGCAAGATCGACGCGACGCGATAGCGAGCCATCGAGCGTTCGTCTCACTTTCGACGGGGATGAGGGTACGAGTATGCTCCTCGTCCGAGCCATGATCAATCACGCTAGAGCAGAACCTGTCAGGGCTCAAAATCGGCGTTCCCATCTCCGACTGCCGCTGCCTTACGCTTGCACTCTTGCCGCGTCACTTTTCTCCTTCTGTGTCCTCCGTGTCCTCTGTGCCCTCTGTGGATTAGACTCGTGCTCATGACCCTCGAACGCTTCCGCCTCGATGGCAAGGTTGCCGTCGTCACCGGTGCCGGCCGCGGGCTCGGCCGCCAAATGGCGATCGCGCTCGCGGGCGCGGGGGCCGACGTCGTCTGCGCGGCCCGCACGCAGTCCCAGATCGACCGCACCGCTGCCGACGGCGCGGCGCTCGGCCGGCGCGCGGTCGCACAATCCTGCGATGTGCGCGACTCGAAGCAGTGCGACGCGATGATCCAGCGTGCCGTGGACGAGTTCGGCCGCATCGACATCATGCTCTCGAACGCCGGCATCGGCGACATGCGCGGCGCGAACTCCGAGCTGTGGGACGTCGGCGACGACGACTGGCGCGACACCCTCGATGTCAACCTGTCGAGCGCGTTCTACTGCGCCCGCGCCGCGTCGAAGCAGATGATCGCCGAAGGTCACGGCGGCGTGATCATCAACGTCGCCTCGGGCACCGCGCTGCGTGCTTACCCGTTGAGCTTCGGCTACGGGGCCGCGAAGGCCGGGGTCATCGCGCTCACCAAGTCGCTCTCGGGAATGCTGGTGAAGCACAACATCCGCGTGAACTGCATCATCCCGGGGTTCGTCACGCAGAACCCAGCGCGCAACGAGCAGGAGGCCATCTTCGCGCAGACGCGCGGACGGTACATCCCCACGCAGCGTCTCGGACAAGCCTGGGAGCTGGGACCGCTCGCGATCTTCCTCGCGTCCGACGCGTCGAGTTACGTCACCGGCCAGGGCTTCGTAATCGATGGCGGCGGTCTCGCCGGCGGCCTCGCGCCAATGACTTTCGCGCCCGAAGTCGACATCAAATGAAGACCGAGTGGGGTGACCAGCCGTCGAGCCTCGACGCGTTCGACCTCAGCAGGAAGAAAGCGCTCGTCATCGGCGCCGGCGCCCCCGCCGGGCGTGCGATCGCACTCGCCCTCGGCGAAGCCGGCGCCGATGTGGTCGTGTCGTCGATCTCCAACGACGGCGACGAGATCATGCGCGCCAAGAAGGTGCAGCAGGAGCTGACAAAGATGGGCCGCACGTCCGCGACCGTCGCGACTGACGTCACCCTCGGCACCGGCGTGCACGTGATGGTGCGGCAGGTCGCGAAGGATCTCGGCGCCATCGACATCCTCGTGAATGCGCCGGACGCCTTTCTCGGCAAGCCTGCTGACGCCACGACGGACATCGAGTGGAACCGCGTGCTGCAGGTCAACCTCAGCGGCACCTTCCACGCATGCCGCGCGGCCGGTAAGGAGATGCTGAAGCAGCCCACCGGCGGCCGCATCATCAACATCGCCTCCGCGCTCGGCGAGCGGGGGATGGCGAACGCCGCGGCGTATTGCGCGGCGCAGGCGGGCGTCCTCAACTTGACGCGCGCTCTCGCGCAGGAGTGGGGTGCGCATAACATCACCGTAAACGCGATCGCGCAGGGGTGGATGGAGCACACCGCCGCGATCGGCAACCCCGACCCCGCCGCCAACCAGACCGTGCGCTTCGTGCCGATGAAACGCGCCGGCGCCCCCGATGAGATCGCGCCGCTCGCGGTCTACCTTGCATCGCCTGCGAGCGGTTACGTCACCGGTCAGGTGCTGTTCGTCGACGGCGGACTGACCACGCACCTGTAACGCGTCGCGTTGCAAACACATCGCAGGCATACCGCGCCGTCGGACGCGCGTGAGTTGCGTGAAAATCTTGACGCGCGTCTGTTCTGTGACATCTTCCGTGCTATGATCAAACGACGAGCTTCAACGAGGAGGATCACCCTGGACGCCGACTATCGCATCGATGTCTCAGAAGTGAACCGTAATCTCGACGTCGCCGAAGTGGTGGCGATGTACTTCCCGATGCTCCGCAAGACGCTGTTGATGGACATGCGCACGAACGACATCGACGGCCCGATGATCCGTGTCGTGCCCATGGCGAAGACGCCCGCTGAGCGCTTTCAGTCTCTTAAGAAGATGCGACCGCGCTTCGGTAAGCCGGATACCATCACGATCATCCCCTGGCCCAAGTTCATCGACACGCTCGTCGAGCTGGGCGTGTGGGACCACATCGTCCGGCGCTTCGCCGACCTTGGCTCGCCGCAGATGGTCCGCGAGTGCGACAAGTGTTACGCGGAGCTCATCGCCTGCTGGGACGCCGAGATGAGGAACGCCATCACCGGCGAGAACTACGAGACCATCTGGGGCGCTCGCGGCATCCGAGAGTCCGAGGAGTCGCTCGTTTCAGCCGACGACGAAGACATCGAGGACGAGGACTTCGACGAGGACGACTTCCTCGACGAGAACGACTAACCCCGTCCTCCACCTGACGTAGCGGGCTCTATTCAGCGCGGCGGGCAGCTACCACGTCCTCCCGCGCGGGCGTATCCTTTGCTCGCACACGAAAGGATGCGTCCGTGGCGGACTACCACTTCGAGCGCGAAGCGCGCACCCCCTATTCCGAGGCCTACTCAATCGAAGAGAGCGGCGAGCCCATCGGCCGCATCGATATCCATTTCGCTCCGGCCGGCATGGTCTATGGAACCCTGTGCGTGCCGCCTGACTTCGATGACGACGACCTCCAGGACCTCATCGGCGAGATCGACGAGGGCCTCGTCCTTACGACCGACCCCTACCGCGACGACTTCGTCGTGACGGTGTGGCGCGGGGAGAACGCCGGCGTCTACTCAGAAGAAGACGAAGACGGCCTCGACGGCGAGGACGATGACGACGACTCGCCGGACCAGGACGGACGCAAGCCGCTCGTGCTGAAACCCAACCACTGACGTCTGCTTCGTAACTCTCGTGCGCGCGCCGTTGGCGAAGTTGACGGGCGCCAAGATTCTTCCGCGCTAGCTATTGCCTTCGATCGGGCTTGCTTCTCCCCTCGGCGCGCAGGCGATACGATCTGCTGTTTCACGGACATCCGAATCCTCGCCAGAGGGATAGGCGATGCCTACCGCCGTCAAACCGCGCGACAAGCGCATGCTCATGGTGATCTCCCACACGCACTGGGACCGCGAGTGGTATCTCGCGTACCAGTCGTTCCGCGTGCGTCTCGTCGGCCTGTTCGACGAGCTGATCGAGCTGTTCGACGAGAACCCCGACTACAAGCACTTCATGCTCGATGGGCACACGATCCCGATCGAAGACTACCTGGAGATCCGTCCTGAGCGCGCCGACGATATCGAGCGGCTCGTGCGCAACGGCCAGCTGCTGATTGGTCCGTGGTACATCATCCCGGACGAGTTCCTGCCCGGCGGCGAAGCCCTGATCCGCAACTTCCTGCGCGGGCATCGCGTCGCGAAGTTGTTCGGTCCGGTGATGAACGTCGGATACATCCCCGACCCCTTCGGCCAGATCGCACATATGCCGGCGATCCTTCGCGGTTTCGGCATCCAGTACGCGACGATGTGGCGCGGCGCCGACAATTCCCTCAAGACGACGGAGTTCCTCTGGCGGTCGCCGGACGGAAGCGAAGTGCTGACCATCCACACACCGCTCGGCTACGGCGCGGGCTCGACACTGCCCGTGAGCCCGAAGCCGCTCGAGAAGCGCATCCAAACCCTGCGCGACGCCCTCGAGCCGCTCGCCACCACGCCGTATGTGCTCATCATGAACGGCGGCGACCACCTACCGCCGCAGCCCGATCTCCCGGCCGCCCTCGACGCCGCGAACGACAGGCTGAACGACGCCTTCCTGAAGCACTCGTCGTTACCGGAAGTCTTCGAGGCGGTTGACCGGTCGATCGGCGAGAAGCGCGACGGCGTCGCGGTGCATCGAGGCGAGTTCCGCAGCGGCGAGCGCGCCCACCTGCTGCCGGGCGTGATCTCCGCGCGGATGTGGATCAAGCAGGAGAACCAGGCGTGCGAGGATCTGCTCGCACACTGGGCGGAGCCGTTCTCGACCTGGGCGGAATCGCTGAAGCGAGACATCGGCGGCGAATGGAAGCAGCCGCTGCCCATCACGACGGCGCACATGCCCTTCCCCAGCGACGAGGCCTCGATCGCCGCGCTCATCGACCGCGGCTGGCGCCACCTGCTCGAGAACCAACCGCACGACTCGATCTGCGGGTGCTCGGTGGACGGCGTGCACGAAGAGATGCGCCAGCGCTATCGCTGGGTGCGCGACATCGCCGAGGAGATCGTGCGGCAGTCGCTGCGTACGATCGCGGCACTCGGCCCCGACCATCCGCTCGGCACGATCGCCGTCTTCAACCCGACGCCGCAGCTGGCGACGCAGCACGTCACAGTAACCGTGCCGTGGGCGAGCGAGCATCCGATCGTGGCCGTCACCGGCCCGGCCGGCGAGCGCATCGAGGTCGCGCAGACCGGCGCGACGCACGAAGTCGTCATCCCAGCCGGCGTGGTCACGGCATTCGAGCCGACGCGCAAGGACATCGGTTTCGTCGCGGCCGATGTCCCCGGCTACGGTTACAAGATCTATCGCCTCGAGGCCGGCATGCCGGATGAAGCGCGGGTTGCCCAGCAGCACGAACGGTCGTCCGTCGAAAACGATTTCTTCGTGGTCGAGGTCGCTCCCGGAAACGGAACGCTGACAGTGACGGACAAGCGCACCGGCCGCGCGCTGTCCGGGCTCAACCGCTTCGTCGACGGCGGCGACCGCGGCGACGAGTACAACTTCTGCGAGCCCGAGCGCGACAGCCTGATAGACAGTCCGCACGGCCCGGCCTCGGTGAACGTCACGGAGTGCGCGGGCTCGCGCTGGCTCACCGTGGATATGACCTACCGTCTGCCCGCGCGGCTATCGGCCGACCGCTCATCGCGGAGCGAAGAGTGGTGTGACGGGCGCATCGTCTCTACGATCACCCTCACGGACGGCGTCCCGCGGATCGACATCAGTACCACCGTCCACAACGTCGTCGAAGATCACCGCGTGCGCGCGTACTTCCCGTCCGGCGTCCGCACGAACGTCTCGAAAGCCGACGAGCACTTCGGCGTCATCGAGCGCCCGCTCGAACTCCCCAAGTGGGATCGTGAGACGTGGTTCGAGCAGCCTTTGGGGACGCATCCGCACAAGGCGTTCGTCAGCGTGGACGACGGCAACTTCGGGCTGACGATCGCCAATCGCGGCCTGCCCGAATACGAAGTGCTCGACGAACCCGACGGCGCGACGATCGCGCTCACGCTGTTGCGATGCGTCGGCTGGCTGTCGCGCGACGACCTCTCGTCCAGGCGCGGCGGCGCCGGCCCGCCGCTCCGCACACCCGGCGCCCAGATGCCCGGCCGTCAGACGCTCGAGTACAGCATCATCCCGCACGCGGGCGACTGGGCGTCCGCGAACGCCCACGTGGCGGCCGTCCAGTTCGTCCGTCCGGCGCGGGCGCGATGGCAGAACCACGGCATCGGCCACATCGGTCCGTCGGGCTCGCTGCTCGACGTCGATTCGCCCGCGTTCCAGGTCACCGCCATCAAGCGCGCCGAAGACGGCGATGGCGTGATCGTCCGCCTCTACAACACGCTCGACGAGCCGGCGCAGGCGACCGTCGATCTCACACCGTATTCCGGTCCCGCCTCGCTCGTGAACCTCAACGAGGAGCACATCATCGATGTCCCGCGCATCGGGCAGCGCGTCCCGATCAGCGCGCGCCCGAACGAGATCGTGACGCTGCGCTTCCGCCGTGACGGCACGTAGCGTCAGATCGACGCGGTTGACAGCGCATTCGCGTCGCCGATACACTTCGCGCACTCATACGGATCGGCGACGATCGGGAAGAGTACGTCTGGCAGCGAGCCGACAAGAGAGCCGGGACAGGTGAGAGCCGGCGGCAGCGCAGCAGACCGAATGGGCCCGGGAGCTTCGGACCGAACGCGCGCGAAGGCGCGCCAGTAGTCACCGACGGGGTGGGCGCCGTTATCAGAGCCCGCGGCATCGATGCTGCCAGCATCCGCGCCGGCTGAGATGTCCGCCGCTGGCGGGCGAACGCAGGGTGGTACCGCGAGCTAGCTCTCGCCCCTCATGGGGTGAGGGCTTTTTTTGTTGGACGCGGAGGTCGAGATGACAGAGCAGACGAAGTACACGCTTCCGGAGTCGGAATTGCCGGAGCAGTGGTACAACATCGCCCCGGACCTCCCGAAGCCGCCGCCACCACCGCTGCACCCCGGCACGCATCAGCCGATCGGGCCGGAGGCGCTCGCGCCGCTCTTCCCGATGGAGCTGATCAAGCAGGAAGTCTCGCAGGAGCGCTACATCCCGATCCCGGAGGAGATCCGCGAGGTCTACCGTCTCTGGAGGCCGACGCCGCTCATCCGCGCGCGCCGTCTCGAGAAGGCGCTGGACACGCCCGCGCACATCTACTTCAAGTACGAAGGCGTGTCGCCGGTCGGCTCGCACAAGCCGAACACGGCCGTCGCGCAGGCCTACTACAACAAGCAGGAAGGCGTCAGGCGCATCACGACCGAGACGGGCGCTGGCCAGTGGGGCTGCGCGCTCGCGATGGCGTGCAACTTCTTCGGCATGCAGCTGAAGGTCTACATGGTCGGCATCAGCTACGAGCAGAAGCCGTACCGCCGTTCGCTCATGCAGGTCTACGGCGCGGATGTGGTCGCCAGCCCCAGCCGCGACACCAACGCCGGCCGCGCCATCCTTGCGGAATCGCCGGACAGCCCTGGCAGCCTCGGCATCGCCATCAGCGAAGCGGTCGAGGACGCAGCGACGCGCGACGACACGAAGTACTCACTCGGCAGTGTCCTCAACCACGTGCTGATGCACCAGACCGTCATCGGAGAGGAGGCGTTGAAGCAGATGGAGATGGCGGGCGAGTACCCCGACGTGGTGATCGGATGCATCGGTGGCGGATCGAACTACGCGGGGATCGCCTTCCCGTTCATGCGCGAGCGCCTCGTCGAAGGACGCAAGACGCGGTTCATCGCCGCCGAACCCGAAGCGTGTCCGTCGCTCACGCGCGGCGAGTATCGATACGACTTCGGCGACACCGCCGGCACGACGCCGCTGATCAAGATGTTCACCCTCGGCCACACGTTCATCCCCGAGGCGATCCACGCCGGCGGCCTGCGATACCACGGAATGGCGAACCTGATCTGCGAGCTATACGACCAGGGCCACATCGAAGCGCGCGCCTACCACCAGACCGCCGTCTTCGACGCCGCCCTCCAGTTCACCCGCACCGAAGGCATCCTCCCCGCGCCGGAGAGCGCGCATGCCATCCGCGCCGCGATCGACGAAGCGCTCGCGGCGAAGCAGTCCGGCGAGAAGAAGACGATCCTCTTCAACCTGAGCGGCCACGGCTACTTCGACATGACGGCGTACGACAGCTACCTCTCCGGCAAGCTGCAAGACTTCGCGTACCCGGCGGACCGTGTGAAGGAAGCGATGGCGGCGGTGCCAGTTGTCGCGGGAGCAACCGCATGAGCGAGCGAAAACGAATCCTGACAGGAATTCGCCCGACCGGCGCGCTCCACCTCGGCCACTACGCCGGCGCGCTCGAGAACTGGATCCGCCTGCAGAAGGAGTACGAGTGCTTCTTCCTGATCGCTGACTACCAGGTCTCCGACTACGCCGATGACATCGACCGCGTCCGCGAAGCCGTCTGGGAAGTCGCTCTCGACTTCTTCGCTGTCGGTCTCGATCCGGAGCACAGCCACTACGTGATCGAGAGCCTGGTCCCGCAGCACGCCGAGCTGACCGTGCTGCTGAGCTGGTTCATGCCGCTCGGACGGCTGCAGCGCAACCCGACTCTGAAGGCCGAGATGGCCGAGCTCGACCGAGGCAAGAAGGGCGTGCCCGTCGGCTTCTTCATGTACCCGCTGATGCAGGTGGCAAACATCCTCATGCCGCGCGCGCACCTCGTGCCCGTTGGCGAGGATCAGCTCCCGCACATCGAGATCACGCGAGAGATCGCGCGCAAGTTCAACCGCGACTTCGGCGAGGTCTTCCCGGAGCCGGAAGGGCTCGTCGGCCGGGTACCGCGTCTCGTCGGAATCGACGGCTCGGCGAAAATGAGCAAGTCGCTCGACAACGCGATCTACCTCAAGGACGATGCCGACACCGTGAAGCGCAAGGTCATGAGCATGTACACCGACCCGACGCGTCTTCGCGCCACCGATCCCGGTCACGTCGAAGGCAACCCGGTGTTCATGTACCACGACGCCTTCAATCCGAACGTGGACGAGGTCAACGACCTCAAGGACCGCTACGTCCGCGGCGCGGTCGGTGACGTCGAGGTGAAGCAGAAGCTCGTCGTCGCAATCAACACTCTGCTCGACCCGATCCGCGAGCGCCGTCACCACTTCGAGGAGCGCCCCGCCCTCGTGAAGGAGGCGCTCGCCAAAGGAAGCGCCGCCGAACGCGCGGCTGCCGACGAGACGATCGCCGCGGTCCGCAAAGCGCTTCGACTCGACTACCTGCAGGAGAAGTGAACATGGCCGACTACTTCCCCTCCCTCGAGCAGGCGAAGACGATGGCCGGCCAGGGCAACGTCGTGCCGGTCTATCGCGAGGTCATGGCCGATCTCGAGACGCCTGTGTCCGCGTACCTCAAGGTCGCACGCGGCAAGTACTCGTTCTTGCTCGAGTCCGTCGAGGGCGGTGAGCGCCTTGCGCGATACAGCTTCATCGGCACGGAGCCATACCGTGTGCTGCGCACCGGGATGAACGCCGTCGGGAACGAAGCGCCCGGCGATCCGCTCGTGCAGATCGAAGACGAGCTACGGCGCATCAACCCCGTCCGCGTCGAAGGTCTCCCGCGCTTCCACGGCGGCGCCGTCGGCTACATGGCGTATGAGGTCGCCCGCTACTACGAGAAGCTGCCGATGCCCGAGCCCGACCCGCAGGGCTTCCCGGAGTCGATCTTCCTCTTCGTCGATACGCTCCTCGTCTTCGACCACCTGCAGCACAAGATCAAGGTGGTGAGCCACGCACGGCTCGACGGCGACGTCGAAGCGTCGTACCGGCAGGCGACGTGGAAGATCGAAGAGCTGGTCGCGCGCCTCTCGAAGCCGCTCGCGTCGCTCCCGTACGCACGCGAGCACGACGGACGCTACACGCGCGCCGAAGCGACGTCGAACACGACCCGCGATGAGTTCATGTGCAAGGTCGAGCGCGCGAAGGAGTACATCACCAAGGGCGACACGTATCAGATACAGGTGTCGCAGCGCTTCGAGCGCCAGACCGATGCGCATCCGTTCGACGTCTATCGCGCCCTTCGGACGGTGAACCCGTCGCCGTACATGTTCTATCTCGAGCTAGGAGACATGCACGTCGTCGGTGCGTCACCCGAGATGCTGATTCGCGTCGAGGATGGCGTGATCGAGACGCACCCGATTGCGGGCACGCGCCGCCGCGGCCGCGACGCTGAGGACGAAGAGCGCATGGCGGACGAGCTGCTGTCATCCGAGAAGGAGCGCGCCGAGCACATCATGCTGGTCGATCTCGCGCGCAACGACCTCGGTCGCGTCTGCCAGGCCGGCACGGTGAAGGTGACGTCGCTCATGGCGATCGAGCGCTACTCGCACGTCATGCACATGGTCTCGCACGTCGTCGGCAAACTGCGGCCCGACATTTCGGCGTACGATGCGCTCCGCGCGTACTTCCCGCACGGCACGGTGACGGGCGCGCCGAAGATCCGCACGATGGAGATCATCGCCGAGCTCGAGAGCGAGCGCCGCGGCGGCTACGGCGGATGCGTCGGCTACTTCGATATGTCCGGCAACTGCGACACCGCGCTCGCCATTCGGACGATCTGGATGAAGCCCGGCATTGCCTACGCGCAGGCCGCCGGCGGCGTCGTGTACGACAGCACACCCGAAGAGGAGTACATGGAGTCCGGCAACAAGGCTCGCGCCATGATGCGGGCGATCGACGTCGCCGAGCAGGGCGTGGACCAGCGCCCGCGCGGATCGCTGGGGTACTGAGGTGCCGGATCTGATGTCCGCTGCACTTCTCGAGCGTGACGCGAAGGTTCTCGCCGCACATCGCCGCGCCGCGCCGTTCGCCGGCCAGTGGACGCTGCCCACCGCCGTCGTCTCCGAGAGCGAAGCCGCCGAAGACGCCGTGCGTCGCCATCTCCGCGATCAGTTCGGCGTGAGCGTAAGCGACGAATCGTTCGTCGACACCGTCTACCTCGAAGACCCCGACGACGCGCACCGATACGTGACCAACATCTTCCGCGCCTCGCTCGGCGAGTCGCCTTTGCGCTTTCGCTCCGACGGCGACTACGACGACGCCCGCTGGCTCGCCGCCGACGAAGTCGAACAGCTCTGGATGCCGCCCGCGATGCGCGACCCGATCGTCCGCATCATGCGCGGCGAGTCCCCGCCGCCGTCCGACGACGCGGAGGAGTTCGAGGCGGCGCCGAACGAAGCAGTGCCGCTCGCCGAGCGGGTCGAACCTTCGGAAACGCAACTCGACGAGACGCCGCCTGACAACCGGGCGAGCTGGAATGCCGTTTCCGCTGCATACCAGGACGAGCGCTTCGGCGAACGCTACGGCGAGAAGCTGATGTGGTCGTATCTTTCGTCCGAGGACGATCTGCACGTCCTCGGCGACGTCCGCGGGCGTCGCGCGCTCGTCGTGGGATGCGGCGGCGGCCAGGACGTCGTCGCCCTCATGCGGATGGGCGCAGTCGCCGTCGGAATCGATCCGTCGTCAGCGCAGATCGAGTATGCGAGACGCTACGCCGGGCGCCATGACGCAGACAACGCGTCGTTCGCCGTCACCGGCGCAGAGGACCTCTCGCGCTTCGACGACGAGAGCTTCGACTTCGCCGTCTCGTCGCACGCACTGAACTATTGTCTGGAGCTCGAGCGCGCGCTGTCCGAGATCCATCGCGTGCTGAGCGGCGGGGGTGAGTTCACGTTCTCCGTGACTCATCCGATTTCGACTCGCGTGTCCGACCGCGCGCCCTATGGCCTCGACTCGTCGTACTGGGATGAAACCCAGGACTGGACGTGGACCTTCGACAGCGGCGCGACCGCGCGCATGCGGCAGCGCTTCCCGACGATCGGGCGCTGGCACGAAATGCTCACGGACGCTGGCTTCGTCGTCGAGCGCATCATCGAGCCGCGTGAGGACGGCCGCGAGCAAGGTCCGGCGCACTGGTCGGAGTTCGATCGCGAACGCGCGCGGCTGACACCGAACACCATCATCTTCAAGACACGGAAACGCTGATGCTGCTACTTATCGACAACTACGACAGCTTCACCTACAACCTGTACCAGTACCTCGGTGAGCTCGCCGCCGAGGTCGAAGTCGTGCGCAACGACGCGGTCGGCATCGAAGACATCGCGCAGATGGCGCCGGAGCGAATCGTCATCTCGCCCGGCCCCGGCAATCCGGACGACGCCGGCATCAGCAAAGACGTCATCCGCCGCTTCGGCAAGAGCACGCCCATCCTCGGCGTCTGCCTGGGCCACCAGTGCATCGGCGAGGTCTACGGCGGGATCGTCGAAGGCGCCGGCGAGATCCTGCACGGCAAGGTTTCGCGCATCACGCACGACGGCCGCGGCGTCTTCGCCGGCCTGACGTCGCCCATCGAGGCCACGCGCTACCACTCGCTCGCCATCCGTGCCGACTCCGTGCCGGAAGTCCTCGAAGTCAGCGCCCGGAGCGACAGCGGCGTGATCATGGGCGTGCGCCACAAGACGCTCCCTGTCGAAGGGGTACAGTTCCACCCGGAGTCCATCCTGACGCCGGACGGCCATGCAATCCTGCGTAACTTCCTGGCGATGAGGTCCCCGGCGGACAAGGTGCACGTATGACCACCGACTCACCAGGCATCCGCATTGCAATCGCCAAGCTTGCCGACCGCGAGGATCTCGCGGCGGACGAAGCCGCCGGGTGCATCGAAGAGATGGCCACAGGTGCCGCCACCCCCGGACAGATCGGCGCGTTCCTCGTCGCCCTGCGCATGAAGGGCGAGACTGTCCCCGAGATGGCGGCGATGCTACGCGTCCTCCGCGAGAAGAGCGCACGCGTCGAAGTCGACGGTGAACTGCTGGACGTCTGCGGCACTGGCGGCGACTCCAGCGGCTCCTTCAACGTCAGCACCTGCGCGGCGTTCGTCGTCGCCGGTGCCGGTGCGCGCGTGGCGAAGCACGGCAACCGCGCTGTCACGTCGCAGTGCGGCAGCGCCGACGTCCTCGAGGCCCTCGGCGCGAAGATCGAGCTGTCCCCGCCGCAGGTCGCGGCGTGCATCGAACGGTGCGGCGTCGGATTCATGTTTGCGCCGGCGTTTCATCCGGCGATGAAGCACGTCGGCCCGGTGCGTCGCGAACTGGGCGTGCGCACGGTCTTCAACCTCATCGCAGCTCTCGCGAATCCCGCCCGCGCGAACCGGCAGCTCGTTGGCGTCCCGCGGCCTGATCTCGTCGAGACGATGGCCAACGTGCTGCGAGAGGCCGGCACGACGCGGGCCATCGTCGTCCACGGCGACGACGGATTCGACGAAGTCAGCATCAGCGGCCCGACGACGATGGCCGAAGTCGTCGGCGAGGGCGTCCGCGTGTCGCGAATATCACCGGAGGACGCGGGACTTCAGCCTCATGACATCAGCTACCTCCGCGGCGGCACGCCCGACCAGAACGCCAAGGAGCTGCGGCTCGTGCTTGAAGGCGTCCCCGGCCCGCTCCGAGACTTCACGCTGATCAATGCGGGCGCCGCGCTGATCGCGTGGGGCGCCGCGACGGACCTCCGCGCCGGCGTTGCGCTCGCCGGCGAATCCATCGACTCCGGCGCCGCCATCGCGAAGCTCGATCAGTTCATCGAAGCGACGAACAGCGCATGACTAACGATCGCATCGCGACAGAAGACATCATCGGAAAGATCGTCGCCGACAAGCGCGTCGAAGTAGAAGCGCGCAAGACCCAGGAGCCGCTCGACGCGCTGAAGCGGAGGCAGGAGCGCATCCCGACTGAGCAGTGGAGCCTCGTCCGCGCGATCCTCGAAGGACCCCGAGGGCCGAGCAGCGGCGGGAAGCGTCTGCAGCTCATTCCCGAGATCAAGAAGGCCACGCCCTCGAAGGGCCGCCTGGTTCCCGTCCTCGAGCACCGCGCGATGGCCCGTACCTACACGATTGGCGGCGCCGCTGGCATCTCGATCCTCACCGAGTCCAGGTACTTCCAGGGATCGATCGACTTCCTCGGCGAGTGCCGCGTGAGCATCGACGGATACTATCCCGGCGGGCGCCCCGCCATGCTCCGCAAGGACTTCATCTTCGACCCGTATCAGGTTTACGAGTCGCGGGCGTACGGCGCGGACGCCATTCTGCTCATCGTCTCGATCGTCAGCGACGAAGAGCTGCGCGATCTCGTGAAGCTCGCGCACGACCTGCAGATGGAGTGCCTCGTCGAAGTGGCCAGCGAAGCGGAAGTCGAGCGCGCGCTCGCCGTCGAGAGCGACCTCATCGGCATCAATAACCGCGACCTCCGCAGCTTCAACGTCGATCTCGGCGTCACGGAACGGCTACGGCCGCTCATTCCAAACGACCGCGTCGTCGTCGCGCTTAGCGGCGTGCACACCCACGACGATGCCGAGCGCATGGCGCGAGCCGGCGTGCATGCCGTCCTCGTAGGCGAAGCGCTGGTCACGTCGAAGAACGTCCGCGAGAAGATGCGCGAGTTTCTGATCTGAGCGACAACATGCGGACTGACCGGCGGATCATAGTCCAGATGCACGGCGAGCCCGGAAGCGGCAAGAGCACACTCGCCCGAGAGCTCGGGCGCGCGCTCCCAGCGGTCGTTATCGACAAGGACGTGATCAAGGCCGCGCTCCTCCGCTCCGGCATCGCCGAATCAGACGCCGCGCCCGCCGCCTACGAGACGTTCTTCGCGCTTGGCGCCGATCTCGCCGCGCATGGCCATTCGATCATCCTCGACAATCCCGTGTATTGGCCGCGGATCGAAGCGACGTGGATCGCGATCGCCGATCGCCACGACGCCCCGCGCGCCATGATCGAGTGCGTCTGCGCCGATCGAGACGAGCTCGCAACTCGCCTCGCTCACCGCGCGATCGTCGAGTCGCAGTCCCGCCTGCCCTTCGCGCCGCGCCGCGCTGCGGTCGACTTCGAGCCGTCGTCGCCACGCCTCGTGCTCGACACGCTCCTCCCGGTCGACGAGAACGTCCAGCGCGTGCTCGACTACATCGATGCGATCGTCCGCGAGCACAAGGCCGTCGGAGTCGGAGCGGCACCATGACGCGCGTGAAGATCTGCGGCTGCATGCGCGTCGAGGACGCCCTCGCCGCGCGCGACGCCGGTGCGGACTTCATCGGCACCCTCTTCGCCGAAAGCCGCCGGCGTATCTCTGTCGATGCTGCCGCTGAGATCGTGCGGGCACTCGGCGGCCCGCTGAGCGAGATGGAGCAGGATGGTCCACCGGTGCACGTTCCCGCCACCGATGACGTCGCGGCATGGTTCGCGGACGGCGCCGCCGCGCTCGATCGGTTGCTCGAGCGGAAGCGCCCGCTCGTTGTCGGGGTCTTCGAAGATCAGCCGCCCGAAGAGATCAACGAGATCTGCGATGAGGCGGGTATCGACCTCATCCAGCTCGCGGGCCACGAGCCGTGGAGCGACATCGCGATGCTGAATCGGCAAGCGATCAACGTCATCCACCTGGGCGGCACATTCGACATAACGCTTGAGGTCGAGCCGAACACAGCGATCGCGGTCATGCTCGACAGCAGCCGCGGCACCGGCGCGACCGCTGACTTGAAGGTCGCGCGTGATATCGCCGCGCGCATCCCGCTGTGGCTAGCCGGTGGCCTCAGCCCCGACAACGTCGCCGAGGCCATCGACACCGTCCGCCCATGGCTCGTCGACGTCTCGACCCGAGTAGAGACCGATGGCGCGAAGGACCCCGCGAAGATCGCGGCCTTCGTCGCCGCCGCGAAAGGCGTGCCAGTCCGATGACCACGACGCTCCCGGACGCCACCGGCCACTTCGGCCCCTACGGCGGACGCTTCGTCCCCGAGACGCTGATGGTCGCGCTCGAAGAGCTCACCGTCGCATTCGAGGAGTCGCAAAAGGACGAGACGTTCCGCGGCGAGCTCGACGAGCTGCTGCGCAACTACGTGGGCCGCCCGACGCCGCTGTACTGCGCCGAGCACCTCACCGAGCGTCTCGGTGGCGCAAAGATCTACATCAAGCGCGAGGACCTCGCGCACACCGGCGCGCACAAGATCAACAATGCCGTCGGCCAGGGCCTGCTCGCGAAGCGCATGGGTAAGCGGCGCGTCTTCGCGGAGACCGGCGCCGGCCAGCACGGTGTCGCGACAGCGACCGTGTGCGCGATGCTCGGCATGGAATGCACCGTCTTCATGGGCGCCGAGGACGTCCGGCGGCAGTCGCTCAACGTCTTCCGCATGAAGCTCCTCGGCGCGCGTGTCGAGGTCGTAGAGAGCGGTTCGCGCACGCTGAAGGACGCGATGAACGAGGCGATTCGAGGCTGGGTGACGAACGTCCGCGACACCTACTACCTCATCGGCAGCGCCGCCGGCCCGCACCCCTACCCTAAGCTCGTGCGTGACTTCCAGTCGGTGATCGGCCGCGAAGCGCGGGCGCAGATCATGCACGAAACCGGGCGCCTCCCGGACTACGCGGTCGCCTGCGTCGGCGGCGGGAGCAACGCCATCGGCCTCTTCCATCCGTTCGTCGAAGACGCTGGCGTGCGGTTCATCGGCGTCGAGGCCGCGGGTGAAGGGCTATCGACCGAACGCCACGCCGCGACGCTGAGCAAAGGCCGCCCGGGCGTGCTCCACGGCTCGAAGTCGTACCTGCTGCAGGACGAGAACGGGCAGGTGCAGGAGGCGCACAGCATCTCCGCCGGTCTCGACTACCCCGGCGTCGGGCCCGAGCACAGCTTCTACAAGGACACCGGACGCGCCGAGTACGTCGCCATCACCGACCGCGAGGCGCTCGAAGGCTTCCGCCTCCTCAGCGAGACCGAGGGCATCATTCCGGCGCTCGAGCCGTCACACGCTATCGCCTACGTCGCGAAGTACGCGCCGACGTTGCCGAAGGACAAGATCATCCTGCTCGGCCTCTCAGGCCGTGGGGACAAGGACATCAACACCGTGATGGATGCGCTCGGGATGCAGGAGTAGGACGAACCGTTACCCGACCACCGCCACCGCTGTCCCGCAGTTCGAGCAGAACTTCTGGGCCTCGCCGATGCCCGAACCACACTCAGTGCAGTAGCGAGCGCTCGAACCCGAACCGGCACTCGCGGCCGCGCTGCCGTTCACGCGCTGCTCGGTCGATGACATCGTGAGCGCCGGCGGCTGCTCCGTGCTGGCCTGCACGTTGGGCGCCGGCGCATCGCCCGCGTCCTTCGACGCGTGCCGGAACTCGCGGATGCTCTTCCCGAGCGCCCCGCCGAGGTCCGCCGCCTTCCCGGGCCCGAACAGCAGCACCACGATGACGGCGATGATCAGTAGTTCCGGTACGCCGATGTCTGGCATCGTTGATTCTCTCCCGTCGAACTCCACTCAGCATAACTCGCCTCGTCGATGCAATCTTTGAAGGACTCTCACGCCCGCTGACGCCGATCCCGAAGTGATACGATTCCCTAAGATGCCCGACGATTCGGACTCCGCTTCCGGCGACTCCTCGACGACTCCTACCAACTCCTCCCGCTCGAAGCTTCCCCTCGCACGACAGCCTGCCGCGCCGATCGCCATCTTCGACTCCGGCGTCGGCGGCCTCAGCGTGCTGGCCGAAGTCCACGGCTTCCTCCCGAACGAGGACATCATCTATTACGCCGACAGCGCCCACTTCCCGTACGGCTCCCAGTCGCCGGAGGACATCCGCGCCAGGTGCGAAGCCGTAACGCGCGAGTTGCTGGCCCTGGGCGCGAAAATCATCGTCGTTGCCTGCAACACCGCCACAAGCGCGGCGATCGCTCACCTCCGCGAGACGTTCGACGTCCCGTTCGTCGGCATGGAGCCCGCGCTGAAACCGGCCGCCGAACGCACGATCTCCGGGAAGGTGGCCCTCCTCGTCACGCCGCAGACCGCCCGAGGCGAGAAGCTATCCGCACTGGTCGACCGCTACGGCGCCGAGGTCAGCGTCCAGATCATCCCGGCGCCGGATCTGGCGGAGCGCGTCGAGCGCGGCACGAGCGACGACAGCTCCACCCGCGAGTTGGTGCGCCGCTACATCCAGCCGCTCCGCCGATCCGGCGCGGACATCCTCGCGCTTGGGTGCACGCACTACGCGTTCCTCCGGACGATGATCCAGGAGGAGGCCGGCGACGGCATCGCTGTTATCGAGCCTTCGGAGGCCGTCGCGCGCCAGGTCGAGCGCATGCTCCGCGGGCGAGGCCTGCTGAGTGCATCCGATGCGCCCGGTGCGGTGCGGTACCTTACGAGCGGCGACAGCGCCGCGTTCGAAGCTGTGCGCGGTGCGCTCCGAACCGCTGGTGCGCAGATCCCGGAGCCGAGGGTGGTCGCCCGGTAACTACGAGGAGGAGCACATCCCTAGGCCATTCATCGACAAGCTGGCGGAGGCGTGGGCACGGAGCGGTGGCCTCCTGTGCGTCGGCCTCGACCCCGAGCCGTCGCGCATGCCGATCGATGACGTGGCTGCCTTCAACATCGCGATCATCGAAGCGACCAGCGACCTCGTTTGCGCGTACAAGCCGAACGTCGCGTTCTACGAAGCTCTCGGCCCCGAGCGGGGATACGCCGCGCTGCGCAAGACGCTCGCCGCCATCCCGCCGCACATCATCACCCTCGCCGACGCCAAGCGCGGCGACGTCGAGCACACCGCCCGCGCCTATGCCCGCGCCCTGTTCGACGACCTGGGCTTCGACGCCGCCACCGTGAACCCGTATCTGGGCGCCGATTCGATGACGCCGTGGATCGAGCGCGAAGAGCACGCTGCATTCATTGTCTGCCGCACGTCGAACCCGGGCGCGCCGGATTTCCAGGACCTCCGCGTCGGGGACGAAGGCCGTCCGCTCTACGAAGCCGTCGCCGAGCAAGCGATGCGCTGGGACACGCACCACAACATCGGTCTCGTCACCGGCGCCACCTACCCCGATGAGATGCGCCGCCTGCGCGAGCTCTGCCCGGACATGCCGTTCCTCGTCCCGGGGATCGGTGCGCAGTCCGGTGAGCTCGAGGCCGCCGTCCGCGCCGGCCTCGACGCGCGGGGCCGTGGGCTGCTCGTCAGCGCATCACGGAGCGTGCTGTACGCATCGAGCGGCCGTGACTTCGCCGACGCCGCGCGCCGAGAAGCGCAGCGACTGCGCGACAGCATCAACGCCGTCCGCGAGTCGACCTCCGCCGCAGCGCGAGGCTGAGCGCATGGGCGACATCATCGACTTCCGGATGGGCGACATCGTCCGGCTGCGGAAGTCGCATCCGTGTGGCGGCTTCGAGTGGGAAGTCGTACGGCTCGGCGCGGACATCGGCCTGAAGTGCACCACGTGCCGGCATCGCGTCCTCCTCGACCGCCGAACGCTCGAGAAACGCCTGAAGACCTTCGTGGCGCGCGGCCCGGAGCCAGATCCGGAGCAGGTGCGCATCGCGCTGGAGCGTGAGTGATGGCCGACACCCGAACGGCCATGATGCGGCTCTCCGCCATCGTCGGCGAGCGCACGCTGTTCGAAAACGACGCCTACCGAAAGCTCTGGCTCGGACGGCTGCTCTCACACACGCCGTCGAACGCGATCGTCTACACCATGCTCATCCTGGTGGTGAACGCGACGGGCCTGAGCTTCTTCAGCAGCCTCTTCGTCGTCGCCTATATCGCGCCGACCGCGCTACTGGGCACGTTCTCGGGGGTGCTCGTCGACCGCGCGCCGAAGGGAGTAGTGCTCGCCGGGACGAACGTCGTCCGCGCCGCGTTGTGCGTGCTGCTCGCCATCTCGACCGGCAACATCCTGATGATCTACGTGATCGCGGTGCTCTTCGCGCTCGGCTCGCAGCTCTCCGGTCCCGCCGAGGGCTCGGCGCTCCCGTCGCTCGTCGCGACGGAGGACTTCGCGGCCGCGAATTCGCTCAACAACCTCGGCAGCCTCATCGCGCAGATCGCCGGCTTGATGGTGCTGCCCGCGCTCTTTCTCAAGACCGTCGGCGCCGAAGCGCTCTCGTTGGTCTGCGCGGTGATGTTCCTCGCCGCCGCCTTCAACTTCTTCCTCATCGAGGCGTTCACCCCGAGCGTCCCGGCCATTCCCGCGTCGATCGAAGAGACCCGCGAGCGCTTCGCCGAAGCCT
The DNA here is from genome assembly GCA_964487335.1 of uncultured Dehalococcoidia bacterium. Classification (GTDB taxonomy): domain Bacteria; phylum Chloroflexota; class Dehalococcoidia; order DSTF01; family JACRBR01; genus CAZAPT01. Next base: position 56,482 of record CAZAPT010000005.1, read on the forward strand.
GGCGCGAGCTGACCTTGGACTCGGTCGCGTACATCAGCGTCGTGATGGTCGTGCTCGCGAGCACGACCTCGCTTGTCGTCGTCACGCTGATGCCGCGATTCAGCACGCAGGTCCTCGGCGTGGACTCTGAGAACATGGTCTTCGTCGTGACTCCGGCCGCAATCGGCATCTGGGCTGCCCTGCGCTTCGTCGGCCCGCTCGCGAAGCGCCACTCGCCCTGGCGTACGATGGGCGGATCGTTCGCGGTGCTCATCGTTTGCGTTCTGCTGCTCTCCGCCGTGCGCCCGCTCGGGCACACGCTCCAGGACATCAACCCTCTCGGCATGTTCGACCCGGGCCCCTTCGGCGAGGGCTCGGCGCTCATCATCGTCACCGCGGCGATCGCGTCTGTGCTCGCGTTCGCGTATACATTCCTCAACGTGGTCGGGCGCACCATCATCAACGAGCGCGTGCCGCGGGCGATGCAGGGGCGCGTCCTCGCCGGCCAGACCGTCCTCACAAACCTGGCGTCCATCCCGCCGATCCTCGCCGCGGGACTGCTTGCCGACATCATCGGCGTGACGCCCGTCTTCTTCCTGGTTGCCGTAACGTGCGCGGGGCTCGCCCTCTACTTCGCCGCGCGAAACCAGGCGATGCCTGAGTGGGCGAGGCGCTAATGCGCAACGGGACGCTCGCGTTGCAACGCCGGCCGCCCGCCCCGAAGCCCCGCCCCGTTCTCGCCAACCGCAGCTTCCTGCTGCTGTGGCTGGCGCAGCTCATCTCGCAGTCCGCGCAGAACGCGATCCTGTTCTCGCTGCTCGTGCTCGTCACGTCGCTCACCCACGGCTCTACCTTCACGTCCGTGCTCGTGCTCTCGTTTGTGGTGCCGTCCGTGGTGTTCGGCGTGTTCTCGGGCGTGCTCGTCGATCTCTGGAGCAAGCGGCTGTTGCTGATCTACACCAACGCCGCGCGGTGCCTCCTCGCGATCGCGTTCATGTTCTCGCGCGACCACGTGTCGCTGCTCATCCTGATCAGCATCTTCTTTGCGACGTCGAGCCAGCTCTTCGGCACCGCGGACGCCGTCACCGTGCCGTACGTCGTGAAGAAGGACGAGCTGATCGCCGCTAACAGCATGTTCAGCCTGGCCGTCACCGGATCGCAGCTGGCTGGGATGATCTTCCTCGCGCCGATCCTCCTGCCGACCGTCGGGGCCCAGTGGCTGTTCGTGATCACCGCCGTGATGTTCGCCGTCGCCGTGGTCTGCGCCTGGCTGATGCCCCCCATCGAAGAGGATGACGGATCGCCGGAGCGGCAGTGGCCGACATGGCGCGAGATCGTCGACTCCGGACGCGAGTACGTCCACACGCTCCAGACGTTGCGGGACGACCCGGTCGCCGGCCTGGCCCTGATCCACTACGCGACCGGCAGTTCGCTCGTCCTGCTGTTCGCCGTGCTCGTCCCGCGCTACATGCAGGCCATCCTGGAGGTGTCACCGGACAAGGCCGTGACCATCTTTGCGCCTGTGGGCATCGGTGCGATTCTCGGGCTACGCGCGCTGCCGCTGATCGCCGCGCGGCTGGGCAAGAACCGCACCGTCATCGTAGGCCTGTGCGGTCTCGTGCTCTGCCTGCTCGCGCTCGGCCTCGTCGAGCCGATTGGGGCCATCCTGCGGCGCACCGAGCACCTCAACCCGTTCGCCGACCAGCGCGCGGGCGGCCTCTCGATCCTCGTCCTGCTCACCATGGCGTTCGCCGGCCCCCTCGGCTTCACCTATGCGCTGGTCAACGCCCCCGCGCAGACGGTCCTGCACGAGCGCGCACCCGCCGAGATGCGAGGCCGCGTCTTCGCCGCGCAGGTCGTACTCGCGAACGCCGTCGGCATCCTTCCGCTCATCCTCGCGGGATCCATAGCCGATATTTTCGGTGTCAGTCCGGTGATCTTCGCCATCGCGTTTGTCATGGCGATCATCGCTGGAGCGAGCGTCTATCTGGAACGGAAATGGTCTGTGGAAGGAGCGCCACCGCCCGCGTCAGCAGGTGCCACAACGCTGTAACGGCGCGCCGTTCAGATTCGTTGACACCGTCAGAAGGGCGTGGCTAGACTGATCGGGCTTGGGGATGTGAGGTCGGCTGCTTGATTGAGATGACTATCGAGAGCATCAGGGTCTCCCTGATGAATTACCAGCGAGTGGTGATTCTGAAGGAGAAGGCTTCCGACCGCTACCTCCCCATCTGGATCGGCCCGGCGGAAGCCGACGCGATCGCCGTCCAGCTCCAGGAAGTCTCGGTCCCCCGCCCGCTCACTCACGACCTGCTCCGCTCCATCATCGACACCCTCGGCGCGCAGGTGACGCACATTATCGTCAATGATCTTTCGAATGACACCTACTACGCCCGCATCATGCTCGAGGTGAACGGCGGGTCGATGGAGATCGACTCCCGTCCCAGCGACGCCATCGCCCTGGCTGTCCGCGCGAAGGTGCCGATCTTCGCGGACGAGAATGTGCTCGCGAAGGCCGGCGTCCTGCTCGAAAAGGACGGCGACGGCGTGGAGCGCGTCGAGCAGCCCGCGAAGGCCATCGACCCCGCAGAGCTCGAGCGCATGTCCGCCTTCAAGGACTTCATCGAGAGCCTCGATCTCGACGACTTCGACAAGCGAAAGTCCTAACCGCAGACGCGGCGTTCGAATCCTCGCACCCTCCAGATCTCACCAACCCCGTCCTTATCGCGCTCTAATGTATGGCGCTCGGTCGTCGCGCTTGTCCCACGCCTACCCACCGCCCATACTGCCGCGGCTGGGCAGGGAAGCCCGGCTCGTGAAAAAAAGCACGTTGGCCTGAACGACCGTTCGTGATAATCTTCTCAAAGTCGCGAGGCTAGCGGCGGGAGGCGCCAGAGATGCGCCTGAGTCCGGCGGTCCAGCTCCTGGGTCTGGGCTCCTACGTCGCGACCTGTATCGTCGGCGGCGCCATCGGAGGCTACTTTCTCGACAAGTGGCTCGACACCGGCAAGATCCTCACGCTCTCCGGGCTGGCGCTCGGACTGATCGCAGCGGGCTACGGCGGCTACCACATGCTGATGGAGACCCTCGCAGACATCCAGAAGTGGCAGTCGCAGCAGGCGAACCGGAAACAGAAGTAACGTGAAGAATCCGCGCACGCTGCTGATCGTCGTCGGTACGATTCTCCTGATCGGCGTCGGCTTCCTCTTCTTCCGAAGTCCCAAGCCGATCATCGAGATCAAGGCCGAGATCATTACCGACATCGGCCCGTTCCCCCTGGCCAACACCTACGTCACCTCGGTGTGCGTCGTCATCTTCCTGATCGTCGTCGCGTACCTCGCGACGCGTCACATCTCGCTGATCCCGCGCGGCCTGCAGAACGCCGTCGAGGCTGTTATCGAGGCCTTCTACAACATCTGCGTCAACACCGCCGGCGAGAAGAACGGCCGCCGCTTCTTCCCTGTTGTGATGACCATTTTCACCTTCATTTGGATCGCGAACTGGCTCGCCCTGCTCCCCTTCTTCAATGCCATCGGCACCGTCGAGAAGGTCAACGCCGAGGAGTTCAAGAAGGACGCCGTGGTCATGAGCCAGAACGCCGGCGTGCGGCTCATCCAGCTCAACCAGAAGGGGCTCGAGTTCGTCGTCAACAAAGCAGCGTGCAGTGCGTACGAATCGACAGGCGCGACGCCGTCGTCCGACAAGCACGACAGTTGCATCAAGGGGCAGCAAGGCCTTGCGATCGCGGAGAAGCTCGACAAGAAGGAGAGCACCAACTCCGGCGTGGCCTCATGCAGCGGCAACCCTGGAGACGCGGCCTACGACGACTGTCTCGTAGCGGCGTCCGACCGCGCGATCGAGCACCTCGACGCCGACGGCAAGACGCTCGGCGTGCTCATCCCGTTCTTCCGCAGCATGAACACGGACATCAACTCGCCGCTGTCGATCGCGATCATGGCGCTGATCTTCATCGAGTTCTGGGGCATCACCGCGCTCGGCGTCTTCAAGTACGCGGGGAAGTTCTTCAACGTCAGCAGTCCGATCAACTTCTTCGTCGGCATTCTCGAGTTCATTGCGGAGATCGCGCGACTGATCAGTTTCACCTTCCGTCTCTTCGGAAACATGCTCGCGGGCGAAATCCTGCTGCTCGTGATGACGTTCCTCATCCCGTTCGTCGTCGCGCTGCCGTTCTACGGCCTTGAGGTCTTCGTTGGCGTGATCCAGGCGTTCGTATTCGCTATGTTGACGCTCGTATTCGCGGTACTCGCCGTCAGCACGCACGACGAGCACGGTGAGCACGAACCCATCGAGGTGACGGCGCTGCACTAGCCGATCATTCGGGCGCCGCAGAACGCCCGTGTAAGCAAAGGAAGTCCGCCGCGCGCGGGCGCAAGTTAGGAGGAGCCCTTGGACATCTCGACACTACTGCCGCTGCTCGACTTCACCGATGCCGGGCTGCGGTACATCGGCGCCGGCATCGCGATCGGCGTGGGCGGCGCCGGGCCGGCGATCGCCATCGGCATGCTCTCGGGCAAGGCGATGGAGGCGCTCGGGCGCAACCCGGAGGCCCAGCCGGTGATCCAGACGAACATGATTCTGGGCATCGCCTTCGCCGAGGCCGTCGCGATCTACGCGCTGGTCGTCGCGGTGATGATCGGCTTCGTCTTCTAGAGATGCGTCGATGAGTCGGAGCGCAGTCGCATGATCGTCCTGGGTATCGGTTCTCTCGGCATCAACCTGCCGATCCTCATCGCGCAGATCGTGAACTTCACGATCTTGCTGGTCGTGCTACGGCTCGTCGCCTGGGGCCCGCTGCTGAAGATGCTCGACGAGCGCCGCGAGCGCATCCGCGAGAGCCTCGCCTCCGCCGAGGAGATGAAGTCGAAGGCCGCCGAGTCCGACCGCCAGCTCAGCGACCAGATCGAGGCCGCGCGCCGCGAAGCCCAGGGCCTCGTCGCGCAGGCCCAGGAAGTGGCGAACCGCATCCAGGCCGAGGCCCGCACGCAGGCCCAGGCGGATGCCGACGCGACGCTCGCCCGCGCGCGCAATGAGATCCAGCTCGAGCGCGATAGCGCAATCGCTGACCTGCGAAAAGAGTTCGCGGACCTGACGATCGCGGCCGCGGAGAAGGTGATCAATACGTCGCTCGACCGCAACGCCCATCGGCGGCTCATCAACGAGGCGCTATCCGAGTCGTCGTTCCGGGAGCGCAACTGATGCCCGCGGCAGCACGTTCGGCCCGACGCTACGCCGAGGCGGTGTTCGACATCGCTGTCGAGCAGGAGGCGCTCGTGCAGTGGTCGGGAGACCTTCAGTCGATCGCGGCGTTCGCCAGCGAGCGCGACGTCGCGCGCATCCTCGGCAGCGTGCGCGTGCCCCGCGAGGAGAAGATTCGCCTGCTGAGCACGGCGCTGGAACGCGAGATCAGCCCCGCGGCGATGAACCTCGTGCGCCTGCTCGTGATGCGCGACAAGATCACGCTCGCACCCGAGATCCAGCGCATCTACCAGGAGTTGGCTGACGAGCGCGCGGGCATCGCGCACGCCGTCGTCACCACGGCCGTGGCCCTGAGCGACGACGAGAAGCGTGCCGTCGCCGACCGGCTCTCGACAATCACCGGCAAGCACGTCAATGTCACGCCCGTCGTCGACGAGGCGATTCTCGGTGGCGTGGTCGCGCGCATCGGCGATCAGCTCATTGATGGCAGCACGCGCACGAAGCTCGTCGCACTGAAGCGCAGCCTCGAAGGCGCAGCGCGCTAACGGAGAAGTAGAAGAACAAGCCGCGAGAGGACACCATGGCGATTCGCTCCGAAGAGATCGCGAGCATCATCAAGCAGCAGATCCAGCAGTTCGGCGCCGAGGTCGAAGCCGTCAACGTCGGCACCGTCACGGACGCCGGCGATGGCATCGCGCGCGTGCACGGGCTGTCGAACGTCGCATCGAGCGAGCTGGTGGAGTTCACGAACGGCGTGATGGGGCTCGCGCTGAACCTCGAAGAGGACAGCGTCGGCGTCATGGTCCTCGGCGCCTACGACGACATCAAGGAGGGCGACGAAGTCCGCGCCACCGGCCGCATCGTCCAGGTGCCCGTCGGCGACGCGCTGCTCGGGCGGGTGGTCGATGCGCTCGGGCAGCCGATCGACGGCAAGGGCCCGATCGCAACGACGAAGACGCGGCCGGTCGAGCGCATCGCGCCGGACGTGACCACCCGAAAGTCCGTGGACACGCCGGTGCAGACCGGCATCAAAGCGATCGACGGCATGATCCCGATCGGCCGCGGCCAGCGAGAGCTGATCATCGGCGACCGCTCGACCGGCAAGAGCGCGATCGCGATCGACGCCATCATCAACCAGAAGGGCGGCGACCTGCTCTGCATCTACGTCGGCGTCGGCCAGAAGGCCGCGAAGATGGCGCAGACCATGGCGACGCTCGAAAAGTTCGGCGCACTCGAGCACACGGTCATCGTCTCAGCGACGGCGTCAGAGTCCGCCGCGCTGCAGTACCTGGCACCCTACTCCGGCTGCGCGATGGCCGAGGAGTGGATGGAGCAGGGCAAGGACGTCCTCATCGTCTACGACGACCTGTCGAAGCACGCCTGGGCCTACCGCCAGGTGTCGCTGCTCCTCCGCCGCCCGCCCGGCCGCGAGGCCTACCCGGGCGACGTCTTCTACCTGCACAGCCGCCTACTCGAGCGCGCCGCGAAGGTCACCGAGGAGTACGGCGGCGGCTCGATCACGGCGCTGCCGATCATCGAGACGCAGGCGAACGACGTCTCCGCCTACATCCCGACGAACGTCATCTCGATCACCGACGGACAGATCTTCCTCGAGAACGACCTGTTCAACGCCGGCATCCGTCCCGCGATTAACGCCGGTATCTCCGTCTCGCGCGTCGGCGGAGCGGCGCAGCGAAAGGCGATCCGCCAGGTCGCCGGCCAGCTCCGCATCGACATGGCGCAGTACCGCGAGCTGCAGGCGTTCGCGCAGTTCGGCACCAGCGACCTCGATGCCGCCACCCGCCGCCAGCTCGAGCGCGGACAGCGCGCGCAGGAGATCCTGAAGCAGCCGCAGTACCAGCCGCTGTCGATGGCGCAGCAGGCGGAGATCTTCTGGGCCCTGAACAACGGCTTGCTCGACGATGTGCCCGTCGAAAAGGTGCAGCCGTTCGAAGCCGCCTTCCACAAGTTCATGGAGAGCAACCACCCGGAGATCTCCGACGCGCTCATGGACCAGAAGATCTTCGCGCCGGAGATCGAATCGAAACTCCGCGACGCCCTCCAGGAGTTCAAGAACACCGTTCCGTACTAGGGACGGCTCAAACGCCGATGTAGGGGCGGCCCCACATGGCCGCTCTGTGAGAAGCGAAAGCGCAGGAACTTGGCAAGCGTCCGACAAATCCGCCGCCGCGTTCGAAGCGTCACCTCCATCGCCAAAGTCACCAAGGCGATGGAGCTGGTTGCCGGCTCGAAGATGCGCCGGTCTCAGTCCCGCGCGCTTGCCGCCCGCCCCTACGCCGAGCGCATGATGGAGGTCCTCGCGGACCTCGCGCGCCAGCGTGGTGACGAAGACTCGACGCACCCGTTCCTCACCGCCCGTCCCGCTCGCAACACGCTGATCTTGTTCCTCGCGCCGAACCGTGGCCTCGCCGGAGGACTGCCGTCGAACATGAATCGCCGTGCCGCAGCGTTCGCGCTCGAGCAGGACACGCCCGTAACGTTCGTCACCGTCGGCAAGAAGGGCCGAGACTTTGTCATCCGCGCCGGCCAGCCGCTGCTTGCCGAGTTCACCATGCCCGACTATCCGGCGCTGCTCGACACGCTCCCGATAAGCCGCATCGTCATGGACGAGTACCTGCAGGAGCGGGTCGAGCGCGTGTTCCTGCTGTATCCACGCTTCGTGAACACCGCGGTGCAGCTCCCGTCGGTGCGCCAGCTCTTGCCGATCGAGCCGAAGGAGATCGAAGGCGAAGCGGCGCCGCGCGAGATCGACTACATCTACGAGCCCAATCCGCAGGAAGTGCTCGCGCGACTCCTGCCGCGGTACGTCGAGATGACCGTCTACCAGGCCATCCTCGAAGCCGAAGCCAGCGAGCTCTCCGCGCGCATGGTCGCGATGCGGAACGCTACTGAAGCGGCGAACGAGATGATTGGCACGCTCACGCTCATCTACAACAAGGCGCGCCAGGAGCAGATCACCAAGGAACTCCTCGACATCGTCGGCGGTGTCGAAGCCATGAGCGCATAGCCACACGACGAACGCCCCTTCCCTTTCGGGACGGGGTTGTGGTTAGGTCAGAAGAGATTGAGAGACGAACAATGGCAAACGGCACAGTAGCGCAGGTTATCGGCACTGTCGTGGACGTGGAGTTCCCCGACGCGAACCTCCCCGAGCTCTACAACGCGCTCGAGATCAAGGCCGACGGCGGCACCATCGTCGCCGAGGTCGAGCAGCACCTCGGCAACAACTGGGTGCGCGCCCTCGCGATGACGGCGACCGAAGGCCTGCGCCGCGGCACTCCGGTCATCGACACCGGCAAGCCCATCACCGTGCCCGTCGGGCCTTCGACGCTCGGCCGGCTCTTCAATGTCCTCGGCGAGCCGCTCGACAAGCGCGGCGACGTGTCGCAGGAGCACTCCGCCTCCATCCATCGCAAGGCGCCGTCGTTCGAGGAGCAAGAGACGCAGGTGCAGACGCTCGAGACCGGCATCAAGGTCGTCGACCTGATCGCTCCGCTCGTGCGTGGTGGCAAGGTCGGCCTCTTCGGCGGGGCGGGCGTCGGTAAGACGGTGCTTATCAAGGAGCTGATCCGGAACATCGCCGCCGAGCACAGCGGCATCTCGGTGTTCACCGGCGTCGGCGAGCGCTCCCGCGAAGGCAACGACCTCTGGGTCGAGATGGAAGAGTCCGGCGTGCTCGACAAGACGGTGCTCGTCTTCGGTCAGATGAACGAGCCGCCGGGCGTGCGCCTGCGCGTCGGCCTCACCGGCCTGACCATGGCGGAGTACTTCCGAGACGAGTCCGGCCAAGACGTCCTGCTCTTCATCGACAACATCTACCGCTACACGCTCGCCGGCATGGAGGTATCTGCGCTCCTCGGACGCATGCCGTCCGCCGTCGGGTACCAGCCCACGCTGGCGACCGAGATGGGCGAGCTGGAAGAGCGCATCACCACCACCAAGAAGGGCTCGATCACGTCGTTCCAGGCGATCTACGTCCCCGCCGACGACTACACCGACCCGGGCGTCGCCACGACGTTCGGCCACCTCGACGCCGTGGTCGCGCTCGACCGCGGCATCTTCGAGAAGGCGATCTACCCGGCAATGGACCCGCTCGCGTCGTTCTCGCGGATCCTCGACCCGAACATCGTCGGCCAGGACCACTTCGACGTGGCCCGCGGCGTGCAGCGGGTGCTGCAACGGTACAAGGACCTGCAGGACATCATCGCCATCCTCGGCGTGGAGGAGCTGTCTGACGAGGACAAGCAGACCGTCGCCCGCGCCCGCCGCATCGAGCGTTTCCTCGGCCAGGCGATGTTCATGGGCGAAGTCTTCACCGGCATTCCCGGCCAGTACGTCCCGATCCGCGAGACCGTCCGCGGCTTCAAGGAGATCCTCGAAGGCAAGCACGACAACCTTCCGGAGCAGGCGTTCGTCAACGTCGGGACGATCGACCAGGCGACCGAAAAGGCCCAGAAGATGGAGGCGTCCGCTGCGTAGGTACCGGGAGACAATGTTCGATAGGCCCGATCTCCCGGAACAGACATCACTGCCGAAGCGGTCCGACAAAAGATGCCTTTAACCGTCGAAATCACCACCGTCGAACGGAACGTCCTCACCGAAGATGGCGTTGACGAAGTCGTCGCGCCCGGCATCGAGGGTCAGTTCGCCGTGCTGCCGCAGCACGCCGCCTTCATGACGATGCTCAACCCGGGCGAGCTGCTGCTGAAGAAGGCCGGGAATGAAGAGACCTACGCGGTGACCGGCGGCTTCTTCGAGGTGATCGACGACCGTGTCATCGTCCTCGCCGATGCTGCGGAGCACGCGGAGGAGATCGATATCGAGCGCGCCGAGGCCGCCCGCGAGCGCGCCCACCTCGCCCTTGAGCGTCGAGAGAGCATCGAAGATCTCGCGTCAGCCCAGGCCGCCCTGCAGCGCGCGATGATTCGCTTACGTGTCGCCGAGGTTCGCCGCCGGCGCACCGGCCAGCAGCGCCGCTAGCTACCGCCGGTGCCGTCCCGCGACGGCGCTACCCAGCCCGGCTTCTCGGAGCACTGATGACGTGCTGCGCGACGACCGGCGTGGCGGAGGTGATGCAGCGCTCGTGCGCGCGATCGCGTCGAAGAAGAGCAGCGACATCACGATCGCCGCGAACGGCATCGATGCCACGATGACCAGCGCCAGCATCGCCGTTGAGACCAGACCGAACCCGGCCGAAAGGGCGATGATCGCCGCCACCGCGGAAGGCGCGCCGCAGACGATCGCGCCGAATAGCACCTTCGTCGGCGATCGCGCGATCAACGCCGCACTGCCCGCTACCGCATCGCTCGAGCTTCCGCCTTGCATGATGAGCGCCACGATCACAAACGATCGCGGCAGCACATAGATCGCTGCCCCCGCGAGCACCACCGCGTTGAACGCCATCACAATGACCGAGGGCGCCCAGATGGCCGCGACACTGCTCGCTGCCGCTGCTCCGGCAAGCACGGCCGCCAGTTTCACGAACGGCCGCAGCAGCAGCCCCGCCCGAGCGCTGACGCCGGCGAAGGCCCGCACCGACTCCGGCTCCAGGTTTTCCGTCACCGCCCGGAATGCCTGCGCTATCGTCGCGTGCGTGAGCACTGCCAGGACCACGATCACGGGCGGGATCATCGCCGCCGTCACCGGATTGCCGATCAGCCCCAGGATGAGCGTCAGAATGGCCGCCGCCGCGCCGCCGATGAGCCCCACGAACGCGTACTCCGACGCATCCTGCGCGAAGATCGCGACGCTGTCCTCGAGCACCGCCGAGAACGTGCGCAGGTGGCGCACGTCATGCCCATACGTTCGCATGGTGTTCCTGCCCCTTCTGCTCCCCGCCTGAATCGTCGGCATCAGGCCGTGAGTCTGTTGCCTTCCAAAACGAATCCGGCCGCCCGCGCGTTACTGTACGGTCTCCCTCTCGTCACCGACCGGCGACGACCAAGCCGAAAGCTGACGGATGAAGCTGACAGCTCCCGATACAATGCCCCTCGATGAACTCCGACCAGATTCGCGAGAACTTCACCCACTTCTTCGAGCAGAGGGGCCACCTGCGCCTGCCCAGCGCTTCCCTCGTGCCTCACGGTGACCCCACACTGCTCTTCACGAGCGCCGGCATGGTGCCGTTCAAGCCCTACTTCATGGGCCTCGCGGAGCCGCCCGCGCCACGTATCACAACGGTCCAGAAGGTATTCCGGACGACGGATATCGAGTCCGTGGGGGACTTCAGCCACAACACGTTCTTCGAGATGCTGGGCAACTTCAGCTTCGGCGACTACTTCAAGAATGAAGCCATCGCCTTCGCCTGGGAGCTGGTCACGAAGGGCTACAAGCTTCCCCCCAAGAAGCTCCACATAACGGTCTTCACCGACGACGACGAGGCCTACGACGCCTGGCGCGCGCAGGGAGTCGCCCCCGACCACCTCTACCGCTTCGGCGAGGAGCACAACTACTGGTTCTCCGGCGACGTCGGCCCCTGCGGCCCGAACAGCGAGATCTTCGTCGACCGCGGCGTCCGCGCCGGCTGCGAGTTCTGCGCGGCCGGCACCTGCAAGCCCAACACGGAGCCGGAGTGCGGCCGGTTCCTCGAGATCTGGAACCTCGTCTTCATGACGCTCTACCAGGCCGAGGACGGCACGCGCACCGAGCTGCCGCGCAAGAACATCGATACCGGCTCCGGCCTGGAGCGCGTCTGCTGCGCCCTCCAGGGCAAGGACACCATCTACGAGACGGATCTCTTCGTCCCCGTGATCGCCCGCATCGAAGAAGTCAGCGGCAAGCGCTATGGCGACGACCACGCGCGCGACGTCGCAATCCGGGTGGTCGCCGAGCATGTCCGCGCAGCCACGATGCTCATCGCCGACGGCGTCACTCCGTCGAACGACGGCCGCGGCTACGTCCTGCGGCGGCTCCTGCGCCGGGCGGTGTACTACCTCACGCAGCTCACGGACGCGTCTGATGGCACGCTGCTGGACCGGGTCGCCGAAGCCGTGATCGAGAAGATGCATATCGCGCACCCGGACCTCGATGAGCGCGCGGGCTTCATCATGCGCCTCCTCGCCGCCGAAGAGTCGAAGTTCCGTGAGACGCTCGACCGCGGCCGCGCGCACCTCGCCTCCGTGCTCGAAGACGCCGGCAAGCGGGGCTCAAAGAAGCTTTCCGGCGCGGAAGTCTTCCGCGTCTACGACACCTTCGGCTACCCGCTCGAACTGACCCGCGAGATCGCCGCTGAACGCGCGTTCGACGTGGACGTCGAAGGCTTCGAGCTTGAGCTCGAAGGCCAGCGCAACCGCGGCCGCGCCGCCGCGAAGTTCGAGTACGAAGCCGACCGCCTCGACATCTACAAGCAGCTCGCGCACGTCCGCACGAAATTCGTCGGCTACGACCGCACGGAGCACCACACCACCGTCGCCGCGATTATCGGCGCGTCCGGCGTCCAGGATCGCGGTGAGTCCGGCGAGCAACTCGAGATCGTCCTCGCCGAAACGCCGTTCTATCCGGAGGGCGGCGGCCAGGTCGGCGACACCGGCGAGATCGCCGGTCCGAACGGCCGGGCGATCGTCGAGGACACGCAGACCGCAGCCGAAGGTCTCGTCATACACCGCGGCCGCATCATCGAAGGCGCGATCTCCGTGAACGACACGATCACCGCGCGGGTAGACGTCGCGAAGCGCCGCGCGTCACAGCGCAACCACACCGCCACCCACCTCCTGCACGCCGCGCTGCGCGAGGTGCTCGGCACGCACGTCCGCCAGGCCGGATCGCTCGTCGCGCCCGACCGCCTGCGCTTCGACTTCACGCACATCGAAGCGACGAAGCCGGAAGAGCTCGCCACGGTGCAGCGGCTAGTCAACGAGAAGATACGCGAGGACATCGAGGTTCATCCGCACGAGGAGTCGTACGACGACGCTATTGCCGGTGGCGCCATGGCGCTCTTCGGCGAGAAGTACACCGCGAACGTCCGCGTCGTCGATATCTGCGAGCCGTCCGCCGAAGAGCATCGCTGCTTCTCGCGCGAGCTGTGCGGCGGCACGCACTGCCACCGCACCGGCGAGATCGGGACGTTCGTCATCGAGAGCGAGGGCAGCGTCGGGTCCGGCCTTCGTCGCATCGAAGCCCGCACCGGCGCGCTCGCAGACGAATTCGTCATCGAACAGCAATCGTTGGTCTCGCGTCTCGGCCGTGAACTGAATGCGAAGCCCGCCGAGCTTGGCGCCCGGGTCGACGCCCTCCGCGCCGAGCTAGACGCCGAGCGCCGCAAGCTTCAGCAGTTCGAGCGACAGGCCGGCCGTGCCGAGGTGGACACGCTCGTCAGCGGCGCCGAGCGCGTGGACGGCGCGACTGTCGTCGTCTCCCGCGTGCCCGCACAGAGCGTCGAGGCAATGCGCGAGATGGCCGATCTGCTGCGCGACCGCCTCGGCAGCGGTGTCGTCGTACTAGGCGCCGTCGTCGGCGACCGCCCCAACTTCCTGGCGATGGTAACGAAGGACCTTACGCCGCGCGTACACGCCGGCAACCTCATTAAGCAGGTCGCTGCGGTCACCGGAGGCGGAGGCGGCGGACGCCCCGAGATGGCGCAAGCCGGCGGAAAGGACGCCGCGCGACTCGACGAAGCGCTCGGTGTCGCGCGGGACCTCGCCCGCGAGGGGCTGGCCGCGAAGTAGATGTCATCCCCGGATAACCGCCGTCTCCTCGGGATCGACGTTGGCGAAAAGCGCATCGGCGTAGCCGTCAGCGAAGGCTCGATCGCTGTCCCGCTGACCATCCTCGAGCATGAGAACCGCGTCGCCGACATCGCGCGCATCGCCGAGATCGCGCGAGACGAAGCAGCGAGCGCGATCGTCGTCGGCCTGGCATTGAGCATGTCAGGTGAAGAAGGCGATCAGGCGAAGCGCACCCGCATATTCGGCAATGCGCTGGCGAAGACAACGGCCCTTCCCGTCGAGTACCACGACGAGCGCCTCACCACGCGCCAGGTTGCGCATGTCCCGCCACGCCGCCGCGACCGTCCGCGCAATGCGACGCGAGTGCATCCGGCACGACGCCGCGGCAAACCCCGCGTGGACGATCTGGCGGCCGCCGCGATCCTGCAGTCCTACCTCGACGCCGTGGACGCGCGCCCTTGACATCGAATCGCGCCATCGCCATCGTCGCAACGCTCGTCGTCACCGCATTCGTTGCCGCAACCGCCTGGTTCGTCTATCGGACGCCCGGCTCAGTGCTCAGCGATAGCGCACCGGCCATCCCGGCGCCGCGGCAGAGCACCGGCACTGCCGACATCACCGTCCGCCAGGGCGAGAGCGCCAAGGACATCGGCGACGAGCTGACGGAGGCCGGCGTCGTGCGTAGCGCCCGCCTGTTCGAAGCCCTCGTTGGCCTCACGCGCTCCCAGAACTCGCTCCAGGCCGGCGACTACGAATTCGACGCCGGCACGCCCGCCATCGAAGTCGTCCGCCGCATCGCCGAAGGGCGCACCGCCTCTCGCCACGTCACCATCCCCGAGGGCCGGCGCTCCGAGGAGATCGGCGCCATCCTCGAGCAGGCCGGCATCGTGAAGCAGCAGGACTTCGAAGCCGCGCTCGTGAAGTCGCGCTACGACCAGCCGTTCCTGCAGCAGCTCACGTCGGACAGCCTCGAAGGGTTCCTCTTCCCGGCCGGCTATGACTTCTCGCGCAACGCCACTCCGCAGCAAGTCGTCGAGACGCTGCTCAAGGGCTTCCAGGACCAGGTCGCGGACAAGGTCCAGCTCGAAGGCCAGGACATGACGCTGGAGCAGGTCGTTACGCTCGCGTCAATCGTCGAGCGCGAGGCTGCGGTGCCGTCCGAACGCCCGATCATCGCGAGCGTCTTCCTCAACCGCCTGCGCATCGGAATGGCGCTCGAGGCCGATCCCACGGTGCAATACGCGCTGGCGGCGGACGCCGCGAGCGTCGCGCAGTACGGCTACTGGAAGCGCGAGCTGACGCTGGACGATCTCAAGCTCGAGTCACCCTACAATACGTACGTGCACCCCGATCTGCCGCCCGGTCCCATCGCCAACCCCGGCCTCGCGTCGATCCAGGCCGTGATACGCCCGGCCAACACCAACTATCTGTACTTCGTGGCGAAGAACGACGGCACGCACGTGTTCGCAGAGACGCTCGAAGAGCACCTGCGTAACGTCCAGCAGTACCAGCAGTAGGAGCGAGTCGTGAGCAAGCGCGCGGGTGTTATCGGCCACCCGCTGTCCCACTCCAAGTCCCCGGCCATCTTCAACGCGGCGTTCAAGGCGGCAGGGATAGACGCCTCGTACGAGGCGTGGGACACGCCGCCTGACACGCTCGAAGGCCGGGTCAACGCGCTCCGCGGCTCCGACTTCCTCGGCGCGAACGTCACGATTCCGCACAAGGAGTCTGTGCTCGAGATGATCGACGGCGGCGTCGGCGATGCCGCCAAGATCGGCGCCGTGAACACGATCGTCCACACCGATGGCAAGCTCATCGGCCACAACACCGACGTCGCGGGATTCGCGCGCGCGCTGAAGGAGGACGCGAAATTCGATTCGCAGGGCAAGCGCACCATGATCCTGGGCAGCGGCGGTGCTGCGCGCGCCGTCGCCCTCACGCTCGTCCAGGCGAAGGCCAGCGTTGTCTTCGTCTTCGGCCGCCAGCCGAAAAAGATCGACCGCATGGTACTGACGCTCAAGCCGCTCAGCACAAGCGGCACAACGATCAGCTGGGCCTATTGGGGCGACGGATCCTTCCTGCGAAGCCTCGCCCAGGCGGACCTCGTCGTGAACTGCACACCCGTAGGTGTCGCCGGATCCGAGACCGAAGGGCAGTCACCGATCGACACGCAGCTGATCCAGGAGCACACCACCGTCTTCGACGTCGTCTATAACCCGGTGGATACGCCGCTCGTCCGCGGTGCTCGTGAGCGAGGCGCCAACGCCGTCTCCGGTCTCGGCATGCTCGTCTACCAGGCCGCAGAGTCCTTCAAGCTCTGGACGGGGCGGGATGCCGATACGAAGGTGATGCTCGCCGCCGCCCGCGAATCCCTCGCCGCCAAGGCCTGATCGGCTCTCGAACGTCCGCACGGTTGCTGGCGGCCCAACACCAAACTGTTCTTTGTTCTATGTTCCTATATGTTGCGTCCCCTGTTGATTGTCACCTGCCGTCGGCTGTGCCTCCGCCATCTGCGATAATCAGGTATGCCAGCCATCTTTCTCGCGGTGTCCGACTGGGGTCTCGCCATCGGGATCGGCATCATCCTGCTGCTCTTCCTCATCGTTGGCTACGTGATCCTGCAGGGCACGCGCGTGCAGCTCTACTGGCGCCGTCGCGCTGAATCCGGTGATGTCGAAGCCATCCGCACGCTCGTCGGCGAAGAAGTGACGCGCTGGAAGACCGCGCGCACGCCGAAGGAGGTCGCGCCGACCGTCTGGCACGGCGTCCAGAGCGCCGAGATGATCGACGTCCAACCCGATGGCGTCCGCGTCAGCGCCTCAGCCGAAGGCCAGTACGCGCTCGTCGGCAGCGAGCGCCGGGAGGTGAGCAGCGCCCTCAAGGAGGGCATGAAGCTCACCGCGCGCCTGGCCGAGATGCTGATGTACGACATCCCCAACGTGAAGCTCCAGAAAGCGCAGGTGGACATCTACACCGCCTACCGCGACGAGCACGGCCCGACGCAGCGCTGCATCCTCTCAACCAAGTGCGACCGCGACGTCGCGAACCAGCTCGACTGGGACACGCTCGACGCCGAGGATATCGTCCGCGCCTTCGGTGGACGATACTCGCTCGACGACCGAGGCAATCCGCTCGCCATCGACCCGGAAACGCGCACGAGTGGTGTGCCCGCCGTCTACTACAAGGACGATTAGCGTGCTGCGATTCCTCACCGCCGGCGAGTCTCACGGCAAGGGGCTGATGGTCATCGTGGAAGGCGTCCCGGCCGGCCTCCCGCTGACCGAGGACTACATCGCCGTGGACCTGCGCCGGCGCCAGGGCGGATACGGCCGTGGCCGCCGCCAGAAGCTCGAGCAGGACCGCGCCGAGATCATCTCCGGCGTGCGCCACGGCCTCACGCTCGGCAGCCCGATCGGCCTGCAGATCCAGAACCGCGACTGGGTGAACTGGACCGAAGTCATGTCCGTCGAGCCCGTCGAAGGTGACGTCGAGAAGGTTACGCGCCTCCGCCCCGGCCACGCGGACCTCGCCGGCAGCATCAAGTACGACTTCGACGACGTGCGTCCCGTGCTCGAGCGCGCCAGCGCTCGCGAGACGGCGGCGCGAGTGGCCGTTGGCGCCGTCTGCAAGCGCCTGCTCGATGAGATGCAGATCGCGTTCCACAGCCACACCGTCCAGATCGGCGCCGTCGATGCCGATCCGCCTGACGCGATCGACTGGGCCGCCGTCGAAGAGTCGCCCGTCCGCTGCGCCGACGAATCGGCCGCGGAGCGCATGGTCGAAGCGATCGACGCAGCGCGGAACGCCGGCGACACCCTCGGCGGCGTCGTCGAGGGCCGCGCGAGCGGCGTGCCGATCGGGCTCGGCAGCCACGTGCACTGGGACCGCAAGATCGATGGCCGTCTCGCCCAGGCGCTGATGAGCATCCACAGCGTGAAGGGCGTCGAGCTGGGCGGCGGCTTCGCCCTGACGCGCACCACTGGCTCGCACGTCCACGACGTCATCCTCCCGCGCGAACGCTGGACCGGCGCCCCGTGGGAGCGCGCCACCAACAACGCCGGCGGCACCGAAGGCGGCATCACCGATGGCCAGGACATCGTCGCGCGCGTCGCGCTGAAGCCGATCGCGACGCTGCCGCGCTCGCTCCCGTCCGCCGACCTCCACACCGGCGAGGAGATCGCCGCGCATTACGAGCGCAGCGACGTCTGCGTCGTCCCCGCCGCCGGCGTGATCGTCGAGGCGATGATGGCGATCGTGCTTGCAACCGCCGCGCTCGAGAAGTTCGGCGGCGACTCGCTCGGCGAAACGCTGCGCAACTTCCGCGCGTTCCAATCCACGACCGGCCCGCGTGAGCTGCGGGAGTAGCGCGTGAAAGCCGAAGCGCTCACCACAATGGTCAATGTCTCCGATATGAAGCGCTCGGTTGCGTTTTACCGCGACACGCTCGGCCTTCCGCTGCGCTTCGAGTCGTCCGAGTGGAGCGAATTCGACGTCTCCGGCAGCGTGCTCGCCCTGCATCCCGGCACGCCGCGATCGGAGCCACGCGCCGGAGGACCGCCGGTTGCCGGCGAAACGCACATCGGGTTCGGTGTCGATGATCTCGATGCCGCGTATGCTGATCTCAAGGGGAAAGGCGTGCGCTTCGTCATGGAGCCGCAGGAACGCGCCGGCGAGGGCATCCGGCTTGCACTCTTCGCCGATCCGGACGGAATGGTGATTTCGCTGGCGCAAAACACAGGTCAATCGGGGAGGGGTTGAGGCGGTGACAGACGACAAGAACTACGACCAGATCTGGCTGATCGGCTTCTCCGGCACCGGCAAGTCGCGCCTCGCGCGTCCGATCGCCG
Source organism: uncultured Dehalococcoidia bacterium (assembly GCA_964487335.1). Lineage (GTDB taxonomy): Bacteria > Chloroflexota > Dehalococcoidia > DSTF01 > JACRBR01 > CAZAPT01. The sequence continues at coordinate 75,209 of CAZAPT010000005.1, forward strand.
CTGCCCTCGACTGGAAGCCCGTCGACATCGACGCGATGATCGAAGAGCAGACCGGCGACACCATTCCCGCGATCTTCCGCAAGGGCGGCGAAGGCGCCTTCCGCACCGTCGAGGCGGAGATCGTTGAGCGCGTCGCGGAGATGCACAACGTCGTCGTCGCGACCGGCGGCGGCGCCGTGCTCCTCGAGAGCAGCCGCGAGGCGATGCGACGCAGCGGCTTCATCGTCGCGCTCGACGCCCGCCCCGAGACGATCCTCTACCGCATCGAAGAGTCGCGCGGGCACATCTCCGACCGCCCGCTCCTCGAAGGCGACGACCCGCTGTCGAAGATCATCGACCTGAAGGCGGCGCGCCAGCCGCTCTACGCGGATGCCGACTTCATCCTCCAGACGGACGACCTGACGCCCGACCAGTGCACGCACCAGGTCCTGCTGGCGTTCCGCGAGCGCCAGGGGCAGGCGGTCGCGGGCGGCGCATGATCGCCGTCGAGTCCCGGGCCGGACGGTACGAAGTCCACTGCCGCTGGGGCGCCCTCGATGATCTCGGCGCGCTCATGCGCGAAGCCGGCCTCTCCGGCTCGGCGTACATCATCAGCGACGCCGCCGTGGCCGGCCTGTTCGGTGAGCGCGCGCTCCAATCGCTGCGCAACGCCGACTTCGAGACCGACGGCTACGCCTTCGCCGCTGGAGAATCCAGCAAGAACCTCGAGACGGTGCAGGCGATCTACGACTGGCTCCTCGACCATCGGGCCGAGCGTGGCACCGCGATCGTCGCCCTCGGCGGGGGCGTCGTCGGCGACGTCGCCGGCTTCGTCGCCGCGACGTTCCTCCGCGGGGTCCCATTGGTGCAGGTGCCGTCATCGCTCCTCGCGATGGTCGATGCCTCGATCGGCGGGAAGGTCGGCGTGGATCACGCCCGCGGCAAGAACCTGATCGGTGCGTTCTACCCGCCGCGCCTCGTCGTCGAAGACACGAGCCTCCTCCCCTCCCTCCCGCCGCGCGCGCTCCGCGAAGGATTCGCGGAGATCATCAAGCACGGCTTGATCATGGATCCACCCATGCTCGACATCCTTGAGCGCGACGCGGATCGCCTGCTCGCCGCGGAGCCCGATGTGATCACCGACATCGTCGCGCGAAACGCCGCCCTGAAAGCCGCCGTCGTCTCCGATGACGAGCGCGAGGGCGGCCGCCGCATGATCCTCAACTACGGCCATACCATCGGCCACGCGATCGAAGCCGTAACCGGTTATCGAGACATCCGCCACGGCGAAGCGATCAGCGTCGGCATGATGGCCGCGGCCCGCATCGGTGCATCCGTCGGCGTCACGCCGCCGTACGTCGAAGACCGCCAGCTCGCATTGTTCGATCGCTACGGATTGCCGATCCAACTCTCCGGCATCGACGTCGACGACGTGATCGCCGCGACTGCGCACGACAAGAAAGTCGCCGCCAAGCGCGTCCGCTGGATCCTTCTCGAAGACTACGGCCGCCCGACCATCCGCGACGACGTGCCGGCGGACGTGGTTCGCGAGGTACTGACCGGACTGCTCACATAGCAGCGGTCGGTAGAATGACGACCGCATGAAGTACCACATCTGGACCGTCGGCTGTCAGATGAACGTCGCCGACTCCCGCAAGCTCGCCGCCGGCCTCGACCGCGCGGGCTGCGTGACCGCCGACCGCCCGGAAGACGCCGATCTCGTCGTCCTCAACACCTGCTCTGTCCGCGAGCACGCCGAAGACCGCGCGATCGGCCAGCTCGGGCGCTTGAAGAAGCTGCGCTCGAACGGCAAAGACTTCCGCATCGCCGTCATGGGATGCATGGTCGGCGCGCGCGACACTGACCTCCGCCGCCGCTTCCCCTACGTCGATGCCTTCGCGCGCCCGCAGGACTTCGCGCCCATCATGGAGCTGGCTGGCATCGAGGACACCGGCGGCGAGTTCTGGCCCACGACCTTCGGCGATCCGGACGCGCCCACCGCGTTCGTGCCCGTGATCCACGGCTGCGACAAGTTCTGCACCTACTGCATCGTGCCCTACCGCCGCGGCCGCGAGCGCAGCCGTACGATCGGCGACATTCGCAACGAAGTCGAACACTACTGCGCGCGCGGCGTGAAGGAGACCACGCTCCTCGGCCAGACCGTCGAGGCGTACGGCCACGACCTCCCCGATCGCCCCGACCTCGGCGACCTGATGCGCGCCATCCACGACACGCCCGGCCTCGAGCGCATCCGCTTCCTGACGTCGTACCCGCGCGACATGACGCCGCGTATCGTCGACGCCGTCGCCGAGTTGCCGAAGGTCTGCGAGAACTTCAACATCCCGGTGCAGTCCGGCGACGATGCCGTACTCGACCGCATGCGCCGGGGATACACGCTTGCCGAATATCTCGAGAAGTTCGATCTCGTGAGGTCGAAGATCCCGCACGCCGCCATGGTCACAGACATCATCGTCGGCTTCTGCGGCGAGACGGACGCGGAGTTCGACAACACCTACCGCCTCCTCGAGCGCCTGGGCTTCGACAAGGTGCACGTCGCCGCCTATTCGCCTCGCCCCGGCACCGTCGCCCACAAGAAGCTCGCCGATGACGTCCCCGATGATGTCAAGCAGCAGCGGCTGCAGGCCGTCGAGCAGCTCGAAGCGCGAGTCTCGTTCGAGATCAACCAGCGCTTGCTTGACACGGAGCAGGAAGTCCTCGTCGAAAACCGACGCGAAGGCCGCTGGACCGGCCGGAACCGCCTCGGCAAGCTGATACACTTCGAAGGCGAAGCCGAGATAGGCTCGCTCGTGCGCGTGCGCATCGATCGCGCAAGCGCCTGGTCACTGCAAGGAACGGCGCTCCCCGCACTCACAACCGTGTAGACCATGGGCTCGTCCGATATGCTGGCGCTGTCGCTCCTCGGCGGGCTCGGCGTGTTCGCGCTCGTCGGCCTGGTCTGGAACCTCGTCGAAGGCTACTACGAGGAACGGCGCAAGGATCAGCGATAGTTCACCCGTGACGCGTCGTCCCAACGGCATTCCGCCGCCGCTCACCGCTGTTGTCGTCGTCATCCTCACCGTGGTGAACGACGATCTTTGCGTACTCCTCATCCACCGCGCCGGCGAACCGTACCGCGACTTCTGGGCGCTCCCCGGCGGGCTCCTCGGCCAGGGCGAATCGCTGGATGCCGCCGCCGCCCGCAAGCTCCTCGACGAGACGGGCGTGCAGGACGTCTACCTCGAGCAGCTCTACACCTTCGGTGAGCTCTCGCGCGGCGACAGCGCACAGCGCGGAGTCGCGGTCACCTACTTCGCGCTCGTGCAGTACGACCAGGTGCGCCTGCGCGAGCGCACCGAGTGGCAGCCCGGTTGGCACAGCGTCTACAAGCTCCCACGCCTCGCGTTCGACAACAACGCTGTCGTGGACTACGCCGTACGCCGCGTGCGCTCCAAGCTCGAGTACACCAACGTCGCCTACAGCCTGCTCCCGAAGCAGTTCACCCTGAGCGATCTGCAGCAGGTGTACGAGGCGATCCTCGATCGAGAGCTGGACAAGCGAAACTTCCGCCGCCGCATGCTCTCGCTCGGGATCATAAAGCCCGCGGGAGGTCGTCGGATGGAAGGCGCGCACCGCCCTGCGCAGCTCTATACCTTCACGAAGCGCGAACCCATGGTCGTCTGATGCCTCCGGTCCGCGCCGTCATCTTCGACATGGGCGGGACGCTCTGGTTCGAAGCCGCCCCTCCCGACGAGCAGCGCGTCTACCACCTCGCGGCGGACCGTCTGGCTCCATTGATCGACACCTGGGGAATCACGCTGGACGATTCCCTCGAGGCGATCGAGCGCGAGATCTGGGAGCACGCGCTCGACGGATACGCGAAGGCGAACGAACACCGCACGTACGAAGAGCCGCGCCTCCCGGCGATCATCCGCGAAGCGCTCGAACGTCGCGGCGTCCGTATCACCGATGGCCAGGCCAAAGAGTGGTGGCGCGTCGCATATCTCCCGGTCCGGGAGTTCAACTGGCAGCTGTACCCCGACGCCATCCATGTCCTCTCCGAGCTCAACGACATGGGCCTCAAGGTCGGCGTCTGCACCAACCGTCCCTTCACTTCCGAGATGTTCGCGCCCGATCTCGAAGACTACGGCCTTGCGCCTTACGTCGACGCGGTCGCCTGCTCAGGCGACACCGGCTACGTGAAGCCGCACCCTTCGACGTTTCGCCTGATCCTCGAGCGTCTGGCGGTGCCCGCATCCGAAGCGGTGATCGTCGGCGATAGCTGCGCTGCCGACGTCGCCGGCGCGAGGGCGGTCGGCATGCGCGCCGTCCTCAAGCTCAACGGCCGCTACGACGTGCCGTCCTGCCCGGAGGCCGACCACATCATCCATGACCTCGGCGAGCTCCTCGACCTGCCCCTCCTGCCGCCCCGCCTCCGTCCCGCCGCCACGACCGAGAGCCTCACTCCTCACGAAGACCGCAACGAAGAGCGCTATTAGGACTGATCCGCGCAAAACTAGCAGCTCGATTCTGAGCCACGTATGATCTTCTCGCCGCCCGGAAGCCGCGGCGATGGAGGATCAATGGACTTCAACGACACACCCGAAGAAGCCGCGTGGCGAGGCGAGGTGCGCGACTTCCTCGAGAAGGAGCACCCGTCTGAGATGCGCCGCGCCGGCGGTGGCCGCGGGGCAGGTCCTGGCGCCGAAGAAGGCGGTCTCTTCCGCAGCGGCAACGAGGGCGAGCCAATGAAGCGCTGGCGCAACGCGCTGGCCTCGCGAGGCTGGGTCGCTCCGGCATGGCCGAAAGAGTACGGCGGCGCGGGCCTCGACACCAAGAAGCAGTTCATCATGAACGAGGAGTTCGCGGAGTTCGGCGCTTCGAACGTCGGTGGCTTCGGCGTGATGATGTTCGGTCCCACCCTCATCGTCCATGGCACGGAGGACCAGAAGAAGGAGCACCTTCCCGGCATCCTCAACGGCACCGTGCAGTGGTGCCAGGGCTGGTCCGAGCCGAACGCCGGCTCCGATGTCGCGTCCGTGCAGACGCGCGCGATCAAGGACGGCGACGACTACGTCGTGAACGGACAGAAGATCTGGACGACCGGTGCGCAGTTCGCCGACATGATGTACATGCTCGCGCGCACCGACCCCGACGCGCCGAAGCACCGCGGCATCAGCTACTTCATGCTCGACATGAAGGCTCCCGGTGTCACGGTCCGTCCGCTCGTGACGATGGCCGGCGCGGCGTCGTTCAATGAAGTCTTCTTCGAGAACGTGCGTGTGCCCGCGCGCAACCGCCTCGGCGAGGAGAACCGCGGCTGGTACATCGGGACCACGACGCTGGACTTCGAGCGCTCGTCGATCGGCTCCGCCGTCGGCATCCGCAAGCAGCTCGAGGGCATCATCCGCTTCGTGAAGGACAACCCGAAGCTCGCCGTCGGCGCGAAGAAGCACGAGACGAAGGCCGCGCTGGCCGATCGCTGGATCGAGTCGCTCGTCGCGCGCATGATGTCGTACCGCGTCGTGAGCATGCAGAACGCAGGCCTCATCCCGAACCACGAAGCGTCGATGTGCAAGCTGTTCACGTCCGAGATGGGTCAGCGCATCGCCGCGCTCGGGATGAAGATCGCCGGCCCGTATGCGATGATCATCGGCGGAAAGCCGGAGTATGCGACCGCCGGACGCTACGGCGTCGGTTACGTCGCCGCAGTGGCTTCGACGATCGCCGGGGGCACGAGCGAGATCCAGCGCAACATCATGGCGCAGCGCGGCTTGGGGTTGCCGCGCGACTGATCGTCGGGGCGCTCCTGCATAACGTGTAGGGGCGGCCCCATGTGGCCGCCCGCGTTTGCGGGCGTCGCGTCGAGGTCTGCACTGGGTCGATGAGCAAAGAGCGCGACGCGAAGGTCTCACCGGATCAACTGTGGGCCGCGATGCGCCGCGACTTCGAAGGCATGCGCCAGCTCCGCGACTACCTCCACGGTATCAAGCATCTCGATGACGCCGCCTTCGCCGAAACGACAAGCGGTGCTGATCGCGCTGAGATGAGTGAACTATTGGATCGCCTCAACGATCTCCTCGCCGAGCTCGACAATCTCACGGCGCAGATTCACCCGGCTGCGAATTAGCTAATCATCGTCACCGCACTCGCCTAATGTTGTGAATCCGCACATCGGCGTCGGCCCGTATCGTAGAAGTGATCGCCGCCGGAGAGCGGCTTCACTCCTCGACATCACAGACAGGAGGTCCGCCGCGATGAAGCTCCCGCCTGCCCTCACCCTCCTCGCCCTCGCCGTAGCTGCCGTCGCGGCTTTCACCGTCGGCTGCGGTGGCGGCACGAGCAGCAGCGACAAGACCTCCACCGCCCGTGCCGGCTCTTCCTCAGGCGCAGGCACCCCCGCGTCGGGCGGCGCGCCCGCCACGAGCGCGGCCGGCGCGACGATCAATGTCACCGCGCGAGACTTCGAGTTCGACCCGAATACGGCCTCTGCGCAGAAGGGCAAGTCGATCACCGTCAACTTCTCGAACCAGGGGGCGACGTCGCACACCTTCACGCTCTACACCGACGAAGATCACACGAAGCCGGTGCCGAACGGTGATACCGGCAGCGTCACCGCCGGAAGCAACAAGACGCTTACGATCGCAGCGTCCGACGTTACGGGCGATCTCTACTTCCGCTGCGAAATCCACCCGACCCAGATGAGCGGCGAGATTTCCGCAGATTGACGCTTGTTGGCCCGATGTCAGCGTCAGTTTGCGTCGGCGACGTGCCGATCGCTCTGTGATCTGCTGGCTGTTATCTGTTGTTCGGGGCGCTACCGCCGCGCCGGCGCCGCGTTCGGGTCGCCCGACGTCACCGGCAACGTGATCGGCGCATCGACGACCCGCCGCGTGTCGTTCAACGACACGCCCATCACGATGCCCGTCGCGTCGTCGTCGCGGATCAGGTCGTACACCGCTCCGGCGATCTCCTCCGGCGGGAGCATCGGCATCATGTTGAGCCTGCGCTCGGCCTCCTCGCGAGCCGCGCCGGTCAGGCTGTTCAACCCGCCCGTCACGAGAGGCGTCTTCACGACCGCCGGGCACACGCAGTTCACCCGGATGTTCGCCTCCGGCTTCAGGTTCACGAGCGCGCGCGTCAGTCCAACCACGCCATGCTTCGCCGCTGCATACACGGGATCGGCCTGGAACCCGAACAGGCCCGCCAGCGATGCCGTGTGCATGATCACACCGCCGCCCCGCGCCTTCAGCAGCGGGATCGCCCGCCGCGTGGCCTCGATCACGGCCAGCAGGTCCACCGCGACCGTCCGCCGCACCTGCTCTTCGCTGCAGTCCGGCCACCGCGGCTGCCCCGTCGTGATCCCGGCGTTGTTGTACAGGATGTCGAAGCCCCCGTACGTCTTCTTCGCGAACTCGAACATCCCATCGATGTCCGCCGAGTTCGTCACCTCCGCGTGCACAGCCGCCGCTTTCCCGCCGGCCCCCTCGATCATCGACACCGTCTCGCGCGCGCCGGCGTCGTTCACATCCACCACCACGATCGACGCGCCGTTCTTTGCCAGCAGTTGCGCCGTCGCCCGCCCAATTCCTGAGCCGGCGCCGGTGATAATCGCGGTCTTCCCGTTGACGTTCATCCGATGCTCCTTCGCAACATTACAGCCCTTCGCGGACTAGGTTGTCGACGGCGAACTCGTAGTATGTGACGGCTTCCGGAAATCCGAAGTTCTCTCTGTCGAACGCCACCCCCACCGGCTTTCCGTCTTCCACCTCCAGATGCGCTCCCAGCCGGGGAAACATGAAGATACGCATCTGCCGCGCGAACCCCTCGCCCTCGAGCAGCTCCGGCTTCCGGCGCAGCAGCTCCAGGTACGCCTCACCCGCGCGCTGCACCACGTCGCGATGATCCCCCGCGCGCAACGACGCGTGGGCGGCCTTCAGCGACGCCCGCAACTTCTCGTCCTGAATCTTGTCGACCTTCGCCATATTTGCGCTCTTCTAGCCGTGGTAACTGAGGTTAGGGGAAGCCATGTACAGCGGCAACGGCGCAAGACACGTACTTACCGAGAAAGCGGCCGGTACCGAGGACTCGGGCCGATCAGATCGATGAGTTCACTTCGAACTCGACGCCTTCGAGCTGCTCCGCGCGCCACTTCTCGTGCATCTCGTGGCGCTCCTTGAACTCCGGCAGCACTTTCGTCCCGAAGCGGTAGATCGAGTCCATCACGTCTTCGTGCTTCCGCGCCCCCGCCTGCGCGACGAAGATCATCACGTCGAGATGCGCGTCCTCGTACCGCCGCAGCGTGTCCCGCACGAACTCCGGCGTGCCGATGCATCCGCCGCGCTTCGCCGCCCGCCACAGCGCGCGCTTCACCTCGTCCTCCGGCTCCTGGTCCTCTGCGCCGAGCGCCCCCAGAGCCCCGAAGCCGCCGCGCCCGCCGCCGAAGATCCCCATTCGGTTTTCCTCCGGCGTGTCCTTGAACCGTCGATAGATGTGCGTCTTCGATGGTTCGTGCGCCGCCCCGAGCGGGCTGTAGTAATAGCCGAGCGAGTAGCTGAAGAACTGCGTGCCCTCCATCCCCTTCGCAATCGCCTCTTCGTCCGTCTCGAAGCACGACAGCGACGACAGCACCGCGAGCGCGGGGTTGATTGCGACACCGATCGGCGTGCACTCCTCGCGCACGAGCTCGAAGTACTGCTCGACGCGCTCTTGCGCCTCCTCCGGCGTCTCGAACGCGAAGCCCAGCGACCCCATCCCCAGCCGTGCCGCCACCATCGTCGTCTCTCGCCGCGATGACGCCACCCAAAGCGGCGGATGCGGCTTCTGGTACGGCTTCGGGATCACGTTCCGAGGCGGCATGCCGAAGTACGCCCCCTCGTACCCGGGATACGGCGAGCGCGTCATCATCTTCACGCACTCGCGTGTCGCTTCCTCCCACATCAGCTTCTTCTCTTCGCGCGGCACCCCGAAGCCACCCAACTCCATCTCCGACGCCGACTCACCCGTCCCGAACTCCACGCGCCCGTCCGAAACGAGGTCGAGCGTCGCGATGCGCTCGGCCACCCGCGCCGGATGGTTGTACCGCGGGGGCATCAGCGCGATCCCGTGCCCGAGCCGGATGTTCTTCGTGCGCTGGCTCGCTGCCGCCAGGAAGATCTCCGGCGCCGACGAATGCGAGTACTCCTCGAGGAAGTGATGCTCGACCTCGAACACGTAGTCGTAGCCGAGCTTGTCCGCCAGCTCGACCTGCTCGAGCGCGTTCTTCAGGATCTTGTGCTCGTCATCGACGTCCCAGTCGTCCTGGTCATACGGCCGCGGCAACTGATGCTCGTAGAACAACCCGAACTTCATCGCTTCACCTCACCTCGAGTGGATCGCGCGACATCACGGCCGCGGGCGTTGCACTATGCATGTGTAGGGGCGGCCCTATGTGGCCGCCCTCGCCGATCCGCACCGGCTGCCCACAACACCTCATCTCCCCCCTGTAACCCCGCCCGACCGGATCAACAGATCCTCTAACTCCATCTGCCACTCCAGCGCCGCCCGGCGCTTCTCCGGCGTGTCCGCAAGCTCCTCGTAGATCGCCTGCCCCCACTGCACGTGGCGCTCTTCCTCCAGCAGGATGTGCTCGAGGATCCGCACCGTCGGTGCGTCGCAGACCTGGTCCGTCATCTTCACGTGGTGCCGGTAGTACACGGTCAGGTGCGTCTTCAGCACGCGATACAGCCCCACCAAACGCAAGAGCTGGTCGTCCTGCATCTGCATCGTCTCGACGAACTTCAGGAACCCCTCGTTCGGCGGCTCGGCGGCGTTCGACCACCGAAGCGTGGGCGGCACATCGACCTCGAGCTTGTCGACGACCCGAAGCTCCGGCAACCGCTGCCCGATCCAGAACGCATGGATCGAGTCCTCGTAGCAGTGCCGTCCGAGCGCGAACTTCACCTTCACAAGCGGCGTGGCGGAAGCCCAGCCGCCGGCGGTCGTCATGCAGACGTTCTCGGCGAATCGATAATGAATCAGCCGGCGCGCGTTCTCGTCGACGCTGAACAGTCCGCCCACGGTCGCCGTATCGACGGCCAGTTCAGGCATGCGCGCCGTTCCTCTCCGCCATCCGCGCCAGCGTCCGCTCGACGACGTCCTGCCGGTTCAGCCTCAGCTGCCGCTGATGCCCGGCGTACGCTCGAGCCTTCTCCTTCGCCGCTTCGAGCGTGTTGGGTTCAACCTCGTAGTCTCGCGGGTGGATGCAGTCCACGGGGCAGACCTGCACGCAGATCCCGCAGTCGATGCATCCGTCCGGCTCGACCACGTGCGTGCGACGTCCCGTCGCGAAGTACTTGATCGTCTCAGTGGGGCAGGTGCGACGACACCAGCTGCAGTTGATGCACTTGTGAAGGTCGATCTCGACGACAGCCATACATTCCCGTGCGCGTAGCGATCGCCTCGATCGTGCGCTGAAGCGCGGAGGAAGCCGCTACGCGTTAGCGCCCAGCGCCATGTTCGCGCGCGTCATCTCTTCCGCGAAGAAGTCGCGCAGCTCCGCGCTCTGCTCGCCCGAAAGCCGCGCCCGGAACGCCTCCGCGAACGCGTGCACGCGCAGCGCTTTCGCCTCCGCATCCGGGTCATCCTCGGTCAGTTGCTTCACGAAGAAGTCGCCGATGGCGGTGTGCGTCACTTCGTCCGCCCAGTTGTAGTCGTAACAGTGCGCCATCAGGTGGTCGCCGATTTTCTCGCCGACTGAAGACGTTTCCTGGAAGAGCGTCAGCGCTCCGCCCTCGAGCGATACGTTCGTCATCGAAAGGCTGACGACCGGGTCGCGCATCAGCTCCTCACCCACCGCCGCGAACCCGGCGCCGACGCCGGTACCGCCGTTCGCTGCCTGCTGCGCCGCAGCCTGTGGTGGCGCGCCGCCGGCCAGCGTGTCCGGGTATTCGCCGATCTCGCCGCCGTATGACTCGATCAGTCCCACCGCGAGGTGCGCGTGACGCACTTCGTCCCAGGTCTGCCGCGCGATCGCCATGATGAGCGTGGGCGGCACGTCCCAGTCCTGCCACTCGACAACCTTCCGGCTGAACGCGTCGATACCGGCGAACTCCGCGCTCGCGATCCCGCTGACCAGTGCTTTCCGCAGCTCGATGTTCTCCGGCTGCGCGCGCACCATCTCGCGCATCGTGAAGAGGTCCTGGTAGAGCCCCGCGTCGCCGATCTTCTTGTCCAGCTCCGCCTTCTCTTCGTCCGACATGTACATCGCAGGCCGGTACGCCGGCTCTCGCACCGAAGGCATCTCTTTCACGTGCTCGGCGAACTTCGTCATCGGAAGCTCCTCTCGGGGTCCGCCGGAGGCGGATATTGAGAACCGATTGTGGGATCGACTATACTTCCGCCGATTCGTTTTGTAAAGGGCAAATATTGGAAACAGGGCAACGATCCGCGGTAGCTCACCCGCACCTGCCCGACAGCGAATTCGGCGCGGATGACCCGCAGCGCATCGAGCGCCTGCGCCACGTCGCCCGCCTGTATGGCGATGCCGTCGGCATCATCGATGCCCTGCGCATCCAGGCATGGTCCGAAGACGGGCTCACGGTCGCGCAACTCCGCCTGCTCTGGGTACTCCGCGACGAAGACGGCCTCCCGGTCGGCGCGCTCGCCGATCGCCTCGGCGTGAACCCCTCGACGATCACCGGTCACGTCGATCGTCTCGTGAAGCAGGGTCTCGTCCGCCGCGAGGAAGACGCCGCCGACCGGCGCATAGTCCGCAACTACCTCACCGAAGCGGGCACCGTCACCGTCGGCGCCGTCCTGCAGATCGCCGGCACCTACATCGTGAACATCCTCAAGCGCCTCGACGACGATCAGCTAGCGCGCCTAGAGCAGTCGCTCGCCGACCTCAACGCCGCCGCCGTCGCGGCCCGCCACGAGCACATCTCGACGAAGTAGCTGGCGCTTCGCGCGCGATTGATCGCGAACGGCGCCCCTACCGCACGGCCAGCAACACCCGGTCCGTGCCCGACTGCCACACCGTCGCGACCTCCCGAAACCCCGCATCCCGCAGCGCGCCGGCGTGCAGGACGAGCGTCGGCGTCGACGGCGGCCGTTCCTTCAGCGACAACCGCCGCGTCCGCTCCGCGATGAGCGGCGCCATCGATGGCTCGCGCCCGAGCGCCTCCCACCACTGCTCCGACGTCTCGACGCCGCGCGCCGCGAATGAGTCTGGTCCAGTTGCGATCTCTCGCCTCAGCCGCGAACCGCTGGATCGTCGGCACATCGGGTCCGAACTCCATATTGTCGCCGTTCAGGAACACGCCGCCGGGCCGCATCAACGCAGCGAGTTGACGATAGAGCGCGACGAGGTGCGGCGTCGACAGCCAGTGCAATGCGGTCGTACTCAGCACCGCATCGACTTCTTCCTCCCCGATCGACTCCACCCAGCCCTTCTCCGCAAGGTCGCCGTCGACCCACCGCAGCCGCCCATGGCACGTCCCGAGCGCCCCCTCGCCGATCGCCAGCATCACCGGGTCCATATCGATCGCGACGCAGCGCGCCTTCGGGAAGCGCGCGAGCAGCCGCTGGCTGATCGCTCCCGGCCCGCAGGCGAGATCGAGCGCCACGAACTCTGCCGGCAGCAGCGCTTCGAGCACATCGAGCATCACCCCGAACCGCTCTTCACGCTTCGGCACGTAGCCCGTCTGCTGCGCGTCCCACCGCTCGAGCCAGTGCTGGTAATCGATCTGGTTCACCTGTTCCACTGTCATGACCCAAGGCCCCCTAACACTCTGCGCGCTGGATGCGTTGAGGATAGGTCCGTGCCTATGCGCGGTCTTGTACGAATGTTACTGCTTCCCCCGCGCTCGAGGACGTTCGCGTCGTGACTACTGCAGCATCTCGACATTCGCGCCGCTGAGCCGCTCGGGATCCGCTGCCAGCTCAATCTCGGCCACTCTCCCGTCGCGGACCGTGAACCCAAACATCACGCGCGGCTTCCCGCCCGCAACCCACACCGCCCCGGGTACACCGTCGATCAGCGCCACTTGCGCCGCTTGTGCGGCGCCAGCGAACTGCTTCGCTACGGCGCGCGCTCCGCGTAGCTCCGACGTGAGGAAGCCGCTTCGCACGCCCATCTCCAGCGCCGTCGCGTCGATGCGCAGCGTCACGTCCGGATCGAGCACCGCCAGCAGCGCGTCGAAGTCTCCAGACCGCGAGGCCCTGAAGAACGCCTCGACCAGTTCGCGGTGACGCGCCAGGTCCGAGGCGCTGCCTTCCTCCGATGCACCCTGCACCCGCCGGCGGGCGCGGCTTGCGAGCTGGCGGGCAGCGACCGGCGATCGCCCGACGATGTCTGCGATCTCGTCGAAGGACACTCCGAAGACGTCGTGCAGGACGAACGCCACGCGCTCCGCCGGCGCCAGACGCTCGAGCACCGCCAGCATCGCCACTCCAACGGACTCCGCCAGCATTGCCTCGCGTTCCGGATCGGCAACGTCCGGTATGACCTCGTCGCCTGGGCCCAGCGGCTCCTCGCGACGGGTTCGACGCGAGCGAAGCATGTCCAGGCACAGTCGCGACACGACGGTCGTCAACCAGCCGCTCAGGTTCTCGACTTCACTCGTGTCCGAACGGCTGAGCCTCAGCCACGCCTCTTGCACCGCGTCGTCGGCTTCGGTCGCCGAGCCCAGCAGCCGGTAGGCCACCGCCTGCAGTCGCCCGCGGTCCGCCTCGAAACGCTCGGCCAGCCACTCGTCGCTCATCGGTCACATTCTCCTGCCTAGCGTCGTCATAGTGTTGACGAGGCAGCCACGGCTAGTGTGACGACGAACGAGATCTAAGTGAGGACCGAATCTGATGAAGACGATGACGTGCAACCAACTCGGCGGACCGTGTGAGCTTTCGCACCATGGAAGCACCGCCGATGAGGTGATCAAGGCGCAGGACAAGCACTTGAAGGAAGCGGTTGCTGGCGGCGACGCTACGCATGAAAGTGCCCTGAAGGCGATGAAGGGCCGGTGGAGGAACCCCATCGCAGGAATGGGCTGGTATCGGAAGGCGAAGCGCGACTTTGCCGCTCTCCCCGAAGACTAAACGTCCCGGTCGGGGCAGTCGCGCGTCCCAGCTCGATGCGCACGTCTTCAGTGCATCGGCCACCGCTCGACGTACTCCGCCGCACCCTGCACTGGCGCCTTCTCCTCGAACCTCGACCACCGGAACGGCGTGATGTCGACGGTCTTCGCGCGACCCTGAGTGATCAGCTCCGTCATGCATGCCCCGACCGCCGGCGACGTCTTGAACCCCGTGCCGCTGAACCCCACCGCGATGTACGCGCCGTCAATCCCGGGTACCCGGTCGAGGATCGCCTTCTCGTCCGCGGTCATGTCGTACAGCCCGGCGTGCCCTCGCGCGTACGGAGCGTCGGCGAGCGCCGGCGCCCGGTCCCGGATCCGCTCGCGGATCACGCCGACGATCCGCTCCGTCGAGCCCTCGTCGTAGCTGTCTATCTCGGCGTAGTCGAGGGGCCGCCGCGCCGTCCCCGTGCCCAGCAGCGATAGCCCATCGCGGGTCGGCCGGAAGTACGACCCGGACTTATGGTCGAGGTACACGAAGTGCCCGCTCTCCAGCTCCGGAGGTCGCTTCACGAACGCGATCTCCGCCCGCACCGGCCACACCTGCAGCTCGACGCCGCTCTCTCGAAGCAACCCGACCGTCCACGGCCCCGCCGCCAGCACCACGCGCTCCGCATCGATGTCTCCCGCGGCCGTCCGCAGCCCGCGCATCCGTCCCGCGTCCACACGCAGCGACGTCACCCGCACACCCTCGCAGATCCGCGCGCCCAGCTCCGTCGCGCGTCTCGCGAAGCTCTGCGTCGTCGCGACCGGGTCCGCGTACCCGCTCTCCGGCTCGATCGCCGCCGCTGCGAGGTCGCCGGTCTCGATGAATGGCTGCAGCCGCTTCAGCTCCTCCGGCGAGATCACGCTCGTGTTCACGCCGATGCCGCGCAGCATCTCGACGTTCGCGCGCAGCCGGTCGACGTTCTCCGGACCGACGACGACGCACGCGCCGGTGTTCGTAAACCCGCTCTCGTACCCGACGACGTCCGCCCACCGCTGAAAGTACGGCAGCGACGCGAACGCCATCCGCGCTTCCGGCTCGTTCTGGTAGTGCATCCGCACCAGCGCGCCGGACTTCCGCGTGTTTCCCGCGCACACATGCTCGCGCTCGACCACCACCACATCGCGCACGCCAGCCTTCGCGAGGTGATACGCGATCGAGCAACCCGTCACCCCCGCCCCAACAACGACGGTGTCCGCGGTAGT
The DNA here is from genome assembly GCA_964487335.1 of uncultured Dehalococcoidia bacterium. Classification (GTDB taxonomy): domain Bacteria; phylum Chloroflexota; class Dehalococcoidia; order DSTF01; family JACRBR01; genus CAZAPT01. The sequence continues at coordinate 90,487 of CAZAPT010000005.1, forward strand.
AGGAAGATCTGTCACGAGAGGGATCCGAAGGGCTAGTTCGCGCCCGCCGCCTCATTCACGCCGTACGCGTCCAACTGCGACTGGAAATTCCGCACGTCGTGCGAATACACCAACAAATCGTGCTTCTCGCCGTTCCGGTCCTTCACGTGGTCACGCAGCAGTGCCTCGGGCTTGAACCCCAGCTCCTCGAACGTCGCGATCGCGCCCTTCTGGTCGATCGTCATCTGCGCCACCATCTTCTCGATCCCGCGCTCGAGCGCCTGCGCGAAGATCGCCTCCGTGAGCGCGCGCCCCAGCCCCTTCCCCCGCATCTCCTCCGCGATGAGCACCCGCAGCTCGCCGACGTGCTGCGACCACTGCGCGTTCGCCATATGCAGGCTGCCGTACCCGAAGATCCGCCCCTCCCGCTCCGCGATGATCGTCACCACGCGCTCCAGGTCCACGTTGTCCAGCCACGCGTCGATCACATCCGGATTCGAAATGTCGATCCGAAGAAACAGCAGGTCGTGCTCCGCCAGCGCCGACGTGAACTTCAGCAGCGCCTCCCGGTCCGTCCGCTCCAGCCGCCGCAGCGTCATTTTGCCGTCCGATAGCCTGATCGCGCGTGGCAGCGTCAGCGCCTGCTCGCTCATACCGAGCGCACCGACAGCCATTGGTTCACCTTCGGCCACAGCCGCATCACGGCGTTCATCCCCGCCACGAGGCTCACATGCCCGCCCTTCAGCACCACGTCTTCCTTGTCCTCGCTCCCCACGAGTTGGGTGAGCTGGTGCGTCGCGTCATACGGCGCGATGTGGTCGTGCTGCGCCATCGCGTTCAGCACCGGGCACGTGATCAGCGTCGGGTCGACGGTCTTCCCGCCGATCGTCATCTCGCCTTTCATGAGCTTGTTCGCCCACATCAGGTCTTTCGTACTCTGCCGGAAGCACTCGCCCGGGAACGGGATCTGCTCGCTCGTCCACTTGTTGAAGAGCCGGTAGTGCTTCACGTACTGGTCGTTCCACAGGTTGTCCCACAGGCGGACGTACGCCACCAGCCGGTCCGCTGGCCGCAGCATCTCGAACGACCGGTACATCAGCTCCGGCGGGATGTTCCCCAGCGTGTCGACGATCCGGTCGACGTCGAACCATCGCGGATCGCTCCATTGCTTGAACAGCCCCATCCCCTCGTAGTCCACCGGCGTCGCGATGCACACCAGGTTCGCCATCGGCGCATCCGGAAACAGCCCGCCGTACATCAGCGCGAACAGCCCGCCCATGCAGTAGCCGATGACCGAGACGTCGGTCTCCCCCGTCTCCGCCTGCACCCGCTCGATGCACGCCGGGATGAAGTCCAGCGTGTAGTCCTCCAGCCGCAGCTTCGAGTCCTCCGGCCGCGGCACGCCCCAGTCGATCATGAACACGTCGAAGCCGTTCTTGAGCAGGAACTCGACGAAGCTCACGCCCGGCGTCAGGTCCAGGATGTACGGCTTGCTGATCAGCGACATCACCAGCACGACGGGGATCCGGTACACCTCGTCAGACTGCGGGCGATAGTGGTACAGCCGCAGTGTCCCGCGCGAGTAGATGACGTCCTTCGGCGTCACGCCGACGTCCGGCTCGTCGCGGTTGAGCAGCACGTCGATCCCGCGCACCGACCGCTGGATCGTGCGCTCGACTTCCTTCTGGACGACCTCGGCGATGTTCTCCTGGGCCTGGGCGGTCTGCGTGGTCATGGCGGTGGCCTCCATGAGGGGACGCCGTGGCGGGGCGTCGCGCGTCCTGCGGCACGACCGCTGGCCGCAGGATGGCACTAGTATGCCACCGGTCCGGCACGAATTGAATAGGGTTCAGTGGGGAAGATGAAAGAGCCGAGGCATTTGCCTCGGCTCGATGTTTTGCTACCCACGCGCGATGATCAGGCGCTGACGCCGCTCTCGCTCTGCGTCCCGTTCGCGCTCGGCGGCGGCCCCGCCGGCTGCTTCGTCCGCGGCAGCTTGTACGTTGGCCGCGCTGCCGCCAGATGGGGCGACTGCGCCAGCATCGCCGCTTCCATGCGCGCCAACCCCTCCTCGATGCCCTTCATCCGCTCGCCCAGCGCCATCAGGTCGTTATGTGTCGGGATGTTGAACGCCGTGTAGTACCGCTCGAGGTTGTCCGCCACCATCCGCTGCACGGTGAGCGAAGCCTCCACCCACGCGTTCATCGCGTTCGAGAAGGTGTCCGTCCCCAGCACTTCTTTGAAGAAGCCGTTCCATTGCCGCTCGGAGTCCGTCAGGAACTGGCGCCAGAGGTCCAGAGGGTTCTGCAGGTTCTCGTCGGCCATCGTGCGCTCCTTGCCGGTCGTGGGCTTCGCTATTCCGCCACCCGACTTCGCTGCGGCGGTTCCTCGTCTGCGGCGTTACCCGCGGCGTCCATGCCGTCGAGGGTCTTCTGCAACACCGCCTGGTACCGCCCCAGCACGTCGATCCAGCTCGAGAGGAACAGCTCGCCGGCCTTCGTCAGCGAGTACATCCTTCGCGCCGGACCGGACTCCGACGTGTCCCAGAACGACGACACCAGCCCCGTCTTCTCGAGCTGCCGCAGCGTCCGGTACACCGTGCCGGAGTCGAACGCCGGCAGCCCTGCCTGCGAGAGCTGCTGCGCGAGCTGATAGCCGTACGCGTTCCAATTGCGGAGGAACGCCAGCAGCGTCGTTGTCAGCAGGTCGCCGTGCAGCCGGAACGGCGTCTCAGCGGCGTCGGTCTCGTCGCGCCTCACCATAGATCGTTGTCCTTCATCCCTCCAAGCCGTTTGATCTTCGGCTCGGAAAATACTTCACATTGCCCTTGACAGCCGTTCGCCGCTATGTGTAAGTTACACCTATCGGCAAGGCGGCGCAAGTCCAACTACCCGCAATTTTCGAAACAGCAGGAGGAAATCGAACCCATGCCAGCGAGCACCAAGTCCACCACCCAGACGGCCGTCGACAAGTACTTCGAAGCCCTCACCGAGAGCTACGACGCCATGATCGACGCCATCAAGCTCGGCAACGAGCGCGGCTACCGCATCTCGACCCAGCTGCTCAGCGAGGCCCAGCGCGGCCAGCGGGAGTCGGTCGACCTCGGCCGCAAGTTCGCCGACGACCCCACCGACATCGGCGGCTTCTACCGGTCGTTGATGGAGTCGACCACGAAGGCCCAGGGCCGCGCTCTCGAGCTCGCCCGCCAGATGTTCGACGAGCTCTCGGAGTCCCGCACCGAGGCCCGCGAGACGATCGAGAAGGTCGTGAAGGCCCAGCGCAGCGCCGGCGAAGCCGCCGTCGAGGCAGCCCGCGACGTCGCGAGCACCACGGCCGAGCGCGTCCGCACCGGCGTGACCCGCATCAGCAACCGCGTCGGCCAGGAAGCGGGCGAAGTCGGCGACGCCACCCGCGAAGGCGCGTCGCGCGCCCGGAAGACCGCCGCCTCCGCTGCGAACGGCTCCGCGAACGACTAAACTAGAACCAACAGGCGCCCGACTGACGGCGGAACGCGCACCCGGCGCCTCCGCCGTCTCTCATTTCCGGGCACTAACGATGGCGTAGGGGCGGCCCCATGTGGCCGCCCTCGTCGTTACGCAGACGGGTGTCTCGAATGGGTGAACTCCGTCGTAGCGACGACAGAGGTCTCGTCATCCTGACGAAGCGAAGGATCCGCGTTGTGCCTGCGCCAATCGTCGGCGTAGCCGTTAGGAACTTTCGGACAAGCGAACTGACAGACTGAAAGACTGACCGACTACTACCCCGCCGCCTCCCAATACCGCCGCCCCTCCCCGCGCAGCACGCGACCAAACATCAGCCCGGGAAAGTGGCTCGCCCCCAGCAGAGCCCCCGACGCCTCGGCCTCCAGCGCGACCGCCTCCTGTGTCTGCCGCGCCAGCTTCGAATCGACGTCGCCCAGTCCCGACCACTCCGATTCGCTGAGCTGCACCGGACACGAGATCGCATCGCCCATCACGAACGCCCGCTCGGTCCCGGACGACAGCACGATCCCCGCATGACCGGGTGTGTGTCCCGGCATCGCCATCACGGTGATCCCCGGCGCAAGCGTCGTCCCGCCGATCTGACGCCTCGTACAGCGGCGCGATCACCTCCAGCACCTCCGTCCCTCGCATCGGCCGCGTCATCCCCTTCTCGCCGTGCCAGAACTCGTGCTCCGCGGATGTCCATCGATACGTCGCGCGAGGGAACGCCGGCCGCATCTCGCCGGCGCTGTCCTTCAGCGCCGCGGACCCGCAGTGATCGACGTGCAAGTGCGTGATGAACACCTCGTCGATGTCTTCCGGCTTGATCCCCGCCGACGCCAGGTCCGACATCAGCGCGCCGCCCTTGAAAGGCCCGATCTCCACCGGGCCCACGCCCGTGTCGATCAGCACGCGCTTGTCGCCCGACCGCACCACGAAGCATCCGTACTCGAACACGACGTTCCCGTCATGGTCGAGCCACCGCCTGTGCGCCTCCCACTGCTCGACCGTCGTCCCGGGAAAGTACTGCGCTCCGCTGAAGGCGATCGTCCCATCGGATACCCCGATGACTTCCAGATCGCCCACCATGAACTTCGTCGCCATCAACCCCTCACTTCGCTACGCACTCAGGTTTGCGGGAATTCCACTGTTGCAGTACCGCTTTGCTGTTTTGCTGTTTGCTGTTTGCGCTGGTTCTTTGGTCTTTGTTCTGAGCCCTCTGTCGTCTGTTCACGTTCATTCGAAAGCCGCAAACACTTCCTCGAACGCCTTCATCTGCCCGCCCGATGCGCTCGACGGAACCACGATCGGCGTCCGCACGCCCGCCGCATACCACGCATCCACTCCCTCCCGCACTTCCGATGCAGTCCCGTACAGCGTCACGTCCTTCAGCCATTTCTCCGACATCAGGGACGTGATCTTCGCGACGTCGCCCGCCTTCTGCGCCGCGCGGATCGCCATCATCTCTTCTTCGTATCCCGCCTCGACCCAGTAGTTGTTGTAGTTCGGCAGCATCACGTAGCCGGTCAGCGTGCGCCGCATGACTGCCGCCGCGGCTTCCCGGTCGTCCGAGATGCACGTCGGGATCATGTTGCCGATGAAGAACTTCTCGTCGACCCGCTTGTCGGCCGGCAGGTACGACAGCGACGCCGCCATGTGCGATCGCGATGCGTTCGCCCACACGCAACCCTCCGCGATCTCGCCCGCCAGCTCCACCATCTTCCGCCGCATCGATGCGAGCACAATCGGCGGCATCTCACCCGCCCCCTGCTCCGCCGCCTTCCGCATGTCACCGACGAACCGCCTGATGTCCTGCAGCGGCTTCCCCGGCTTCACGCCCAACCGCTGGTGCACCGGCCCGTGCGTCACCCCGATCCCGAACCGGAACCGCCCGTCGCTCAGCTCGTGGATGAACGACGCATCGTTCGCGAAGTCCGAGGGATGCCGCAGGTAGATCGGCTGCACCGTAGTGCCGAACTGGATGCGCTCTGTCGAGAGCGCGATCGCCGCCGCCAGCCCCATCGCGTCGCCGAAGCTCGGCAAGTAGATGCCCGGATACGCGCGCTTCTCGATCTCCTGCGCCAGTCCGACGGTGGACCGCCGTCTCCCCGCCACCGCCACAAGCGACAACGCCGGCTTCATAGAATCTCCTTCACACCGTGGGACGGAAGCGCGTGCTCACGCACTACGCGATTCGCGCACCAGTCGAGGCCTGCGACGCCAGAAATCGATTCGAAGCCTAGGGGTTGAAACCTGTTACGTCGAGCGCTCGACGGTCCGGTCCGCGACGGCCTGGGTCAGGCGACACGCATGTGTGCCTAACCGATCTGTGAACTCTGTGTCGATCTATGGATAGAACGGTCCTAGGCGACCAGCGACGGAGTTGACGGATCCAGCGCCCCGCAGATCCGCCCGATCGCCCCGCTCACCCGCGGCCGCGCCCGCAGGCGCCGATAAAGGTCCGACCGCTTGTACCACAGCACCGACCATCGGTGCAGCCCACCCAATGTCGACCGCCGCGCCGACGTAGGTGTGAACGCGAACGTGAACTGCGGCACGTCGTCGTAGAGCGGGCGAGGCGCCGATTCCAGCCGCCCCGACATGAGCGCGTGCGCCAGCCCCAGCACCAGCGCCTCTTCCTCACGCTCACGTGTAGACGACGGCTCGTGCCGCGATGCGTACTCCATCTTCGCGTCGATCGGCGCGTGCATCTCCGCGATCACGAGACGCGCAACCAGCCGCGCGTATGCCGCGTGCCGCTGCTCGTCGTCCAACCGCGAAGCCACGAGCGCTTCCGTTCCCCGCTCCGACGCCAGGAGCACCGCGTCGAGGTCCTGCAGGTTCAGCGTGTCGTCGCAGCGCACGCCAAGCTCTTCGAGCAGCGCTCGCAGCCGCCGCACTTCCGTCGATGGCTCCCCGGTCGCCGGCAGGAACCGCAAGCGGTCGCGCAGCAGTCGCCGTGTGTTGTGGCTTGTCGTGCGTAGCGTCATCGCCCCGTCTCCTTCACGTCGCGGGGCTGTACTCCCAGCAGGTGCCACAGCATCCGGCGCCGCAGCACGATCTGGTCCGGCTTCGACAGCGATCGGTATCGCGAGAGAATGTCGTCAAACTGCTTCATGTCACCGCGCGTCCACGGCAGCGCGTACCCCGCCAGCTCCAGCAACTCACCTAGATGCTCGGAGCTCAACGCGTCGCAGCACAGTGCCCACCCGACGATCCGCTCCAGCGTGAGCGGCACCTCGCCGAGTCCCTGCTCGTACCGCGACACCATGCTCTGGCTGATGTGGAAGCCCAACTCGTCCAGCTCCCAAGCGAGCTGCGCCTGGGATCGCCCCGGCGGCCGCATGCTCCGCAGTCTTCCGGCCATGCGCTCTCGGATGGCGTCCCATCGATCGGCCTGTACCTCGTCTCGCTCAGCCATGTGCATTCATCGTACGGATACCCCGGAACCTTATCAATCAGCCCCCTGCATAGTTCGTCCATAGCGGCCAGGATCGATCACCGACGGCCATCATTCAGATCGTCCGGGCTGACCCCTTTCAAGAAGAGTGGCTTAGGGCGCCGCCGGTGCCCCGGCAGTCCGACGATGCGCCCGTGCTGCAGGCTTTCAGCCCGCGAACCGAGCAAGCGTGCCGCCAGACGATGCGACTTCGAGCTTCCGCCGCCGTACACTCGACCCGTGGCGCCTCACCAGGTCCCAAGCAGCATCGGCGCGCTGGACGCCGCCAAGAGCTGCGACATAACGTTTGATCGTTTTTCTCGAGAACAATCAGAAAACAAGCAGAACAATCAGAAAGCTGAATCTATATGCCCGAGAAAGTCGACCACGCAGACTCGACCCCCTGCCAGAACCCGAGAAAACAAACAGCAGTCAAATAACCGACATAACGGTGGACGACAGGGCTTACGGATACCCGTACCGCCCCACGAACCACTGGTACGCCAGAGACGACACGGTCTGCCCCAGCGGGATGTCCGCGTACTTCGTCGAGACGCCCTGCGAGAAAAAGGAGATCGCGTACCCCACTCGTGCCCCGCCCCGGTCGAACCACACGATGCCGATATCGTTGTCCGCCCAGCCCTCGGAGTACAGGAATCCGTTCTTGTGCGACACGATGGCGCCGTTGCTCGTCCCGACTGGGATGAGATAGTTCAGCCCCGGCTTCACCTTCGTCATCTGCTGGAGCATGTAGTCGCGCCACCACGGGTTCAGCACCCGACCGTCCCACAGCGCCTGCAGCCCCCGGTTGACGTCCCGCGCCGTGATTCGGTTGTCTATGCCGCCGTAGATCGACTCCTCCGGGAACGCCGGCGGGTGGTCCATCAGCGTGCTCGTCATCCCGAGCGAGTGCACGAAGTCGTTGACCTGCGTCATCCCGCGCCCCAGGTCGCCGGCGCCGACGTAATCACGCATAAGCGCTCGCGCCAGGATGGGGTTCGATTGGTTGATCGTCTGCGCAATCGTCGCGCCGACCCACTCCTCGGGATACCTGCCGAATTGCAGGTCTTCCGCTACACGTAGCAGCACGAAGAGGTTGATCGTGCATCCCGGGAGCCGGTTGTCGTACCCGCCGACGTCCACCGTCTCGTGCGTCTGCAGGTCGGTGATCGCCACCGCAGCGTTGATGCCGGAGTTCGCAATCGCGTTCCACAGCTGGTCGTGCAGGCCCATCATGTCCGCGGTGGGCCACGGCGAATCGATATAAGGCGCGCAGATCGGCGTAAAGAACGAGACCGTCCCGCTCGGTTTCCACCCCTGCGAGGTCAGCGTGTTCACCCGCGCGAAGTGCGTCGTCCCCTGGACGAGCCCGTCCCAGATGAACCCCCACGTCGGTGGCGTGAACCCGCCCGCCCCGACGAACGTCCCCGGCGCGAAACCGTCGTTGAAGATGCTGAGGTCAAGCCACTGTGGCCCGGAGCGCGATGGCCCCCACAGGAACGTCACCCGCACCGAGTTCGGAGCACCCGACATGCACTGCGCCGCGAAGACGCCCGGCGTCGTCGATGGTCCGATGACGATTGGGGGTGGTGGTGGTGCCGGCGTGGGTGATGGCTTGGGCGTCGGCGATCGTGTCGGCGTCGATGCCAGGGCCGGCGCAGCGCTCGCCGATCCGGTGTGTTTCGCGATCAGAAAGGCCGCGGCGGTCACGCAACACAGCGCGATCGTCGCGGCGATGAGTAGATTCCTTCTCACTCTCCCCCTTATGCCCCGCCGCCGCATGATTGTGCCCATTCGAAGTAAGATCGGTCAAATCTGTGCCGACCTGACGTCAAGGCCCATCTCAGATACGATCCCGCCCGTGCCCGCCCAGCTACGCGTCCTGCGTCTTAACCCGCGTGCCTGCCTTCCCAGGCGCCAGTCCGCGGGCGCATCCGGCTACGACCTCACCGCCTGCCTCGCTGCGGCGGTCACGCTCGGGCGCCATCCCATACTCGTCCCGACCGGGCTCGCGTTTGAAGCGCCGGCTGGCTACGACGTGCAGATGCGTCCGCGCTCCGGCCTCTCGCTGAAGGGTGTCGGTGCAGCCTTCGGCACGATCGATGCGGACTATCGCGGCGAGATCTTCGTCACGATGTGGACCTTCGGCGACCTCGACGCGTATGAGTTGCACGACGGCGATCGCATCGCCCAGATCGTCATCTCAAAGCTCGCCGACGTCGACCTCGTCGAGGCAGTGGAGCTCACGGAGTCGTCCCGGGCGGGCCGTGGCCACGGGTCCACGGGGCGCTAACGTTACCGCTCAAGGCGCTCAACCCCCTTAATCACCCCGCTTTGCGCCCTCGCACCTGGCGATGCTAGACTTTGTAGGTTCAGACGGCGTGCCGGAAGCCCTGCGTCTTGCACGCAGGGCGTTTTTGTCGCCGTCGGGCTTGCGTGGTGGGCGTAGCCTAGCGGTTAAGGCGCCAGGTTGTGGCCCTGGAGATCGAGGGTTCAAATCCCTCCGTCCACCCCATCTCCAATAAACCCCGAAGGAGCCGTCCGTGCCGCCAGAAACCCGCGCTGGCGACTCGCCCACTGGCGATGCGCCCCCGCCCGAAGATGCGTCCGAACAGCACGACATAACCCAAAGCGACGCGGCGGGGTCGCCCGTCGACGCCGCCACTTCCGCCGCGACGGAATCGACTACCGCCGGCGGTTACTCGTACACCGTTATCGACGACGAAGACGCCGCGCCGGGCGCGCCGGACATTACTGATACCGATACCGAGCAGCGCCGATGGCGACGCATGCTCCCGTGGCTCGCCGCCGCCATCATCCCGACGATCATCGTGGGCGTGCTCGTCTGGTTCTTCGCGTCGGGCGGAAGTGGCGGCAGCACCGCCGAGCGCCAGAACGCCGACGTCACGAGCCTCCTCAACCTCGTCGGCAACCAGCAGGGCGCGTCCATTAAGCGATACGAAGGCAGCCTCGCGCCCGGCTACCCCGATGGCGTTCCGGTGTACCCGAACGCCCGGCTCGTGTCCTCCATCAAGCAGGTGAAGGGACAAGACGCGCAGTACCTTGCCGTCTATGACTCGACCGATAGTCGCCAGACGGTCGCGCAGTATTACGCCGATCAGCTCGACACCGACCCCTGGCAGCTCGAGGGCGGCCAGACGACCCGCGATGCGACGGTCCACCAGTTCAGCCGCGTCGACAACCCTGACGTGAGTGGCGTGGTGCTCATCGCCGAGTCTCAGCAGGACAGCGTCTCCACGATCCTGCTCAGCATCCAGGTGACGGGCGGTGCCGCTAACGATGCGAAGGCTGCCTTCACGCCAGGCCCGACGACACGACTCCCGGACGGTTTCCCCGACTCGGTGCCTGCCTACCCCGGGTCGAACACTGTTCAGTCCGGCTATACGAAGGCATCCGGCAAGAAGACGTACAACGTGTCCTTCGTCACCAAGGACGACCAGGCGACCGCCTTGTCGTACTACAAGGATGCGTTCAACGGTCAGGGCTGGACCGTGCAGGACGCGTCGTCATCGGCGTCTTCACCGACCGCCGGAGGCGACGCCATCCAGTTCAACGACAGCGGCTCGAAGGTCACGGGCCAGCTTGCCGTCGGCACGTTCGACGAGGACGACGCGTACACGCGCATCGACATCCAGGTCAGCGTTGCGAACGCATCCGGCGGCTAACCGAGGTCGCGAACCAGCGCTGGAGACCGTGCGCCGCTCTGTACACTGACTGCACGCGCCCGTAGCTCAGCGGATAGAGCATCGGTCTTCGGAACCGAGGGTCGGGGGTTCGAATCCCTCCGGGCGTGCCAGCTGCGTCTCCCTAATGCCCCCGCCGCAGCAGCCACTCCGCGTCCACCCCATCGCCCCACGAAGACCAGCGCTCGAACTCGCACACGAACAGCGCGTCACCCTCTGCGCCCACCGCTGCCAGCGCATCGCGGATCTCCGAAGGCGTTGCCGCGGTATGGACCACGATCGCCCGCTCCCCGAGCCGCCGCTGATCACTGATCGCGAGCCGATCCGCTAACGCTTCGGATAGCGATCTCGTGTCTGCAATTGCGGCCAGCGCGACGATGCACTTGAGCGTCGGTTCGAGATGCTCTTCTGTCACCGCTGCGCCAGGTGCTGCGAGAACCACTCCGTGCACCGCCGCCACGCGTCCGATGCCACGTCCTCCCGATACCTCGACCGGCCCTCCACCATGAACGCATGGCCTGCGCCGGCGTACGAATGGAACTCGTGCGCCTTCCCGAGCCGCGTCAGCTCTGCGTCGATCTTCGCGACGTCGGCGGGGTTCGGATTGCCGTCCTCTTCGCCGAAGAGGCCGAGCACGGGACAGGCGATCTTCGACGTCTCGTCGAACGGCGTCGGCCCCTCCCCCCACGCTCGCATGATGTTGCCGCCGTAGAACACCACCGCCGCTCCGAAGTCATCGCGCTGCGCCGCCATCAGGTACGCGACGCGACCGCCCATGCAGAACCCTGTGACGCCGATCCCGGCGCCGAACGACGGCAGCGACCTCACATAGTCGATCGCCGCGTTCACATCCTGCACCATCGATGCGTCGCGCAATCGCGACATCTTCGTGAGCGGGTCGTCGCCGCTGTTCGGATCGTCGCGATGGTTCAGATCGGGTGAGATCGCAACGAATCCCGCCTCCGCGAAGCGCGATGTCATCGTCCGCACGAACTCGTCCACGCCGCCCGCATGTTGTATGACCACCACCGTCGGCGCGGGCGAGCGATCCGGCTCGGCGACGAAACAGCGCATCGGCTGGCCCCCGACGGAGACCTCGTCCCATCGACTCTTCACACCGCACCTCCTTTCGCCGCAGCCTAACCACGCCTGTCGCGTCACGAAACGCCCTGCGGGTCAGGGTCGGCGGAAGCCGCCCAGGACGGGGTGCCTCAAGGCGACAGCTCGCCCTCCAGCGAGGATCATGGGAAGCACGCACGCCAGCGACCGCGAGCCCAATGGGGACGCTCGCTTGTCAAGTAAGCGCCGATCTCATCCACCGGCGCATCGCTTCCTGAGTCCCGCCGCCGATATGCCCCGTCCGCCCCGACGTTCCTACGTATGGACGCCATATCCGAAGCGAGGCACAACCGATGCGAGTACGTGACCGAGAGCGCCTCCGACGGCTCCGGTTCGTCGTGCGCCGCCTCCTCGAGCGCGGGGAACTCCAGCGCGGCGGACAGACGCGCCTCGCCGAGCACTTCGGCGTTTCGCGCCAGTACGTACACCAGATTGTCACCGAGGAGCGGCGCGCACTCGGCCTCGAGGCGGATCCGAAGCCCGTCGAAGACCTGAACGGCACTCCCGCTTACTAGCGTTCCGCCGACCGCCTCGCCGTCGTCTGCACGACGTCCCAGGCCCGTTCGTTTGCAGCGAAAGTGTCACGATTTCGCGCGTCTTCTCATGCCGCCTGCAAAACGAGCAGCCTAAGCTCTCAACGAGGAGGCCATTCCTCTCGGGAGGTTGACATGACGACCGAACGGCAACACACGGACGCCGCCAAGACCGAACAGTTGCGCGGGCACACGCTCGTGAGCGCTGACGGTAAGTCGCTCGGCGTCGTGAAGGACACTCACGGCAGTTATCTGCAAATTGATCCGTCGCGCGGGCGCGAGTACTGGATCGCCACCGAGCACGTCGCGTACACGGAAGCCGAAGCCGTCACCGTTGCCTTCGACAAGGGTGACATTGATGACTACAAGCTCGAAGAGCCCGGAATCGAGCCGTCCGAAGATCCGTTCCGCGCCATCGCTGAAGACAGCATCGTGGCGCCTGAGGAACAGCTCGAGCAGCGGGTGAGGATGGAGCGCGAGCTCGCCGAGCAGCGTCAGCGCCTGCCGCATGCCCACCCCGCCGGCGAAGACGCCCCGCCAGAGACAGCCGGGGTCATGGGTACCGTCGGCGAGCCGGTCGAGTCGGAGCTCCCGCGTCTAGAACGGCAGATCCCCGAGCAGCCGGATCGTCCGCACGAGTTCGCGTCTGACCAGCGGGCTGCCTCGCACACTGGCGCGATCGTCCCGCCAGCTGACCGCGTCGCCGAAACGCTGAACAAGCCGATCACCAACGACGGCGCGTCGCCGGACGCACGTCCGGGCGACCCCACGTCGCTCGTCGCCGGTGACTCGCAGCAGGACGCGCGCGAACGCTGGCATGCGCCGGAGTATGGTCAGGAGTCGGGCTCGGGCGACGGGATCCGCGCCGCCGCGCTCGCGGTGATCGCCGCGACGGGCGTCTTCGCGCTGATCGCGTTCTTCCGGCGCCGCTCGCATCGTCGGCGCGCGTAAGACTAAGGACCACCTCGCGCAGCGCGCTCTCGACATTCCCTGTTGCAGCATGTCACCCTCTCGGCGCGTCCGCGACGCGGCGCAACAGCGAGAGAGGACGTCATGCCCCGAAAGTTCCGCTTCGGCATCCAGACAGCGAAGGGCGTATCAGGCGAAGACTGGACCGAGAAGGCGAAGAAGATCGAGGACCTCGGTTACTCCACGCTCTTCATGCCCGACCATTTCGACGATCAGCTCGCCCCTATGCCGGCGCTCGCCGTCGCCGCCGCAGCAACGAAGACGCTGCGCCTGGGGAGCCTGGTCTTCGACAACGACTACAAGCACCCCGTCGTGCTCGCGAAAGAAGCCGCAACTTTGGACGTGCTCTCGGGCGGCCGCGTCGAGTTCGGCATCGGCGCGGGATGGATGCAGACCGACTACGACCAAGCAGGAATGACATACGACACCCCGGGCGTCCGCATCAGCCGGTTCCAGGAGTCAGTGCGGATCATGAAAGGGCTCTTCTCGGACGACCCCGTTGACTTCGCCGGGAAGTTCTACACCGTCCGCCACAGCGGCACCCCGAAGCCCGTGCAGAAGCCGCGCCCGCCGATCCTCATCGGCGGCGGCGGGCCGAGGGTCCTGCGCTTCGCCGCACGAGAAGCCGACATCATCGGCATCAACTTCGACCTTCGGGAAGGCGTGGTGAACCGCGAGGTGATGCTCACGGGCACGGCCGAGGCTACGAAGCAGAAGATCGCGTGGATCCGAGAAGCCGCTGGCTCTCGCATGGACCAGATCGAAATGAACGTCACGGTCTTCGCGGTCGTCGTTACGGACGATCGCGCCGGAATGGCCGCGCGCATGGCGCCTGGGTGCAGCAGCACGCCCGAGGAGCTGCTCAATGTCCCGCACGCGCTGATCGGCGGCGTCGATCAGATCGTCGAGGACCTGCAGAAGCGCCGAGAAGAGTACGGCTTCTCGTACGTCGTCTTCTCCGGCGACCAGCACGAGCGCATGGCGCCCGTGGTGAAGAAGCTCGCCGGCACCTGATAGCGGATCAGCTCGCAGCCCGGCGTGGTCGCTGCCGTGCGTTCGGCCGCGAAGGCGACGCGGCCGCGCGGCCCCCATTCGATCTCGTCCCTACCGGCGCGAGCGAATCGAGCATCCGGCGTGACACCTTCGCCACGTCCTCCACCGCCCGATCGAACGCCTCCGTGTTCGCTTGCGACGGTTTCCGGTAGCCGCTCAGCTTTCGCACGAACTGCAACGCCGCCGCTGAGATCTCGTCATCGGTCGGCGGGTCGCCCTCACGCCGCAGCGTCTTGATGCTTCTGCACATATCGTCGCTCCTCTTCGGTCGCGCTACGACGCCGTCCGCCACGCCGGATCCTCGATCCGCGTCCCGTCGCCACGCCACAACCGTAGCTGTCCGTGTTCCCGCTCCACCAGGTGGCTGCACTGGATCCCCAGCAACCGGAACCGATCGCCGGGCTCCAGCACCCGCTCCAGCATCGACGCCGCGATCGCGCGGATGTCCTCCGTATCGTCCATCGGCTCGACGCGCGTCGTGCTGCGAGTGATCGTCCGGAAGTTCGCATAGCGCAGCTTCAGCGTAACGGTCCGCGCTTCCGTCCCGTGCGCGTGCAGCCGGCGCCCCACTTCGTCCGCTACGCGCCGCAGCTCATCGCGCAGCTCCTCGCCGTCCGGCAGGTCGCGCGCGAACGTCGTCTCGGCGCCGACGGACTTGCGCTCGCCGTCGGTTTCGATGCGGCGGTCGTCCTCGCCGCGCGCCAGCTTTTGCAGCATCGGTCCCCGCGATCCGAGGATCCGCTCGAGTTGTGCCGCGTCCGCCGAAGCCAGGTCGCCGATCGTGCGAATGCCCATTTCCTGCAGGGCGGCATCCGCCCGCACGCCCACCCCCCACAATGCCCGCGCCGCGAACGGCGCCAGGAACGTCGCTTCGTCGCCCGTCGCCACGACGACCAGGCCGTCGGGCTTCCCGGCGTCCGACGCGATCTTCGCAACCGTCTTGTTCGTCCCAGCGCCGATGGACACGGTCAGCCCGACGCCCCGGCGCACCTCGTCCTTGAGCCAGCGGGCCAGCCCGTCCGCACCGCCGTATTTCGCAGCCTGCTCCGTTGCATCGAGGAATGCCTCGTCCAGCGACAGTGGCTCGACCAGCGGCGTGACCGAACGAAAGATCGCCATGACTCGGCGCGATAGCTCGCCGTAGCGCTGGAACCGCGGCGACACGCGCACCGCCTGCGGACACAGCCGCAGCGCGCGGCTCATCGGCATCGCCGAGCGGACACCGAAGCGCCGCGCCTCGTACGACGCCGCCGCCACGACGCCGCGCCCCTCGGCGGATCCGCCTACCACGACCGGCTTGCCGCGCAACTCCGGCCGGTCGAGCTGCTCGACGGACGCGTAGAACGCGTCCATGTCCGCATGGATGATCGTGCGCGTCACCCTGCCATGATATCGATGGGCTTGTGGGAAGTCCGCGCGTCTCGTGACGCTAGGCGTCGGCCTCCGTGACCCGTGGCAACGCGAACCCGAACTCGGCGCCCGGCCCGTCCGCCCGCGGCCGCGCCCAGATCCAGCCGCCCTGGGCCTCGACCAGTCGTTTGCACACCGCCAGCCCGATCCCCGCCCCCGATGCGCCCGCCGCCGTCCGCGACGATCGGTAGAACGCACCGAAGATCAGATCCGTCTCGTCCGGATCGATGCCGCGCCCGCGGTCCAGCACGCGTACCGCCACGACGCCGTCTTCCGTCGTCGCGGTGACGTCGATCGGATCGGTCGGACCGCTGTACTTCTCCGCGTTGTTCAGCAGATTCGTGAGCACCTGCTCGACGTACGTCGGCTCCGCCGATACTGGCGGCAGCTCCGGTGCGAACTCTCCCGCGATGGGCCGTTCGGGATGCCGCAGCCGATGACCGTCGACCACGCGCGAGATGGCGTGCTGAAGCAACAGCGGCTCGGTCTGCAGGTTCCGCTGCGACTCCGCCCGAGCGAGCACCAACATATTGTCGATGATGCGATGCAGACGGTCCGCCTCCTGTTCGACGTCCGATAGCGCCAGGTCCCGCGTCTCGTCGTCCAGATGTTCGGCCCGGTGCCGCAGCACCTGCGCGTTCCCGTAGATCGTCGTGATCGGCGTCCGCAGCTCATGCGACACGAGGCCCAGGAACTCGTCCTTCGCGGCGTTCGCCTTGCGCAGATCGTCGGCGCTTCGTTGTGCGTCCTGGTACAGGCGTGCGTTGTCCACCGCGATCCCCGCCCTCCGGCCCAGCTCCTCCGCCACCCCGAGGTCGCCTCGGCTGTATCGACGGTTCGACTCTGCTCCGATCAAGCTCAGCACGCCGATCGTCCGATTGCGCGCGCGTAGGGGTACCATCATTACCGACTTCGCCGCGAACTCCAGTGCCCGCTTTGCCTCTGGGCGCCGTACGAGCGGGCCTCGCCACTCGGACACGTCCGGGAAGAACACCGATCGCCCGTCCGTCAGCACATCGGACACGCTCTCACTCTCGCCGTCCCCCACCGGCCAGTCGCGGACGTGGATGCGCTCCAGCAGCTGCTGCTTCCCGTCGTCGAGCGCGCGAGACGGGATCCGCCGCGTCGTCCCGTCCGGTTCGAAGACGTCGATGGCCGCAATGTCGGCAACCCGTGGCACCAGCAGTCCGACGAGATTCCGAAGCGCCGCCTCGTAGTTCAGCGACGAAGCGAGCAATGCCGTCCCGTCGGCGAGAAACTCCTGCGCCTCCTCGGCCCGCTTCCGATCTTCGATATCGGTCGTGGTCCCGAGCCAACGAACCACGCGGCCGCCCCCGCCCCGCAGCGCCACGGCGCGCAGGAAGTGCCACCGGTACGTGCCGTCCTTGCGCCGGATCCGGTGGTCGATCTCCACAGGTGCCCCCGAGCGAAGGCTCTCATCCCATGCCTCGTGCATCCGCTCGACGTCGTCGGGGTGCGTTACCTCCTCCGGCCAGCCGGCGGCGAGCTGCATGAAGTTCATGCCCGTGTAGTCGGACCACTTCCGGTTCGCGTACGTCAGCTCGCCGTGCGGCGCCAGGATCGCGACCATCGCCGGCAGCGCCTCCGCCAACGAGCGGTAGTGCTCCTCGCTGATGCGCAGCTCTTCCTCGACGGCCTTCCGTTCGCTGAATTGCGCCATCTGGCGTCCGAGGTTTGTCATCAGCTGCGTCAGTTCTCCGTCCCGGCCCTTTGGCTCGATCGAGAAGAACTCCATAGCTCCGAGCACCTGCGAGCCAAGCATGATTGGGAACCCTGCGCCTGAACGCAGTCCGAGCGACAACGCCGACCGCACGCGCGGGAAGTTCGCGTCTTCCGCGAGGTCCGGGATCCAGGATGGCTGCCCGCTCGACCATACGCGCCCGGGAAGCCCGATCCCGCGCTCGAACGAACGCTCCAGGCTGTCACGCTCGAAGGGGAGTACATCGACTTCTTCGCGGCCATATGCCGCGGCACACCGCAACACGTCGTCCCCGTGGTCCACCAGCCATACCGCGCCCCAGTCCCATGTGAGCTCATGGCACACCATCTCGAGAAACGACCGCGCCGCCTCCGTCACCGATCCGGCGTTGGCAAGGATCTCGGCGGTGCGGTCCTTGATCCTGAGGCGCCGTTCGAGGTGCTGGACTGTGGTGATATCTTCGAGCAGGCCCCGGTAGGCAGGTGTTTCACCCCGCGTCGGCGCGCCTGACTCCCGTATCCAGATCAGGGATCCGTCGCTGCGGATCATCCGGTACGAGACGTTGTATTCCCGCCCCGTCGCGAATGACGCTTCACGCCGTCGCTCGACTTCGTCGCAGTCCTCCCGTGCGATTGCCGCCCACCACGACGCCTGCGCCTCGTTGGGTGAGATCCGCGGGAGTCCGAGCAGCTCGGCGATGTTCTCGCTGACGTAACGGATCGTCCCGTCTGCGTCGGCTTCCCATAACACAGGCGCGCCGCCGCGCGCGTACGTCGCCAACCTCTGCGCGCTCACGAAATCGCTCTGTCGATCTGCGTCCCGTTCCGAGTTTCGCGGCGTCACGATCGCAGCTTTCGAGGAGAAATCAGTGTGCGCCATTCCCGCGCTCCCGCGTCCCACGCGCGCCAGCAGGAACCGCGCCTGGGCTGGCGCGGATATGTGATGCTATCAGCGTTCCTTCCACGCGGCGGTAACAGTTCTCGGACGAGGCATTGCAGATGCGTATCGCACCCGAGGTTTCAACCGAACATCGGCGTTGCACGCACAAATCACGAATCTCGCCCGGCTGCTCGCCCGATGTCAATCGTGTGGCACGGCCGTATTGAACGAACGCGCGCTGTCCTGTATCTTCGCGATCCCGGAGCGCCGCGGGACTGCACGTAACGGTGCGACAGCGGAAGGATCGGCATGGCAGGCGATCGCAAGGACGGCGCGCTTCCCGCTGAATCCGGACGGCTGCCTGCGATTGATATCCTCCGCGGCCTCGCCATTGTCTGGGTGATCCTCTTCCACCTATGGGGCGACATCAAGTTCTTCCCACCCGCGCCCAGCGGCTACTACGAGTCGTTCCGCGACCAGATTCGCGACGGCGCAGGCCTCTGGAAGATCTTCACCGCCTTCACCGACATCATCTTCCGCGACGGCTTCGAAGGCGTTCCGCTATTCATGATGATCAGCGGTATCTCGCTCACCATCGCCGCGTATCGCGCCGGCGACGGACTGCGTTGGCCGTCGTTCTTCGTGCAGCGGTTCCGCAAGCTCCTCGTGCCGTACTGGGCTGGCGTCGGCATCACCTTCGCAGTGATGGCCGCCATTGCGGCTCGCCAGGTGCAGACCGATGGCGGCAGCTTTGGCGCGCACTTCACGCACGGCGTCTCGATCTCCGTCCTCAGCCGCATCGAGCTCGACCGCGGCGTTGTCTTCGCCAGCCTCGCGCTCATCCCCAGGCTCACCCGCGCGGAGTGGTTCTTCGCGCCGCAGTTGGCGCTGTGGTTCGTCGGCCTGCTCGCGCAATACTACCTGCTGTTCCCTCTCCTCTTCATCGCGATGAAGCGCATTGGCGTTCTGACGTTCCTCGTGCTGACGTTCGGCATCACCGTCGCGGCAAACTGGTGGATCGTCGACAACTATGGCGCGCCCGAATTCAAATTCTGGCTCGTCACCGGCTGGGCGCCGTTCCGCCTCTTCGAATTCACTTCCGGCATGGCAATGGGATGGCTGATCGCGTCGCCCGAGCGTGACCGTGCGCTCCGCTTCGTGCGCCACCCGGTCGTCATCGTCGCCGCGCTTGCGCTCGGCCTGGCTGCGCACACCGGCGGCGACCTCATGATAGGACGCTGGTCCTTGCGCTACTGGCAGTCGATGGCGCTGCCGCTGACGACGCTCGGCCTCGCCCTGCTCGTGCTGCCGCTCGTCACGAAACGCCCGAGCCGCGCCGATGCCTTCGCGCCGCTGCGCATGCTCGCGCGGGCCGGCACGATCTCGTACGCCATCCTGATCATCAACGATCCGATGCGGCTCGTCGCCAGTCAGATCCGTCTCGAAGGTGTGAGCGACGCGGTGTGGTGGACGTTCCTCGTCGCCGTCTACGTGCCGGTCAGCGTGCTCATCGCCTGGCCGCTCGCGCGCATCCTCGGCCTCACGCCGAGACGCCCCAGGCCGGCGCCGATCTCCGCGCCGCAAACTGAGCCGGACCGCGAAGCGGTCCTCGTCCCTGCGACGTCGTAGGCGCTGGACAAGGAGCGTGAAGTCGGCGCCCACTGATACGGGGATGTGACGCCGACTCACAACTCCAGAGCCGCATCTCGATGCTAGAATCCCCCGAGATGGACCTCGACCTCCTCAAGGAACTCGCCGTCCCCAACGACACGAAGATCCTCCTCGTCGTCATCGACGGTCTCGGCGGCCTTCCCAACGAAACGGGGCGCTCCGAGCTGGAGCAGGCGAACATCCCCCACCTCGACCGCCTCGCGATCGAGAGCCTCTGCGGCATGACGGTGCCCGTGGCCGCCGGTGTGACGCCTGGTAGCGGCCCAGGCCACCTCGCGCTGTTCGGCTACGATCCGGTTCGGTACCGCGTCGGCCGCGGTGTGCTCGAGGGGCTCGGGATCGACTTCGACCTGCAGCCGCAGGATGTCGCCGCGCGCGGGAACTTCTGCACTGTCGATGACGAAGGCCGCATCACTGACCGGCGCGCCGGACGGATCGCGAGCGACAAGTCGGCAGCGCTGTGCGCTGAACTGGCACGGATCAAACTCCTCGGCGTGCAGGTGTTCGTCGAGCCGGTGAAGGAGCACCGCTTCCTGCTCGTCGTCCGCGGGGAGGGACTCTCCGATCGCGTCACCGAGACCGACCCGCAGCGCGAAGGTGCGAAGCCGCTTCCGGTCCGCGCTCTTGCCCCGGAATCCGAAGCCACCGCCGATCTGCTTAACCAGTTCGTCTCACAGGCCGCCCAGATCCTGCGCGACCATGATCCGGCGAACATGCTTACGCTCCGCGGCATTGCCAAGCGCCCGGACATGCCGTCGATCGTAGAAGCCTGCCAGTTCCGCGCCTGCGCCATCGCTGCGTATCCGATGTACCGCGGTCTGGCGAAGCTCGTCGGCATGGAGGTCCTTCGCACCGGCCCGACCTTCGAGGACGAAATCGAAGTGTTGAAGCAGAACTGGGACAGGTACGACTTCTTCTTCCTGCACTACAAGCCCGCCGATGCCGCCGGCGAGGACGGTGACTTCCAGGCGAAGATGCGCGCACTCGAAGAGTTCGATACCTACGTCGAAGCGCTGCACGGCATGCAGGCGGACGTCTTCATGGTCGCTGGCGACCACTCGACGCCTGCGGTCGTTGCCGGACACTCCTGGCACCCCGTGCCATTTCTCTTCCATGCGGGTAACTACGCGCCTATCGACGGCGCCGAAGGCTTCAACGAGCGCGCGTGCCGCCGTGGCAACCTCGGTGTCTTCCCCGCGAAGGACGTGCTGTCACTCGCGATGGCCTACGCGAAACGCCTCACGAAGTACGGTGCCTGACGTGCGCACCCCGATGATCGCCGGCAACTGGAAGATGAATACGCTGCGTGACGAAGCCATCGCGCTCGCCCGTGATGTTCGCGAGCGCTGCGCGCGCACACCCTCGGTCGAGATCGTGCTCTCCCCGCCGTTCGTGCACCTGCACGACGTCGCTGCTGCCGTCGAAGGCACACGGATCCGCGTCGGCGCACAGAACCTCTTCTGGGAGGAGAACGGCGCGTACACCGGCGAAGTCAGCCCCTCGATGGTCGCTGAGACCGCCCAGTATGCGATCATCGGGCACAGCGAGCGCCGCCGGTACTTCGGCGAGACGGATGAGACGGTGAACCGGCGCGTTCGCGCCGCGCTCGCGCACGGCGTGAAGCCCATCATGTGTGTCGGCGAGACGCTTGACCAGCGCAACGCTGGCCGGACGAGTGACGTGCTCGTCCGCCAGACGCGCGGCGGGCTGGATGGTATGACCGTTGCGGCCGACTTCGTGATTGCCTACGAACCCGTCTGGGCCATCGGGACCGGCGTGGCCGCCGACGGCGCCACGGCCGAAGAAGCGATCGCCCTCATCCGCACCACCGTCCGCGATGTCGCAGGCGACGTCGCCGGCTCGGTCCGCATCCTCTATGGCGGCTCGGTGACGGCCGACAACGCCGCGGAGTTCTTCGCCCAGCCCGACGTCGACGGCGCCCTCGTCGGCGGCGCATCGCTCAAGGCCGACGCGTTCGCCGCCATCATCGAAGCTGCCGCGGTGCAAGCCACTTCGCGCGCCTGACGTGACGCAGCGCCTCGTCGCCATCGTCGGCGCGACGGCGACCGGGAAGACGCCGCTCGCCATCGCACTCGCTCAGCGCATCGGCGGCGAGATCGTCAACGCGGACTCGCGCCAGCCCTACCGCGGCATGGACATCGGCACGGCGAAGCCATCGCCGGAAGACCGTGCCGCCGCGCGCCACTGGCTCGTGGACGTCGCCGACCCCGATGAGCAGTTCACGCTCGCGTCGTTCCTCGATCTTGCGCACGAAGCGATCTCGGACATCATGTCTCGCGACCTCACGCCGATCGTCGCCGGCGGCACCGGACAGTACGTCTGGGCGCTGCTCGAAGGATGGCAGATCCCCCGCGTGCCGCCGGACCACTCCCTCCGCACCGAACTCGAGGCACTCGCCGCGCGCGATGGAGCGGCCGCCGTCGCCGGGATCCTCAGCGACGTCGACCCCGCGAGCGCATCGACGATCAATCCGGCAAACGTCCGCCGCATGATCCGCGCGATCGAGGTCACCCGCGCGACCGGGCGCCCGTTCAGTGACTGGTCGCGACGCGCCGCCGCGAGCTACATCTCCACGATCCTCGGCCTCACCCTCCCGCGGGAACAGCTCTACCGCCGGATCGATACCCGTGTCGACGCGATGATCGCCGCCGGCCTCGTCGACGAAGTCGATCGCTTGAACGCCGCCGGCTACTCCTGCGACCTACCGTCGATGAACAGCATCGGCTACCGCCAGATGTGCGACTACCGCCGCGGCGCCTGCACGCTTGAAGATGCCATCGGCCGCATCAAGACGGAGACCCACCGCCTCGCACGCGTGCAGCACACGTGGTTCAGTGCTACGGACCCGCGCATCCACTGGCTCCCGGCCGACGCGCCGGACCTGGTAGAAAGAGCGCTGGCGATCGCCTCCATCTGAATGTCTCCGTCCTCTGCGCGTGGGTAATTCGGTCGTGCTTGCCCGCTCCCGCGCCGAACCGTTACGCTCTTCACAAATGTTCACCCTCCAGACCATGGCGATGCTCCTGCCCCGGGGAAGCCGGGGCGCCCGCTTGGGATAAGCTGCATCGCGCCCGTCGATGCGTCCGCGCATCGGCCAGCTGGAGGAACACCGCCGTCATGTCGTTCGCCCAATCCCTGCGCTGCCGAGAGTGCGGCCGCGCCTATGCCCTCGAACCCCTGCACGTCTGCGAGTTTTGCTTCGGTCCCCTCGAAGTCGTCTACGACTACGACGCCATGCATCGCAACGTCACCCGAGAGAGTATCGAGCGCGGCCCCCGCTCCCTCTGGCGCTACGCCGACCTCCTGCCCGTGGACGCCGACCAGGCTGTGGACATCAACGCCGGGTTCACGCCGCTCGTCCGCGCCCGCAACCTCGGCGAGTACCTGGGGTTGAAGAATCTCTACATCAAGAACGACTGTGCGAACCCGACCTGGTCGTTCAAGGACCGTGTCGTCACCGTCGCCGCGACGAAGGCGAAGCAGTTCGGCTTCGACACGCTTGCGTGCGCCTCGACGGGCAACCTCGCGAACAGCGTCGCCGCCCACGCCGCATCGGCTGGGCTCAAGGCGTACGTGTTCATCCCGTCCGACCTGGAGCGCGGCAAGATCGTCGGCTCCAGCGTGTACGGCGCCACCCTCGTCGCCGTCGACGGCAACTACGACGACGTCAACCGTCTCTGCTCCGAGCTGGCCGACAAGTACCGTTGGGCCTTCGTCAACATCAACATGCGCCCGTACTACGCCGAGGGCAGCAAGACGCTTGGCTACGAGGTCGCCGAACAGCTCGGCTGGCGCGCTCCCGAGCACGTCGTCGCGCCGATGGCGTCCGGCTCGCTCTACGTGAAGATCTGGAAGGGTCTGCAAGAGCTGGCGAAGCTCTGGCTCATCGACAGCGTGCAGACGAAGATGTCCGGCGCCCAGGCCCGCGGCTGCTCGCCGATCGTCACCGCGTACGAACAGGGCACGATGAACATCCGGCCGGTGAAGCCGAAGACGATCGCCAAGTCTCTGGCCATTGGCAACCCCGCCGACGGCTACTACGCGTTGAAGATCATGGACGGCGAAGCGTCCGGTGGCTACGGCGTCGCCTCGTACGACGAGGAGATCGTGGAAGGCATCAAGCTCCTCGCCGAGAGCGAAGGCATCTTCGCCGAGACGGCCGGCGGCGTCGTGATCTCGGGCCTGAAGAAGCTCGCGCAGCAGGGCAAGATCGTCCCCGATGAGCTGACCGTCGCCTACATCACCGGCAGTGGCCTGAAGACGCAGGAAGCCATCGAGTCCGCCCTCGAACTACCGCTCCACATCGAACCCACCATGGCCTCCTTCGAAGCGGCCCTAGGCGAGCGCGACCGCGCGGCTGCCGTATGACGACGACGCGATGTGCTACCCCGCAAGGATTGGCATTCGTACACTTCACGAACGGAAGGAGTGCCCAAGCTGACAGCTGACCGCTGAACGCTGACCGCTACCCGATGGCCAAACAACGAGTGAAATTCACCTTCCCGCAGGAGCTCATCACCCTGCCCATCATCTATGAGCTTGGCAAGCAGTTCCAGCTCGTCACCAACGTCCGCCGCGCCGACGTCACGGAGGACCGGGGCTGGGTGGTCCTGGAGCTCGACGGCGATATCGGTGAGATCGAGCGCGGACTCGACTGGGTCGCCGCAAAGGGCGTGCGCGTCGATCCCGTCCCGGGCGATATCGTCGAAGGCTGATCGCGCGTACGATAAAAGGAAGATCCATGGCGCAGATCCTGATCCCGCAACCGCTCCGAAGACTCACGAACGACACGAGCATCGTGAAGACCGATGCCGGCACGCTCGGCGAAGCCGTCGATGGCCTTGAGACGCAGTACCCGGGCATCAAGGAGCGCATCTGCGACGAGCAGGGCGAGATCCGTCGCTTCGTGAACATCTACGTCAACGGCGAGGACGTCCGCTTCCTCGACGCCCTGCGGACGCCCCTCAAGCCCGCCGATGAGGTGAGCATCGTCCCCGCCGTCGCCGGTGGCTGATCGCAGATCCGTCCGCATCCGCTACGATTGACCCATGATCCGCGCAGCGATCCTCAACGTCACCGGATACGCCGGCAGCGAGCTCGCGCGCCTGATCTACGGCCATCCTGAGGTCGAGCTGGCCGCCGTCACTGGCCGCAGCGCCGCCGGCAAGCGCCTGCCCGAAGTCTTCCCGCATCTCTTCGCCATCGACTTGTCGATCCGTGACTCAATCGCTCCCGGCGAGTTCGACGTCGTCCTATCGACGCTCCCTCACGCGGCGGCGGCTGAGCAGCTTGTCCCGCACATCGAGGCTGGCGATCCAGTGGTGGATCTCAGCGCGGACTTCCGCCTAAAGCGTGTGGACGAGTACGAGTCGCACTACAAGACGACGCACCCCGCGCCGCACCTGCTGTCCCGCTCCGTCTTCGGCATGCCGGAGTTGCATCGAGAAGCCATCGCCGCATCGAAGCTGGTCGGCGTGTCCGGCTGCCACTCGGCCGGCGTGATCCTCGCGCTCGCTCCTGCGATTGCGGCCGGCCTCCTCGAGCCGGACATCGTCGCGGACACGAAGACCGGGCTCTCGGGCGCGGGCCGCACGCTCGGCCTCCCGGTGCATTTCTCGGAAGCGGACGAGAGCGTCGCGCCCTACGCGATCGACGGTCATCGACACGTACCCGAAATGACGCAGGAGCTCAGCGCGCTCGCTGAAGCGCCGGCGCCGTCGATCACGTTCGTCCCGCATTACATCCCGATGACGCGCGGCATCCTCAGCACCTGCTATGGTCAACTCCGCCACCCAGCACGAACCGATCGTGCTGCGCTGCTCGGCGTCTACCGCGACTTCTACGCCGATACCCCATTCGTGGACATCTCTGACACGCCTCCCGGCACGAAGCACGTCGCCGGCACCAACTACTGCATCGTCCATCCGACGATCAGTCCGACCGGCCGTGTCGTCATCACGAGTGCGATCGACAACCTCGGCAAGGGTGCGGCCGGCAACGTCGTACAGTGCATGAACCTCGTGCTTGGTCTGCCCGAAACGGCCGGCCTGCAGCAGCTCGCGCTCTTTCCGTAGTGAAAGTGACCACCTCCCGCGGCGTCGCGTCCATCGTCGAAGGCGGAAGTATCACCACACCGCGCGGCTTCGTCGCGGGCGCGGTCTACGCCGGCATCAAGACGCTCGGCGGAGACAAGCTCGACGTAGGCATCCTCGCGTCCGAGCGCCCGTGCACTGCGGCAGCGATGTTCACCCGAAGCACGGTGAAGGGCGCACCGGTGATCGTCTCGCAGCGCCACGTCGCCGACGGCAGCGCCAGGGCTATCGTCGTGAACTCCGGTATCTCGAACGTCGCAAACGGAGCGCAGGGCATCGCCGACGCGGAAGAGATGTGCCGGCTCGCCGCTTCGAGGCTCGGCATCGCGTCGGACGAACTGCTCGTCGGCAGCACCGGCGTGATCGGCAAGCCGCTGCCGATGGACCGCATCCGCGAGGGCATCGCACGCATGGAGTTGTCGCCAGACAGCGGCCACGACTTCGCGCGGGCGATCATGACCACCGATACGCATGCGAAGACGCTCGCCGTTCGCTTCCACGCCGACGGCCGCGACTACACGATCGCCGCGGCCGCGAAGGGCTCCGGGATGATCCATCCCGACATGGCGACGATGTTCTGTTTCCTCACGACTGACGCGCCGGTCGAGCAGGCGTTCCTGCGCGCGTCGCTCCGCGGCGCGGTCGGCGACTCGCTGAACATGATCAGCGTGGACGGCGATACCAGCACCAGCGATACCGTCGCGATCCTCGCGAACGGCGCTGCCGGTGGCGAACCGATCCGCGCAGCGCACCCGGGCGGGCCGGCGTTCGAGTCCGCGCTGCTCGACGTCTGCACGCGTACTGCGAAGATGCTCGCGCGGGACGGCGAAGGCGCGACGAAACTGATCGAGGTGCGTCTCGAGGGCGCGGCCTCCCGCGAAGATGCGCGTCGTGCCGCGCGCACAATCACGGCATCGCCGCTCGTAAAGACGGCCGTCCATGGCGCCGATCCGAACTGGGGCCGCGTGCTGATGGCTGTCGGCCGGAGCGGCGCACAGATCACTCTCGACAACGCGCGCGTGTGGCTCGGCGATACGCTGATGTTCGACGGCAATCGCGCCACCTACGACGAGTCGGCCGTCAGCGGTTACCTGCGGAACGAAGATGTCGTCATTCGCGCTGACCTCGGATCGGGAGAGCATCGCGCCACGGCCTGGGGATGCGACATGAGCGCCGACTACGTGCACATCAACAGTGACTACACGACCTGAGCCGTCCGCACGCCCCATCGTCGTGAAGATCGGCGGCTCGACCCTCGGCGCGAGCGACACGTCGCTCCCTGACATTGCGGCTGTGCGACGGGAAGGCCGCCAGATCGTCGTTGTGCACGGCGGCGGCGCGACCATCGGAGCATGGCTCGATCGCGCCGGCGTCGAGGCGAAGTTCGTGCGCGGGCTGCGCGCCACCAACGCCGACGCGCTGGACATCGTGATCGCGGTGCTCGGTGGGGTCGTGAACAAGCGCCTGGTCGCCGCACTCGCCGCACTCGGCGCGCCCGCCATCGGCCTGAGCGGCGCGGATGGCATGATTCTCCAGGCTCGCCGGTTCGACGAAGACCTCGGCTACGTCGGCGAGGTGCACCGCGTCAATCCCTATCCGGTCGAAGATGTGCTGCGCTTCGGCTATCTGCCGGTAGTTGCGCCGCTCGGGATCGAGATGGGGGAGGACGGCGCGGCCCAGATCCTCAACCTCAACGCCGACACCGCGGCCGGACACCTTGCCGCGGGCCTCCACGCCGAATCACTCATTCTCCTCACCGACGTCGATGCCGTGTTCGACGAAGGTCGCCGCCCGATCCGCGAGCTGTCGCCCCGTGCTGCCCGCAAGCTCATCGAGGATGGCGCAGCCGCCGGTGGCATGATCCCGAAGCTCGAAGCCGCCGTGCTCGCAGCAGCGGCCGGCTGCACGACGACCATTGCCAACGGCACCGTGCCCGGTGTGCTCGCATCGCTGCTCGCCGGGTCGCGCGCCGGCACGCTGATCACGACGTAAGCCGCGCCGCCTCTCGCCCGAGTTCGGCACGGAAGTCCGGATGCGCGATTGCGATCATCTCCTCGATGCGCCGTCGCAGCGTTTGTCCCTTGAGCCGCGCGATCCCGTACTCCGTCACGAATGTGTCTGCGTACACCCGCGGCACAGTCACAGCGCTCCCCTCCGGCATCGTAGCGACGATCCGCGACCGCAGCTCGCCGTCCACGAGCGATGTTGATGGCAACACCGTCACGCTGCGGCCGTTCTTCGCGTGCAGCGCGCCGACGGCAAACGCGAAGGCGCCACCGGTACCGCTGTAGATCTGCGTGCCGATCGTTTCGCCGTTGATCTGGCCTGTGAGGTCCACGAGCAATGCGTTGTTCACCGCGACCATGTTGTCGTGCGCGGCGATCGTCGCGATGTCGTTGGTGTGGCTCATGCAGTACAGCTCGTAGCGCATGTCACCGTCGACCTGAGCGAACTCCTCGGCCGAGAGCGGCCCGAACGACGCGCCGACGATCTTTCCGGAATGCATCGCCTTGCGACTCCCCGTGATCACGCCCTGCTCGACGAGTGCTGGGATGCCGCCGAAGATCAGTTCCGTGTGCACGCCCAGCTCGCGCCGGTGCGACAGGAACGGCGCGAGTCCGGCCGAGACCGTCCCCGTGCCCATTTGAATCGTATCACCGTCCCGGACGAGTTCGTCGGCCACGAGCGCGCAGATAACTCCCGCAATCGCCGCCTCGTCATCGGTCCGCGGAGGACGCTGGAGGTACTTCCACGCCGGCGCCGCCTCGACCAGCTTCTCGAAGCGTGAGATATGCACCCGGTTATCGCCGCCCGTGCGGATGAACCGCTCGTTCACCTCGCCGATGACGTGCGACGCCTCACGCGCGACTTCCGGCGCCCCCCACACGCTCATGCCCAAGCTGCACCACCCGTCCTCGTCCGGCGGCGAGATGCCCGTGAGGAAGACGTCCGGCTTCCGGTCGAGCCAGTAGCTCTGGTCGCTTCGCGTCGGCGGCGCGATCACGTAGTCCATCAGACCGCCGCGCATGGCGGGCCGGTCGCTCGCCTGCAGGAAGAACGTGCGTACCGTGAAGGTATTCTCGCTGCCCTCCGGCCACCAGGAGATGAACGTCGAGATCGAATTGTCGATCTCCGCATGCAGCTCGCCGTTGCGCGCCGCCGGGGCCCGACACAGTGCCACCGGCGTCTGATAATGCTGGCCGATCACGACGCGATCGCCGTCCCGCACGACTCCTACCGCATCCTCGGGAGTGATGAGCTTCGCGGCGTACTTCTCACGCCAGTTCGCATCGTGCTTCGAGGGCATCGCGAAAGTCTAAGGCGGCGGCATCGCAGGCGCAGCCACTGACTTCGCATGGCAGGATGCTGATTCCGCATTCGGAGCAGTCTGTCATCCCCGGAAGGGCCTGCGCTACCATGACTGCACCATGGAACCCAGAATCCAGTACGCCCGCACCTCCGATGACGTCAGCATCGCCTACTACGCTATGGGGAGCGGACCGGCGTTCGTCGCCCCGCCGCCGGCGATGCCGTGGAGCCACATCCAGATGGAGTGGGAGATTCCTGAGTGGCGCGCTTGGACCGAGACGCTCACGCGAGGGGCAACCGTCGTCCGGTACGACGGGCGCGGTTCGGGCCTCTCGGACCGTTCAGTCTATAGCTGCTCGATCGAGACCGAGCTGCGGGACCTGGAGGCGGTCGTCGACCGCCTCGGGCTCGAAAAGCTCGCGCTCTTCGGGTGCTATCACGCCAGCCCGGTGACGATCGCCTACGCCGCCCGTCATCCGGAGCGAGTCTCGCACCTGATCCTCTGGTGCGGCTTCGCGAAGGACCCGGAGGGCCAGGACAGCCCGCAGGCGCAGATCTTCGAGCGGGCGCGCGATCTCGACTGGAACATGTTCACGGAGATGCTCGCGCACTCCGTGCTCGGCTGGTCGCATGGCGAGCCGGCGCATCGCCTGGCCGAGTACATGCGCGCGGCGATGACGCAGGAGCAGTGCACTGCCTCGTGGGCGGCTCATGAAAAACTCGACGTAACGGGCCTCCTGCCGCAAGTGCAATGCCCGACGCTCGTGATGCATCGGCGCGAGTTCCCACTGCTCCCACTCGACGTCGCGCGGGAGCTCGCGTCTCGCATCCCGAATGCCCACCTCGCGGTCCTCGAAGGCTCGTCGCTGTCGCCGTACCTCGGCGATGTGGAGACCGCGACGCGTCTGATCTTCGAGTTTATCGGCGTGGAGCCGGCCGAAGTGAACGAAGCCGACCTTCACGGCCACGAGCACGCCCCCACGAACGCGACGTTCCGCACGATCCTGGTCACCGATATCGAGAACTCGACGGCCCTCACCCGCCGACTCGGCGACGAGCGCGCGCGCCAGATCATGCGCGAGCACGAGCGCATCGTGCGCGACGCGCTCCATATCTTCGGCGGCTCCGAGATCAAGACGATGGGCGATGGCTTCATGGCCTCGTTCGGCTCGGCCACCCGCGCGGTCGAGTGCGCTGTACGGATCGAGCGCGAGATGGCGCAGTACAACGAGTCGGCGCACGAACCGGTGATGGTTCGATGCGGCCTCAACGCCGGCGAGCCCATCGAAGAGCACGATGACCTCTTCGGCACGTCGGTGATTCTCGCGTCGCGCATCGCCGCGATGGCGAGCGGCGGAGAGATCGTCGCTTCAGACGTGGTGCGCCAGCTCGTCGCCGGCCGCGGCTTCCTCTTCGGCGAGCGTGGCGAAGCCGTGATGCGCGGGTTTGAGGATCCGGTGCGCGTCTGGGAAGTCCGCTGGCGCAGCTAGATTCGCGACTCCGCCCTGCACCTAGCGAAAGAACGTGAACAGCCGGATCCCGGGCTCGATGGGCCTTGGCTTCGCGACGAGTCTGTTCACACCGACGCTGAACGTCTCTTCCTCCGGCGCGTCGAACGCCAGTTCCTCGAAGCTGTACTGCTCGAACCACGAGCGGATCGTCGGCGTTAAGTCATGGTCTCGCCGCCTGCCTCGTGTCCACATCACCGTCGCGCCCTCCGCACACAGCATCGGCAGGTGCTCGATCGTGTTACGGATGTCCTCGTCCGGGATGTTTCCGAACACGCCGCACGCCATCACGATGTCGGCCGGTACGGCCCCGGCATAGCTGTCGGTCATCGCGGCATCTCCGACCACGACCTCGACGGAGCCGAGTCCCGCCTCCATCGCCGACGCGCGCGCGATGGCGCCGTTGCGCTCGTCCAGCTCCACCAGCCGCGCGTTGATCTCGTTGCGCCGCGGATGCGCCGCCAGCACCGGGATCACGTCTCGTCCCTCCCCGGCGCACATCGCAACGATCTGCAGCGGACCGACACGCGCATCGATCGCTTCCCGCAGCCGCCGCTGCACCACCCGCAGGCGCCGCGACAGCCGCGACTCCGGATCGTCGTATGACCGGTGCCACTCCACCCAGTCGCGCCGCTCTTCGATATCTTTCATCATCACGAGTGTATGCGGAGACGGCGCGAGGCACGACCGAGCCGCGGCGACAGTCACTGAGATATGCGATGCCCATCTACGTCGCGTTCCTGCGCGGGATCAACGTCGGCGGCCACGCGCTCGTGTCGATGGCTGAACTGCGCAATGCGCTTGAGGACCTCGGCCTCGAAGATGTCCGCACGCTGCTCCAGTCCGGCAACATCGTCTTCCGCGATGCGCGGCGCAAGCCAGACGTGCTCGAGAAGCTGCTCGAAGACGCGGCGAAGCAGCGCTTCTCCCGCGACATCACCTTCGTCGTGCGCACTGGCGACGAACTCGATGAGATCATCGCCGGCAATCCGTTCCCTGCGGAAGCGAAACGCGAGCCCGCGAAGCTCCACGTCAATTTCCTGAAAACCGCCGCGAAACCAGCCGCCGTGCGGGCGCTCGAAGCGGCGAGCAGAGGCCCGGAGATCATCCGCGCCGGCGGTCGCAACCTCTACGTCGTCTATTCCGAGGGCGCAGGTCGGTCGAAACTCACGAACAAGCTCATCGAGGACAAGCTCGGGACGCGAGTCACCGCCCGCAACTGGAACACCGTCTTCAAGCTCGCCAGCGCCGCGAAGCCCTGAGCGTCCGGCCGCCTCCGTCTCGCCATTCGCACCACTCCATGGCGGTACGATGAACGTGGAGGTGCTGCCATGGCACTCGACTGGACGCCGGAATGGGACATCGAGGGACGGATCGAACGCCGGCTCCCGGCAGCGGTCCGGGAGCCCTTCGAACGCCTCGACTCGTCGATGCTCGACTTCCTCGATCGGTACGGAATCACGCTGCTTCGATATGCTCTCGCCCTCGTCTTCATCTGGTTCGGCACGTTAAAGGTGATCGATCGCAGCCCGGTCGCTGACCTCGTCGCGGATACCGTCTATTGGTTGCCGTCCGGCTTCTTCGTGCGATTCCTCGGCGTATGGGAAATTGCCGTTGGCGTCGGCCTGCTAATCCCTGTCGCTCTGCGTCTGACGCTGCTGCTGTTCTGGGCGCAGATGGCGGGCACGTTCCTCGTGCTCATCGTGCATCCCGGGCTCTCGTTCCAGGACGGCAACCCGCTCCTCCTGACAATGACAGGGGAGTTCGTGATAAAGAACCTGGTCCTGATCACCGCCGGCCTCGTGATCGGCAGCACACTGAGCAACCGCCGACGCGCCGCCCATGCTCAGCGCGCGCCACGACCGACACCCGACCGTGACGGGCCCTGACCGTGCGCTCGCGTCTGCGTCGAGCCCGCTTCACCCGGAGATCGATCTGGACTCGATTGCCCGCGCCGTCGACCGCCGCTTCCCAGAACTCCGACCCGCTCGCCCGCTCGAGGCGCTCGGCTGCGGCTGCCGCAGTGTTGCCGTCGCCACGCCCGCAGGCATCGTCGTCCGTGTTGGCCTCATCGCGGACGCCGCCGACGACTACGCGCGCGAATGGCAAATCGCGCCGTTTCTCTCGCAGGAGCTTCGCTCGATCGTCCCTTCGCCACGCTGGTACGCGCCGCCGTGCGAAGACTTCCCGCACGGCGCCATCGCGTATCCCACGCTGCACGGTCGGACACCGAAATGGAGCGAAGACCCCGGCGCGGCGTTCACCCGAGACCTCGGCGCGTTCATGGCTCATCTCCATGCGCTCGATGTGGACGCCGCGACCGCCGCTGGCATTTGGCGCGTCGATGCGTACGCCCGCATGCTCGGCGCCCGCCCGGTCGTGGTGCCGGTGCTTCGCGGAAGACTCTCCGCCGGTGAGCTGGCGCGCGTCGATGCGTGGTGGGACGCCTTCGCATCCGACGATCGTATGCGCACCGCGCGCGTGGCCGTGTGCCATCACGACCTCTGGCACGACAACCTGCTCCGGTCGCCCGAAGGCCGCCTCTCCGGCGTGCTCGACATCGCTCACGTCGAGATCGCCGATCCCGCGCACGACTTCGCCGCGCCGCGATACTTCGGCGATCGCACGATGAGCGAGTTGATCGCCGCGTACCGCGACGGCGGCGGACACTTCGACGGCGGCGACGAACATCGCGCCCAGCGCTACTTCGAAGCGCGCGAGTTCGGCGGTCTCGCCTGGGTGATCGAGCACGATGACAACGCGGAGATCGACGGCGCGATCGAGAAGATCAAGCGCGGACCATTGTTGATGCGCGTCTAATTCTCGATCGGATAATAAGACGGCTGCACGCGAAATCCAAAAATAAGAAACCGGAATTCCACTTCGCATTGCAATTGATGCATTTGCAACGGAATCGTCGCGCACTGTTTATCGTCGCCGATGCACGCGCATGCAATCATCTCGCCACCAGAGGTGACATACATGCGTGCTCTTCGTCCGCTGACGCTCCTCGTCGGCCTCGGCATCTTCATCCTGCTGTCGGCCGTCCCTTCATCTGCACCGGCGGCAACATCTGTGGGCCACTACCACGACTTCGGTGATGCCGGCGGATT
This sequence comes from uncultured Dehalococcoidia bacterium, assembly GCA_964487335.1. Taxonomy (GTDB): domain Bacteria; phylum Chloroflexota; class Dehalococcoidia; order DSTF01; family JACRBR01; genus CAZAPT01. Next base: position 124,488 of record CAZAPT010000005.1, read on the forward strand.
CCTGAACATTGTCCCGCCCGGGCAGGACGGCGTGCTGAACGGCCCCGAGGCGATCGCGGCGCAGGCCGGACAGTACCCGCCGCACGTCAAGGACCAGCTCGGCATGTACGCGGATCTCGTCTACAACTCGCCGAACCTCACCGACGCGCAGCTCACCCAGTTCTACAAGGACGCGTCGTTCGGGGTCCCCGAGAGCGATATCGACCGGGTGTATTCCCCGACGACCGGCGTCACCGTCGTGCGCGATAAGAGTTTCGGCGTGCCGCACATCTTCGGACAGACGCGATACGCCACGTTCTTCGCGCAGGGCTACACCGGCGCGGAAGACCGGCTTTTCCTCATGGACGCCCTCCGCCACGTGGGCCGCGCACGCGTCTCGGAGTTTCTGGGAGCGTCGCCCTCGAACGAGGCGCTCGACCGCAGCCAGCTCGCCATCGCGCCGTACAAGGAAGCCGACCTGAGCGCGCAGATCCAGGCCATCCGCAACCGCAGCCCGGAGTCGCAGCAGATCGGCGCCGACGCCGATGCCTACGTCGACGGCGTGAACCAGTACATCCGCGAAGCGCTCGCCGATCCGACGAAGCTGCCGGGCGAATATCCCGCGCTGCAGCAGGTCCCGCAGCCGTGGAAGCTCGAGGACATCGTCGCGACGGCTACGCTCGTCGGCGGCGTCTTCGGGAAGGGCGGGGGAGGCGAGCTGATGAACTTCTGCGGCATCAAGAAGATGTCCGCGGCTCTCGGTAGCCCCGCTGCCGGTCGCGCCGCGTTCGATGACTTCAAGTTCGCCAACGACAGCGAGGCGCCCACGACCTCACACAACACGGCGCCGTACATGAGCGATCTCGGAACGCCCGACCCGGCCGCGACACCCGATATCAACTGCGACAGCCTCAAGCCGATCGATGGCGGCACGCCCTCGCTCGACGACGTCCTCGAGGCGATCCGCGGCTCGCTGCTCTCGCACACCGTCGATGCGCCCTGGGGCTCGATCACCCTCGACTTCAACCACGCGATGAGCAATGCGCTGCTCGTCGGAGGCTCGCACACGCAGACCGGCCATCCGATCGCAGTGTTTGGCCCGCAGACCGGCTATTTCATCCCGCAACTGCTTGTCGAGAAGGACGTGCACGGCCCGGGCATCGACGCGCGCGGCGTGTCGTTCGCCGGAACGGACATCTACGTCGAGCTCGGGCGCGGGCGCAACTTCGCGTGGTCCGCGACGTCGTCGAGCGCCGACAACGTCGACCAGTGGGTACTGAAGCTGTGCGACCCGAACGGAGGCGCGCCCACCGTCGATTCGATGGGCTACCTGCACAACGGCGTCTGCGAGCCCATTGAGTCGTACCAGCACGTGCAGATCGCCAAGCCGAGCGCCGGAGGCGTGCCATCCGGACCTGACGTCGTCTTGTCATGGCGTGTCGACCGCACGCAGCTCTACGGTCCGCTCGCCGCGCGTGGCACGCTCGCCGATGGCACACCCATCGCGATCGCGTCGCTGCGCACCACCTACGGCGGCGAGTTGACGTCCGCGCTCGGATTCTTCCGCGTCAACAACCCCGACGACATGACGAACGGATTCCAGAGTTTCCAGACCGCCATGGGCACTGGCGTCGACTACACCTTCAACTGGTTCTACATCGACGCCAACAACATCGGTTATCAGCACTCGTGCAAGTGCCCGCAGCGCGCCGCTGGTGTCGATCCGTACCTCCCCTCATGGGGCACGGGCCAGTGGGACTGGCGCGGCTTCATCCCGCTGAGTTCGCAGCCAACGGACTTCAATCCGCCCTCCGGCTACCTGGTGTCCTGGAACAACAAGCAGGCGCCCGGATGGACGTCGAATGACAGCAACTTCTCCTACGGGCCGGTTCATCGAAGCCAGCTGCTCGAGGCGCGCATCAAGTCGGCGATCGCCGCCGGCCCCATCACGCGCGCCCAGCTCGTCAGCGCGATGGAAGACGCAGGCACTGTAGACCTCCGGGGCGAGCAAGATCTGTCGCTGTTGCTTGCGGCGATGGGTCCGACCGCGCCGGCCGGGGGTGATCCCCGCGCCCAGGACATGCGCGACCGCCTCGCCGTGTGGCTCACCGCGCAGGCTCACCGTCGCGACCTGAACCATGACGGCGCGTACGACGATCCGCAGTCGCCCGCGATCATGGACGCATGGTGGTCGCGTCTCGTACACGGCATGTTCGACGCAGGCTCCGGGAACGCAATCGACAACGTCGGCATGCTGATCCACGATCCGCCGCAGTTGCACCTCGGCTCGGCCTTCGACAATGGCGTATACAGCGAGGTGAACAAGGACCTGCGCCGCGTGCTCGGCCAGCCTGAAGCGTCGCCGTGGTCGAAGGCGTATTGTGGGAACGGCGATCTCGCGGCATGCCGCGCGGCACTGTGGGCATCACTGTCGCAGGCAGCAGCCGATCTGCAGCAGGAGTTTAATTCACCGAACGTCGCCGACTGGAAGCGCACCATGGCCGACGACGCAGTGATTCACTCGGCGGTCGGCGTGACGAAGGTCGACCCGATCCCTTGGATCAACCGTCCGACGTTCCAGCAGGTCGTGCAGATCAACACCACCGCCGCATGCCGCACGGCCGACGGGCAGGGCATGGTGCCGGGGAAGAATGGCGGGCAGGCGCAGTTCAAGTTCCACAAGCATCGCTGCGCTCCACCCGGCGACGTCGACTCCGTGAGCGAGACTGACGCGGGCGCGGGCACGAACTTCGTCTCGACGTCCGTTACCGCGGTCACGTTCGACGACGTCGCGCACAGCGTCACGATGACCGGCACCGGCACTGACGGCGCCATTCCCGTCACCTTCGTGATGACGGCGATCGATGGCGGTGTACTCCCGGGCACCTTCACGCTGGTCCTCAGCGACGGCTACGCAATCACCGGCACGTCGCCGCCGGGCTCGATCGTGATCCAATAGCGCGCGTCAGAAAAGGGGGAACCCGTCCGTGTAGGCGGGACCCCACGTGGCCTCCCTTTGCTTCGCCCGACGACACACTGTGACGTGCTAATTCGATGAGGTCCGAACATCCGCGTACATCGGCGACTCAATAAACTCGAGAATGAGCGTCCGCAACTCCGCCACCGTCCGCTCAGGCAGCGCGTCCGCCGCGAAGAACGCCATCCCCTGCCCCTCGCACAGAGTCAGCTCTTCGACCGGCACGTCGACGAGCGCCGCATACACATACACGAGATTCCGCTTCGAAGGATCGTCCTTCGGCCGGTAGCCGATTGCGCGGTACAGCTCGTACTTCGACGGCGCCCAGCACAGCTCTTCGCGCAGCTCGCGCAGAAACCCGTCCTCCGGCGTCTCGTACGGCTCGATGCGCCCGCCGAAAGATCCCCACATGGCCGGATTCGCGATCTCCGGCTTGTCGTCGCGATGCTGCAGCAGGAACCTCCCGTCGTGGTCCACGAGCAGCGCGGTCGCGGTGATCCAGTCCCACGATCTTCGCACCCGCCGATATGCATCGGACTCCGCGAAGCCAGTGACGACGTACGCGGCCGGCATCGGTATGTCCTCCGGCAATGCGTCCGGTGCGAATAGCCGCATCGCCTGTCCTTCACCGAGGGTGAGCTGCTCCGGCGTCACGTCGAGGTGTGCTCCGAACACGTGTGAGATCACATGCCAGCCACCGCGGTCCACCGTCGTCGTCAGGTAGTGCTCGAAGTGCTTCGCCCGCCACCCGAGCTCTTCGTCCAGCTCGCGCAGAAACGCGTCCTGTGGTCGCTCGCCCGTCTCCAGGTGTCCGCCGAAGAACCCCCACTGCCCGGCTCCCGGCAGCCCGGGCTTATCGTCGCGGAGTTGCAGCAGCACGCGGCCTTCGTCGTCGACGATCAACCCGACCGCGACCTCGCGCCGAGGCTTTTCGTCTGCGAGCGAACTGTCCAACTGAATAACGCTAAAGCTGACGGCTAACGGCAGACGGCCGACGGCTCACTCGGCGCCGTGGCACTTCTTGTACTTCTTTCCGCTTCCGCACGGGCACGGCTCGTTGCGCCCGACCTTCTTCGTCGCGACCGCCGTCCGTCCGCCTCCCGGCGAGTCCACCGGCTGGTTCGTCCGAAGGTTCCGCGGCGGCGCCTTGATGCCGGTCGCGGCGGCCACGGCACGTTGCGCCCGCTCCGTTTCGACCGTCGGAATCGTCGTGGCCGCGCCGTTGGTGCCGGTGGCCTCGAGCTGCGGCTGCGATGCGACCGTGACAGGCGGCGCTACCGGTTCCGGCGGGCGTGCCGCGATCTCGACGTGGTAGATCGAGCGCGTGATCTGGTTGCGCACGTTCGCGAGCAGCTGCTCCCACATGTCGTGCGCTTCCCGCTTGTACGCCACCAGCGGGTCGGACTGCCCGTACGCCTGCAGCCCTATGCCCTGGCGCATGTCGTCCATCGCCGTGAGATGCTCGACCCACAGCGAGTCGATCGAGCGCAGCATGACCAAGCGTTCGAGCTGGCGCATGATCTCCGGGCCGACTTCTTCTTCCTTGTCCTCGTACGCATCCTCCGCGTACGCGATGATGGCTTCGAGGATGGCGTCCGTCGTCATCCCTTCCAGCGCCTCGGGCGAGAACTCGTCCGATAGCTTCACGATCGAGTTCACTTCGGCGAGCATCGCGTCGAGGTCCCACGTCGACGGGTTCTCGGAAGGCAAGTTCGCGCCGACAACGCCGGTCAGTTCTTCGCGCACCATGTCGAGCAGGTTCGACTTCAGGTCCGCGCCCTCCAGGATCTTGCGCCGCTCGGTGTAGATGACGTCGCGTTGCGTGTTCATCACGTCGTCGTACTCGACCACGTGCTTCCTGATGTCGAAGTTGTGCCCCTCGACCTTCGTCTGCGCCGTCTCGATGGCCTTGCTCACCCACCCGCTCTCGATGGGCATGTCCTCTTCCATGCCGAGCCGCGCCATCATGCCGGGCAGCCAGTCGGGCGCAAACCGGCGCATGATGTCGTCCTCGAACGACACGTAGAAGCGCGAGCTGCCTGGGTCGCCCTGACGTCCCGACCGGCCGCGGAGCTGGTTGTCGATGCGCCGCGACTCGTGCCGCTCCGTACCGATGATCTCCAGCCCGCCGGCCTCGACGACGCGGTTATGCTCGTCCTGCCACTCTTCAGCCGGGCGGCCGTCTGGCTTCCCGCCCAGCACGATGTCCGTGCCGCGGCCCGCCATGTTCGTCGCGATCGTCACGCCGCCGTACTTTCCTGCCTGGGCGACAATTCCCGCTTCCTTCTCGTGCTGCTTCGCGTTCAGCACCTGGTGCTCGATGCCCTTCCGCTGCAACAGCTCCGAGAGATACTCCGACTTCTCGATCGAGACGGTGCCGACCAGAACTGGTCTGCCCTGCTCGCGCAGCTCTTCGATCTCCTCCGCCACCGCATCGAACTTCGCGCGCTCGCTGCGGTAGACGAGGTCGTGCGCGTCCTCGCGGATCATCGGCATGTGCGTCGGGATGACGACGACTTCGAGCTTGTAGATCTTGAAGAACTCCTCGCCCTCCGTCGCGGCGGTACCCGTCATTCCAGCGAGCTTGTCGTACAGGCGGAAGTAGTTCTGCAATGTGATCGTCGCGTACGTGATCGACTCGTTCTGGATCCGCACGCCTTCCTTCGCCTCGACCGCCTGGTGCAACCCGTCGGACCAGCGGCGGCCGAACATCAGCCGCCCGGTGAAGTCGTCGACGATCACGACTTCGCCGTCCTTCACGACGTAGTCGACGTCGCGCTTGTAGATGACCTGCGCCTTGAGCGCGGCCTCCATGTAGCGCGTCAGCCGGTAGTTTTCCGGCGCGTAGATGTTCTGCACGCCGAGCAGCTTCTCCAGCTTCTCGACGCCCTCCTCCGTGAGCAGCACCGCGCGAGCCTTCTCGTCGATCGTGTAGTCCTCTTCGGCCGTCAGGCGAGGCGCCACGCGCGCGAACTGCTGGTACTTCGCCGCGCTGTCCTCCGCCGGCCCGCTGATGATCAGCGGCGTCCGCGCTTCGTCGATGAGGATGTTGTCCACCTCGTCCACGATGGCGTAGTGCAGATCGCGCTGGACCATGCCTTCGATCGACACCGCCATGTTGTCGCGCAGGTAGTCGAAGCCAAACTCGTGGTTCGTGCCGTAGGTGAGGTCGGACCCATAGGCCTCGCGGCGTGAACACGGAGTAAGGTGCTCCATGTTCTCGATGTCGCTCACCTTCTCCGCTGAGTAGCGGAACGCCTCTTCGTGCTGCAGCACGCCGATGCTCAGGCCGAGGGCGTCGTACACCGGCCCGTACCACTGCGCGTCGCGCTTGGCCAGGTAGTCGTTCACCGTGACCAGGTGCGCGCCCCGGCCCTCGAGCGCATTCAGGTACAGCGGCAGCGTCGCCGTGAGCGTCTTGCCCTCACCAGTCTTCAGCTCGGAGATCTTCCCCTGGTGCAGCACGATGCCGCCGATGAGCTGCACGTCGTAGTGCCGCTGCCCAACGTTCCGCTTCGCCGCCTCCCGCACCGCCGCGAACGCCTCCGGCAGCAGGTCGTCGAGCGTCTCCCCCTCTTCGAGGCGCGCCCGGAACTCGGCGGTCTTGCCGCGCAACTCGTCGTAGGTCAGCGCCTCGATGTCCTCTTCCAGCGCGTTGATCTGCTCGACGATGGGCAGGTACTTGCGGACCTCGCGGTCGTTATCGCCGAAGATCTTCGAAAATAGCTTCATTCCACCATCCTGCGGGTGTGGGTGTACTCAGACTCAGTGTAGCAGGGGTATGGAACGGTTCAGTCCTTGGGTGAATCACTCCGGGAGCCCACGCTCAGCCCTTCAGCTCGTATCGCGGACCGCCTGGCAGAGCCGTCGGTTCCGAAGTGGGGCGACTCCAACATCCCGCGTGAAGATCAAACATCGTACCCGGGCGGTGGCGGACGCCTACCGCCCAGTCGCGCCGTCGGTCTCCTCTGTGCCTTCGACGGGTGGATCGCGAACAGAAACCGGGTCAGGGGGCGGCGAGGCTGATCGGGCATGCCGCCCCCTGAGTGCCGTTCAGGAGGAAACGGTCGTCGTCATCGTCCGCCGGATCGCGGACCGCACCGCGAAGCCCTCGTGGCTGCCGTCAACCGGCGACCGCGGGCGTGGACTATGCACTGCATACCAAAGTTTCGGGGGCTCTCCGCACACCGTCAATCCGAGAAGGGGTACAGGCTGTACCACTTTGTCGAAGAAGCGTATGATCCCGCGCATGACCGACTGGCGCGATGACCTCCGTATGTACCGCGAGCGCGCGAAGCTCTCCCGCGAGGGCCTCGCCGACATAACCGGGATCTCCGCGGCCTCCATCAAGGCGTATGAGCAGGGGGTCCGTCGCCCAACCCAACAGTCCCTCGCGAAGCTGCTCGATGCGCTCAGCATGGACCGCGACGAGCGTGAGCGCGTCATGACGGGCGCCGGCTTCGCGTCCGACGCTCCGACACTCGACGAGCTGCGCGAGCGGGAACGATACTCGCCCGCAGACGCCGTCCGCTCGATCGAGCGCTTCCGATGGCCGGCCTTCGTGACCGACTCGAACACCGGCGTCGTCGGGGCGAACGCGGCAGCGCAGCGGCTGTGGGGCGTCGACCTCCGCACGGAGTTCCAGGACGACGTCGACCGCAACCTGCTCATCGTGGCGAGCGATCCGCGCTTCGCCGACCGGTGCCTCAACTGGGACGAGGCCGTCGCGCGCATCGCCCGCGCCTGGAAAGTGCGTGACATCGGCCACGAGACGCTCGACGAGCCGAGCCCCTACCTGAACCTGCTGCTACAGCGGTTCATGCAGGGCGATGCCCGCTACGTAACGCGCTTCTTCAAGATCTTCGAGCAGGCGCCCGATGTGTGGGATGAAAAGCTTCGCTGGACCTACCCCATCGTGTGGGACGAGCCCGGCATCGGCGTCATGCGCTTCGAAGCGCTGGTCAGCACCGCCGATGATAAGACGAACCTCGCCTTCAACGACTGGATCCCGCTCGACGCCGACACGTGGGATCGCCTCGAAGCGCTGGAGCGGCGCGACTCGTCGGCGTCAGATCTGGCTGGCGGACGCAACGGGCGCGACGCGGCGAGCTAGGGCTTCAGCGCGCCCTGCAGGTCGGAGTATGGCCGGGGGTTCGTCGGGGCGGGCGGGATGTCCACCGGCTGGTTCCACGACGTGTAGTCCATTGTCATCTGCATGGTCATGTCCTTCCCGGCGATAGGCATGTCCATGTTCATCGTCATGCGGCGCGGCAGGTTGGTGTCCGGGTCGATCCACGCTTCGAGTGTGGCTGGCGGGGCGTTGCGCAGCATATCGAGGCCCATCTGGGCCTGTTGCTTGAAGACGTCGGCGGGGATCTTGTCGAGCATCTGGGCCAGGTCGAACGTGCCCGAGTAGTGCTGGTAGGTCTTGCCGTCGATCACGTCGTCCGCGACCTGCTTGTGGTCCTCGAGCGACTTCACGATGCCGGCGTAGTCCACCGGGCCGCGGTTCTTCGCGTACTGTTCGTAGGCGTCCCGGTTGATGACGGCGTCGCCGACGCTGAACCAGCCCTGGCCCGGCACCTCCACGTACACGTCCGGCGCGTCGGCGAGGACGGAGAAGCTCTGTCCCATGAGGTTCATGGTCATGTAGAACCTTGATGGCGCCTGGAACGCCATCGTGCCGTCTTCGCTGAAGTTCATCGGGCCGGCGGAGATGGTGGCGTGTAGCGTGCCCTCGAAGCTCTGGGCAGCGGTCGTGCTGTCCGACGACCGGAGCAGGGCGTCGCTCTGCGTCTTCTGGCCGTCCGACCCGCTCGCTGAGGCGTCCGTCGCAGCCGTGGCGGCCGGCAGGCCCCTCGTGGGCGCGGCGTTCTTCGACGAGCCGCCGCACCCGGCGACGGATGCCAGCACGCCGGCCGCGAGCACGAGTCCGAGGATGCATCGACGCATGGCGAGTCCCATCACAGCACAGGCCGGCACGCGCCGCCAGCCCCGCCGTAAAGATCGGCACGCGGGCCGGAGGAGTGAAGAGAGTGAAAGGCCGCCTGGCGCGGGTCGGCGGTTCGCCGGCCGTTATGGTGGGTGTTTGATTGATCTTTGTCTGTTCGGGTACTGGCACGGGTGGCGGCGGCACAGATTCGAGGTGGAGATCGGAAAGCGTGACGCAGATTCGGGATGGTTGATCGTTTTGATTGAGTTTGATTGATCCGCGTGAAAAGCAATCAAACGTTATGGTGCGCCGATTCCGGCCTGACGAAGGTCGCCGGTCGCCGGTCGACGGGGCGCCTGCGAGTCGTTGAACAGCGGTGTGTCGCGGCATGTTTGCGGCTCCTCGGGACGAGGGTAGGCGGGTAGGGTCGGGAAGTCGTAGGGGCGGATGGCAGGACTGGCGTCTCGTTGTCGGCGACGATCCGGCCAGCGCCTCTCATATCGGAAACAGATGGGCAAACGCGCAGACAGTACCCATTGACAATGGTCAATAAAGGAGTATGATCGGCCCGTTCTGAACCCGTCGCGGCTCGACGTCGATCTCAGCGGAGGGACCCGGGAGGTCTACATGCGTATGCGACCGCGCGCGGCGCTGGCTGTCCTTGTACTCGCAGCAGTCTCTCTGATTCTGACAGGGCGCGACGCGCGCGCCATTCCGTTCTTCCACGTTGCTGGTGATGCTGATGGGGATCACCTTGTCGCAACCGATCCCAACCCGGCGGTGTATTGCGGCGCGGGGCACGCCGACAACAACTCGGATGGGGTTGTAACTGCCGCCGATCTTGCGTTCCTGGGTGCGACATTTGGGACGTATCCGCTTGCGCCAGCCGTCGCCTTGCGCGATCAGAATCACGACGACGCTGGCGACATCATGGATGTCGCCCTGACGTTCCGGTACTTCGCAAGCAATCTGGCCGTGGCGTGTGCTTCGCCAGTTGCCAGCCCGCTGCCGATCAACGGCGTTGGCGCGACGGTCGGCGCGCCAATCGAGTTAAGCCAGGTCGGGGCGCCCGGGTTGATTACGGTGACGGCATCGACGCTCGCGCCCTCCGCCCCCTACCTCGGCTACTGGGTGAAGGTGACGTTCGACCCGATGGCGGTCACGGCGACCGGAGCCGCTAACCTGTCACCGGTCCCCGGAGGGTGTCTCGGTCCGTTCATCAGCAACGTTCCAGATGTGAATGGGTTTGGTAGCATCGCTTTCGGCTGCGAGAACACTCTGGCCGCGGTCGCAGTAGCGGGACCGCTCGCGAACTTCACGTTTACCCCGCTTGTCGCCGTCGGCGAGCCCCTGTTCCGCATCTATCCTTACACGGCGCCCTACGGCGGCGGCCCGCCACTCACTGCCGGCAGCCTCGACGGGACCTACACGATTGGCGCCGACTACGCCCCGCAGATCCAGGACGTCCGGCTCGACTCTGACGGCGACGGGTGCCGGGACAGCCGTGAAACCGGTGCGAACCAGCTAACAGGCGGACTCCGCAACCCGCTCCTGCGTTGGGACTTCTTTGACGTGCCGAACCCCGCGTTGAGCATCAACCCGGCGGCGCCACGTAACAAAGTCATCAGTATCGCGGACGCGATTGCCGCCCTGGCCTATATCGGCACGTTCGTCGGCGGGCCACCCAACGGCAACGGCGCTAACTACAACACCGACCTGAATCTGAACCTGTGGTTGGACGGAGAGGAGTACGACCGCACGCCGAGCATCTTCGCGGGGCAGCCGTGGCGGGTCGGGCCGCCGAACGGCGCGGTCACGATCGGGGATGCGCTCCTTCTGCTGAACTCCATCGGGCATAACTGCTCGTGATGTGACGCCCACGGTCTGAGGTCACTCAGTCTCCCCGGCGCCGGATTGAGTCGCGCGCTAGAGCTGGATTTTCGTTCCCTCGGTGCCGGCGAGTGAGTCGAAGTCACACCTCGTGCCGCGCTGCGCTTCGAGGAGCAGGCGGTCGAGCGTCGCATCGGTGTGGTTCGGGTCGTGGTGGAAGGTGACCATCCGCTTGACGCGCGCGGCGCCCGCAAACGCAAACGCCTGGGCGAAGGTGCTGTGTCCCCAGCCGACCTTCGCCGGGTATTCGCCTTCCGCGTATTGCGTGTCATGGATCAACACGTCGGCGTTCGCGGCGATCGCGTATCCCGATGTCCATTCCGGCGCGTCGGGAAAGCGTTGCCATCCGAGTGCCGGTTCGTGATCCGGCAGAAAGGCAAGCGTGTGCCGCCCGTCGCTGATGCGGTAGCCGACCGTCGGGCCAGGATGGCAGACGAGGCTCGACGACACGTCGAACTCACCGATCCTGAAGGACTCGAACGTCAGATCGTGCACGACGAGGGTCGATGGCATTTCCCGGATGCGCACCGGAAAGAGCGGGGGCGAGAGATACCGCGCGAGGCGATCTTGCAGGCGCTGCGTCGCGGATGCCGGCCCCCACACGTGCACCTCGATGCCCTCGCGGAACAGCGGATCGAAGAAGCCGAGCCCCTGGATGTGATCCATGTGCAGGTGCGACAGGAGGACGTCGATCCGTTTAGCGTCAGGGCCGACTGACGCGCCCATCGGACGGATCCCCGTGCCGGCGTCGAGCACGATCACGGTCCCGCCGTCGCCTCGCACTTCGACGCACGACGTGTTTCCGCCGTAGCGCACGGTTTCGGCGCCCGGGCTGGCGAGCGATCCGCGCGTACCCCAGAGGGTGATGTTCATTCCGGCCGCGCCTCCCAGAAGATTCCCACGACTCCGAGGTGCCGCTGGTTCTGGCTCTCGACCGGAAACGCGGTGATCTCGAGGGTGTGCCAGCCGCCATCGAGAGCCCGCATGCGCAGGCGTCTGTGCATCGGCCGGTGCTCACGCAGGGCGCCCGAGATCGGCAGCTCGTTCGGCGGGATCGGACTGCCGTCTTCGTACGTCGCCTCGAACATTTCGACCAGCTCGGAGACGCGCATCGGCCCGGCCTCGTCGTAGCGGCGGCCCAGGACGACCTCGGCGGGCTCGTTGTAGAACAGCAGGTTTCCCTCGTGGTCGGCAAGGAACACGGGCAGCGTGAGATAGCTTGCCCACTGCCGGATCAGAATCAGCTCGATTGCCTGCTGTGCCACGTGGAGTGCAGTCTACGCTGTTGGTTTCATACGATGAAGCAAGACCGCAGAGTCAGCAGTGGTCGCCAATCGAGTTCACCACGACCAGCGCGTCAGCGATGGTGACGGCACCGTTCGGCGGCCCGCTGCGCCAGGGTTGGCCGACGACGGAGCTCGGTGTGCGATCGTACTCGACTCCGTCCTTGACCCCGTTCGCGTTAGTGTCGCTGTCGTAGTCGTTACCGCTCGAGTTCGACGGCCCGTTGTCGGACGCTCCGATCCACGGCAGCACAGCAATAACGTCCGCAATACTGATCGCACCATTTCGGGAGCCCGACAGGTCAGGCAGCGCGGGTGCCCACATGTCCGCGAAGTCCCAGGGATTCAGTGGGTCTCGCTGCCCACCCGTCACATGATTGGGACCGAGCTCGACCGAATCGGCGCATCCGTTATTGTCGTCGTTCGAGTCACACGCATCTGTCGCTGACGTGGAGCCTTCCGATCCAGCTTCGTCGTAGATCCAATGTGGCGCCGGTGGGACCGTTCCGCCGAACGAACCGCCCGGCGTGTCGTTGTCGGGCCCGCCGAAGTCATTCGCGCAGCTATCATACTCAAGTACCCGAAAGTGACCCGTGTCGACGATGTAGAGGTGCCCTGCGCCGTCGAAGACTGCTCCGTACGGATCGGTAAGCGCGCACGTGTCCCAGCACTCCGGTGTTCGCCCGCCCCTCGTCGTGAAGTCGGCCTGACCAAACACAAAATCGGCCGTCTGACTCGCCAGGGGTGTATTGAAGATCAGCGCCGATGGTTCAGGGAGTCGGCGATCAACAACCGTCCGCTCGAGTCTACGGCGACTCCGTATGGATCGCACAGACTGCTCGCGCTCACGCCACCCGTGTTGCAGCTGCCGTTGCTGTCTGGTTGCCCGAACACGCGGTCAGCGGTACTGCTTCCCACCGGGTCGTCGTCGTCGACGCGCGGGCCAGAACGTTCCGGGCAGTACAGTGGCGCGACCGC
>CAZAPT010000006.1:0-118303 GCA_964487335.1 uncultured Dehalococcoidia bacterium
GCGTACATGACGTTGACGCGGTCGGCATATCGGGCGACGACGCCGAGGTTGTGCGTGATGATCACGACCGCGGTGCCCAGCTCGCGGCTCAACCGCGCCATGATCTCGAGGATCTGCGCCTGGATCGTGACATCGAGCGCGGTCGTGGGCTCGTCAGCGAGGAGGAGCTTCGGGTTGCAGGACAGCGCCATCGCGATCATCACGCGCTGACGCATGCCGCCGGAGAACTGATGCGGGTAGTCGTTGAGGCGGTTTCGCGCCTCGGGAATGCCGACCATCTCGAGCAGCTCGGTAGCGCGCTTCATCGCGGCGGCGTGGTCCATCTTCAGGTGGAGCTCGAGCGCTTCAGTGAGCTGTCGGCCGATGGTGAGCACCGGGTTCAGCGACGTCATGGGCTCCTGGAAGACCATGGCGATGCGGTTGCCCCGGACCTGGCGGATCTCGTCTTCGTCGAGCTTTAGCAGGTCTTCGCCTTCGAACATGATCTCGCCGGCGACGATCTTGCCCGGCGGATTGGGGATGAGCCGAAGGATGGATAGCGCGGTGACGCTCTTGCCGCAGCCGGACTCTCCGACCAATCCGAGGGTCTCGCCCTCCTCGACGTCGTAGGAAACGCCGTCCACCGCATGGACGATGCCGTCCTCCGTGAAGAACTGCGTCTTGAGATCGCGGATCTCGAGTAGCCTGCCCATCTCACCTCCCTCGCGGGGCGACGCTCCGCTTGCCGCCGACCCCGGCGGGGGCGCCCTTCGCGCGCGGGCGAAAACTGCGTTCGTTCTTATGCCGCCGCGCCCAGGGAGGACACGTAGGCGAAGTGGTGGGGAAGAGGAGACTCGAACTCCTACGCCTTGCGGCACGTGATCCTAAGTCACGCTCGTCTGCCAATTCCGACACTTCCCCGTACCGGGCGGCGACGACTCGAAGGCTGAAGGCCAACGCGCGAATAGCAGTTCAGCCGACGCCAGTGTAGTTATACACGGTCAAGATTCAAGCACGCCATTGACGTTAGGGCGCCGGCACGAGCCGGACGGCTCTCTCCCCGCGCGCGCCGTACCGATACTCCACGGATGATCGAGCATCTGCGCGTTCCGGGGCGCGCCGCCATACGCGAGGTACCGCCGGCGACGTTTTGCGCCGCTGGTGCGGCGTCGCTGGCGCTAGCCGTAACGCTCGCGCTTGCCGGCGTAGCGGTGTTCCGCATCGTGACCAGCGCGTACGGCGCGACCGGGGACTTCATCAGCTTCTGGTCTGCGGGATACATCGTGCGCACGGGAGACGGCACGCGGCTGTACGACCCGGCCATGCAGGAGGCGGTGCAGCGGGCTCACTATGCTGCGGGCTTCCGGGCCGTGGATGGCTTCATCATGCCGGTGTTCGTCGCGTGGCTGTTCGCGCCGTTCTCGCTCATCCGGTTCACACCGTCGTTCCTCCTGTACAGCGTGCTGAACATCGCACTCGGCGCGGCGCTGGCGGGATCGCTCGCAACGTACCTCTCAGACCTACCGGCCTTGGTGAGGCGGACGTTCCTCTTCTTGTTTGCACTGTCCATCCCAACGGTGGCGGTCGTGCTGTTCGGGCAGGTGGACTTCATCGTCTTCGGAGGGTTGTTCGCGGCGTACTCGCTGCTGAAGCGCGAGCGATACGCACTCGCGGGAGTGGCGCTCGCGTTCATTCTGTTCAAGCCGCAGATGCTCGCGGGCGTCGTGCTGATGCTGCTGATCGCGCGGCGATGGTCCACGCTCGGCGCGCTGGCGGCGGTAGCAGTACCGTTGCTGACGATACCGGCGCTGGTGACGTCGCCGCACACGCTGATCAGCAACGTAGCGCAGGTGGGGCGGTATTCGAGCAGCAACCGTGAGCTGTCGGTGAACGCGGAGCTGATGTCGAACTGGCGCGGATTCGTCGTGAGCGCGACCGGGGACGCCGACATGCGGGTGTGGCTGCCGGGGACGATTGTGATCGCACTCGCGGCGCTGGCCATCGGAATGACGATCTGGCGCCGGTATGCGCGTGGGGAAGCGTCCTTCGAACATGCGTACGCTGTCGCGGTGATCGCGCCGCTACTGATGACATGGCACCTACACACCCAGAGCCTGATCCTGCTGTTCCTGGCGATCGCGATGGAGTTGCCGGCGCGGTTTGAGGCAGGGGGACGGTCACACGATCGCGAGGCGGAGTGGCGCGCGGTGACCTTGATGCTGACGCTGTATGCGGCGCTGTTCGCGCTCTGGTTCGCGGCGACCATCGGGCTCGCGATGATGGTGTTCCTGGTCGTAGCGGTATTCTCGCGTACGGCATTTCGGTGGCCGGCCGAGCGCGCCGCGGCGGCGGAGCGAGACCTTGCCGTCGCTGCTTGACAGCCTCGAAGAGCCGCCTATACGATCCGAATGCCGTCTTCGAAGACGCGTTCTGGCGCCGAGGCGCCGCGAATTTGCATAGCATCCACGACGAACCTCCCCAATCTGCACCATTGTTGTCGCTGATGCCGCGAGCGCTGGAGCGGGGCCACCTCGGCCTACGCTTCGTGGATCGTCGTCGCGTGCCCAACACGTCCCAGACATGAGCAGCAATTCCCGATGGACAGGCGTGATCCTGGCGGCCGGCCGCGGCACACGCATGCGTTCACGGCTGCCGAAGGTGGCGCATCCGCTGGCGGGACGACCGATCGTGCGGCACGTGATCGAGGCGGCGCGTGGAGCGGGCGTGGACGACGTTGTGGTCGTGGTTGGAGACGGTTCGGATGCGGACGCGGTGCGCGCGTCGTGCGGCAGTGGCGTGCGCTTCGCGGTGCAGCATGAGCAGCTCGGGACGGCGCACGCCCTCGAGTCGGCGAAGGACTCGGCCTCGGGCGGCAAGTATGTGCTCATCATGAACGGCGACGTGCCGCTCGTATTGCCATCTACTTTGCGGCGCATGATGGAAGCGGTCGTCGAGACGCCGGACGATCTGCCGCTGAGCGCATCGGAGGCGTCGGCTACGGATCGCGCATCGCTCGCGCTCCTGACAGCGGAGACGGCAGTGGAAGAGTATGGGTTCCTGGAGCTGGACGGCGACCGCGTGCTGAGGATCATCGAGACGAAGGGCGCGGAGGGCCTCGACCGCACCGAACTGCGGTACATCAACTCAGGGCAGTACGCAGCCCAAGCGGAATGGTTGTGGCCGCGGCTCGCGCGTATCGCTACCGGTCCAACCGGCGAACGATACCTCACCGGACTGGCAGCGATCGCGCACGACGAAGGTGATCCGGCGATCGCGGTGACCGCGAGCGACGCCGACGAGGTGCGCGGGATCAACGATCGCGTGCAGCTCGCGGAAGCGGAGGCCACGATGCGCGATCGCGTCCGTCGCACGCACATGATGGCCGGCGTGACGATCAGCGATCCGCTATCGACGTTCATCGACGCGGACGTGCGCATCGGGGCGGACACGACGATCCTTTCGGGTTCACACGTCCTTGGTGAGACGTCGATCGGCGAAGAGTGCGAAATCGGGCCGAATGCGATCATTCGGGACTCGATGATCGGCGCTCGTTGCGCGATCCGTTCCTCGACGATCGAGGAGTCCACGATCGAGACCGACGTGGACATCGGCCCCTACAGTCACCTGCGCCCGCGGTCGTACATCTGTCAGGGCGCACACATCGGCAACTTCGCGGAGGTGAAGGCCTCGCGGCTCGGGCGCCACACGAAGATAGGGCACTTCAGCTATGTCGGCGACGCGGAGGTTGGCGACGACGTGAATATCGGCGCAGGGACGATCACGGCGAACTACGACGGAACGTCGAAGCACCACACGGTCATCGGCGACGGCGCGTTCATCGGCAGCGACACCATGCTGGTGGCGCCAGTGAGCATCGGGCGAGGCGCGCGCACGAGCGCCGGGTCAGTCGTGACGCGCGACGTGCCGGACGGCGCCATCGCGATCGGCGCGCCGGCACGGATCCGTCGCGCGGGCGCGGAGGCCGAGACGGAGGAGTCCGCACCTGGACGCTGATAGCGCACTCGGCGTCACGATATTCGTCGCGGCGCTAATCCTGACAGCACTCGTCGCCGCAGCGGAAGCGGGCGTGGCCTCGGCGAGCCGGCTGCGACTGCGCGCGATCGCGGGCCGCGGCTCGGATCGCGCCGAGCGATTACACACGTACGTGGACGAGCGAGCGTCCATCCTGGGTGCGCTCGCCGTGGCGCGCAATATAAGCATCGTGCTGGCGGCGGCAATCGGCACTTATCTGATCTCGGACTGGACGGGGCATCGGTTGACGACGCTGGTCGCGGTCGTCGCCACCGCGGTCGTGCTGATCGCGCTGCTCGATGCGATGCCGCGGCTCATCGTCGCGCGCAGTCCGGAGTCGTGGGGTATGCGGCTGGTGCCGGCGGTCGGCGCGATCCGGCGCATCTTCGGGCCGCTTGCGTGGGCCATCGACCATAGCCTGCGGCGCGTAGTGCCGGCGAACGGCAACGGCAGCACGCACGACGAGCACGAGCACGTCATCCGCATGGTGGAGGACGAAGAGGGCGAGGCCATCGAGGAAGATGAGCGGCAGATGATCCGCGGGATCATGGAGATGGAGGACACGACCGCGCGCGAGATCATGGTGCCGCGGATCGACATCGTCGCGCTCGAAGATGACGCGACGATCGACGATGCGATGAAGGTCATCGTAGATCGCGGGTTCAGCCGGGTGCCGGTCTACCGGGAGACGATCGACAACATCGAAGGCATCATCTACGCAAAGGACATCCTGCGGTTGCTCGCCGAGAACCGGCGGCCGCCGATGAAGGAAGTCGTTCGCCCACCATATTTCATCCCCGAATCGAAGAAGGTCGACGAACTGCTCGCGGAATTGCGGCAGAGCAAGGTGCACATCGCGATCGTGGTGGACGAGTACGGCGGCACCGCGGGACTCGTGACGATCGAGGACCTGATCGAAGAGATCGTCGGCGAGATCCAGGACGAGTATGACCGCGAGGAAGCGCGCATCGAGAAGGTGAGCGAAGGCGAGGCGATTCTCGACGCGCGCGTGAGCGTCGACGCGCTGCACGAGCTGTTCGGCTTCCACACGGACGACGACGAGGACTACGACAGCGTCGGCGGCTTCGTGTACCACCACCTGGGAAAGGTGCCGAGCGCAGGCGACGAAGTGCATGTGGACGGGCTGAAATTGCGGGTGCTGAGCGTGCTTGGACGGCGCATAAAGAAGGTGCGGGCGACGCGGGTGGCGGAGCGGGACGAGGCAGTCTCGGCTCAATAGCCGTCGTCACGCCAACGATGCACAATTCGCTTCCCAGCGCACGGGCGCGTTGCCGGGGCGCAATACAATAACGTCGATGCTCGCCCCGTCCCGAGAACGTCCCGCCGGCCTCCGCGCGCGAGATGTCGCGTGGCCTGCACTCGGTCTCGCTGCGACGTTCGTCGTGGCGTTTGTGCTGCGATATCCGTCGTTGTACGAGCCGCGGTGGTACGGGGACGAGGGGATCTTCGCGTCAGTCGCGGAGAACATCCGGCACGGGCAGACCCTGTACTCGCAGGCGTGGGACAACAAGCCACCCCTGGTGTTCTTCACGTACGCCGCGATCCAGTCGGCCTTCGGGCCAGGCGTCATGCCGCTGCACATCGTCCTCACGATCGTCGTGCTGGCGACGCAGGGCGTCGTCGCGACGATCGCGCTGCAGCTCTTTGGCGTGCGGCGAGCGATCATCGCGGCGCTGATCTTCGCGTTCGCGCTCGGGACTCCGGTCATCGAGGGCGACCTGGCTATGACCGAGACGTTCATGATCCTGCCGGCGTCGCTGGCGGTGCTGTGCTACATGATGGCGGAGCGCCGCGACAGCGAGAGCGCGATCGCCTACGGCGCGATCGGCGGGCTCGTCGGGATTGCTGCGGCGTATAAGCAGGTCGCGGTGTTCGACGGCGCAGCGATCGCGGTGATGGTGTGGCTGACGCACGCGCGGCCGCAGCGAATGCGCCTCTCGATGGCGGCCGGGTTCGCGCTGCCGCAAGCCGTGCTGGCGCTGTTCTTCGTCGCCAGCGGCGCGTTCCCGGAGTACTGGTATGCCGTCGTCGGATCGCTGGGGCTGTATTCGGAGCTGGGACCGCCAACGCCACTGCTGATCCGGTTCGCGATCTACCTGCCGGCCGTCATCGTTGTCACGATCCTGCTGCGTCGGCGGCGGGCCGGCGCGGAGATCACGCTGCAAGATTTCCCGATGCTATGGCTGACGTTCGCGCTGGCCGGAGCGATGTCGAGCTCGCTCCCATTTCCGCACTACCTGCAGCAGGCGGCACCGGCGTTCGCCTTGACGCTGGTGTCGGATCCGCTCGTGCGAGAGCGTGAGCGGCTCGGAGCGATCGCGCTCGCCGTCGGCGGTGTTCTGGCGTTCGCGGTGGGGTTCTTCCAGTTCGGCGTCGCATACCGAGAGCGGCATCAACTTGATCCCGTGTCTTACTACCAGACGTTCATGTCGCACCAGTGGGGCACGATGAGTGACCTCGACTACCAGTACCAGTTCGACGGCAAGGCGGCAGCGGTCGATGACATCCAGAAAGCCGTGCGGCAAGACAACGCCGGCACGACGATGTACACGTGGAGCGAGTTTCCATGGGTGTGGGCGGCGACGGGGATGACGAACCCGACGCGGTACTACACGTCGTTCCTGGGAGAAGTGGTGCCCGGGGCGAAGCAGGAGATCCTGCGGGACCTCGACCGGAACCCGCCGGTGTACATCGTCATAGCGCGAGACACCTATTCGCCGTTCGGAGAGCTGGAGCAGTTCGTGCACGACCGGTACGAGCTCGTGCACGCCGAGGGGGACTGGCGATTGTATCGATTGTTCGCGCCCGCCGTCCGGGCGACGAGCTAATCCCCCTTGTCCGGTGCGCGTCCGTAGTAAAGCGCGACCGTATTTCACATTGGCCGGCGCTGATATAGTTGGCGCCGCATGGACGACGTCGAACGGCAGTACTGGATCGCGTTCAGCCGGGTGCCACGCATCGGGCGGGTGCGGGTGTCGCAGCTCGAGGAGCACTTCGGCCGGCTCGAGCACGCGTGGAGCGCATCGCCGGGCGAGCTGAAGGCGGCCGGGCTGGATTCGGCAACGACCCGAGCGTGTCTCGCGGCGCGCGAGACAGTGCAGCCGGACGAAGAGTTGGAAGGGCTCGAGCGGCACGGCGTACGCGCGCTGACCTGGCACGACGACGCGTATCCCAAGCCGCTGCTCGAAATCTACGACCACCCACCGGTGATGTACGTGCGCGGCGAGCTCGTGCCGGCGGACGCGTGGTCAGTCGCGGTAGTGGGAACGCGCCGCGTGACGGTCTACGGGCGGCAGGTGGCGGAGGAGATGGCGCGCGGACTGGCCTCGAACCGCGTGACCGTGGTCAGTGGGTTGGCGCGCGGGGTGGATGCGATCGCGCATCGAGCGGCGCTCGAGTGCGGCGGCCGAACAATCGGCGTGCTGGCGTGCGGCCTCGACCTGGTGTATCCGCCGGAGCACAAACGGTTGGCGGAGCAGATCGTCGAGAAGGGAGCGCTACTCAGCGACTACCCGTTGGGCACGCAGCCGCGGAGCGAGTTCTTTCCCCGTCGGAACCGGATCTTGTCAGGGATCTCGCTCGGCGTGCTCGTGGTCGAAGGCGACACGAACAGCGGCGCGTTGATCACCGCGCGACAGGCGCTGGAGCAGAACCGAGAAGTGTTCGCGGTGCCGGGCAGCATCTACTCGCCGAACTCGCGCGGGACCAACAAGCTCATCCAGGACGACGGCGCGAAGCTGACGCTTGACGTGCAAGACGTCCTCGCAGAGCTGAACCTGACGATGGCAGCCCAACAGATCGAGATGACCGACCTGCTGCCGCCGGACGAGACGGAGGCCGCGTTGCTGAAACGCCTGGGGCCGGAGCCGACGCACATCGACGAGGTGAGACGAGAGAGCGGCCTGCCGATCTCGACCGTGACGAGCTCGCTGGCCATGTTGGAGCTAAAGGGCCTAGTGCGGCAGGTCGGGCGGATGAACTACGTCCGCACAAGAGAGGTGGCGAGCATGGTCCGCGGCGGCGGGGCTCCGGCTACTTGACGACCTCGAGCTCGTCGGCGGTCAGACGATGGTCGTGGCCGCAGCGCTCAAAGTGCACGATGGTGTAGAGCCGGGACATCGCCGGGGACTGCTTCGACGGCGCGGACACGACGCCGATATCGCCCTGCCGGGCGTGGAGCAGCAGATGAGGGCGGTTCGGCCCGAGCGCCTCCGGCTTCAGTCTTACGCGGGTGCCGGCTTCGATGACGTTCTCCCATGTCGAGCGCGCCCTCCACCGCCCGCCGACTCACTAAAATCTGCATACTCACTCTAGCGAATGAGGCGGCGCCAAGCTACGAAGCCGTAACATCGGCAGCTTCGGCGGGCCGTTGACGCGCTTGCGGCCTCTGCTAGTATCGGAAGTAGTCCCTTATCTCTGGGTACCGGACCGATCGGCTCGAAGCGCGCTTCGAACGCAGGAAGTCGAGCATGCAGAGCAGGGGGAACTTGACCGAATAAGCTGTTGTGCCGGCGGGAGGCCCGTGTATAACGGGCCGAAGTTTGGCTGGGCACAGGCACGGGAGACTATGGCAAGCAGGAAGAACAAACGGCTCGTGATCGTCGAATCACCGGCGAAGGCGCGCACGCTCTCGAATATCCTCGGCGACGAGTACGACGTCCGCGCGTCGATCGGCCACATCCGCGACCTTCCGAAGTCGAAGCTCGGGGTGGACGTCGACCGTGACTTCGAGCCGCGCTACATCGTGCCGAAGGAGAAGAAGGAAGTCCTGAAGGCGCTGGTCGAGGCCTCGAAGAAGGCGCAGACCGTGTACCTCGCCACCGACCCGGACCGCGAGGGCGAGGCTATCTCCTGGCACCTCTCGGAGGCGATGGGCCTGGACGGGAAGCAGCACCACCGCGTGGAGTTCCACGAGATCACGTCGGACGCGGTGAAGGCAGCGTTCGACAACCCGCGCGACATCGACATGGACCTAGTTGGAGCGCAGCAGGCGCGGCGCATCCTGGACCGATTGGTGGGATACAAGATCAGCCCACTGCTCTGGCGGAAGATCCGGCGCGGGCTCAGCGCGGGCCGCGTGCAGTCGGTGGCGCTGCGGATGGTGGTGGACCGCGAGCGCGAGATCCAGGCGTTCCAACCGCAGGAGTACTGGACGATCGACGCGCGCCTCGCGAAGCAGCACGCGCCGGACGACCAGTCGTTCTCGGCGCGGCTGGCTGCGCTACCGGGCGAGAAGAAGGCGGAAATCGGGAACGCGGAGCGCGCGGAGCAGGTTGCCTCGGACCTGCGGCGGGCGGAGTACGCGGTCTCGGACGTCAAGCAGAAGCAGCAGACGCGCCGACCGGCGCCGCCGTTCACGACGAGCACGATGCAGCAGGAGGCGTCGCGGCGCTACGGCTTCAGCGCGAAGCGCACGATGGCGATCGCGCAGCAGCTCTATGAGGGGCTTCAGATCGGCGATCAGGGGCAGGTCGGGCTCATCACGTACATGCGTACCGACTCGCTCAACATCGCGAGAGTCGCGATCGACGAGACGCGCGGATACATCACGAACAAATTCGGCGGCGACTTCATCCCCGGCGACCCGCGGTTCTACAAGACGAAGTCGAAGGGCGCGCAGGAAGCGCACGAAGCGATCCGGCCGACATCGGTGAGCCGCGCGCCGGAGACGATCCGCAGGTACCTCACTACTGACCAGGCGAAGCTCTACACGCTGATCTGGCAGCGGATGGTTGCGAGCCAGATGGCGGACGCGATCTTCGACCAGGTGAGCGTGGAGATCGAGGGACGCGTGGACACGCAGGCGCAGCCGTACGTGCTGCGCGCTTCCGCGAGCCACCTGAGGTTCCCGGGATTCCGCCAGCTGTACATCGAAGGCCGCGACACGGACGGCGACGACGAGGACGCGGAGAAGTCGCTGCCGGATCTGGCGCAGGGCGACGCGCTGCGGGCGATCGCGGTGCAGCCCGACCAGCACTTCACCGAGCCGCCGCCGCGATTCACCGAGGCGTCGCTGGTGAAGGCGCTCGAAGAGAACGGCATCGGGCGGCCTTCGACGTACGCCTCGATCATGTCCACGGTGCAGGACCGCGGCTACGTGAAGAAGGAAGGCCGCGCGCTGATGCCGCAGGAGCTGGGATTCGTCGTCTCGGACATGATGGTCGAGCGGTTCCCGGGCATCGTCGACGTCGGCTTCACGGCGAAGATGGAAGACGAGCTGGACGACGTCGCGACGGGCGAACGGCCGTGGCCTCCTGTGGTGAAGGAGCTGTACGACCCGCTTGAGGAGGCGCTGGCGGCCGCCGCCGAAGCGCCACGCGTCGAGCAGGAGACAGACCAGGTCTGCGAGAACTGCGGCAAACCGATGATCCTGCGCTGGGGCCGGTTCGGGCAGTTCTACGCATGCACCGGCTACCCCGAATGCAAAACGACGAAGCCGTACGGTGATGAGGCCGCGCAGCCGGAAGCGACGGACGAAAAGTGCGACGACTGCGGTGCGCAGATGGTCGTGAAGCGCGGACGCTTCGGGCCGTTCCTCGCGTGCTCGCGGTACCCGGAGTGCAAGGGCTCGCGGCCGATCCTGAAGAAGATCGGCGTGGAGTGCCCGAAGGACGGCGGGGAGATCGTGGAGAAGAAGAGCAAGCGCGGGCGGACGTTCTACGGGTGCGCGAGCTACCCCGATTGCGACTTCACGACGTGGTCGCGGCCACTGAAGCAGCGATGCCCATCGTGCGGCGGGCTGATCGTCGTCGCGACGCGCGGCAAGGCGAAGTGCACCGCGTGCGACTGGAGCGGCGATCAGGACGCAGCGGGCGAGCCGGAGTTGGTACGAGCCACGGCGTAACTGAGTCTGTAGTCTGTCCATCACTCAGCTCTTTCAGAGCGGAGCGGTTGTGTCGCGTCTGTGTGCGCTGTTAGGCTTGGCTGAAGGCGAAGACCGGGACGAGTAGCAGCCACTCGTCGCGAAGAGAGGGCGCGGTTGGTGCGAGCGCCTGCGACGATCTGTGAACACCGCCCGTGAGCCGCATCGCGAACGTCCGCCGGCGGCGGACCAGTAGCCGGTGCCGCAAGGCCGCGTTATCGGCTAAACGAGGGTGATCGCAGATAAGCGCGATCGCCGAACGAGGGTGGAACCACGGAGCGCGTCTCCCGTCCCTTAGAGGACGGAGGCGCGCTTTTTCGTTGGAGGCGAACATGGCCGTGGCTCAGATGACCAAGGAAGAGCGGCTGTACCGGATGAGGCATTCGGCCGCGCACATCATGGCGGAGGCGGTCCTCGACATGTTCCCGGAAGCGAAGTTCGCGATCGGGCCGCCGATCGACACCGGGTTCTACTACGACTTCGACCTGCCGCGTGCGCTCACTCCCGACGATCTACCGCAGATCGAGGAGCTCATGCGAAGGCGGATGAAGAGCAACGTGCCGTTTGAGCACAGCGAAATGTCGAAGGCGGACGCCCTCGAGCACTTCGGCGGTCAGCCGTTTAAGCGCGAGCTGATCGAAGGCATCGCGGACGAGAAGGTCTCGCTCTACAAGCAGGGCGAGTTCCTCGATCTGTGCGAAGGCCCGCACGTCGACCGCACCGGGGAAGTGCCGTCGTTCAAGCTGATGAACCTTGCGGGGGCGTACTGGCGCGGCGACGAGAAGCGGCCGATGTTGCAGCGCATCTACGGCGCGCTCTTCGAGACGCAGGAAGAGCTGGACGAGTATCTCAAACGCCTGGAGGAAGCGGAGAAGCGCGACCACCGCCGCATCGGCCGGGAGCTGGAGTTGTACATGACGAGCGAGCTCGTCGGCGCGGGGCTGCCGACACTGCTGCCGAAGGGCGCGACCGTACGGCGGCTGCTCGAGGAGTACATCCGCGGGCAGGAGCTGCAGTCAGGATACGAACACGTGTACACGCCGGTGCTGGCGAAGGTGGAACTGTACGAGCTGTCGGGCCATTGGGAGCACTATCGCGACGACATGTTCCCTCCGATGCAGCTCGAGCACGAGCAGATGGTGCTTCGGCCGATGGCGTGCCCACACCACATCCTCATCTACAAGTCGAAGCTCCACAGCTATCGCGAGCTGCCCGTGCGCATCGCCGAAGTGCAGACGCAGTACCGGTACGAGCGGTCGGGCGTCGTCGGCGGGCTGAGCCGTGTGCGCGCGATGGCGCTCAACGACGCGCACATCTTCTGCACACCGGAGCAGATCAAGAGCGAGTTCGCGGGCGTGATGCGACTCGTCGAGCGAGCGTATCGGACGCTGGGCATCACCGAGTATTCGTACCGGCTATCGCTGGGCGACCGGAACGACAGCGTGAAGTACGTGCAGAACGACGAGATGTGGGATCTCGGCGAGCGCGTGCTGCGCGAAGCGATGGAGGAGTTGAACTTGCCGTATTACGAGGCGCCCGGGGAGGCGGCGTTCTACGGCCCGAAACTCGACATCCAGCTCAAGGACTGGCTGGGGCGAGAAGAAACGATCTCGACGATTCAGATCGACTTCCACCTGCCAGCGCGCTTCGAACTGGAGTACATCGGTGAGGACGGCGCGCATCACCAGCCAGTGATCATCCATCGCGGGGTGATCAGCACGATGGAGCGGATGATGGCGTACCTCATCGAGCTGTACATGGGGGCGTTCCCGGCATGGCTAGCGCCCGTGCAGGCGATCGTGATCCCGATCGCCGACCGTCATGCAGGCTACGCGCACGAAGTGCTCGAGAACCTGCGGTCGGCGGGACTGCGCGCGGAGGCGGACATGCGCAGCGAGCGGATGAACGCGAAGATCCGGCAGGCGCAACTGCAGAAGATCCCATACATGCTGGTCGTCGGCGACCGGGAGGCGGAGGCGCAGGCGGTCGCCGTGCGGACGCGGGCCGGGGAGGACCTGGGGTCGATGCCGGTGTTCCAGTTCATCGATCGTCTGAGGGACGAGGTGGCGACGGCGCTGGAGCCGGAGGAGGCGGGGCCCGACGTGGAGGTCGGTGCCGGCGCCGATGCGAAGAACTAATTCGATTCGTCGTCGCCGCGGCGGCGCGCGCTGGTATTACGGCAGCAATGACTGATCGCGCCGTTGGCACAGGGCGCATCGCGCGGACCCTTCGGCCCGCGAACCTCGCCGGCCGGGCGGCGCTCCGGTGGGCTCGTGCCCACGCTTCACTCAGCCGAGAAGCCCGCCAGCGAAATCGTGACCAGTTCGTGATGCGAACGTCAGAGGACGTGCGGCGCACGATGGGCGAGATGAAGGGCGCCGTGATGAAGCTCGGGCAGATCCTCTCGCTCATGAGCGGGACGCTACCGCCGGAGATGATGGCGGAGCTGTCCTCTCTGCAAGCGAGCGCGCCGCCGATGGCGTTCAACCTCGTGGAGGACGTGTTCGAGCGGGAGTTCGGCGAGCCCCCGCAGCGCGTGTTCAAGAAGTTCGAGCGGGAGCCGTTCGCTGCCGCGTCGATCGGGCAGGTGCATCGCGCAGAGCTGCGCGACGGATCACGTGTGGCAGTGAAGGTGCAGTATCCGGGTGTTCGTGACGCGATCGAGCACGACCTGGCTAACGCGGCCGCGCTCATCGCAATGGCCGCGGTGGTGTCGCGCGGGCTCGACGCGGGCCCGATCGTGCGCGACCTGAAGGAAGGCATCCTCGCGGAGTTGGACTACCTGCGGGAAGCGGCGTCACAGCAGCGGTTCTTCGACGAGTTCGAGGGCCACGCATTCATCCGCGTGCCGCGGGTATACCACAAACTGACGACCCCTGCGGTGCTGGTGCAGGAGTACATCGAAGGCAAGCCGTTCGCGACGGCGCTGACCTGGGATGAGGCTGCGCGTGGCCGGCTGGGCGAGATCATCTTCCGATACGCGTTCGGGTCGATCTACCGGCACCGGCTGTTCAACGGCGATCCACATCCAGGCAACTACCTGCTGCTCGACGACGCGAGCGTGGCGTTCGTGGATTACGGCTGCGTCGCCGAGTTCTCCGAGCAGATGATCGCGGCCTTCAAGCGCATCATCCGGGCGCTGTTCGCGGGCGACCGCGAGGAGTGGCGGGAGGCGCTGATCGCCGCGAAGATTCTCGCACCGGACGCGCCCTTCACCACGGACGAGCTGTACGAGCACATGCACTGGTACTGGGAGCCGGTGCTGCACGAGGAGCTGGCGTTCACGCCGGAGCTAGCGGGCGAGATGGTGCGGCGGAACACGCAGACGACCGGAGAAGGCGGGCGCATCAACCGGTACTGCAACGTGCCCGAGGGCATGGTCTTCCTCACGCGCATCAACTTCGGGCTGGCGGGGCTGCTCGCGAGCCTGGGGACGCAGAGGCCGTGGCGGGCGATCGTCGCGGAGTACATCGACGACGCACCGCCGGCGACGGAACTGGGACGTCTCTCGGGGGCGACTTCGCGCGGATCGCCGGTGTGATCTGAAGAATTAAGCATCGCGTCACAGACGCTTTCTGACCGGCAACAGCATCGGCGATACGCTCGATCTGTGGTCGAGACGATCCTGGACGAACCAGGCGTTCCAGAGTTTGCAGGATTTGTTCACCGGGGCGTTGACGGGGCCGATCGGAATCGTGCTGGAGATCGTGGGGCTGATCAGCGTGGTGCTGTTGTTCAAGCTGCCGTGGACGCGATGGTTGCGCCGGGCGACGGGAGCGGCCGCGGAGGAGCGGGCTGCGGCTGTGCGGGAGTGGCGGCATGCGTGATAGGTGCTCGCGAGGTTCATGGCTCGCCACACCGCGGCGCGGCGCGGCTGAGAGCCCGCGGTACGCCGCCGTCGCGTTAGAGCTTGGCGGAGAAGTCGTCGAGGCGCTGTTCGAGTCGGCGCTGCTGGACGGAGAGCGTGAGGTCGCCGCGGGTCTTCTCGAGGATCCCGCGGACCGAGTCCGTGGTGCGGCGGAGGCCGCCGGTCATGGCGTCCGGGTAGTCGACAGTGACGAGGACGGAGTACATCTCGTCCATCGCGCGCAGCCACACTTCGCACTCGGCGACGTCACCGGAACGGAGCGTATCGAGCAGATGCCGGCGCAGCTCGCCAACCGCTTCGCCCATACCGTTGAGGTAAGCAGGCAACTCGACGCCGAGGGTGTCGGGCGACGGGAAATCCTCGTGCGCGACAAGGGCCAGGGTGATGGAGGCTTCCGCGAATTCCTTCTGGGCATCGTGCACGAAGCCGGCGTAGAGGATGTCCGGATGGGCGGCGAGGCATTCGCGGGCGCGACGCACCTGCTCGCCGGCGCGCCCGACGAGCTCCCGCGCGGTATCGAACTCGGCGCGGTGAACAGCGCGGATGGCGTTCGCGGAGAACCGGATCGATTCACGGCAGAGGGGAAGGGCGGCTTCACGGGCGGCGTTCTTCGAGGAGAAGTTCTCGCGAACGCCTTCCATGATCGTCTCGAGTGCCGAGGAGATGTCGGAGGAGTTGTAGGCCATGCGTTTGGTTACGAGCCTTCGGCCGTGAGTGATGAGTCGACTCGGTTTTGTGAGTTCTCCTGTTTTCGATGCTGCTCCACCTGGCCAGGCTGGAGCTGGATGATGGTTTCGGCGCTACGGCCATAGATGTCGGGGACCGGCCATCCGTTGAGGCCGGCATACGTGTCGATCTGGCTTCGGTGGTGGATCTCGTGCTCGACCATCATCATTAAAACCCGCCAGCCGGACAGCGCCGCGTCGGTGTCGATCATACGCACCTTGCGCTCGAGCCACGAGTCGGGCGTGTCATCGAGGCTGGCGTGGAGGTCGGCGGCCGTGCTTTCAAGCGCGGGTAGCCACTGGTCGCGGTTTGAGACGTCTGGAGGAATTGGGCTGATCCACCCTTCGCCGCAATAGGCGCTCGCGAAGTAGAGACGGGAGCCGCAGATGTGGCCGACGAGCGTATTGATACTCCAGGCGCCTTCGCCCTCGCCGACAGCAGGCGTCCAGCCATCAGCTTCGGTCGGGAGAGCGGCGACGTCGCGGAGGGCGCGGCGATGGACGGCGTCGAAGTATCGGAGGAAGCCGGCGATCGAACTGATCATCGAGGCGTAGTTCGACGGACCATCATAGGTCTTTGACGGCGTCAGGGAGCTCGCCGTCGCGGGCCGCGTCGATCATCGTGCGGGCTTCGTCGGGGAGGTCCATGCCGTAGTCGTCAAACTTCTTCTCGACCCAGCGGCCGATCTGGCGCGGGTCCTTGTAGTCCTCGGCGTTGCGGGGCATGGCGCCGTAGCGCTCGAGCACCTGTGATTCGCTGCGATGGTAGGCGAACGCGGAGAGGGCACGGGCGGTCTTGCCGCCGCAGTGCTGGCATGCGGGAGCAGTCTCGTTCGCGGGGTTGCGGACAAACTGCGACGTGAGGCGTCCGCAGGACTCGCACTTGTATTCGTAGATCGGCATGCGCTTCGGTGAAAGTATAGCGATGACGCGGCGAACCCGAGGGCGAACTGATCACAAGTCGTCGTCGAGGTCATCGGCGGCGCTATCGGCGTCGGCCATGACAGATTCGGGGTCTTCGCCGGACTCGATGCGGTCGATCATCTGGTCGAACTCGGGACCGAGGTCTTCGCCGGACTCCTCGCGCATGCGGCGGGCCCAGCGGGCTACGGACTTCGGGTCGTTCTCATCGACGTTGTCCATCCCGCCGAGATCATCGAGGTCATCGTCCGCGCCGCCAGCGCCGCGGTGGACGGCGAACTTCGACATGAGGCGCGACATCCTCGCGCTGCCGCAGTGCTGGCACTTCGCGTGGACGGCGGTCGTCATGCTTCGCACGAAGACGGACGATCGTCGGTTGCAAGCCGAGCAGCGGTATTCGTAGATGGGCATCGATCTAGCGATATCACGATCGCGCGCGAAGCGGCAAGCGTCGGGTGACATGGCGTCGTTTCGTCAGCGACTGCGGCGGTCGGGCCGGACGGCGTCTTCGATGTGGATGACGTCCTGCATCTTGCCATCGCGGGCGAGCTCGATGGCGACGACATCGATGCGGAGCGGTAGATCCGCGGCGTCCGGGTGCTGCTCGACGTAGCGCTCTACGGCGACGAGGAGCTTGCGGGCCTTAGTGCGGGTGATAGAGAGCGCTGCCATGCCCGGGTAGGCGCCACGGCGGGTGCGCACCTCGACGAAGACGAGGGCGTCGCGGTCCTGGGCGATGAGGTCGATCTCGCAGTCGGCGGCGCGGAACTTCCGGCCCAGGATCCGGTAGCCCTTCGCCTGGAGATGCGCGGCCGCGGTGCGTTCTCCGAAGTTCCCGAGGTGCTGGGTTTCGGCGGGCACTCGAGCGACGCTCAGGCGAGCGCCGGCTCGAGCGCGTCTTCGTCGATCGCGGCCGGGTCGACGATCTCCGCTGTTTCGACGCGGATCCCGCGCGATTCGAGCGCGGTTCGCACGGGGGCGAAGAGACGGCGGTGGATGTCGCACGGGCCGTGCTCATCGAGCGCGCGGTGGTGCTCTGGCGTGGAATAGCCGCGGTTGTGCTCGAAGCCATAGTGCGGGTATTCGCGATGATAGTCGGCCATGATGCGATCGCGCGCGACCTTCGCGACGATCGACGCCGCGGCAATCGACGCGCAGTGGGCGTCGCCATGGATGATGGCGCGATGAGGGTGCTCGGGGAGGACGACGGCATCGATGAGCAGCATGTCCGCGGCGCAGGGCAGGGCGTCGATCGCGTGGCGCATCGCCGTCTTGCGCGCGGCGGTGAGGCCGTACGTGTCGATGAATTCGTGGGAGACGATCCCGATCGCGTGGGCGCAGTCACCGCGGATCATCTCGGCGAGTCGCTCGCGGTCTTCGAGCTCGAGCATCTTGCTGTCGCGCAGCTCGGACCACCATGCACGTGGATGCGACGGGTCGAGGATGACGGCGCCGGCGAGGAGGGGGCCAGCGAGGGGGCCGCATCCGACTTCATCGACGCCGGCGACGTGACGCCGGCCTTTGCGCCAGGCCGTGATCTCGGCGTTTAGGGTGGGCACGGCCTGATAAAGGCCCATCGCCGCGATGCTAGCACCGTGGCGCCACGGGTGTAAAGATCGGGCTGCTGGTCGTCGGTCGTGACCCGTCGGGGGCGGTGATTGACGAGACGGCGAAGTATGAAGTTATGTCACTGGTGCACGGAACGAGGAGGAGCGTTATGCCGATTGTGAGGGTGGAGATGTTCCCCGGGCGGACGCACGCGCAAAAGCAAGAACTGGCGCGGGCGATCACCGAGGCGGTGGCGAACATCGCGCACGCAACACCGGAGGCGACAATCGTCGTCTTCCAGGACGTTGAACGGGAGAACTGGGCGCAGGGCGGGAAGCTGGCGTCAGACGAGTAGTGGCCCCCGCGCTGCTGGCTGGTCGGTGGCGCTCGCCTTCGGGCGATGAGGCGGGACGCGCCGGGGCTGGGAATGATCTCCGGCTCGCCGGAGGCGAACGATCGCGGAGGGCGCCGGTTCGACGGCAGTGGCAGAGACGATATTGACGCCCTTGCGAGGCAGCGAGCGCACTGGTGAGGTCAGAGAGCAGGGAAACTGCCGATAGGAAGAAGAGGGCAGGGGCGCGAAGATTCAGCGCGTCGTGCTTGAGAACAGTCTAGTTTTGGATGGAAAGCGCATCGTCAATGAGACTAGAGGACGGCACCGGGACGTATGATCTGCGACGGCTCGGACTACTCGAACAGACCCACGTTCGGGCGAGCCGTCGAACGCTGGCTACGGAGGACAGCGGCGTCAAGCACGGGGAATCGATAAGGCCGGGCAGGATGGGGGCTCTGTTATACTGCTCGCGTGCACCCCAACAGCTACCTCGGGGGATAGGCTAGGGTTACCCCAATGAATTCACGCTGGCTACGGAACAGCTTCATCTATCTGCTGATCCTGGTGGCCGTCATCGCGATCGTCGTCTCGTTCTTCCGGAGCGGCGACAGCACGAAGACGATCAGCTTCAGCGACGTCGTCACCGCCGGCCAACACGGCGAGCTCAAGAGCATCGAAGTCAACGGCCAATCTCTGAACGTCGAGAAGAACGACGGGACGAAGTACAGCTCGCGGATCGGCAAGAGCACTGACCTCGAGCAGACCCTCAAGGACAATGGGGTTAACATCGGTTCCGGCGAGAACGCCGTAGACATCAAGTACAAGGAGCCGGCGGCCTTCGGCAACTGGATCGGGCTGCTGGTCAACTTCCTGCCGCTGATCGTGTTCGGGGCGATCCTCATCTTCATGATGCGGCAGGCGCAGGGCTCGAACAGCCAGGCGATGAATTTCGGCAAGAGCCGGGCACGCATGTTCACGGGCAACAAGCCGACGGTGACCTTCCAGGATGTCGCCGGCGTGGATGAGGCGAAGGAAGAGCTGGCCGAAGTCGTCGAGTTCCTGAAGTACCCGGAGAAGTTCGCTTCGCTCGGCGCGCGGATACCACGAGGCGTCCTGCTGGTCGGACCTCCCGGCACGGGCAAGACGCTGCTCTCGCGCGCCGTCGCAGGCGAGGCGGGCGTGCCGTTCTTCTCGATCAGCGGATCCGAGTTCGTCGAGATGTTCGTGGGCGTTGGCGCGAGCCGCGTGCGCGACCTCTTCGACCAGGCGAAGCGCAACTCGCCGTGCATCGTCTTCGTGGACGAAATCGACGCCGTCGGACGCCAGCGTGGCGCCGGCCTGGGCGGGTCGCACGACGAGCGCGAACAAACGCTGAACCAGATCCTCGTGGAGATGGACGGCTTCGACACGAACACGAACGTCATCGTGATCGCGGCGACGAACCGGCCGGACATCCTCGACCCGGCGCTGCTGCGGCCGGGCCGCTTCGACCGCCAGGTGATCCTGGACCGGCCGGACAGCCGCGGGCGGCAGATGATCCTCGAGGTGCACACGAAGGGCAAGCCGTTCGAGAAGGACGTCGAACTGGGGGTGCTCGCGAAGCAGACGCCGGGGTTCTCAGGCGCGGATCTCGCGAACCTGGTGAACGAAGCGGCGATCCTGGCGGCGCGGCGCAACAAGAAGAAGATCGGCATGGGCGAGTTCAACGAGGCGGTCGACCGCGTGATCGCGGGACCGGAGCGGAAGAGCCGCGTCATCACCCCGAAGGAGAAGGAGATCATCGCGTACCACGAGGCCGGGCACGCGCTGGTCGGGCACCTCCTGCCCAACGCCGACCCTCCGTACAAGATCAGCATCGTCTCGCGCGGAATGGCGGGTGGCTTCACGCGATTCCTCCCGGAGGAAGACCGCCACCTGATGTCGCGCTCGCAGTTCAAGGACATGCTGGCGACGAGCCTCGGCGGGCTGGTGGCGGAGGAGATCATCCTCGAGGGTGAATCGACGACGGGTCCCTCGGACGACCTGAACAAGGCGACGAACATCGCGCGCAACATGGTCACACAGTGGGGCATGAGCGAGCGGCTGGGACCGCGGACCTTCGGCAACAAGCAGGAGCTGGTGTTCCTGGGCCGTGAGATCAGCGAGCAGCGCAACTACAGCGAGAAGGTCGCCGAGGAGATCGACGAGGAAGTACGGCGGCTGGTGGACCACGCGTACCAGACGGCGCGCCAGATCGTCACCGAAAACATGGACCGGATGCAGAAGCTGGTGAAGATCCTCCTCGACGAAGAGACGATTGAAGGCGACGACCTGAAGCGGGTGCTGGACGGGCTCGACAAGGCAGCGCCGGAGCCGGAAGCGCCGCCTGCGCCGCCAGCCGCGCCGGAGGACGTGCGCGAGCCAGAGGAGACGCCCGCGCCGCAGCCGAAGATCGGCAAGCCGGGGTTGGCGTGGGGATCGCAGTCGAACATCATCCTCGACTAGGGACGGACTCGCAGCAGTAGCGGCGCACAGTACAACCGAAATCGCGAACGCCTCGCACGATGTGCGGGGCGTTTTCGTTTGTCTTCGCGCGCGCGGCATCGTCGCGCGGCGGCGTTGGTTTCGCGTCGCTGACGCGCTCTGCGAACGGAATCGTGACGAAAATCGGAAGTCCATTTCCGCCAACCACCGTCGACGGTTCGATTGTTATGCGAATGAGATAGATCTGAAACGAGCGATGGCAAATCTTAGCTACTCGCGCTGTAACATCGGTTTCGCTGAAGACGGCAGGAGGGCGACGAGGGTGGAACCGAGGACCATCGCAGCGAAGATGCGCATCGCGGTCGTGCTTGCTCTGGCGGCGTGGGCGGCGGTGACGCTGCCGCGGCCGGCGGCGACCCACGCGGCTGATCCATTCACGAGCAACCTGACGTATTCGGCGAACTTCAGCAGCACGCTGGCGGGGAGTTCGCCGACGATCACCACGACAATCGGGGAAGACTGTCCGCTGGGACCGGCGGCCTGCCCGGCAACGTCATCGATGCCGATGCCGGACGTGCTGGCGCTGCAGTACTCGTCGAACATCGTGAGCTGTACGGCGTCGAAGCCGCTGCCGTGCAACGGCGACGTGCCATTCGACGCGACGGTGGGGACGGTGCAGCTGCACGCGAACACTAACGTCGTCACGGCCTACGGCGCGGACAACGTGAATCCGACGACGGGCGCGCCGGCTGCGTGCGGCGCCGCGGGGACCACGCCGCTGACGACAACGTTCACGCTGTACAACGCCCGCGTCACACCCGGGAGCGGTGTACCGATCGTGAGCAGCCTGGACGGCGCGGACCCGGACAACCTGCCGGATACGCAGGCCGACAACATATCGCCGGCGGCGTCCGGCGCGAACGGCATACCGGACGGGGCGGACGGTATTCCCGAGTACATCGCAACGTATATTTCCGATCACCACTGGGCCCCAACCCCCAACCAGATCGCTTCGCGCGCATACGGAGTGGTGCAAGTCACGCCCGGCAGCGCGCAGGTCGACGTGAACATCGTCACGCTCGATGTGACGTTGTGGGGTGGCGGATATGCGGCGCTGATCTTCTTCGGAGACCCGCGGGCGATGCACCTGCCGGACCCGAACGTCAACCAGAGCGTGCAGTTATGCACGCCGTTCGCGATGACGCTCACGCAGCCGGGGGTCTCGGGCGACAGCTTCGGCTCGTCGTGGACGGCGAACGGCGTTACGACGACGCACTCGTCGCACGAAACGCCGACGCCGGTGCGCGCGATCACCGGCGCGCCGACGGATCCCATCCACTACGCGCTTGAGGCTTCGAGCGCGGAAGATGCGGACGGTGACGGCACCCAGCCCATATATGACCGGTGCCCGAACGCGGACGTTGGCGCATTCCCTTCGGGGAATGGCCTCACGGCGTCTACCGGGACGCAGGACAGCGACGGAGACGGCATCGGCGACAGCTGCGATCCCGATCCGTTCTCGGCGGACAACTGCCCGGGCACGGCGTTCCCCGGAAAGTCCGGTACGTGCAACACGGCTCGCAGCGGTGGGCCGAACATCGGGACGACGTATCCCACGCATCAGACATGGGACCCGGACCAGGACATCGACGGTGACACGTTCCCGAACTGGGCTGACAACTGCCCAACCGTCTACAACCTCTCGCAGCTCGACACGAACGGCGACGGGATCGGGGACGCGTGCCAGGCGAAACCGTACGCACCGTTCAACCCACTGCCGTCGCTCGCAAGTATCCCGGCGGTGCGCTGCGCGCCGGATTGTCCGATCCGCCCGGCGAACGACCACGATGACTTCTGTGATGCCATGACCTCGGTCGGCGGCGCCGCTCCGACGACGACGTGTTACGTGCGTGACGGAGTCACGCCGATCGCGGGGAACATACGGGACTCGGACGACGATGGGTTCCCGGACTATCTCGTCGTGCCGGGGTTCAGCTTCACCGACAAGAATAGCGACGCGGACTGGGACGGATGTCCGGACTACACGGAAGTGCACAGTCCGCCCGGCGCGCCGTGCGGCGGCGGGGATCCGCGCCTGCCGAATTCGAATCCCGCGACGGCATGCATCACGGTGATCACGATCAAAGGGCTGTTCGGCGCCGGCAGTAACGTCAGCTATACGGTGAACACGCTCACGGACAGCAACCAGTCCCTGGTGCCAAACGTGCTCGTGGGGATGCAGGTGAACGCGGGCGGGAGCTACGGGATCGTCGCGTCGAACACATCGACGCAGATCACGCTCACGGCGAACTGGACGCCATTAAGGCCAATTCCTGGCGCCGCGTACGTGGCCGGCCCGTGCGTGGACGGGAACAAGGACCAAAACGGCAACGGCATACCGGACTGGAAGGACGTCGCGACCGATTCAACGCAGCAGGACATTCCCGCCACGAGCAACCCGAACGGCGGCGATGCCGACTCGGACTGGGACGGCTGTACAAACCGGCGAGAGGCGCTGAACACGGCGATCAACAATGCGGCGGGCGGCGGACGCGACGGCGTCAACCCCTGGGACTACTACGACGTGTTTACCGTCAGGTTCGGCTTAGTCTCGAAGGACCATGCCGTCGCGATCGCGGATACGATCGCGACGATGCAGTACGTCGGAACGAGCGTCGCGAAGCCCGACACCCCGAACAGCAACGGGAAGACCTACGCCGGGCTGACTCCTGACGGGTCGCCCGGCTTCGAAACCTATGACCGCAGTGCGGTCGTCGCGAAACCGGACAGCGGTCCTCCGGATGGCGCCATATCGATTGCGGACGCGCTCATCAATCTGAACCAGATCGGTGCGAACTGCTCGACGTTGTGAGTTGAGGGGCGTCGAAGCAGGCGGTGCTGTGGGAGCGAGAGTCGTGGCGAGGATGAGGGTAGCGGCGGTGCTGGGGCTGGCGGCGTGGGCAGCGGTGACGCTGCCGCGGCCGGCGCCGACGCATGCGGCCGATCCGTTCACGAGCAACCTCACGTACTCGGCGAACTTCAGCAGCACGCTGGCGGCCAGCACGCCGACGATCACGACGACGATCGGCGAGGACTGCCCGCTGGGACCGGCCGCATGCCCGGCGACGTCATCGATGCCGATGCCGGATGTACTGGCGCTGCAGTACTCATCGAACATCGTGACCTGTACGGCGTCCAAGCCGCTGCCGTGCAACGGAGACGTGCCGGTCGACGCGACGATGGGGACGGTGCAGCTTCACGCGAACACAAACGTGGTCTCGGCCTACGGCCCTGACAATGTGAACCCGACGGCGGGCGCGCCGGCGGCGTGCGGCTCGGCGGGGACGACGTCGCTGACGACTACCTTCACGCTGTACAACGCCCGCAACGCGATCTCGACTGCTTCGCCGCCGGAGTCGTATGTCAGCAGCCGCGACGGCCCGGACGCGGACACCTTCCCGGACACCCAAGCTGATGCGCGGAGTTCCGGGACATCAGGCGCCAATGGCATCCCTGACGGGGCGGACTCGATGGTCGACTCCATCGAGGGGTATGTGCAGGACAGGTACCTGGGTAGCCTCGGCGCCTCGCAGCCGCCCATCAATGTCGTGTCTCGTGCGTATGGAGTACTGCTGATCGGGTCGGGTGCAGCCCAGATCGACGTGAACCTGCTGACACTCGACATGACGAGCTTCGGAGGGGGATACGCTGAGCTCATACTGTTCGGCGACCCGCGCGCGAAGCACCCGGCTGACCCGAACACTAACCAGAGCGTGCAGCTCTGCACGCCGTTCGCGATGACCATCACGCAGCCAGGGATATCGGGCGACAGCATCGGGACGTCGTGGACAGCGAACGGGGTGACGACGACCCATTCGTCGCACGAGACGCCGACGCCGACGCGGACCATCACCGGCGCGCCGACGGACCCGATCCACTACGCGATCGAGGCATCGAGCGCCGAGGACGCAGACGGGGACGGCGTGCAGCCGGTGTACGACACCTGCCCGAACGCTGACGTCGGCGCCTTCCCGGTTACTAACACCCTGAACGCGACGAGCGGCATACAAGATGGGGACGGGGACGGGATGGGGAATAGCTGCGATCCTGACCCGGGTACGACGGACAACTGCCCGGGCACGCCGTTCGCCGGGAAGTCCGCCCTGTGCAACGCGGCGGTCAGCGGCGGCCCGAACATCGGGACGACGTACCCAACGCATGCGCCATGGGATCCGGACCAGGACGTCGATGGCGATGGGTTCTCGAATTGGTCGGACAACTGCCCGACGGTGTACAACCCGGCGCAGCTCGACGTGAATGCCGACGGCATCGGCGATGCGTGCCAGGTGAAGCCGTACCTCACGGTGAACCCGCTACCATCGTTCGCGGGATTCCCGGCGGTGCGGTGCCCACCGGACTGTCCGGTACGGCCCGCCAACGATCACGATGAGTTCTGTGATGCCTTAACGTCCGTCGGAGGCACGACGCGGGCGACGACGTGCTACGTCCGCGATGGCGTCGCGCCGATCAGCGGCCTGGTGCAGGACTCGGATGACGACGGATTCCCCGACTATCTCGTCGTGCCCGGATTCAACTTCACCGACAAGAACAGCGACGCTGACTGGGACGGCTGCTCGGACTACTCGGAGGTCCACAACCTCGACGGCGCGCCGTGCGGCGGCATCGATCCACGGCGCCCGAACACGGTGCCTACCACGCCGTGTGCGGCGCTGGTGGTCGTGGGAGGCCTGCTGAGCGTCGGCGGGGGATCGGTCACGTACTCAAACACAACGCTGGCGGACAACAACGTGTCGCTGGTACCCAACGCGCTGGTCGGGATGCAGGTGAATGCGCTGGGGAGTTACGGCGTGGTGGCGTCGAATACATCCACGCAGCTCACATTGTCAGGGGCGTGGCAGCCTTCGACGCCGCCGCCGGGCGCGGGCTACCAGATCGGGCCCTGCGTCGAGGGGAACAAGGACCGCGACGGCAATGGCCAGCCAGACTGGAAGGATGGGGCTACAGATCCGGCACAGCAGGACAACACCACAAACGCGAACGGTGGTTCGCCGGACAGCGACGGCGACGGTTGCACGAATCGACGGGAGGCGCTCGTCGCAAACCCCGTGAATAACGGCGGCGGGCGCGACGGGATGAACACCTGGGACTTCTACGACGTCATCACGAACGCCTTCGGCCTGTTGTCACGCAACCGCGCGGTAAGCATTGCTGACACGATCGCCATCCTCGGGTATATCGGGGTGAGCGTGGCGAACCCGAACACGCTCAATAGCCACGGCAGGTCGTATGCCGGAATGGAAGCGGACGGGACGCCGAGCTTCGAGACTGTCGACCGCAGCGCCTCTACGAACCCGCGCAACAGCGGTCCGCCTGACGGCGCCGTCTCGATCGCGGATGCCATAAACAACCTGAACGAGGTCGGGACGAACTGCTCGACGCCGTGATGCCGGGTGGCGTCAGACCTTCGCGGGCTCTTCGACGAGGTCGGTTACCTCGAACTGCATCTTGCCCATGCCGGTGACGACGAAGCCGAGGCCGATCTTGTGCTTGCCGGGCGTGAGCGGCTCTGCGCGCACGGCGATCGTGACGACCTTGCGCATCGACAGGGTGAAGGGCTGGTCAGCTGACACCGCAGTGAACGCGACCGTCTCGCCCGTGCCGTCGATCGTGAATGACGCCTGCTCGGGCGGGATCGGTGCGCCATCGACGGTGAGCGGCAGCATCTCCTCGGCGTAGCCGGAACCGAGGGAGTTCTTAAGCTCGAACGCGAATCCGTCGCCGGTGTTGCGGAGGCTCCCCTTCACGTATAGGCGTCGCAGGAGAAACGCAGGTACTTGCATCGGACCTCTCAAGGATGTGGTCGGCGGCGTCCATTATCGAGGATCGGACTGAGACCGGCGATTGCAGGCTTGACGTAGCGTGGACCGGACGATGCCCGGCTTGACATCCACGGATGAAGCGCAACTAGTCGCGAAGCTCGTGAAGCATGCGATACGCCTGCTGCTCCTGCGCGACCACGGCCGGTGGAAGCTCCGCCGCCCCACCAAGAAGCGAGGCGGCGACGTGGATCTGCGCGATGCGCTCGACGAGCTCGGCGACGGCGACGGCTTCGTCGAGGTCGCGCCCGACGCTGACCGCGCCATGGCTTCGGAGAAGTACCGACGCGCGTTCGCCCAGGGCGCGAACGGCGTTGTCCGCGAGCTCCTCGCTGGCGGAGGCGCCGTACTCCGCGACGTCGATCGGGCCTCCGAGCAGGACGACCTGCTCGTCGAGAATCGGCGGGATCGCTCGGCCTGCGACCGCGAACGCGCTCGCGTAGACCGGATGCGTATGGATGACGGATCCGACGTCGGCGCGGGCGGCATACACCGCCGCGTGCAGCAGCGACTCGCTGGAAGGGATCCCTTCGCCGACCACCGGTTCGACATCGCCGTCCACCACGAGCACGTCATCGAGCGAGAAGCGATCGTAGGGCACGCGGCTTGCCGTGACGGCGAAGACGTCGCCATCGGGCGTGGGGATCCGGCGACTGACGTTGCCGCTGGCACCGGCGACGAGACCGAGCGCGACGATGCGGCGCACCGCGTCGAGCACCTCCCGGCGTTCCGCTTCGAAGTCCATCGTTACGCCTCCGCAGCCATGCGTGCGAATGCGTCCGCCATCGTGCACCAGCGGGCGTAGAAGTCGTCGTAGTCCGTGGCCCGGCGCGGATCCGGCTCGACTGTCGTCGCGTGCGACATCGCTCCGACTGCGGCTTCGAGGGTGGGATGGACACCGAGCGCGACGAAGCCGAGCATCGCGGCGCCGATCGCAGTCGTGTTGGGAGTAGCGGCGACCGCGATCGGACGGTCGAGGACGTCGGCGAGAATCTGCGCGAAGGTCGCGCTCTGCGACATGCCACCGCCAAGTCGCAGCGTCGCGATGCGCACGCCGGACACCTCCTCGAGCTGCTCGACGTTGGCACGAATGGCATAGGCGGTCGATTCGAGCACGCTACGCAGGACGTCGGGTCGCCCGGCAGGCGATATCGCGAGCGGCAAGGGCAGGGTCACGCCGCCGACGCCCGCAGTCATCGCGGCGGCGTTCATCGTTCGAGGTCCCAGCACCGTCATCACGTCCCGCGCGCCAGGCGCGGACTGAGCGGCGATGCATTGCGCTTCGTGCGGAGAGAGATCGCAGAGTTCGGCGGCCCACTGCCACGCGCGTCCGGTGTCGCCGGCGTTCGATTCGAGCACGCAGCGATGCGGGACGACGTGGACGCCAGTCCACGAGCGCATCTCCGGATCGAACAGCGGCATGTCAGTCACGAGCTGAACCGGGGCGCTCCAACCAGCGGGCACCGCAACGTCGCGCGGCGAGAGCGCGCCCATGCCGGTCAGCGCGCACTGCGTGTCGGCGCCGGCGAGGACGACCGGCGTGCTGGCCAGACCGGTCGCTGCGGCCGCGGCGATGACGAAGCCTTCCTCTACGATCGATGGGACGAATGCCGGATTGAGGCAGTGGGACGTCGGCAGAGCTGCGGCGATCTCGCCGGTGCGGATATCGACAAGGCCGTTTTCGACGGCGAGCGTGCGGCTGACGACTAGCGTTCTAGTGAGCATCGATGCCAGCCAGTCGGCGAGCGGGATAACTCCCGCGACGCGTGCAGCATCGTCGGGGCGGTTGCGGCGAAGCCACTCGAACTTCGCGGGCGCTTGCATCAGAGAGGGCAGGTGTCCGGTCGCAGCGTAGACGTCGGTCGCTCGCGCGGCGTCGATCTCGATGCCTTCGGCGGAGGCGCGCGCGTCCACGTTCGGCGATATGAGCAGCGGCTCGCGATGATCGTCGAGGAACGCAAGGCCCTCGCGCTGCCCGGTGAAGGCGACGGCGGCGAAGGTCCCGTTGGAAGACGAATCGAGTAGCGCCGATAGCGCCTCGCGGACGACAGATGGATCGAACTCGCGGCCGAACGGTTCTGCGTCGGGCGGCGTGAACATCGGCCAGGCACGCTCTTGAAGGAGCTCCGCTGCTCCGTCGGACGTTACGGCGAGGGCACGCAGGCCGCTGGTGCCGGCGTCGACCACGAGGACGGGTTCAGCGGGCACTGGCGGGAGTCGCCGGGACGTTGACCGCGTACTGGAGTGGCTGGCCGGCGATGAACCGCTCGATCTCGGAAGCCATGATCTCGGACTGGCGCTCGACCGTCTCGTCGGTGGCGCCAGCGATATGCGGCGTCAGAATGAGGTTTCGGGCGGTCAGGAGCGGGCTACTCACGGGCAGTGGTTGGCCTTCGAATACGTCGAGTGCGGCACCGGCGATCGTGCCCGCGTTGAGCGCGTCCGCGAGGGCGAGCGGGTTCACCGCAGCGCCCGCGCCGGTGTTGATGAGGTAGGCGTCCGGCTTCATGCGCTCGAGGAACGCGGCGCCGATCATCCCGGCCGAATCGTCGGTGTCGGCGACGTGGAGCGTCACGAAGTCGGACGCGGAGGCGAGCGGGTCAAGCGACACCGGCGAGGCGCCCAACGCCTCGATCTCGGCGGCGGGCACGAACGGATCGTAGACGAGTACGCGCGCGTCAAGGGCGATGCACTTCCGGGCGACCTCGCGGCCGATCTGCCCGAAACCGATCACGCCGACGTTCGAGCCGGCCATTTCCCTGGCACGGAAGAGCCGGTAGCCAGCGACCGGATCGGTCCAGCCGGCCCCGGACACCAGCGTGTGCGCCGGAAGGAGGCGGCGGCAGAGCGCGAACATCAGCCCGAGCGTCATCTCGGCGACGGCGTTGGTATTGCGTCCGCGCGCGTGCAGAACGACGACGCCGGCTTCGGTGGCCGCGTCGAGATCGACGTGGTTTAGGGCGTTGCGGCAGACGCCGACGAGCCGCAGGCACGGGGCGGCGGCAAACACCTCTTCGAACACGAAGTCCGCTTCGATGACGAGGATGTCCGCGCCATCAGCAGCGAGGCGCGCGCCGAGCTCATCGGGGTCGTAGATGCGGTCAGTGTCGAGCCACGGCTCGTATGTTATGTCGATCGAGGCGCGGAGGCGGTCGAGGCCGGCGTCGGAGAACGGGGCGAGGATGAGCGCACGCACAACGATCCTTTCGTGAGGAGCCGTGCAGCCACGATATCAGCAGCGGACGAGAGGCGAAAAGCTAGATAGCGGCGGCGGCCCGGCGGATGGCGACGTCCGGGGCACGGAGCGGCGCGATGAGGGCATCCGCCAATTCGACCGCGGTCATCGCGCCAGCGGGAGCACCGATCGCCACCTGGACCGCGCGCCCATCGTGCGCGGCGAGCGCGATGGACGCAGCGTCATCCGGGGAGGAGACATGCAATTCTCCGGCCGCGGAGGCGGCGGCGAATGCTTCTGCGAGCTGACGCCGCCATCCGGCGTACGCTTGGGTGAGCCGCTTGCTCACCTCGTTGTGCCGGAGCGCCTGAGACCAGAACTCGAGCAGGACTGCCGGCCACCGCGGCTCCTCGTCGTACGAGAAGAGGCCTTCGAGCATGGCGCGGACATCTTCGCCCGGAGAGGCCTGTCCGGTGCCCGCGTCGAGCGCGAGGGACCGGCCTTCGGTCCACATCCGGAGCAGCTCCATGAGGATGTCGTCCTTGGTCGAGAAATGGAAGTAGTAGGCGCCCTTGGAGTAGCCGGCGGCCTGCGAGATATCGTCGACGGTCGCGTGCTCGTAGCCGCTGGTCGAGAACAGCTTGAGGGCGGCCTCCACGAGCTTGCCGCGGGTGGCCTTCCTTTGCTCGAAGCGATCGCTCAGTGCCTTTGGCATGAATCCTCAGTCAGTATCGTCGGACTCGCCATACATCGTGAGTAGTATGCACGAGCAAACGTAGTGTGTCGATGGGCCATGACAAGTCCGGCACCCCCGAAAATTAACTGTCAAAAGGGCGCTGCGCCCTGTAATGAAACGCCCCCGCGGGCGTTAAGGATGTTAAGCGCGCCAAGGGATCGGCTCGCTGGACGCGCGGCGGGATGCCGGGATCTCAGGCAGAGGTCACGACAGGGCAAACCCGCTGAGAGGCGGGGACGCAAAGCTACGGATCCGCTCACGTGCGGATGGCCGGGCCGCCGAAAGACCGCATCGGACGCCGATCGTGTCTCTCTGCGCAAGCCGCTGTCAGTGACAGCGGTTTTGTTGTGGGAGAGCGCATGCGAACACCAGCCCGCCAGGAGATGATCACCCAGCACATGCCGCTCGTGGCCTTCGTGGTGAGCCGCATGTCGAC
Source organism: uncultured Dehalococcoidia bacterium (assembly GCA_964487335.1). Taxonomy (GTDB): domain Bacteria; phylum Chloroflexota; class Dehalococcoidia; order DSTF01; family JACRBR01; genus CAZAPT01. The sequence goes on from CAZAPT010000006.1 coordinate 30,998, forward strand.
GGACAACCAGAAGACGCTTGGCCTGGACCGCGAGGACGCGCTGGCCTACGGGACGGAGGGACTGATCCAGGCGGTTGACGCCTTCGACGAGGAGCGCGGCACCAGCTTTGCGAGCTTCGCGGTTCGGCGTATCCGCGGGGCGATCCTGGACGCGATCCGGAAGATGGACCCGCTACCGCGTTCGCTGAGGAAGAGTACGCGGGAGATCGAGCAGGCGTCCCAGGAGCTGGCGGCACAGCTGGGACGGTGGCCGACGAACAAGGAGATCGGCATGCGGATGGGGATGCCCGTCGAGCAGTTGGACGAGATCATGCGCCACTCCGGTTCACGGTTCATTTCTCTCGAGCACGCGCTTCAGGACCGGAGCGGGGAGAGTGCGCCGTCGTTCGACCCGGTGGACGAGGACGAGACCGGCGACCCCGCCAAGGCCGCGGACCATAACGCGTCGCTCGCAATGCTGGACGTCGTGCTCCACCGGCTGAATGCCCGAGACAGAGCCATCCTAAAGCTCCGATACGATGAATCTAAGCCGTTCCACGTCATCGGAGAGATGCTGGGGCTGTCCGAGTCACGAGTCTGCCAGCTCCACAAGCGTATCCTGTCCACGCTCCGGCGGCAGCTCTCGCAGCAGTTCGAGGAGGCGGCCTGAGGGGCTCGCCCACGCAGCCCCGGCACCCGGCGGCCGATACTCCTGAGAGGCCCCGGGCGAGGGTCCGCAAGCTGGCAGGGAGTATGCCCCCAACGGCCATTCCAGACGCCCAGACACCGATACCCGAGGAGCCGACCGGGCCGAGGCTGACAGTGGTGAGCGAGGCGCCCGGTGACGAACGGCTCCCGGCGCCGGCGCTTGCCTACGTGCTCGCCGTGCTGGTGGCAGGCATCGCCGCAGCGGTCGTATACGGGCCACAGATCGAGCTGCATCGCGTCCCGGCGCTGATTCTCATTGGTGGCCTGGCCGTCGCATTCTCCCGCGTGCGAATGACCATCTACGGGGAGACAGCTCTGTCCCTCGGGATGGTCGGCGACTTCGCCCTGGCGTTCCTGCTGGGGCCAGCCGGGGCGGCGATCGCGAGCCCGGCGGCAGCGCTCGCGTTCGATTTCCGCAGCGGGGCGCCGTGGTACAAACGGGCGTTCAACGCCGGGGCGTTCACGCTCGTGAACGTGGCGGTCGCGGCCATGGTCTGGGCCGCTATGGGCGGAACGTTCAGCCCGAGCCTCTGGCTGATCCCGCTGACGCTGAGCGCGGTGGCGGTGTATTACCTGCTGAACATCAGCCTTGTGACGTTGGCGGTGAGCCTGGCTGCGCAGCGGCCGTTGCGGGAGGTGTGGCGCGAGAAGTTCGAGTGGCTCGTCCCGCACTACCTAGTGCTCGGCCTCCTCGGACTCGCGTTAGCGGTCGCGTACGACGCGATCGGCGTGTCCGGCGTCCTGGCATTCATCGCGCCACCGCTGATGATGCAGTACTCGACGCGGCAGTACTTGAGCCGCACGAGGGAGAGCGTCGCGGAGTTGCGGCGGACGAACGACGAGCTACAGAAGGCGAACCGCGAGACTCGCGCGATCGCGGACGAGCTCCGGAGCACCTATGACGGCACTCTGGAGGCGTTGGTCTCAGCGCTCGACGCGCGAGACCGCGAGACGAAGGGGCACTCACTGCGGGTGGCGAAGTACATGATGGAGATCGCATCGCACATGGGGATCGCGGAGGGGACGGCGGAGTGGGTGGACATGCAGCGGGGCGCGCTGCTGCACGACGTCGGGAAAATTGGGGTGGCCGATGCGATCCTGCACAAGCCAGCGGCGCTTACGGACGAGGAGTGGGTCGAGATGCGCCGTCACCCGCGGATCGGGCATGACATGCTGAAGGACATTTCCTTTCTATCAGGCGCTGCCAACATCGTGCTGGCTCACCACGAGCGGTTCGACGGGAAGGGCTACCCGCGGGGGCTCGCGGCGGACGAGATCCCGCTGGGCGCGCGCATGTTCGTGCTGGCCGACACCTTCGATGCGATGACGTCGGACCGGCCGTACCGGGCAGCGCTGACGCCCGAGGCCTCGCGCGAGGAGATCATCCGCTGCAGCGGGACGCAGTTCGACCCGAAGTGTGTCCAGGCATTCCTGCTGGCCTTCGACCGGATCGTCGAGATTCGGACTTCCGACCAGCGGTCGGATCGGCATGAGCCGGCAGCGGCGAAGGCAGCCTAGCGCCGGACAGCACAACGGCCTCCGCTTTGCACGGAGGCCGAAGGCGACTCACGACCAGGGTTGGGTTTACCAACCGACCCGGAACACCATGGCTTCCTCCCGTCTCTTTAGCCCTCTGTCCCAAGACCTCGGGACTATACCGACTCGTCGGTATGTATTATCTGCGGCAGCAGACCTCGTGTCAATGGTTTTGTCAGGAAATGGACAAGTTATTCGGCCTAGGACCGAACCGGCCCCGGCTTATTCGGCCACTCGTATCTGCCGATCCTTTGATGGATGGCATCGAGCACGGACAAGCAGGCTCAGCGAAGCGTAGCGATGCGCGACCAGATCGTTCAGGCGGCGGTGATGCTGTTCGCTCTGAACGGGATCAGCAGGACCTCTGTCGATCATATCTGCCTTGCGGCCGGTTGCTCGAAGGGCGGTCTGTACCACCACTTCAATGGCAAGCAGGCGATCGTGGCGGCAGCCGTCCGGAGGCTCGAAGCCAGCAAGGCTCTGCTGCCGCCATTTGAGGCAAGTGAAGACGAGCTACTTCCCGGGACGAACGGACTCGGTCGCGTGCTCATCGAGGTGTGGTCGGCGGCGGCGAAGGACGAAGCATTGCGCGAACAGCTCTCGACGGCGGCCGAGGGCTACCGCGAGGCTGCTGGGAGCCGCACTGAAGAAGTCGTTCGGCAGTTGCTTTACATCGGTGCGCTCGTCGAGAGGATGACCCGCGAGTCCATCACCGATGCCCCGGAGGCGGCAAGCCGGCTGGGCATCGGGAGGGCGGCATAAGGCTCCCTCGAAGGCCCGAGTCGCCGGGACGTTGGGTCGGCTAGAGTCCCGTCGGCCGATCGGCCTTGGTCAGGCTCATCGGCTATTGAACGGAATCGAGTCGAGCGGCTAGGCGGAGAGCCACATCCGCCGGCGGCGCTCGCGTTCCTGCTTCGCCTGGTTGAGGTTTTCCATGGCCGCGTCGAGGACGGCCTCTGGTCGGGTGATCTCGGGCCGGGAGGTCGCGTTGCCCGAGCAGATGCCGGCCCAGAGAGCGACGTTTCGTCCATTGACCTCAGCCACGGCGGACTCCCGGGCGAGTCGGTCCTCGAGACGACCGACGAAGGCGTCGACGCCGTCCTCGCCACTCTCGACCAGGAGGACACCGAACTCATCATCGCCCAGCCTCGCGACCACATCGTTGAAGCGCTTCGTCGCCTCGATCGACGCGGCGACGTGGCGCAGGACCTCGTCGCCAGCACGGACGCCATACTCCTTGTTCACGGCTGAGAGGTTGTTGACGTCGATGAGGACGACCGCGACGCCTCGTCCCGTACGGCGGGAGCGGTGGAACTCGTCCACGAGGCGCCTCGAGAAGTGGTTGAAGGTGGGGAGCTTGGTGAGCAGGTCGCTCGACCCTTCTGCCTCCTCGTGTGCTGCGGGCAAACTCCGGTGCCGCTTGCGGATCTCGTCGTGGGTGAGGACGAAGCTGGCCGCTACCAGCAGGCCAGTCATGCCCATGGCCATCATGAACGGCAGGTGGGGCGCGCCGCCGAATTCATCGAGCAGGGCGACCGCGATAGCGCCCGCCCAGGCCAAGGCGAGCAGCCGGAGCATCACCGGTACCCACGAAATGCGGGCGCGCTCCTCCTGCGGCCGCCCCTCGGAGGTGAGAAGCGGAAACCGCGCTTCCTCTTTGACGATGCGAACCGGATGTGCGCGTCGAAGGCTCACGGTACTACCCCCTGCCGAAGCTAATATCGGCACCGGCGGGGCAACCCGAACCGCCAGAATTGGGTGTAATCGGCTAGCCACCGGTTCGTTGAAGGGCCTCCAGCGCGGGATATATAATCTAGCGCCGCAGTACCCGAGGAGGTGGCGCATGCAGATCGACTGGGATAAGGCGATCGATGATATCTTCGCCGACAAAATGTCGTGCCTGCGCTGCGGCTCGCTCAACACGACCCTGGTAGCTGGGTACACGCGGCTTCCGAGCGCCGCCGAATACGCCCCCCGGGTCCACAATTGCAAGAACAAGGACGAGTGCGACGCCCGCCGGCTGGTGGTGGTGTGCGAGCACTGTGCCAAGGAGATCCGGCTTCGAGCCAACCCGGTGGACCAGGAGGGCATGATGGGCCTCCTGATCAACGACTGCAGGAAGGACCTCGAGGACTGCCTGGACTACCTGGCGGACTACTGGCAGGAGGACCTGGACATCGATCCGAGCGACACGGACAAGCGGCTCGAGGACATCGAGCCGGACGTGTTCGCGGAAGAGGACTCCTGGCGCGGGAAGCTGGAGGAGGAGTACCTCCAGTACCATCGATGGTACCGGGACCACAGCGTGCGGCTGCCCAACCCGGGATGGCGGGGGGAGTACGTCGAGGAGATCCTGGCGTTGGGGTACAGCACGCTGCTCGGGGACTAGGCGCCACAGAGCAATGTCGGGCTAAACTTTGAGGGGCGGCCTCCGGGCCCCCTCTACAGTTGCCTTGTCGGCACAGCGAATACGAACCGTCAGGCGACGGTTGCCGGCTGCTGGGTGCGGTCGAGGTGCTCGACGAGCTTCGATCTGAGCAGATCGAGGCCCCACCTCTTCTCGGCTGAAATGAGCAGCGCGCCGGGGATGTTCGCCGCGAGCGACTCCTGAAAGAACGCAACTTCGTCGAGTGAGTCGACCGGACGGCCGTCGGCGTCCGGCAGCTGGTCCACCTTGTTCAGCGCGGTGATACGTGGCTTGTCCGCAAGGCCGAGGTCGCGGAGCGTGTCCTCGACGGTCTGGCTTTGGCGCGCCGCCTCAGGGTGCGTGATGTCGACGACGTGCAGGAGGATCGCAGCGTCGGTCAGCTCCTCGAGCGTGGCGCGGAACGCAGCCACTAGCGCCGTCGGCAGCTTCTGGATGAAGCCGACGGTGTCCGTGAGCAGCGCGGGATGCAGCGCGTCCAGCTGCACGCGGCGGGTCAGCGGGTCGAGCGTCGCGAAGAGCTGATCTTCCACAAACACGTCCTGGTCGCGGGTGAGCGCGCGCATCAGCGTGCTCTTGCCGGCGTTCGTGTAGCCGACGAGCGCGATGATTGAGATCCCTTCGCGTTGGCGGCGGCGACGGTAGAGGGAGCGCTGCTTTCGGATGTCCTCGATGTCGCTCTTGAGCTTCGTGATGCGCTTCCGGACGAGGCGGCGGTCGGTCTCTATCTGCGTCTCACCGGGGCCCCGCACACCGATGGCGCCGGGCGAACCGCTGCGACCACCTAGACGCTCGAGGTGGCTCCACTGGCCTTTGAGGCGCGGGAGCAGGTATTCGGACTGGGCGAGCGCGACCTGCAGCCGGCCTTCCCGTGTGCGGGCGCGCATCGCGAAGATGTCGAGGATGAGCGCGGTTCGGTCGAGCACCTTCACCTGCAGCGCATCTTCGAGGCGCGTCTGCTGCGACGGCGAGAGCTCATCGTCGAAGACCACCATCGTGTAGCCGTCGGCGCGGCGGCACGACTTGATCTGCTCGAGCTTGCCCTTACCGACGTAGGTGGCGGGGTGCGGCGAGTCGAGGCGCTGCGATACGCGGGCAACGACATCGGCGCCAGCGGTCTTCGCGAGGAGCTCGAGCTCATCAAGCGATGAGCCGTCATGCCAGCCGTCGCGACCCGACGTGCGTTCGACGCCGACGAGGACGGCGCGCTCCGGCTCTTCGGCGGTGGAGTGCATGGTGCGAGGGATGCGTGAGCCTCCGGTCTGGATTCGGTTCAGCGTATCACGGTTGGTCTGGGCGGGTGGTCTTCAGTCGTACGTCGTCCAGAGCCCCGGGTCTACGCCAGTGCGGGGAGGGCGGCGATGCGGCGGAGGCCTTCTTCGAGGCGGTCGTCGGGGAGGGTGAGGGAGAGGCGGACGTAGCCTTCGCCGCTGGGACCGTACCCGTTGCCGGGCGTAACGATGACGGCGGCATCGTCGAGGAGGCGCTCGGCGACGGTCGGTGACGTCATGCCCTCAGGGACCTTCGCCCAGATGTAGAGACTGGCCTTCGGCGGGGTGACGCGAAGGCCGAGCTTGCGCAGCGCTTCGACGGCGCGGTCGCGGCGGCGCTGATAGATCTGATTGTGCTCCGGTATGCAGTCCTGAGGGCCCTCGAGGGCGGCGATGGCCATGCGCTGCACGGCCTGTGAGACGCCGGAGTCGATGTTGGACTTCACGCGCATCAGCGCGTCGATGATCTGCGGGTTGCCGGCGGCCATGCCGATGCGCCAGCCGGTCATGTTGTAACTCTTCGACAGCGAATGGAACTCGATGCCGACGTCCATGGCGCCCTTCGCCTGGAGGAAGCTGGGCGGGCGGTAACCGTCGTACGCGACTTCGCTGTAGGGGCCGTCGTGGCACACGGCCACGTCGTGGCGCTTCGCGAAGTGGACGACGCGCTCGAAGAAGTCGAGATCCGCGACGGCGCCGGTGGGGTTGTTGGGGTAGTTGAGCCACAGCAACTTCGCGCGGGAGGCGACGTCCGCGGGTACGGCTTCGAGATCGGGGAGGAAGCCGTGGTCTTCGCGCAGCGGCAGCGCGTACGACGAGCCGCCAGCGAACATCGTGCCGATCTCGTAGACGGGATACGCAGGGTCCGGCACAAGCGCGACGTCGCCGGGATCGATGAAGCAGAGGGCGATGTGGGCGATGCCCTCCTTCGAGCCGATGAGCGAGATGAGCTGCGTCGCGGGGTCGAGGGTGACGCCGAAGCGGCGCTCGTACCACCGCGATGCGGCGCGGCGGAACTCCGGCAAGCCCTCAGTCTCCGGGTAGCGGTGGTTGGCGGAGTCGCGGGCGGCCTCGCAGAGGGCGTCGACGACGTGCGTCGGGGTCGGCAGGTCGGGGTCGCCGATGCCGAAGGAGATGACGTCGATGCCCTGGGCCTTCTTCGCGGCGACCTTCTTGGAGATCTGAGCGAAGAGGTAGGGGGGCAGCTTCTCGATGCGGTCGGCGAATCTCATCGGTCTATCCACGGATGTCGCAGATGGGATGGATGGGTGGAGTGTATCGGACGGTGTTTGATTGATCGTTGTTTTTCCGGGTACTGGCAGGGTGTTGAATCTGGCGGTTCGTGTGAGTGGCGAGGTGTAGATTCGGATTGCTGATCGTTCTGGTTGTTTTCTGATTGATCTTCGGGAAAACGATCAAACGTGATTACGTGGGGTGCGGGGCGGGCCTTGGTATTGCGTCTCGGGCGCCGACGCCCGTCGCCGCTCGGCCTCTGACGGCATTGGCCGGTCCCTCGTGTGAGGCGAGCGTACGCGGAGTGCGGGCGGATCTCGTAGGCGTCGATGGCAGCGTGCGAGGAGTGAGGCGTTAAAGGGGGGTGAGGACGTGGGCCTCACCTCCTAACCCCTCTCCGAGCGGAGGTGGGGAACGTGCGGTGGCCGGCGGGAGCCGTAGGGCGACGGCGAATGATGTCAGCGGACGTGCACCGTAGGTGAAGCGGAGGCCAAGCGTCGAGCAAGTGCGAGATCGCAATCGGCTCACTGAGCATCACAATGGTTCGGGCTGCGGCAGCGGGACCGCCGAGCACGCAGGAAGCTGCGAGCCTCGAGCTTCGCTACGCCGGAAGGGATCCGTTCCTTGGAGAGCCGTCGGCGATATTCATCGTGCAGGTGAGCAATGGTAGTGCTGACCAGATCACGTCCAGGGACATTACCGTTGAGACGGGCGACAAGTATGCGCTGACGAACGCGGCGACCGACGGATGGGCGTGCGTGCCTTTGTGGGGTGTCGCTTTCTCTTGCTCGAAGACGATCCCAGGCCTCGAGCCGCACCTGGGGTTCGAGCTGCCGATCGTGATCGGCACGGCGTCGGGCGCGTGCAGCTCGGCGACGGTGCACGTCCAGCTGACGGTCCACTTTGCGTCTCGGGATCAGACTTTGACTTCCAGCGCCAGCGCTCCGACGACCTGCTCCGCCGGCGCGTTGCCGGCCACGGGAACGGGCTCGGAGAACGCGGACGTCTTCAGACCGATCTGGCTAGTGGCGGCGGCAGCCGCTGTGGCGGGGATATGGATGTTGATGGCTTCCCGGCGCGGTGACCCAGGCGCAGACGGACGCGGCAGCTGAGCCCAAGCTCCACAGTGACGCTGTGTGTCAGCGCCTAACCATGTGGCTATAGGCGCGCCGTCAGTCTTCTTCTTGCCAGGTGATGAAGTCGTGGAGGAGCCGTTGCAGCGGGCGACGGCTCGACGCGGTTGCGCCGCTCACCGGAGTGGTGGTGTCGGCGAGGTTGTAGCGCGTGAAGCAGCGGGTGCAGCGTCCGGTGGCCATACCGCAGCCGAGCGAGTGGCGGAGGATCTCACCGCCGCAGCCTTCGGTGGTGCAGCGGGTGCGCGACGCGAGCTGACTCGGATGCGGGTGGAACGACGTCGAGATTGTCACTGCGTCAACACTCCATGCACGTGATCACGGACGCGTGGGTATGCGAGGCTCGCATCATAGAGGAGAGGGCCGCAGCGATCATCGCCGTTATGTCTGTTCCCTCCGGACTTAACCGAGCGTTAACCGACGGGCATCAAACGTAACGAGTGCGCGGATGCGGCCGAAGCACGCGCTGCCGACAACCGTGTTGACGCGGCCGTGGAACAAGAACGAGTGGGAAATGAATCTGAGCGCGATGCGTCTCACATTACGATAAGAGAGGCGTCACGAGTGCGGCCTGTGGTAGGGTTGCGCGAGAACTGTTCGAGGGAGTAGGCGCTCAAGTCTTACCGGGCGTTAACCGGAATTAATCAAGAGTTAACCGGCGCCGGTTATGACACAGGAGAAGGATCAGGGATGATGAGCAAAGTCGATCTCCACGTACACAGCCGGCTGTCGAAGAGTTTCGAGTACGACCACTCGAACTTGGAGCGGCTGGTGCGACTGGGGAAGCGGCGCGGGCTCGACGCGTTTGCGCTGACCGAGCACATCCACGCCGTGAACTTCTGGGAGATGCACGACTGGCTGCGCAGCCAGTTCGAGTATCGCGAAGGCGCATACCGGGTCGGGCGTGAGTTCTCGGTGCTGAGCGGCGCGGAAGTGACGGTCGGAGAGCGAGTGGACTTTATCGTCGTGGGTGACATCGACAAGCTGTCAGCGCTAGACAACGCGTTCACGCCGCGGCTGTCGGAGTGGAACCATCCGCCCGCGATGGACTTCGCGCGCGAGGCGCGGCGGACGGGATTGCTTCTAATCCTCGCGCATCCGTTCCGCACGGGTAAGGAAGCTTCGAAGCTCGACGAAGGCATCTTCGGCATGGTGCACGCGGTCGAAGTGAACGGACGCGACCACGGCGGGGAGCGCCAGGTGGTCGAACTCGCGGAACGGCACAACCTGCCACTCTCGGGCGGCAGCGATGCACACTTCTATCTGCAGGTGGGCATCCGTAGTACAATCGTGCCTCAGGCGGCGATCCGAGACGGCAACATTACGGAACCGTTCGTCGCGGGCCGCACGCGCGTACACGCGAAGCCGTACGCCCGCTCCGTCGTGGAGTTCTGCCAGGAAGTGAAACGGGTCGCGAAGTGGCAGGGCTCCGTCGAGGCGGAGGCAGTGGCGTAAGGCACATCTCCCGCGGAGAGGAAGTGAGCCATGCCCGGCAAAGACAAAGTGGAGTTCACCGGCACGGTGTCTGCGCAGGAAGCGGCGCAGTACCTCGAATCGCTCGCGAAAGGGCTGCGCGAACGAACGATGCTCCTTGAGTCGGGCGACGCATCCCTAACGATCGAGATCCCCGAGGACGTGAAGATCGAGATCGAGGGATCGGGCGATGCAGAGAAGGGCAAGTCAAGCATCGAACTGACGCTTACGATGCGGCGGCGCGAGGCGGACGCGCCGGTTGCACCGGGCCTGCTCATCGTCCCCGGCGGCGCGGCGGCCGAGCCCGCGGCGTTCGCCGACTAACAAAACCCCGCAACCGACAAACGAACTTAGCGTAGTCCCGCGCGGTCAACCGAGGCGAGCATGAGGCACGTTGAAGAAGGCCTCGCGCACATGAGCGCGACGGTCCGAGAGCAGATGGAGGACGCGCTCGCGTCGTTCCATAACCGCGACCTCGGCGAAGCAGACAGCGTCGTCGAGCGGGACGACGTCGTAGACAACATCTACGCGGCCCTGGAGCAGCGGATTTTCGAGGCAATCGGCGCCGCCGGGTCGAATATCTCGGAGACGCGACGCTGGCGGGCGGCGCTGCGCGTGCTTTCGAACCTCGAGCGCATCGGGGACGCGGCGACCCACATCGCGAAGCACTCGATCATGCTGGCGCAGGAGCCGGCTCCGCCTCTGGACTTCTCGATCCAGGAGCTGGCGGATGCGGCGATCGCTTCGTTCGTGGACGGCGTGAACGGCTTCCTGAAGCAGGACCTGGAGCTCGCAAAGTCGGCGTGCGAGAAGGAACGCGAAGTAGACGAGATCTACGTGAAGACGCTGCAGCAGGTTGCGCAGATTCTCGATGCCGGCGAAGGACACGCCAACTACCTTCTGCACGTTCTGGCGGTGATGAAGTACCTGGAGAAGACCGGTGACTTCGCACTGAACATCGGCGAGGCGGCGTTCTTCTCGGTCACGGGCACGCGGCTGAAGTATCCGCAGTTCAAACAGCTCGAGACGCTGCTGACGGAGGCGGACCAGAGCAACGGCGCGCGGGTGTACCGCCACTTCTGGGATGGGATCTCGGGCGCGATCGTGCTGGAGATCGACAGCGCAGACGGGCACCGGTACCTCTTCAAGGAGGGCGGCAAGCGGAAGATCGAAGACGAGATCAGCCGCGGCATCGAGTGGGAGAGCCTGGCGCCGGCGCACGCGCCGCACCTGATCGGGCGGGCGCAGGACAAGGACCGCCGGGCCGTGCTGCGGGAGTTCGCGGACGGCGCGCTGGTGCAGGACATCCTGCTGTCGCAAACGGACGACGAAGCGAAGTTCGTGGCGATGAAGGCGCTGACGGAAGCGCTGATGGACATCTGGTCGAGCACCCTCGTCACGCGGGCGCCGCGGCTGGACTACGCGCAGCAGATCCGGTCACGGCTGCGGGAAGTGCTGCGGCGGCATCCGGACCTGGAAGACATCGCGAAGGAAGAGCTGGAGAAGTACGGCGGGATATTCGGAGCGCTCGACCTCCTTCAGCGGCGAGAACAGGGGCTGGCGCCGCCGTTCAGCGTGTGGGTGCACGGCGACCTCAACGCGAACAACGCGGTGTACGACGGCGCTACGCGGCAGGTCGTCTTCATCGACGTGCACCGTTCGCGGTACGGCGACTTCGCCGGCGATGTGGGGGTGCTGCTGACCTCGACGTTCAGGCAGTTCCCAAAGAAGCGCGTCGCCCGGACGCTGGGCGTGGTGAACGACGTGCTCACAGAAACCGTCGGTGAGTTCGCGCGTAAGAACGGTGATCAGTCCTTCGAGGAGCGGCTGAGGCTGGCGCGAGCGCGAGCGCTAATCACGTCGGCACGGCTCACGGACGATGCGGAGCGGGCGGAGACGTTGTTCGCGGAGGGGCTGAAGTACCTAAAGAAGGCGAGCCGCCGGGTCGTACGCGTATGAAGGTCGCTGTCGCGGGAATCCCGGGCGCATGGTCGAGCGAGCTGCTGGCATCGTCCTTGCGCGAGGCGGGGGTGGAGTCGTTCGTGTTTTCGCTCGGCGAGGTGATCCACGATCTGGCGACCGGCTGGGTGGACCTGAACGGACGGGATCTTCGGGACCTGACCGGCGTCGTGGTGAAGAAGCTCGGCGACCAGAGCAGCGCGGCGAGCCGGTTGCGGCTGCATCCGCTGCGGGCGCTCGAGGCCGCGGGCGTGCAGGTGTTCAGCCGGCCGGACGTGATCGACCGGGCGATGGACCGGTACCGGATGACGATGGCGCTCGCGGAGCATGGCATACCGGTGCCTCAGACGATCGGGGTACAGGACGCCGCCGCGCTGTCGCGCGCGATCGGCGGAGTGGGTGATGCCGTCGTGAAGCCGGTGTACACCTCGAAGGGGCGAGGGATGATACGGGTGCGCGCCGGACAGGCCGCGCCGGAGGGGTTGAACGGCGATCCGTACCTGGTGCAGAAGTTCGTGCAGGCACCCGGGCGCGATATCGGGGCGACGGTGATCGGCGGTCGGTTCGTTGGCGCGTTCTATCGCATGGCGCGGGAGGGGGAGTGGATGACGACGACGGCGGCCGGCGGGCGGTATGCGCCGTGCGAGTTGAACGCGCGCGGGGTGGAGTACGCCGAGCGGGCTGCGCGTGCGTTCGGCCTGGAGTACACGGTGGTTGATCTCGTCGAGCACGAGGGTGATTTCCTGGTGTACGAGGTGAGCGCGTTCGGCGGGTTCCGCGGGCTCGTCGAGGCGTCGGGCATCGACGTGGCGGCGATGTATGCGCGGCACATCGTGACTTCGCTGCGTGGGTAACCGCATGCAGGCCGCGCCAGACGCATCGGCGACGTCGGCCACGATCCGACTTCAGTTCGCGGAGTTCCGGATCGACGTGGAGACGAACAGCCTGCGACTGGCTTCGAAGCTGCAGTCGTACTTCGCGGACTATCTCGCGTCCGACGCGGACCTCGCAGACCGGCAGCTCCATGCGATCGTTGGCACGCCGCTGTACGACGCGTCGCGCATGGCCGTATGGTCGCGGCCGACATCTTCGGGCCGGGCGCCGAAAGAGAGCTACTACGACGAGGGCGCGACGCGGTTCATCCTCAAGAACCGGACGGGCGTGCTCATCGTGCTATCGCCGGACCGGGCGTTGATCACGGGGAAGCTCGAAGAGCACGCGAACCAAGTGGTGAACCTGATCGGGACGCTCTTCGGGCTGGAGCTGCTCGAGCGCGGGTACGCGATGGTGCACGCATCGGCGGTGGTGGAGCTTCGCAGCGGGAAGGCGCTGGTGTTCCTGGGGAATTCGGGGTCGGGGAAGAGCTCCGTCGCGCTGCAGCTCATCGAGCGCGGAGGCTATGCGTACCTGAGCAACGACCGCGTGCTGATGCTTCCGGGCGACGACGGCGTGCTGGTCGTCGGGCTGCCGAAGAAGCCGCGGGTGAATCCGGGGACACTGCTCGCGAGCGCGGCGCTGTCACGGCTGGTGCCGGACGGGCGGCGGCGCGAGTACGCGCGGCTGGGACGCGAGGAGCTGTGGCGCCTCGAGGAGAAGACGGACGTGGATGTCGGTGCGGAGTTCGGCGCGCGGTCAGTGCTCTCGGCGCCGCTCGGCCAGATCTTCAGCTTGGCCTGGCGGACAGGCGGCGAGGGGCTGAGCCAGACGAACCTTGCGGCCGATGAAGCGGTGGCAGCGCTGCGGACGGTGGCGAAGGACTTCGGGCCGTACGAGACGCGCGGAGTGGGAGTGGACTACTCGGCGCAGTTCGGACGCATCGCGGAGCTGGCGCCGTGCGTCGGGGTGAGCGGGCGGGCGGATCCGCGGCGGTTGGCGGCGTCGGTGGTGGGGCGATAGGGGTAGGTAGTTCGGCCGTTCTTCTTCCCAGAGGTGCGGTTACCGGATGAGTCACCCAGCCGCGCCTGTGCCATCCGCAAACGTCGCGCGATAATGAACTGATGGCGTCCCGCAATTCGTTTGGCGCGCGCAGTCAGATCCAAGTCGACGGACGGACGATTGATGTCTTTCGGCTCGAGGCGCTCGAGCGCGGTGGCGTCGGGCAGCCCTCGCGGTTGCCGTTCAGTCTCAAGATCCTGCTGGAGAATCTGCTTCGGTTCGAGGACGACCTGACGGTCACGGCGGAGGACATCCGGGCGCTGGCAGCGTGGGATCCAAAGCAGCCCGCGGACCAGGAGCTGGCCTTCCGGCCGGCGCGCGTCCTGATGCAGGACTTCACCGGCGTGCCGTGCGTCGTGGACCTTGCGGCCATGCGAGACGCCATCCGTGACCTCGGCGGCGACCCGAAGCGCATCAACCCGCTGCAGCCCGCCGACCTCGTCATCGACCACTCGGTGCAGGTGGATCAGTTCGGCGCCAGCAGCGCGTTTCTCTTCAACGCGCGCAAGGAGCTGGAGCGCAACCAGGAGCGGTACGCCCTGCTGCGATGGGGGCAGCAGGCCTTCGACAATTTCCGCGTCGTCCCGCCGGACACCGGGATCGTCCACCAGGTGAACCTGGAGTACCTCGCGTCGGTCGTCTTCGAAGGGCAGGAGGATGGCCGCACGGTCGCGTACCCGGACACGCTCGTCGGCACCGACTCGCACACCACGATGATCAACGGCCTTGGCGTGCTGGGATGGGGCGTCGGCGGGATCGAGGCGGAGGCGGCGATGCTCGGCCAGCCCATGCCGATGCTCACGCCTGAAGTCGTCGGCTTCAAGCTCACGGGCCGGCTTCGCGAGGGCGCCACGGCGACGGACCTCGTCCTCACCGTGACGCAGATGCTCCGCGCGAAGGGCGTCGTCGGCAAGTTCGTCGAGTTCTACGGCGAAGGCCTCACCAGCCTGCCACTGCCGGACCGCGCGACCATCGCGAACATGGCGCCCGAGTACGGCGCGACGATGGGCTTCTTCCCCGTCGACGCCGAGACGCTCACCTACCTGCGCTTCACCGGCCGGCCCGAGCCACTCGTCCACCTCGTCGAGGCCTACTGCCGCGAGCAGGGCATCTTCCGCACGGACGATACGCCCGAGCCGCTGTTCACCGACACGCTCGAGCTGGACCTCGGCGATGTCGTCCCGAGCATCGCCGGCCCGAAGCGGCCGCAGGACCGCGTCCCGCTGTCGGACGCGAAGCAGACGTGGCGCCAGAACCTCATGACGATGCTCGAACAGGGCGCCAACCTCGACCCGACGAAGGTCGAGCGGTGGCTCGGCGAAGGCGGGAGCGCCGCGAAGCCGGCGGCCGAAGTCGCCGCGCCTGAGCCGGAAGCCGATCCGTTCGAGCACGTCACCGTTCGATCCAACGGCGCGACGTACCAGATCAAGCACGGGTCCGTCGTCATCGCCGCGATCACGAGCTGCACCAACACGTCGAACCCGGCGGTCATGCTCGCCGCCGGCCTCATCGCGAAGAACGCCGTGGAGCGCGGTCTCGCATCGAAGCCGTGGGTGAAGACGAGCCTCGCGCCTGGCTCGCAGGTCGTCACCGACTACCTACGCGCGTCCGGGCTCGACGCTTATCTCGAGCAGCTCGGCTTCTATCTCGTCGGGTACGGCTGCACGACGTGCATCGGCAACTCCGGGCCGCTGCCCGAGCCCGTTTCGGAGGGTGTGCGCGAAGGCAACCTCGTCGCCGCGTCGGTGCTGTCCGGCAACCGCAACTTCGAGGGCCGCATCAACTCCGAGGTGCGCGCAAACTACCTGGCGTCGCCACCGCTTGTCGTCGCGTACGCGCTCGCCGGCGAGATGGACATCGACCTCTACAACGAGCCGCTCGGCGACGGGAAGGACGGCAAGCCGGTCTTCCTCCGCGAGATCTGGCCGACGCAGCAGCAGATCGCCGATGCCGTACGCACCGCCGTGAAGTCCGAGATGTTCCAGCAGAAGTACGCACACGTCTTCGAAGGCACCGACGAGTGGCGGCGGCTTGACGTGCCGCCGGGCGATCTCTTCGCATGGGATCCGGACTCGACATACGTGAAGCGCCCGCCCTACTTCGATGGCATGCCGCTCGAGCCGGCGCCGCTGCAGGATGTCCGCGACGCACGCGCGCTGGCGCTGCTCGGCGATTCGGTGACGACGGACCACATCTCGCCGGCCGGCTCCATCCCGAAGGCGAGCCCTGCCGGCAAGTACCTGATCGACCACGAGGTGGACGCCGACGACTTCAACTCATACGGCGCACGCCGCGGAAACCACGAAGTGATGATCCGGGGCACGTTCGCCAACACGCGCATCCGCAACACGCTCGCCCCCGGCACGGAGGGCGGATGGACGCGCCATCTTCCATCGGGCGACCAGATGTCGATCTTCGATGCTGCGGAGCGCTATCGAGAAGAAGGCGTGCCGCTGATCGCGATCGCGGGGGCGGAGTATGGCACCGGATCGTCGCGCGACTGGGCGGCGAAGGGGACGCTGCTCCTCGGCGTGCGCGCGGTCATCGCGAAGAGCTTCGAGCGCATCCACCGCAGCAATCTGGTCGGCATGGGGGTGCTGCCGCTGCAGTTCGAGCCGGACGAAGACGCGAAGTCGCTCGAACTCGACGGCAGCGAGACCTACGACATCGAAGGCGTCGCCGAGGGGCTGATGCCGCGCAAGCGCCTCGCGGTGCGCGCCCGCCGCGGCGACGGCAGCGAGAAGTCATTCAACGTCATTTGTCGGATCGATACGCCGGTGGAGGTGCGGTACTACGAGCACGGCGGGATCCTGCCGTATGTCCTGCGGCAGCTGTTGAAATAGAGACGGCTCACTACGCCGAGCGGTTCAGCCCGCTCGCGTTCGGCTCAGAGGAGTGGAAGCCTGTCTACAACAAGCGTGTCGCCGGAGGGGGTGTTCAGGCGTCGTAAGGGCTACCGGAAGCTCAACCCCATGCGCACTCGTCGGATGCCGAAGGTGTTGCTCCGCGTGGACGCTAAGTGTGCTTGCCCCGCTGGCGACCGCCGTCGCGAACGTGACGAGTAGCATCCGAAGATGCGTGGCCTAAGACCGGTCTCGACTCGTAAGGTGTTGTGATGGCGAGCAACCAGCCGCTGACCTTCCTCGGATGGCTCGGCATGGTCATCGCAGGACTAGCCTGGCTCCTATGGATCTGTCCGTCGGGGCTGTCGGCACTGTCATTTGTCATCCACGACGCTAGCGACCGGAGACATCTCATAGAATCGTATGACGATCTCGTGTTGTTCCCTACGATCATAGGCGTAGCGACGATCGCCGCCGTTCAAGCACGCTGGCCCGGGCGTTACCAAATTACAATGGCGTGTTTAGTCGCAGCCTCTGCACTGTGGCTGCGTCTATCCTTGGATTTTCCCTAGACGCTACTAGAAGTTCGTCTGTTCCTTCCACGCGGATGCAAAACGGATGCCCGGCCGGATGCCGATGCCTCCGTGCCGGCGCAGCCTACACTCATTGTTCGGCCCCGGATCGTCGCTGTCGCGGGACGTTCCGCCGAAGCCAATCGCGGAGTGTATAGGGCCAGGCGGTCGCGCCCGCACGAGTCCGCGACGGATGCCACCTCTGCGCTGTCGCTTGCTAAAACGTAGCGAGTCGAGCTAGACTCGGGTATGCCCGTACGGAAAGACTACGGTTTGCCGTGCCCCATCGCGCGGTCGCTCGACGTCGTCGGCGATCGGTGGACGCTGCTGATCGTCCGGGACCTCATGGCCGAGGGTCCGCGGAAGTACGTCGAGTTGCAGAGTTCGCTCGACGGGATCGCGCCGAACGTACTCTCGGACCGGCTGAAGCTGCTCGAAGACCACGACATCGTGGAGCGCGAGTTCTACGAGGAGCATCCGCCGCGGGCCCTTTACAAGTTGACGCGGAAGGGGATGGGGCTCCGGAACGTGATCGCCGCGCTGCTGGAGTGGGGTCACAAGTACGAGTACGACGGCGTCACGCTCGTCCACGAAGACTGCGGTCGGTCGGTGAAGCTCCGCCAGGTATGCGAGAAGTGCGGCGAGATCCACCCGAGGGACGTGCGCCGGAAGTTCACCCGGCGGGAAGCCGCCGCGGCCGCAGGCCAGACCCTCTAAAGCCTGCCTACTTTTTTCGCGTGGTTGCCTCCCAACCCTTGACTTAGCCATAAACTAGTTTTAAGCTAGTGACTAAGATACAGGAGGCAGGTAGCCATGGTCATGATCGAAACGCCGACGAGCCGCGAGAGGACGATCCGCTGGGAGGATCCGACGGAAGCCCGCAAGGCCACGGTCGCCCTGACAGGACGCGAGTGGCTCGAGGGAATCAGGGACGGCACCATCGCACTCCCGCCGGCCGCCGCGATGCTCGACCTTCGCATCGAGGACGTGGAAGACGGGCGCGTCGTGTTCTCGATGCCGCCTAGCGAGATGCAGTACAACCCGGCCGGGACGGTGCATGGCGGCGTGCTGACCACGCTGGCGGACACGGCGATGACGACGGCGATCATCTCGCAGCTTCCGGCCGGGAGCTGGGCTCCGACCATCGAACTGAAGATCAACTTCATCCGGCCGGTGACGGAGCAGACCGGACGCATCCTCGCCGCGGGACGCGCGATTCACGTCGGCCACGGGGTGGCAGTGGCAGAAGCGGACATCACGGACGACGCAGGGCGGTTGTACGCGCACGCGACTTCGACCTGCGCCGTGAAGAGAGGAGCGGAGTGATGATCACGGACTTCGAACTGGCGGCGATCCAAGATCAGCGCCGGCGTGACATTCAGGCTCTCCACGCCGCGCGTAACGCGATGTCAGCCGACGTGCGCTCCTCAAAGACGAGCGCTATCCCTCCGGGAACGCAGGAAGTCGCCACGAATAGCCGCCGGGGTTGGTTGCGGCTCCGCCGAGGCACCCGCCGGCCACTCGCCCTCTCTGACGGCTGAGATCCAGACCGCGAGTCCGGTTCAACACGCGAACTGCGGGAAGGAGCAGCTAGCAGGTCGCGCACTACGCATCCAACCCCTCCCGGCCCAACAGCCCCAGCATGAGTGAGAGCTCCCCGCGATGGTGCACCTCATGCTCGATGACGTGCCACAGGAATTCGATGCGGCGGCCCTTCGCGCCCCACGGCGTCTCGATGCTCTCCGCGAGGTCCGCGTCGCCCAGCCCGCCGACGTACGCAATCGTCCTTGCATGAACGTCATCGAGCACGCGGATGATCGCCGCTTTGTCGGCATACCGGTGCACCTCGAAGCCCGACGGAAACTCTGACAGCTCGCGCGTCAGGCCGTATCGCACCTCGCCGTCCTCTTCGTTCGCGATGTGCAGGAGGGTTTCGGCGACGGAATATGTGTTGGCTGCCGGACGGAACGCCAGATCCTCGTCCGAGAACTTCTCCACGACGCGAAGAGCCCCGCGCGGACGTTCGCCCAGGTCGCCGTCAACAGTTGATGCATCGAGCCGCTCATCCTGCAATCTGCGCCCGCAACGCCGCCGCCTCCGGCTCGGTCGCGGGGCGCGGGCGGTCCTGGGTGTCGTCGAGGACGACGGGGATGGCTTCGTACGACGTCACACCGGCGCCTTTCGTCAGCGTCAGCTTCAGGATCAGCGAGACGCGCGGCGTTGGGATGTTCGCGAGATCGACGTTGTCCAGGTCGAAGATGAAGTTGCCGAGGCTCCACGCGACGAGCTGCTTTCCCCGCATCTCCACCGGCTGCACCACGTGCGGGTGCGCGCCGATGTAAGCGTCCGCGCCCGCGGCCAACGCCGCATCCGCCAGCGCGCGCTGCGTAGCGTTCGGCATGTGGCGGTACTCGTCGCCCGCGTGCACGGCGACGATCACGAAGTCTGCCTGCTGCCGCGCGGCCGCCACGTCGGATGCGATCGCGTCCGCCGACCCGAGCGCGACGCCGGGAGTATCGCTGGCCGCCCACTGGCGTATCGAGAAGCCACCCGACTCGTCGGGCGTCGCGACATAGCCCAAGAACGCCACCTTCATGCCGCGGACGTCGATGATCGCCGGCGCCCGAGACGCCTGCGCGTTTGCGCCGGCGCCGATGTGTCGCACCCCGTCCACGTCGAGCGTCTGCACCGTGTCCATCAGCCCGAACGGGCCGTAGTCCATCGCGTGGTTGTTCGCGAGCGTCACGACGTCGACGTGGGCGCGGGGCAGGCCGGCGGCCAGCGGCGGCGGCGTGCGGAAGTTGTAGCCCTTCGGCCACGGGTTCCCGCCGTCCGTCAGCGCTCCCTCGAGGTTCGCGAAGCCGATGTCCGCGTCCATCAGGGGCGCGATCAGCGCGTACGGATAGTCCGGCCCGTTCGCGGTCATGCGGTCGACGAGCTGGCGCGCCAGGCTGATGTCGCCTACCGCATCGATGGTGACGGACCCGCCGGATGAAGCAGTGGGCGGCGGCGCGTCAGTCGCGGCGGGCTGTGGGGTCGCGGCGACTGTTGCAGGCGCGCTTGCGGTCGGTACGGGTGCGAGCTGAGTGCCGGCGGGTGTGGTCGGCGGTTCGGGCGCGCCGGCTTTCGACGCGCACGCGGCGGCCAGGAGCGCAAGGGCAAGCAGCGGAGTCGCTGGACGGAGGCGTTTCACGACGAGAGCCATGGTACGCCGAACGCGACGGCGCGTGTCACGCAGCTACGGAAACCTCTTGTGGCGGCAGCCATGAGAGAGCCGCGCCGGTAGAATGGCGAGCCGTGGCTGCATTGCGCGTTCACTCGCTCGACTACGACTTCGTTTCTGCGTATCTATTGGAGGAAAGCGATCGGCTCACGCTCGTTGATACCGGCGTCGCGGGAAAAGCCTCCGTCGTCCTCGACGAAATCCGCCGTCTCGGTCGAAAGCCTTCCGACCTTCGCGAGATCGTCCTTACGCACGCGCACGTCGACCACACCGGTTCTGTCGCGGACTTGGCCGCAGTATGTGGCGCGTCAGTCCTCGCACACATGCTCGACGCGCCTGTCGTTCGCGGAGAGTCCGAGATCTGTCCGCCAGTCTTGTCCGACCTCGAGCGCCCGTATGCCGAACAGGCGATGTCGCGCGTCGTCCCTGCGCCGTCCTGCGCAGTCGAACGGGCACTCCAGGACGGAGACTTACTCGATATCGGAAGAGGTGCGACAGTCGTCCATGTCCCCGGGCATACACCTGGAAGCATCGCCGTCCACTTGCCCGGCGAACGCATGCTGTTCTGCGGCGACGCGGTCGCTTCGCTCAACGGACGGCCGATCGTCGGCTTCTTCAACTGCGACTCCGATGAGGCGGTGCGATCGTTCCTGCGACTGGCCGAATTGGACTTCGATGCTGCGTACTTCGGCCACGGCGAGCCGCTACAGAGCGAGGGCGTCGTCGCGTTTCGCCGCCGCGCGGAGAGGCTCGCTCAAGGCGCCAGCGAGTAGCGCTGCGGCCGCGCGCCGTCGCGGCCTAGTCGTCTGCGATAAGCGCCAACGCCTGTTGAAACAATCCGACGGTCGTGGCGTGCAGCATGTCGCCGACCGGCTTCGGCGCCTTGCCCGCAAACGCGCGCGCGTGCGTGCCCTCGAGGACGATGCCGAGCTTGAAGCACGCCAGTACCTTGTACCACGCTATCGCCGAGAGATCGCGCGTCGAGTGCTGCGCGTAGTGCGCCAGCGCTTCCTCGGGTGCGCAGAGCCCACCGGCCGTTGCCAGGGGTGAGCCGACGGAGCCGGGCCGTCCCGGTTGCGGCCACGTCGCGAGCAGCCAGCCAAGGTCGAGCAGCGGATCGCCGATCGTGCACATCTCCCAGTCGACGATCGCGACAAGCTTCCCGCCGTCGTGAGCGAACATCACGTTCGAAAAATGGTAGTCGCCATGCATGATGCCCGGCTTCCACGTCGACGGCCTGTTCGAGTCGAGCCACGTCCCGACCTCTTGGACGCCGGGAATGTCCGGCCCCGGATACCCCTCATTCTTCGAGTACGACTCGAGCTCCGACATCCAGCGAGGCACCTGTCGTTCGAGAAAGCCTTCCGGCTGCCCGAAATCGGCCAACCCCACTGCGATGTAGTCGACGGCGCCGAGCCGCGCGATCGCGTCTGCTGCCTGGATGCCCATCTCGTGGCGGATCGCGGGATCGGATTTGTGCAGCTCGGGAAGTCCGTTCGCCGGATTGAAGCCGTCCACCGGCTCCATCAGGTAGAACACCGCGCCGTTCATGACGTTCTCGTCCGGGCATCCGGCGATGAACCCCGGATGCGGGACATCGCTTCCGGCGAGCGCGCTCAGCACGCGCATCTCGCGGCGGATGACGTCGTTGCTCCTCGGCCGAAGATGAGGCGGCCCGCGGCGGAGGACGAAGCTGCGGCCGCCCCGCCGAAACTTCAGCATCACGTTCTGCGTGCCACCCGCGAGCGCCTCGACCGACTCGATCTCGCCGGGCGCAAGACGCTCGTCGTCGATCCACCGGGCGAGGATGCCGAAGTCGATGACGGCAGGATCGACGCCGTGATTGCTCATGCCGTCCACGCTCGTCCTATCCGGGCCGCGGAAGAAACAGCGGAATCACTCATCGCACATCTTCGAACGGAAGGCGCTACGAAAACTTCGCTACCTGCGCCGAGAGGATCTGCGGGATCTTCGCCAGCTCCTCGAGGTGGCGCTCCTCGATCGGGTCGTCCAGGCCGACGGCCATCAGCGCCTTACCTCGGACGGCGGTACGACCCACGCGCATGAAGCTGATGTTGATGTCGTGCTGGCCCAGATAGGTGCCGACGGCGCCGATCATCCCGGGACGGTCTGTGTTCTCGCAGAGCAGCAGCCAGCCATCGCCGGGCGGAATGTCGACCCAGAAGTCGTTGATGGCGACGATGTGCGGGCCGTCGTGCGCGACGGTGCCGGTGACGTCGGTGTCGCCGGCGCTGGTGTGCAGGTGCACGCGTATCAGATCCTTGTAGATCTCCTCGGCCGGTCCCTTCCGCTCGGTGATCTTCATGCCGCGGTGCTCGGCGATGAGGTTTGCGTTCACGATCGTGACATTCTCTTCGGTGATCGGACCGACGAGCCCCTTGATGACGGCGGCCTTCAGCGGCGCGGTGTCGTGGTTCGCGATCTCGCCCAGGTAGTCAATCTCGATATTGCCGAACTGTCCGGAAGATAGCTGCGTGGCCAGCGATGCGACCTTCTCGGCCACCGGCACGTACGGCGCAAGCAGGCTCATCGTCTCGGCGGCGATCATCGGGGCGTTCACGGCGTACTGCGCGGGCTCGCCGCGAAGGATCGCGAGGATCTGCGCCGCGACGTCCACGGCCACGCGCTCCTGCGCTTCGGCCGTCGATGCGCCGAGGTGCGGCGTGACGATGATGCGGTCGTTGTGCAGCAGCGGGTCCTCCATGTTCGGAGGCTCTTCGGGGAACACGTCGATGGCCGCGCCGGCGATGCGGCCTTCGTCCACCGCGCGCACCAGCGCCTCGGTGTCGACGAGGTCGCCACGCGCGGTGTTGATCAGCCGCAGCGATGGCCGCGCCAGAGACAGCTCGCGCTCACCGATGAGATGCCGCGTCTGCGCCGTCAGCACGGTGTGGAGCGATAGGAAGTCCGCGCGCTGCAGGACGTCCTCGATCGAGTCGGCCAGTTCGACGCCCAGCACCGCCGCGCGCTCGGGCGACACGAAGGGATCGAGGGCGACAACCGTCATGTCGAGACCCTTCGCCCGCCGCGCCACCTCCGAGCCGACCTGCCCCAGGCCGATCACGCCCAGCGTCTTGCCTCGCACCTCCACGCCGATGAACTTCGAGCGCTTCCACTCCCCGCCCTTCAACGACGCGTTGCCCTCGGGGATGTGGCGGGCCAGCGCGAGCATCAGACCCACGGCGTGCTCGGCGGCCGAGATCGTGTTGCCGAGGGGCGCGTTCACGACGATCACGCCTCGCGCCGTCGCGGCGTTCAGGTCGATGTTGTCCACGCCGACGCCGGCGCGGCCGACGGCCTGCAGCAGCTTCCCGGCGGCGAAGACTTCCGGCGTGACCTTCGTCTCGCTGCGGACGACCAGGGCGTTGTAGTCGCCGATGATCTCCGTCAGCTCGGGGCCGGACAGCCCGGTCCGGACGTCGACCTCCGCCTCGCGGCGCAGCATCTCGACGCCGTCCTCGGCGATGGGGTCAGCGACCAGGATCTTGCTCACGGCCTCAGGTTATCGATCCGCCGAACGCCATCCAACGGACCGGGAGTCGTCTTCGCACCGGCAACCGCTCGACCAATAGATTTCAACGACACCTCCCAGAACCTCTTTACATACCGCTACGAATGGGCGTACTATCGACCCACCCTACGCGCAGAACGTCTGAAGTCTCCACGGAAGGAGTTCCGCATGGTCACGACGGCCCCGACCAAACAGCAACAGAAGGCGGTCTACCAGCTCGAGGGCACGCTGCTCGAGGTCTGCTCCTGCGGCATCCTCTGCCCCTGCTGGGTGGGCGAGGACCCCGACGGCGGCGAGTGCTTCTCGTTCCTCTCGCACTCGTTCAAGCAGGGGCAGATCGATGGCATCGACGTATCGGGCCTCAGCATCGTCAGCGTCGTGCACATCCCGGGCAACGTGCTCGCGCCGAAGAGCTGGAAGATGGTCATGTTCATCGACGACAAGGCCACGGATGAGCAGAAGGACGCGATCATCCGCGCGTACACGGGACAGCTCGGCGGGCCGCTGGCCGACCTCGCGGGGCTCGTCGGCGAAGTCCTGGGCGTCGAGAGCGCGCCTATCGAGCACGAGATGTCCGGCGGAAAGGGCAGCCTGCGCATCAAGGGGTTGATCGACTCCGAGATGGAGCCGTACCGCGGCGGCGACGGCACGGTCACGACGTTGCGAGACAGCATCTTCAGCACCGTGCCCGGGTCGCCAGCGTGGGTCGGCAAGGCTTCGAAGAACCACGTCAACATCCCGAAGTACGGGATGGTGTGGGACTACGAGGGCCGGAACGCCATCCAGTCCGAGTACAAGATGGAGTTCCTCGGCTGATCGATACGGCGACAACCGGCGCAGGTTGAGAGCGCAATGCTACTCTCGCTCGCGCTTCTCCACACCACCGGCGGCGCGCAGCTCGACCCGCGCTTCGCGCTGATCGCGGCGGCGTTCGGAGCGGTCATCTTCGCGGCGATCTGGACACCCGCACCTGCGGGGCTGTCTGAGGTTCGCGCTCGCGCTCGACTCCCGCACCCGACGCTCGTGTGGCCTATCGTCGGGGCGTGGGCGCTGGCGCTGTTCGCGCAGGTCTCGAACCGCGCGGAGGACCTTCACCACGGGCAGCTCATCGAAGGCGGCATCGGCCCGTGGCTCGGGCTGCTGCTGTTCCTCGTGGCGTGGCAGGTGATGATCGCCGCGATGATGCTGCCATCGAGCCTGCCGCTGATCCGTCTTTTCAACCGCACCGCCGCCGACCAGCCGCGCGCTAACAGCGTGCGCGCGATGTTCCTGCTCGGCTACGTCGTGATCTGGACAGGCTTCGGCGCGCTCGCGTTCGGGGGCGACATCGTGCTCCATCGCGTCGTGGACTCGTGGGCGTGGCTGCGCGACCACGACTGGCTGATCGGCGGGAGTGTCCTGATCGGCGCGGGGCTCTTCCAGTTCTCGTCACTGAAGGACCGCTGTCTGAACGAGTGCCGACATCCCGGCGCGTTTCTCATGAAGCACTACCGGCGCGGGGCGTCGGAGGCATTTCGCATCGGCCGAACGCACGGTCTGTTCTGCCTGGGCTGCTGCTGGGCGCTGATGCTCGTCGCGTTCGCGGTGGGCGTCGCGAACCTCGCGTGGATGGCGGTGCTGACGCTCGTGATGCTGTTCGAGAAGACCGGCAAGCGCGGGGACCGGGGTGTGGCGCCGATCGGCGGCGCACTCATCGCGCTCGGGGTGTTAGTGCTGGCGCATCCGGGGTGGTTGCCACCGATCTTCGCCACTGCTTGATCCGGAGCCGGGCGTCCGGACGTCGATCGCGCGACGTCGGTGCTGGAGTCAGACGAGAGACGTTAGCCTCCGAGCGTCACCGTGCCCTTCGTGCCGTCCACGATGATCGTCGAGCCGTCCGCGATCATGTGCGTCGCGACCTGTGTCGCGACGACGCACGGGATGGCGTACTCGCGCGCGCAGATCGCGGAGTGCGACAAGACGCCGCCCGAATCCGTCACAACGGCGGATGCGATCGCGAAGAGCGGTGTCCACGGGGGCGCCGTCATCTGGCACACAAGGATTTCGCCCGGCTGTAGCCGCTCGGCTTCGCTCAGGTCGCGGATCACGCGCGCCTTCCCCTTCACCACGCCTTTGCTCGCGGCCTGTCCGCGGATCTCGTGCCCCTCGACGCTCGGCGGACCCAGGCCGAAGAACAGGTGCAGCAGCGGAGCCATCTCCGGCGGCATCTGCGTCGGATCCGGCTCCGAACCGAGGAACGGCGGCGGCGTCAGCTTGCGCCACCGGTCGAAGTCCGCGCGCCGCTTCGCGGCCGTCTCCTTCACCTTCGACGAAGGGTTGTGCGCGGCATCGCGCAACTCTTTCGTGTCGAAGTAGAACACGTCGTCCGGCGACGAGAGCGCGCCGGCCTCAACGAGCTTCCGGCCGAGCGCGAGGAATGGCACGCGCACCGATCCGATGATGATGAGCTGCCACAGCGCGCGGCCCTCGCTCACCGGCACGTGGACCTGACACATCTGGAGCATCGCTTCGAACTGCGGCCGCTTGTCGGCGCTGATGCGCGACGCGACGCTCTTCGTGGCCTCGTCGCGCTGCTCCACCGCCCGCGCGTGCGCTACCGACGGCGAGCGTTTCGGATCGCTCACGTAGTGCCCGATCAGCGTGAGCGGCATCCGCGGGTTCTCCGCCCACGTCGGGTTCTCGATCGTCCCCCAACTATCGACGCGCCAGCCGTAGTCTTCGAGGTAAGCGCGGAACTTCTTCATGAAGTCAGCGCCACCCTCTACGCTCTCGACGTCATCGAAACGCCCGGACCGCAGCCTCTCGGCAACAGCGGGACGCTTCGCGGCCTCTTCCGCAAGCTCGCTCAGCCCCGCTCCTGCCGACGCCGTCCCGTTCTCAAAACCCTGCAGCAGCGTGGCCGCCAGCTGCGGACCCTCGGGTCCGAGCTCGTTCTGCAGGAACTCGACGAACCCGAACGTCGGTCCCATGAATCCCGTGATCGGCTTCATCGTGAAGCCGAACGCTTTGACCGTGTCGTCCATGATCCCGTCCGCGGCGTCACCGAGCTCTGTCAGGCTCATGGCGTCGTAGTTGGTCGTCCGTAGGCGATCGCACGCCGACTTGATCTGCGGCAGGTAGTCGTTCGTCCACACATCGAACACGCCGCGCTCGAGGATCTCCTGCGTGGGCGGCCGAGGCGTCGGCGGGGTCGAGAACGCGTAGCCGTTCACGAAGACTGTGCGGCAACTCATGTACGCGACGTACATCCGGTTCCAGAAGTCCTGTCCGAGCGGACACATCGTCGCCGGCACGTGCATGGGGTCGTAGACCCACGGCTGTCGCGCGTCGTCCGGGTTCTCCCAGGTCACGCTGAAGTCCGTCGCGTAGCTCGTCACCATGTGCTGTCGCCCTCCGCGGAGAAATTCGTTTGCCAGTCGAAGACGGGTTGGTGCTGGAGTCTAGGCCTCAACGCTCGTAGGCGCACTGCCCAGGCGTCTACGTTTGGAACTCTTCACTCGACCAATCAGGAGCACCCGGTCCCCGTCTCACCAGTAGACAAGGTCCAGGTGCGTGGGCGGCGTGAGCTTGGGCGTGTCGCCTCGCCACTGCAGGTATCGCGTGTCCGGCACCGGATCGTGGGCGGCAAGCAGAGCGGCGACCTCCGGCAGCGTCTCGAGCGGCGCGACAAGGTAGTCGCGACCCCCTTCGTGCGTCACGCCGATGAGGTGCGCGATCAGCTCCGCCATCTCGGACTCGTGGCCCTTCGCGAAGCCGATGTCGAGCAGCGCCGTCACCGAGATCACGCGCTCCTCGCCGGTCTCCCGATGCCGCCAGCGCTCGCGCAGGTCGCGCCCGCGGTCCCAGAGGCCGGCGCAGGCGACCATCTCGCCGCCCGACTCGAGCACGTAGAAGTCATCGATACAGTACGGCCCGCGTGCGCGGTGCGGCTCCGGTATCGGCAACGCTCGCTCGAGCCGGTCGGTCATGAACTCGACCGTGTACGGACGGAACAGGTCCCGTCCGGCGTGCGTCCGGTTGATCAGCTCCACGACGCGGCCAATGTCGTCGCCGCTGGCGCTCCGCACGCCCGCTAGGCGTCCCGATCCCGCTCGCGCGGGAAATTCGAGCACCGTGACCGGTATGCCCGGCACTTCGCCCTCGCGCACGGGCACGCTCTCGACGTTCGGCATGTGTTTTCGGTTCCACTGCTCCATGGTCATGTTGTGCGAGCGGATGTAGTCGTACTGGATCTCGGTCGCCCGCCCGATACCGATCGCCCACGGCAGCGAGCGCACCCAGTGACCGTACCCATGACGCCGGTGGTCGCGATGGACGCGCATCGCCTGCCCGTAGCGCACCCAGATCCGCTGTCCGCCCACGAGCGTGTGCCGCAGCGAGAAGGAGACGCACGCCACCATGAGGCTGCCGTGGAAGAGCACGTTGAGCGTCGGCCGCTCTTGCAGTTCGAACTGCGCGAAACCATTCGGCCCGCGCTCCACCGTCACGTCCCACTCGCCGATCTCCTCCGGTGAGTTCGCCCAGAGCGCGCAGAAGTCGTCGTTGTCCGAGACGGTCACCTGCCGGAAGCGCATCGGTCCGTGGAGGAGCTTGTCGGCCCAGCCGATCTCCTCCTCGACGCGCTGTGGCGGCGCGTCCCACAGCAGGAGGCCGCGCAAGCGCCCGTCTGGTATCCGCACCGCTCGGGCGCGCTGGAGCAACTCCGGGGCGAGCCCCCGCTCGCTCCACATTTGCTCGAGGTCATCCCGTGCTGACTCCGTACGACTCACGCTTGATCTCCAATAGCCCGTGCCGTCCCGTGCGCTGACCTGCGATGCCGATCGTGACACACGACGCGCCGCCACTTCAACTCTATCGGCGTCGCGATCCCTCTCGCGTTCGCCCTATGCGTCTGAAGTGGTTCCAATGACCTACACTCTCAATGCACACCCATGCGCAAGAGCCTGCATACACGCCCCGACGGACGTTACCTCTATTACTACTCGTTTGACGGGGCAGCGCCGCCGGTTCTCGACGTTCCCGAGCACGGCCGTGACGACGCGCAGATTGAGCTCCGCCGCGACCCGCTGCTCGACGAGCTCGTGATCGTCTCGACGGCGCGCCAGGAACGCACCTTCCTGCCGCCAGCGGAGTACTGCCCGCTCTGCCCGACGCCTTCGGCCGACGCGTTCGCGACCGAGATCCCTTCGCCGACGTTCGAGATCGTCGCGTTCGAGAACCTGTTCCCGAGCTTCCGCGCGGATGGGCCGGCGGTCGAGAACGAATCGCCGTTGCATCAACGCGCCCGCGCCGACGGGGTCTGCGAGGTCATCGTCTACTCTCCTGAGCACGAGGCTACGCTGGCCTCGCTCCCTCGCGCGCAGATCCGGCATCTCGTGGACGTCTGGGCGGATCGCTACCAAGAGCTGCGCGCGCGACCGGAAGTGGAGTACGTCTTCATCTTCGAGAACCGCGGGCGGGAGATCGGCGTGACCCTTACCCATCCTCATGGGCAGATCTATGCCTTTCCGTTCATCCCACCCCGCGTACGACACGAGCATGCCGCGGCCGCGGAGTACGCGGAGCGATGCGGGGGGTGCCTCACATGCGGCGTCGTCGCCGAGGAGCAGCGCGCGGCGAAGCGGATCATCGCGAGGCAAGGAGGATTCGTTGCGTACGTGCCGTTCGCCGCGCGGCTGCCGTACGAAGTGCACGTCGCGGCGATCGAGCACCGGCCATCGCTGCTCGACCTGACCGGTGCCGAGCGCGACGATCTCGCTGCGATCCTCCAGGCTGTGCAAGCGAAGTACGACAACCTCTGGGGGTTTCCGATGCCGTACACGATGTCGATGCACCAGCGCGCCCCGGATGGCGTCGACCGCCCGGGCGACCACCTAACATCGAGTTCGCGCCGCCGTACCGCTCGCGCGACAAACTGAAATACCTGGCCGGGGTCGAGACGGGGACGGGCGCCTTCATCAACGACACCGCGCCGGAAGAGAAGGCGCGCGAACTCCGGGAGGCGCAGCCACGGAACTAGCAGTCCCGCACGAGCAACGTGTCAACGCTGTCATCGATGCCTTCGCACGAGAATTCGGCCGGCATCCCGACGGGATCGCGGAGGCCCCGGGGCGCGTCAACCTCATCGGCGAGCACGTCGACTACAACGACGGGCTCGTCCTGCCGTTCGCGATCGACCGCAGCATCCTCGTCGCGTGGTCCCGCAGAGACGACTCTCGGATGCGCGCGTATTCGCTCGATTACGGCGAGCGCTGTGAGGTCGCATCGGGGCTGGACGATGAAGGCGCGGCCGGGCGGCGCGGCGGATGGGCGGCGTACGTCGAAGCGGTCGCGCGCGCTCTCGTGGCGGAGGGCCACGCAATCGCGGGCATCGATCTCGTGATTGGGGGCGACATACCGCGGGCGGCGGGACTTTCGTCTTCCGCGGCGCTCGAAGTGGCCGTTGCGGGCGCGCTGCGGGATGCGTTCTCGCTGCCTATCGGCGACGTCGATCTCGCGCTGCTGTGTCACCGGGCGGAGAACGAGTACGTCGGCGTGCGGTCGGGCATCATGGACCAATTCGCGTCGGCGCTTTGCCACGAAGACCACGCGCTGCTCATCGACTGCCGGTCGCTCCAAACACGCGATGTCCCACTGCGGCTCGCGGAACACGGCGTGGCGATCGTCGTGGCAAACAGCGCGGTGCCGCGTGAACTGGTCGCGAGCGCGTTCAACGAGCGGCGACGCGAGTGCGAGCAGGCCGTGGTCGAGCTGCGCCGCGTGCTCGATCGCGCTGACCTTGCTTCGCTCCGGGACGTCGCATTCGGGGACATCGAATCGCTGGAGATCAGCGATGCGCCGGAGCACGTGGCGCTACGACGCGCGCGCCACGTGGTAGCGGAGATCGTAGCGGGTCGCCTGCGCGGTCGAGGCGCTCGAGGGGAGCGACTTCGAGGAGGCCGGGCGGCTCATGCGAGAGTCGCACCAGAGCCTCCGCGCGGACTACGACGTGAGCTCGCCGGAGCTGGACCTGCTCTGCGCCCTTGCCGACGGGCAGGACTACGCGCTGGGCACGCGCCTCACGGGGGCCGGGTTCGGAGGCTGCACCGTCAATCTGGTACGGGCGGACTCCGTCGAGGCCTTCAGGCGCGACGTCATCGGCCTGTACCGTGCCCGCACCGGCCTCTCGGCCGACGCCTACCCCTCGTCTGCCGTAGCCGGCCTCTGCGGGTGGCGCCTCTAAGAACCGCCTTAAGGCGCTAAGGCGGTTGGGAGTCTGCGCCGATCATCTACGCATGCAGGCCGCAGAGGGGAACGTCGTGCTCCGCCGCAATACGGCGGCTGCCGGGCTCGTGCGCATCGGGGTCTTTGCGGCGCTGCTGGAGGCACGCATCGTCTTCGCCTTCATCCGTGGGATCGTCGATGACGCGGGATTCGCGCACGAGCGGAACGTCCTTCCGGCGATCGACCGGCTGCTGGGGTTCGGCGAAAGCCCCGGGCAGCGGCTGCAGTCCGTCTTCTTCGCCGGCCACATCACGCGCTTCGACCAGTTCTGGCTCGGCATCTACGCCTCGTGGTTCATCGTGCCGACGGTCCTGACGGCGTACATCGTGATCTTCAAGTGGGAGCTCATCGGCTCGTACGCGCCGATGCGGCTGCTCGTCTACTTCCTGCCGCTGCCGATCTACCTGTTCATGCCGTCCGAGCCGCCATGGATGCTGCCCCACGGGCTGCGGATCGCGAGCCTGGTGAGCGAGGGCATACCGTACGACAGTAACCCGTTCGCGGCGTTCCCGAGCATGCACGTGCTCACGCCGGCCACGATCGCGGCGTGGCTGTGGTGGAAGCGACTGAACGTCCTGGCGGTCGTCTTTAGCGTGTACACGGCGATGACCATCTTCGCGGTGCTCTACCTCGGCGAGCACTACGGGGTGGATGTCCTGGCGAGCCTCGCACTGGCACCGATCCTGCTCATCATCACGGCGCGCATCGAGCGGCTCCTGCGCGTGAAGCAGGCGGAGCCGGCCGCGGCGGTCACGCTTCGCGAGGCGTACGCAACGGAAGCTGCGTAGGCAGCCCCAACGCTGGAGCTTTGGCTCGCGAAACACATTTGTTACGTCCGCTCCGCCTAGCGTGACGCCTCGCGACCGGTCGCATAGCTATCCTTAGCCAGGGCGTACCAGCGAGGCACTCGCACACGCCCACAGCGATCTCAAAACGGATACTGGAGGACTCCGCTGGTCGTCGCTGCGCAGCTTGAATCACCGGCGGCTCACGAAGTGCTCGCCCTCGCGCCCGGCGACCACCTCTGCCTGGTCTATGACGACGACCCGGCCGAGCAGCTGCCGGTGCTCCTCCCATACGTCCAGCAGGGACTGGAGGCCGGGGAGCGGTGCGTCTACGTCGCCGACGACCAGACCGTCGATGAGCTGCGGGCGGCGCTCCGGGGCTACGGCATCGAGGTGGATGCGCACGTAGCTTCCGGCGCACTGTTGCTATGGACACGGGCGGAGTGGCGCCAACCCGGGCCGCTGCACTCCGACAAGAAGGCGGCGCAGGTGCGCGCGGCCATCGCCGACGCGCTTGATGCCGGATTCGCCGGGGTCCGGTTCGCGGTCGAGATGACGTGGACGCTCGGTCCGGACATCGATGCCGGGCGACTGCGCCACTGGGAAGCCACGATCAACACGATCTTCACGTCGGATGTGCCGGCGCGCATCATCTGCCAGTACAGCCGGCGGCGGCTCGCCTCCGAAGTCGTGGAGGCGGGCCTGTTCACGCATCCGGTGGCGGTGCTCGGCGAAGAGGTGTGCCCGAACCCGTACTACGAGGCGCCGCGGATCCTCGAAGCCGGCCGGCCGCCGCGGCGGGTGTCCAAGAACGGCGCAAGCACGAACGGTACGCACACGAACGGCACGCGCGGCGCGCCCGCGAGGGGCACGGACGGTGCGCGCGTCGACTGGATGATCGCCCAGCTGCGCCGGGCGCGGGCGTTCGAGCGGGAGCGCGAGCAGCGCGTCCGGGCGGAGGCGGCGCTCGTAGAGGCGGAGCGGGGCCGCAAGCGCATCGAGGAGCTGTATGAGGCGACGCAGATCGCGACGGCGGAGCTGCGGAAGGCGCTGGCGGCGAAG
The DNA here is from genome assembly GCA_964487335.1 of uncultured Dehalococcoidia bacterium. Classification (GTDB taxonomy): domain Bacteria; phylum Chloroflexota; class Dehalococcoidia; order DSTF01; family JACRBR01; genus CAZAPT01. The sequence goes on from CAZAPT010000006.1 coordinate 63,930, forward strand.
GACGAGTTCCTGGGGCTGCTGTCGCACGAGCTGAAGACGCCGATCACGACCATCGCGGGGAACGCGGAGATCGTGCGGCGGGCGAACGGCCGGCTGACGCCCGAGGACCGAGACGGCGCGCTGCTGGACATCGAGCAGAGCGCGGAGCGGCTGCACCGGATGGTGGACAACCTGCTCGCGTTCGCGCGGGTCGGGGCGGACCAGCTCATCGAGCGGGAGCCGCACCTGGCGCGGCGCATCGTCGACGCGCTGGTCGCGGAGCATCGGCGCGACTATCCGCACCGGCGCATCGAGGTCACGGTGACTGCGCCCATCACGCCGGTGCTGCTGCATCGCGACTACTTCGAGCAGGTGATGCGGAACCTGCTGGGGAACGCGGAGAAGTACAGCCCGCCGCCGGAGCCCATCGAGGTGCGGATCGAGCGTGAGGGCGCTGAGCTGGTGGTGAGCGTGCTGGACCGCGGACCGGGCATCGCCGAGGGGGAAGAGGAGCAGATTTTCGAGCCGTTCTTCCGGTCGAAGACGACGGCGCGGCGTGCGAAGGGCGTGGGGATCGGACTGGCGGTGTGCCGGCGGCTCATCGAAGCGCAGGGCGGGACGATCACGGTGTCGCGGCGCGGGGATGGGGAGCGGGGAGCGCGGTTCACGCTGCGGCTGCCGGCGGAGGATCCGGACGCGGAGTAGACGCGCCGGGGGATATCCACAGAGGGCACAGGAGAAGAGTGAAGGGTGAAGAGCGAAGAGTGAAAGCTCTTGGCTGCTGCTGGACACTGTGCGGATTCACCGCAGAGGCGCAGAGGGCGCGGAGGGAACCGATCGGTGAATGGTGGATAGTGGATAGTGAATGGTGCACGGGGAAGCGGGAGATCGTACGCGGAGCGACGCTCGTGATTTTGATGTGCGGGCGCTGTTCGCGGCGCTCGATGCGGCGCGCGTTGAGCGAGGGTTGTCGTGGAATGCGGTGGCGCGAGAGATGTGGAGCCAGTCATCGGAGCTGAACGCGCGGCGGAGGGACCATCCGATCAGCGCGTCCACGCTGACGGGGATGGGATCGCGCGGGGCGACGAGCTGCCAGCACGCGCTGGCCGCGTTGCGGTGGCTTGGCCGCGCGCCGGAGGAGTTCGTGCCCGGCGCATCGGTCGACGAGCGTTACGCGCTGCCGGAAGCGGGGCCGGAGCATCGCTTGCGGTGGTCGTTGCCGCGGCTGTACGCGGCACTCGACGAACGCCGTCGCGAGCGCGAGCTGACGTGGCGGGCGGCCGCGGCCGAGCTGCGGTGCGGCGCAAACCAGCTCACGGGGATCCGGACGGCGCGGTATGCGGTCGAGATGAAGCTGGCGATGCGGATCGTGGGGTGGGTGGGGGTGCCGGCGGTGGCGTTTGTGGATGCGGCGGAGTGGTAGGCACACGAGCGCTGCGCATGGCGCAGCAGGCGATTGGCAGCGGCGTTATCTCGACACGCGAACACCGTTCAGATGCGGTGCGGTCGCGCATGTCAAGTGCCGGATGCGATCGAGAGAGTATCCTTCTGCCAGATCTGCACTGAGGGGAGCAATGCCTCGACGAGCCCGGCGAAGGAACACTGGCGCGATTGATGTCATGCTAACGCTGGTCGCCAGCATCCTCATCCTGCCGCTGCGGTTCAGCGCTACCCGGCGATTGTTGGTTGTCATTTCGGCCGGGTTGATTTTGGCGTTCATCGATGTAATCGCCGTTAATGTAGTTATCGGAACGAATAGCGCCGGTGCGCCGTTCTTGTTCGTCGCCATATATGTGGTTGTCGTGGCGTTGTCGATCTACGCGTACATGAGCTATCGCCAGCGGCGACGCCTGCATGTCCGAGAGCTAGGGCAGTTGCTGACGTTGACACCGGCGGGATTCGAGGCGGCGATCGCCGACATGCTCGCGGACATGGGCTACCGCTCGGTGAAACAAGTCGGGCGAGCAGGTGATCTTGCGGCTGACATCGAGTGCCGAGATCGCAAAGGGCGATCGGTGGTCGTGCAATGCAAGCGACACGCGCCGGGAATCAAGGTTAGCTCATCAGACGTTCAGTCATTCCTCGGGACGATGACGATTCATCATGGCGCGGAACACGGCATGTTCGTGACGACGTCAGAGTTCACTCAGCCAGCGATCGACCTTGCTCGACAACACAACGTGACGCTCGTCGACGGTCATCGTTTGGCACGAATTCTCGCGAGTGCCGAGCGGCGCCACGCGTCAACCGAGGTGGACGTCGGGCTCGCGTAGCTTGCGTTGTCGGGAAGTGCGGTTCGTTCCGCCGCGGTGGGCGGCGTGCTCGACGCTCGACCTTGAAAGCATGACGATAGTCCCTTAACGTCGTAGCGATTCGACTGCTGGATGGGGGTAGGGTCTCTTGACGACCGACACCAGTTCGCTCTGGATCACGTACGCGTGGATCGATGACGATGAAGGAGACTTCTCTTATCTCGTGACCGAACTCGCTGGCGTGGGCGTGCGGGCAAGGTACGACAAAATCGCGTTGGTCCCGGGGCGCCGCTTGTGGGAGCAGATCGCCGAGGAGATTATCGGCGGTAGTCACTCGGCATGGGCTTACCTTCTGACGAGAAACAGCATCGCGAGCCAGGCGTGCCATGAAGAGTTGGCGTACGCGCTCGATCGTGCACTGAACCAGAAGGGGTCGCGCTTTCCGCTCATCGGTCTGCTACACGGTATAGAGATCGATCAGGTACCACCTGCGCTCAAGATCCGGCTCTGCGTGAATCTGGCGAGCACCAGTTGGCGCGAGGGGGTGAAAGCCGGAGTGGAGGGACGAACTTCCTCGTTGCCGCCAGAGCCAGTGAGCACCTACGTCTGGAACGTCCGAGATTCGGGACCTGCTCGCATAGCCGTTGCAGTGCGGCCGAGGTTCGGAGAGGTGATGTTCTGGCGACTCGCAGTTCCTAAGGACCCCGTCGTGTCGCAGTGGGGATTCGGCCCGGCCGGGGGAGGCGGCCTCTCCAGCACCATGACGATGGTCATTGAAGGCGAGGGACAGTTGAATGGAGAGGAGATGCAGTGGTTTGGCAGTGGCGACCGACTCTCCCCGGGTGTGAGCGCTCAATTAATGCTCGAAGGGAGACCCGCGTGGGTGGCGTTCGGCGTAGCCGCGGACGCATTCGGTCTTCCCACCAAATGGGAGATTATGCGGCTACAGTAACGCCAAGTTCCGAAGTCCGCTCGCGCGGGACGCACTCGCTCAGGAAATCCGCGGCGACAATGGGTGCCATCTGCAGTCGCTACGCTGCGGTTCGTCACGCTCCCACGATCGACGAACGTACGCTACCGGCGTCGTCGGCTCTCGTCGCAGCCTTATCCCATTCTCGCAGCAGAGCGTCGAGCCTTGCGGTGGTGCGGCTGCCGTTGTAGCGGCGTCTACGCTGTGAGCGCTAATCCAGCGATAATCTCAAATCCGATCCAGGCGATGCCGTGACCTCCTGCCGGAAGCAAGATGACAACAAACGAGCTCGGCATACTCGATCTGCTGCGACTCAAGGGCCTCGACGATAAAGCCCGCGTTAAGTTCGTTCGCCATCAGGATGCACGGGTTGACGTGCATGACCTCTTCCGCCGCGGATGGTTGGAGACGTATCAGTCGTATCAAGGGCGACCTGTCTATGACAAAGCGGACACCCTCGTCGTCTTCATAGGTGTTGGCGGGACGCGAGCCCGGTTAGTCGGTGTCTACGATGTTGCGGGGTGCGAACCCTTAACCAGCGAACCGGAACTTCCACCGGGCATGCCCACGAGCTGGGAGAGCGGATCGAAGTTGCGTTACGACCTGCGACGCGTGGATCGTTTTAGCGAGCTCGAGAACCGGGTTGTCATCGATTGGGGTCCGGGGGCACTCGCCTGGGTTCAATGGGCATCGAATAGACGCGTGATCGAGCTGCTGCCGGCGGGTCAGGTGCTGCGTCCGTTTACAGACTACCTGGGATTCACGCTAACTCGGTCCGAGCTTGAGTATCTCTGCCGTGACCCGGAAGCGAACAAAGAGTGGCGCGCTCGTCTGAGCGCCGTGGCCGGCGTCTACTTAATCCTCGCAACAACAACCGGGGCGCAATACGTCGGTTCAGCGCACGGCATAGAAGGATTCTGGGGAAGATGGTCTGAATATGCTCGAAGCGGACATGGCGGCAACGCCCTTCTTCGCAAACTCATGGCGAAGGACAGTTCGTACCCCGCCGCCTTTTCCTATTCGATCCTCCAGATCTTGCCTCGTACGGCAACGCGGAGCGAAGTCCTTAACTGGGAGCGGCTCTATAAGGAGAAGCTTGGAAGTCGCGCTCTAGGCCTCAACGCGAACTAGACGACCGGGCGCTACGTCGTTTCGACGCAGGCGCCGGGGGTGTTGTTGGCGTTTCCGGTGAGGGTGTCGCCGGCGATGTAGATCGCGCCGGTGTTGTAGGTGCAGATGGCGCTGCCGCCGTTGTTGTAGACGGCATCGTTGGTGGCGGAGCCGGTGGCGCCGTTGACGAACGAGATGCCGATGCCACGGTTGTTGTGGACGCGCGAGGCATCGACATCGACGTGGGCGCCCTGGGCGAGGACGCCGCCTCCGAGTTTACCGCTGGCGGCGAGGACGACGCTGTCGTGGACGTCGTCTCCGCTGAGGCGGCCGTTCGCGGGCAGGTACTGCTGGCCGGGCGCGGGGTAGGCGCGGAGCTCGAGGGCGTGCTCCTCGTTGCCGGCGAACTCATCGGCGGCTGAGTTGAGGCTGGCGCCCCATCCGAAGACGCCGGTGAGGCGGTTGTTGACGATATGGTTGCCGGTGAAGTTCGCGTTCGTGCCGGGGAAGAGCACGACGCCGGTGTTGCCGCTGTCCTGCACGGTCGTGGCGTTCATCGCGAGGGTGATGCGGCTGACGTAGGCGCCGAGGTTGCCGTAGTAGCAGGACGGGACGTACAGGCTGCCGCCGGGAAGGCCGGCGCAGGGGACCTGCCCGACGAAGACGCCGGGGCCGCCGCTTCGGAGGATCAGGCTGCTGTCGATGGTGACGTTGGCATCGCCGCCGACGGCTGATACGCCGGCGCCATGGTTATCGATGATGTTGCTGTGGTCAACGCGGACGCCGGAGCCGTTTCGGACGAGCACGCCATCGGTATCGGAGTTGTCCACGACGGAGCTGGTGAGGTTGCCGGTGCTGTTGTTGTCGAAGTGGACGCCGATGCCGCCCCGGTCGGCGCTGACGCCCTGGAGGGCGACGTTCTGGCTGGCGGAGACGTAGGCATCGGTCGGGTGGCCGCCGCTGAGGGCGAGGTTCTGGACGCTGATGTCTCGGCTGTTGAGGACCAGGAGCGCGTCGCGGCTGCCGCCGGCGATGGTGGTGGCCGGTGCGCCAGCGCCTCGGAGGGTGACGCCGGACTTGCCGTTGAAGACGATCGGTCCGGCGTAGGTGCCGGCATCGACGCAGATGACGGCGCCGGGGCCGGCGGCGTCCACGGCGGCCTGGGCGTTGCCGGGGTTGGCGAACTGGGTGCAGGGCGGCGTGGGGTAGGAGCCGGGGGGCATGCACTTCGCGGCGGTGGCGCAGAGGGCTGCGGCGATCAGGATCGCGGGCAGCGCGAAGGTGCGGAGCTTTCGGGTCGTGCGTATACGCATCGATTGAGGTATCGGCAGGGGCGTGAGGTGGCCGAAGGTGGCGGGGCGGGGGAGTGGGGGGAGTATAGCGGGTTTTGGGGGGCTCATCCGCAGATGGGCGCAGATTTGGGATTGGGGGAGATGCGGAAGAAACTGAAGAGCCACGCTCGGGCAGGCGTGGCTCTTCGGGGGAGAGGGAGTCCGCCACCGGGCGGACGAGGGCAAACGTGTTTGGGGTTATGCGACGGTGGCCGGGATGTCGGCGAGGACGCGGACGATGCCGTGGTCGCCGTCGACTTCGACGCGGTGGCCGTCGCGGATGATCGCGCTCGCGTGGCGGGTGGCGACGATGGCGGGGATGCCGCACTCTCGGCCGACGATCGCGGCGTTCGACAGCACGCCGCCGGCATCGAAGACCAGCGCGCCGGCGCGGGTCAGCGGCAGCCACGCGTCCTGCACGTGCGCGGCGCAGACGATGACGTCGCCGGGCTGGATGCGGGCGACGTCGTTAGCGCTGCGGACGATGCGGGCCCTGCCGGTGTGGCGTCCGGGCGCTGCGGCCGAGCCGTTTACTGCGGCGACGATGCGTGGTCGTTCGGTGGTTGCTGTAGTCATCGATGACATTGTGGCGGCGGGCAGGTTAACGGGATGTGATCGGCGGTAAACGTCGGGTTAGTGATGGGGAGTCTGTCAGCTGATAGCTCTGACCTACTAGCTGTTAGCCGCCAGCTCGACGGGTCGCGGCGCCGTTTCCCGTGACACTGCGGTCTGCATCGGGTCGTTACGTCATCATGTGCGGCGCGGATGGGCGCTTTACCCTGCATTAACGGGGATTAACCGAGCGTTAACGGGGGCGGGCCTAGACTCGGGCGTTGGAACGTCCTACGGACCCTGGTTGGACAGGATCATCTCATGAGGAGGGGCGATTGAGTCTCAGCAAGTGGAGGGGCAGGAAGCTCTTCTGGATGGCGGCGGTGTGCGCGGCGGCGGCATCGGTGCTGTTCGCGGCGTGCGGGAGCAGCAGCCCGAGCGATTCGGAGTTGACGCAGACAGCCGCGGCGAAGTCGCCGACATCGAGCGCGACAAAGGCTTCGACGACGAGCGTGAACACGTCGAGTATCCCGTCGAACGTCGGGAAGGACGACAACGCGCAGCTCACCGGCGCCGGCGCGACGTTCCCGGGGCCGCTCTACACGCGCTGGTTCTCGGACTACAAGTCCAGCGTGGCGCCGGGCGTCGAGGTCAACTACCAGGCGATCGGCTCCGGCGGCGGCATCCAGCAGATCACGGCGAAGACGGTGGACGTCGGGGCGAGCGACGCGCCGATGTCGGACGCAGAGATGGGGAAGGCGCCGGGCATCCAGCACATCCCGACGACGCTGGGCGCGGTCGTCATGACGTACAACCTCAAGGACGTCAGCACGCCGTTGAAGCTGGACGGCGACACGATCGCGAAGATCTACCTCGGCACGATCACGAAGTGGAATGACCCCGCGATCGCGGGGCAGAACGCCGGAGTGAACCTGCCGAGCGCGGACATCGTCGTGGTGCACCGGTCGGACGGCAGCGGTACGAGCTTCGTGTTCACGGACTACCTGAGTAATGTGAGCGACGCCTGGAAGAACGGCCCGGGGACAAGCAAGAACCCACAGTGGCCCGTGGGCCTCGGCGGCCAGGGTAACGAGGGCGTGTCGCAACAGGTGAAGCAGAACGACAACTCGATCGGCTACGTCGAGCTGGTGTACACGAAGCAGAACAACCTGCCGGCGGCGCAGATCAAGAACAAGTCCGGCGACTACATCACGCCGTCGACGGACTCGACCAGCCTGGCGGCATCCGGGGTGACGATCCCGGCGGACTACCGCACGAGTATCGTGAACTCGTCGACGAAGGGCGCGTACCCGATCTCGAGCTTCACCTACATCCTCCTGTACCGCGACCAGACCGATGCGACGAAGGGCAAGGCGCTCGTCGACCTGCTGTGGTGGGCGGTCCACGACGGCCAGGCGACGACGAGCGAGCTGGGCTACGCACCGCTGCCGAAGGACGTCGTCACGATGGTGGAGCAGACGCTCACGACGAACATCACGTCGGGCGGTCAGCCGCTGCTGAAGACGTCGTAGGGCATCGTGCGAGGCGCGCGACCGTCGGAGTGGTTGCGCGTGGGAAGTCGGAGTGAAGGCCGGACCGGAGTGTTAATCCTCGATAAAGCGGGCTTAACGGGGACGGCATACGATCGCGTTCGCTGCGACACGAAGCTCTCCGAGGTGCGGGAACGTACATCGGGCGGCGAGGGAAGAGGCCAGACGAAGCGGGGCGTCTGGCCTCTTTCTGTCGTTGTCGCGCCTGGGGCGGTGAGCGTGAGGCGGGGTCAGTTGCGTAGGATGATGTCGGTGGCGCAGGGCGTCGGGCGAGGCGAGAGTTCGCCCGACAGTCCTTCCGGACGGCGAAGGGACCGAAGGTGCTAGAACAGACGATATCCTTCGCTTCGCTCAGGATGACGGGATGCGGGAGCGCGTCGCATCGCAGATTGCGCGAATTACAGCTTGAGATGTTGCTCATGGACGGCAGCGGGCGATGACGCGACAACTATTCGAGAAGACGCTGCGGGAACTGACGGACGAGATCTTGATCATGGGGAGCATGGTCGAGAAGGCAGTGTCGCGCTCGGTGGAGGCGCTCCGGGTGCGCGATACGACGATGTCGGAGTGCGTGGTGCACGACGACGTGCTGATCAACCGCAAGCGCTACGAGATCGAGGAGCGGTGCATCCTGACGATGGGGCTGCAGTCGCCGGTGGCGGCGGACCTGCGGGCGCTCGTGGCGATTCTGTTCATCGCGACGGAGCTGGAGCGGATCGCAGACCACGCGGAGGGGATCGGGCGGATCAACCTGCTGCTCGGGGAAGAGCTGGTACCGAGGCCCCTCGGGGACATCGCAGAGATGGCGGACCGGGCGTGCGACATGCTTCGCCGGTCGCTGTCGGCGTTCGTGGCGCGCGACGCGGAGACGGCACGCGTGATCTGCGACGAGGACGACCGGATCGACGCGCTGTACGACGCGTCGTACCACGCGCTGATCGAGCAGCTCATCCGCACGCCGGACGACGCGCGGCGGACGACGTACATGATCTGGGCATCGCACAACCTGGAGCGGATCGCGGACCGGGTCACGAACATCTGCGAGCGGGTGATCTTCATGGTCACCGGGGAGCTGGAAGAGATCAATGTCTCGCGCTACTGACGGCACGCAGGCGGCATCGGGAGACGGGGCGACCGCGACGGCGCCGGATCCGGCGGCCGGCGCGCTGGTGCTGATCGTCGAGGACGACGCAACGCTAGCGGCGACGCTCTCGTTCAACCTGCGGAAGAACGGCTTGGAGGTGGCGACGTGCGGCGACGGGCTGGCGGCGATCGAGCAGGCCCGGCGGCTTCGCCCGGACGTCGTGCTGCTGGACCTGATGTTGCCGAAGGTGGACGGGCTGGAGGTGTGCCGGCGCATCCGGAGCGACTCGACAGTCCCGATCCTGATCCTCACGGCGAAGAGCGAAGAGGTCGACCGCGTGATCGGGCTGGAGATGGGAGCGGACGACTATCTCCCGAAGCCGTTCGGGATGCGGGAGCTGATCGCACGGGTGCGAGCGCTCTTGCGCCGATCGGCGACGCAGCCCTCGTCGGGAGCGCATGCGCGGATCGTCGCAGGCGAATTGGAGATGGACGAGCGCGGGCGAGTGGTGCGGAAGTCGGGCGAGGAGTGCGCGCTGAAGCCCAAGGAGTTCGACCTGCTCATCTTTCTTGCGAAGCACTCGGGGCAGGTGTTCACTCGCGAGCAGCTGCTGGCAAACGTGTGGGGATACGAGTGGGTGGGCGGCAGCCGCACGGTGGACGTACACGTCCGGTGGCTGCGCGAGAAGCTCGAGGCGAACTCGGCGTCGCCGCGGCACCTGCTGACGGTGCGAGGCGTCGGCTACAAGTTCGTGCACTAGCGTGATGTCCGGCGGGCGCGGGCTCATCGTTCGGGTTGTCGCATGCTATGTGGCGATCGTGGTAGTCGCGGTCGCGGTTGTCGCCGTGTTCGGGGCGAGCGCGTGGTCGATCGCTGTCGCGATCCTCGGCGGGATCGCGATCACGGTTGCGATGACGCTGGCGTTGATCGCCGAGCCACTCCGCCGGGTGCGGACGATCAGCGGGACGGCCGAGTCCTTCGCGGCGGGACACTTCGACGCGCGAGTGGAAGCGGGCGACGACGAGTTTCGGGCGCTCGCGGTGGCGCTCAACGAGGCGGGGCAGCGCATCGAACACGTCGTCGGGGAGCTGCGCGGCGCGCAGACGCAGCTGGAAGCGCTGCTGAACGCGAGCAGCGACGCGACGGTGGCGATCGACGCGGGCGGCTCGGTCGTCTACCTCAACAACGCAGCGCGACAGATGTTCGTGGCTGACGGGCGTTCGGGGCAGTCGTACATCGAAGTGGTGCGGGACCACGAGCTGAACGAGCTGATGTCGGCGGTCGTCCGGAAAGGCGAGAGCAGCGTGCGGGTGGTGCCGTACGGGCCAGCGCAGCGGTGGCTGCAGGTGACGTCGGTGCCGATCGAGGGCGGCGGTACGTGGGCGGCGCTTGCGGTGTTCCACGACCTGACGGAAGTGCGGCGGCTGGACAGCATGCGGCGCGACTTCGTGAGCAACGTGTCGCATGAGCTGAAGACGCCGCTCGCGGGGATTCGCGCGGCAGCGGAAACACTGCAGGAGGGGGCGCTCGACGAGCGGGCTTCGGCGGAGGAGTTCGTCGGGCACATCGTGAAGGAGACGGACCGGCTGACGCAGTTGGTCGAAGAGCTGCTGGAGCTGTCGCGCATCGAGTCGGGGGCAGCGCCGCTGCACCTGGAGCCGTTCGAAGCGGAAGACCTGCTCGAGCGGGCGGTGCGGCGGTTCTCGCAGCAGGCGGAGCGGGCGGGGCTGCGAATCACGCACGAGAGCAGCTTCAACGGGGCGGAGCCGGTCGGGGACGTCGAGCGGCTCGACCGCGCGCTGGGGAATCTCATCGCGAACGCGATCAAGTTCACGCCGCCCGGCGGCGAGATCGTCGTGGGAGCCAGGGCAGACGGAAGCGACGTGCTGTTCACGGTGCGGGACACCGGCGTCGGCATCGAGGCGGCGGAGCAGGAGCGAGTGTTCGAGCGATTCTACAAGTCAGACCGATCGCGGGGCGGAAGCGGCATCGGGCTAGGGCTGGCGATAGTGAAGCACACTGCGCGAGCGCACGGCGGAACGGTCGGCGTGGAGAGCCGACCGGGGCACGGCGCCACGTTCACGATCCGACTGCCGGCAGCGGGGCGGTGACTGCGCCCGAGAGCTAGCGCGCGGTGGCGAGGACGAGCTCGCGATCGAGGCGATCCTGATCAATGGGGAATGTACACGGCGTCGCGAACATGATTTGCTCAGCGAGATCGACGGCGAGCGAGCCGGAGATGGCGAGCTTGCGCAGGCGCTCGCCGTCGTCGGCGCCGCGCTCGCGCTGCACGGCACGGACGGCTTCATAGACGCGGAAGGCCTTGATGCGGAGCTCTTCGACGAACTGCTCGAAGGGGGCATCGGCGGGGTGGACAGACGTCATCTCGGATCCCTCCTGGGGTTGAACCACCGTCATCGATAACGTAGCGAGCGCAGATTGCGGTGTGGTTAACGCTGGATGAACGTTGGTCAACGTTCGCGGAGTGTCATTGCTGTGACAGGGCTCGTCAGCTACGAGATGAGCGCTTGATGTCTCTCGACCTCCGGCGTGAGCACCGGCGGGACAGCTAGCACCTGGGTTTCGGGCGCTGGTTCGATGGACACGGAGTGGGCGTGCCCGTGACGACTCTGGTCGTCGGCGTCGCCGTACGGACTCCCCGATAAGTGCTGCTCGTCGGGGAAGTGAGCGCGGCGGGCGGCGCGATCGTAGTGGTCGCGGATGGCTGAGGGCCCGAGCTCCTTCGAGGCGTGGTGGGGACACTGATCGGCGGCGGAGGATCAGGCGTCGCTACGGCGAGCGCGGACACGTCGCCATTGGCGTCGACCATCGTGGCTTCGATCCATCCGTGCAGCGGCGAATTGGGCGGGAAGACGATGCGCAGCCAGTCGCCCTTTGTGTTGCGTCCGTCGATGTCGACGACTTCGTTTGCGCCCAGTGTCCCGAGCACCGGCATGTCGGGACCGGGAGCCGTCCGCACGGCACTGACGCGATTGGTGCGGCCGGTGAGACCGCGGCCGGCGATCGCAGAGGCGACGGGCTCCGGCGTCGACGTCGTCGTCGCGATCACCTGGCCGGAAAGCGGTGTCGCGCCCTGAGATGAATCGAGCACCGTCAGCACGCCCGCCGCGACGCCGAGGACGGCCAGCGTCAGCGCGCCGGCGAGAACGAGCCGGTGCTGGAAAACGCGGCGCCACGTCAGAGGCATGCAGCGATCATGGCAGTTGCGTTATGGGAAGTCGAGACCTATTGGTAACCACGGCGGTCGTGGCGAGTCCTCGTCATCGACATTGCGGGGAATCGAACTCCGCTATGTAGCGCCGCCGTCGGGTGCGTCTGTGACGGGAAGCGTCGCGGGCGCGGGGGCTGACGGTGTGTAGGTCGCGGTGCTGGGGCGGCGCGGCGAGCGTTTTGCGGGCTGAGCGTCGCTCGCGGACGTCGCGACCGACGTGATGTCTCGAGTTGACCCGTTCGCTGGAGTTGCGGCGGCGGGAGCAGAGGTGCGGCTGGCAGCCGGTGTTGCGGCCGAAGCCGGCGCGACGGTTGGCGTGGGGGCGGGGGCGGGCGCGCGCATGGGGACGACGTTCGTGGCGACGGCGCCGCCGCGGTCGACGCCGCAGTAGGGGCAGAGGACCCAGACGGTCTGGAGCGCCTTGCCGCAGGCATCGCAGGGGACGCGGAGCGTGGTGCGGCAGAAGGGGCAGGCGACGAAGTCGTCTTCGATCTTGCGGCGGCACGTCGGGCAGACGACCTGATCGTGGATCTCGTGGAGGAGGGCTTCGGCGCCAAGCTGGCGGTCGTAGACCTCGGCCAGGGTCTCCTTCGGCCGGAGCACCATATAAAGGAGGATGCCGGGGAGGTTGAAGAGCAGCACCATGCCGGTGCAGATGATGTGGGTGAAGGGGTCCCGGGAGCGGGCCTGGACGTCGCGGTAGGTCCAAACGACGGAGCCGATCCACATCACAAGCAGGTAGGCGACGAAGACGATCGCTGCGACGATCAGCGCGTCCTGCCAGCCGCCGTCATCCCAGAACGCCAGCAACATTGCCCTCAGTCTCCTCGCTGGTCTCTTTGGAAGGTGGTCGGATTATAGATCGGTTATGTGGATTCGTGCCTGTAGTAGTCAAGCGGGGTCGGGCGGGGGAAAACCCTGACTTCGAAGGACGGAAACGCCGGGAAATGCGTCAGCGCCGGCGGCGAGGCGTAGGACGCTGCTCGAGCAGTTGGATGATCTCGTGTTGCTGCGCCCGGGCTGCGGGAGAGCCGGAACCCCCGCGGCCGGCGGTGCGGGTTGCGAGATCCATCGGGGTGGAGCCGCTTCCGTTTCGGGCATGCGGGTCGGCGCCGCCATCCAGAAGGGCGCGCACGGCGAAGGCGCAGCGACAGCGAACGGCGCGGTGCAGCGGCATCACTCCGTTCTTGTCGGTGGCGTTCGGGTCGGCGCCCGCGCCAATGAGCCTGGCGATGGTCTCGGCCTGGGCTGCGGGCTTCCACGACCGCGATCCGGGTTGGCCATCGGCGGCGTAGTGGAGAGGTTCGGCGCCGCGACGATTCTTCGCGTGGACGTCCGCGTCCACGGCGATGAGCTGGCGGGTGAGTTCGCTGTTATATGCGGCGGCGGCAATGTGCAGGGCGGTGTCGCCGCTGTACACGTAATGACCGACCGAGGACAGGTAATACGACGTCGGTTCGTTGCGCGTCGCGCCTGCTTCGATACGGTCGGTCGCCAGGCGGGGCGATGCTTCGAGCATGCGCGACGCGGTAGCTGCATCGCTGGCGGCGATCGCGCGGAGGAGGGTCATGAGCGCGGAGTTGGCTTCAGCCATAGTCCTACCGTCGCAATCGGCGAAGGCGACGTAACCTCCGCAAGCGTGGCAACGGCCGGGGCGCGTGTCAAACGATCTTCGGACGGTGCGTTCGCGGCGGAATCGCGGCGGGGTCGGGCTACAATGAGTGGCCCTCATGGTTTCCACAGAACACATCCTGAGCGAACTGAACCCGCCGCAGCGGGAGGCGGTCACGACGGCCGACGGGCCGCTGCTGATCCTCGCCGGGCCCGGGTCCGGGAAGACGCGCGTCATCACGCACCGGATCGCGTACCTGGTGATGGAGGAGGACGTCGGGCCGTGGCGGATCATCTCGGTCACGTTCACGAACAAGGCGGCGCGAGAGATGCGGCAGCGGGTGGTGGCTCACCTGGGCGACGTCGCGAACGACGTGGTGCTGGGGACGTTCCACGCGATCTGCGCGCGGATGCTGCGCATCGACGGGGAGCGCGTGGGGGTGCCGCGGTCGTTCAACATCTACGACGACGCGGACCAGATGATGCTGATGAAGCGCGTCACGGAAGCGCTGAACATCGACCCGAAGAAGTTCTCGGAGCGGGCGATCCTTTCGGCGATCGGGCACGCGAAGAGCGAGCTGATCACCTCGGAGGAGTTCGCGGCGTCGGCGAAGGACTACTGGGGCGAACTCGTCGCACGGTCGTACGAGCGGTATCAGCACCTGCTGCACGAGAACAGCGCAGTGGACTTCGACGACCTGATCATGAAGGCAGTGCACATGCTGCAGGAGCACGCGGACCTTCGGGAGAAGTACCAGGAGCGGTACCTGCACGTGCAGGTGGATGAGTTCCAGGACACGAACGTCGCGCAATACCAGCTCGCGCGGCTGTTCGCGGGACGGTACGGGAACATCTGCGTGGTTGGGGATCCGGACCAGTCGATCTATTCGTGGCGGTCCGCGGATATCCGCAACATCCTGAACTTCGAGCGGGACTTTCCGGACGCGAAGATCGTGCTGCTCGAGCAGAACTATCGGTCGACGCAGCCGATCCTCTCCGCGGCGCACGCGGTGATCTCGGGCAGCAAGCAGCGGAAAGAGAAGTCGCTGTGGACGGACCGCGACGGCGGATCGCCGGTCGTGGTGTACGAGGCGTACGACGAGGCGGAAGAGGCCGACTACATCGCGCAGCAGATCGACGCGCTGTTGCGGGAGGGGCACTCGCACAAAGACTTCGCGGTGATGTACCGGACGAACGCGCAGTCGAGGGCGATCGAGGAGGCGCTGATCCGCGCGGGGATCCGGTACCAGGTCGTCGGAGGGACGCGGTTCTACGAGCGTCGCGAAGTGAAGGACGTGCTGGCGTATCTTCGGCTGGTGCAGAACCCGTTCGACGTGGTGAGCCTGACGCGGGTCATCAATGTGCCGGGGCGCGGCATCGGCGCGAAGACGATGCAGGAGCTGGAGCGGTGGGCGGGGGTGCTGGGCGTTCCGCTGTACACGGCGATCCAGATCCTCGCGCGGCAGGAGGACGGGGCGCTCGGCGACGAGTTCGCGAACGCGCCGCGGCATCCGATCGGCACGCGGCAGGCGGCGGCGCTGGTCGAGTTCCTGCACATGCTCGACGACCTGATGGACGTCGCTTCGAAGAACAACCTCTCGACGCTGCTCGACGGCGTGTTCGAGCGGACGTCGTACCGTCGCTACCTGTTCTCGGGCGACGACGAGGACGACGCGCAGACGAGGTGGGAGAACGTCGAAGAGTTGCGGAACGTGGCTTCCGAGTACGACCAGCTCGCGCCGGGGAACGGGCTGGTGTCGTTCCTCGAGGACGTGGCGCTGATCTCGGACGCGGACACGGCGGAGGACAAGTCGAAGGACGCGCCGGAGGACGAGGGCCGGGTGACGCTGATCACGCTGCATTCGGCGAAGGGGCTGGAGTTCCCGGTGGTGTTCATGATCGCGATGGAGGAAGGGGTGCTGCCGCACGTGCGGTCGTTCGACGAGCCGTCGCAGATGGAGGAGGAGCGGCGGCTGTGCTACGTCGGGATGACGCGGGCGAAGGAGCGGCTGTACTTGCTGCGGGCGTTCAAGCGCTACGGGATGGGATCATCGCAGCACAACCCGGCGTCGCGGTTCCTGAAGGAGATCCCATCGGAGCTGATCGCGCAGGAGTCGGGCGTGCAGACGAACGTCTTCGGGCGGCGGGCGATCGACCGGTATGCGCAGCCGGTGCGGGACGAGCGCCCGTTCGTGCCAGAGGAGGCGGCGTTCAGCGGCGGGGAGAAGGTGCGGCATCCGCGGTTCGGTGAGGGGATCGTGGTGTCGTGCAAGGAGTCGGGCGGGGACCAGGAGCTGACGGTGGCGTTCAAGGGGGAGGCGGGGATCAGGCATCTGATGTTGTCGCTGGCGCCGTTGGAGCGGGTTTCTTAGCTGTTAGTTGCTTAGCCTCACTACGTAGTCAGTGCTCGAGCGCGCGGTATTCGTCCACCATGTTGTCGCTGCCGAGAATGTCGAGCGTCAGAGGTGATTCTGGAGCTGTCGTTTCCGCGGATGCGATCGTCGGGGGTTAGGGCATCCAATGCGAAATCCGCGACGCGCCACGAGAAACGGAATATTTTTGCGACGCATCGCGCCAAATGTCGGCGCGAATTAATTTGTCGCGTATGGGCGTATCCGGATTGGAGCTGACGATAGGGTTCGAGGGTAGGCGAGATCCAGCATTTGATGTTGTGGCGGGTTCGGCGGGTGGGTACAGGTCTGGCAGTCGTTTTTTACTGGCGTGACACACGTAGACGTCGAATTAATGTTTTCCCATACTTTCTATTTTTCGTTGACAGTTCCATCACCGGGAGTAGCGTAGGCGTTGCGCTACCGCCGCCGTGACCGGCGTATCACCGCATCCCTCGTACCGGGCACGGCACGAGAAGGTCGAAGCGCGACCAGTCACGCTCCGGTTTGCGTTGCCCTCGAGCGCGTAAGCAGAGAACGGTCACAGTGTCGCGCGGACGCAGGAAGCGGAGCCGCCGCAAGGAGCGACGACCAACGTGGCGGGGAGCAAACCTCGAAGTGGCCACGGCCGCCTCGGCGCTATTCGCGAGCGTGCGGGAAGGCTAACTCGATCCATCGGCGGTGCGCGTAGCAGAACCGCGGTGGCCGCGCTCGCATCGATCTGTCTCGCCGTCGTCGCCGTCACGCTTGGGCTCTGGTGGTGCGCAGCGGGGCTCCCGGGCCACTCGCCGACCAAGTGTTCGGCGCCGGATGCACCACGCCACCCTCAGGAATGATCAGCTGGTGGCCCGGGGATGCGAATACCAACGACATTGTTGGCGCCAACAACGGCTCGCTCCAGGGTGGAGCGACGTTCGGCGCCGGCCTGGTTGGGCCAGCGGCATTCGCGCTGAATGGCAGTAGCGCTTACGTCGATCTCGGGACGTCAAACGTCTTCAACTTCGGTTCGGCAAACTTCACGATTGATTACTGGGTCTTCTGGAACTCGCTCGCCGGCGAGCAGGTCATGATCGAGAAGTTCGACGACGGCCACGGCGGGTTCACCCTGACGAAGCTCTCCGGGAACACGTTCCGATTTGTGGGACAAACGAGCGGAGGCACGGCCAACCTCAACGCGACTCCGCCCGGGATCGCCGCCGGCGCGTGGCACTTCGTCACGGTCAGCCGAAACGCGGGTCTGGTCACGGTGTACTGGGACGGCACGTCGATCGGGACCGCCACGATGGCGGACTTTTTGGCTACGGCGCAGTCGCTCAAACTCGGCCGTCGGGGTGACACCCGCGGCTTCTTCCACAACGGCCTGATCGACGAGGTCGAGATTTTCAGCCGGGCTCTCAGCACTTCCGAAATCCAGGCCATCTTCAACGCGGGGAGCGCGGGGAAGTGTAAGCCCACGGCAACGCCCACCATCACGCCCAAGCCGAGCTTCACGCCGACGCCGACCGACACAGCAACGTTCACCGCAACGCCGACCGACACGGCCACGTTCACCCCTACACCGACCGACACGGCTACGAACACGGCGACGGCGACAGACACGGCGACCTTCACGCCTACGCCGACGGACACGGCGACCTTCACTCCGACGGCCACGGACACCGCCACCAGCACGCCGACGGCGACCGACACGGCGACGGACACGCCCACACCGACGGACACGGCGACGTACACGCCGACGGCCACGGATACTGCGACCAACACGCCGACAGCGACGGACACGGCGACCTTCACGCCGACGGTCACGGATACACCGACCCACACGCCGACCCCAACGGACACGCCGACGCCGACGGACACGCCGACCCCAACGGACACGCCGACGCCGACGGACACGCCGACCCCGACGGATACGCCGACCTTCACGCCGACGGCGACGGATACTGCCACCAGTACGCCGACGGCGACCGACACGCCGACCGCGACGGACACCGCCACCGACACGCCGACCGCGACGGACACCGCCACCGACACGCCGACGCCGACGGACACCGCGACCGACACACCCACGGCGACGGACACCGCCACCGATACGCCAACGCCGACGCACACCGCGACCGACACGCCCACGGCGACGGACACGCCGACGAGAACAAACACGCCTACTGCAACGGCGACGTCGACGCCCACGGGACCAGTCGACTCAGACGGCGACGGCTGCCCCGATGCGCGCGAACTCGGCGCGGCGCATCTGACGGGCGGTCAGCGCGATCCTCACAACTTCTGGGACTTCTTCGACGTCCCGGTGCCGCCGCTGCTTCCGTCGAACGCGACGGGGACGCGGAACAGGGCGATCAACATTCAGGACGTGTTGGCGATTCTGGCGTACATCGGAACGAACTCAGCGAATCCGAACATGCTAAATGGGAACGGCGCGACGTACGGGAGCGACCTGAATAACAACGGTATGGAGGACGGTCAGGAGTACGACCGCACGCCCGGGTCGCAGCCGTGGGCACCGGGTTCGCCGAACGGCGCCGTGTCGATCGCGGACGCACTGATCGAGCTCAACGGTATCGGGGACAATTGCAACTAGCCGCACACGAATATTCCAGGCAGCACGCTCGGTTCGGTGAGGGGATCGTGGTGTCGTGTAAGGAGTCGGGCGGGGACCAGGAGCTGACGGTGGCGTTCAAGGGGGAGGCGGGGATCAGGCACCTGATGTTGTCGCTGGCGCCGTTGGAGCGGGTGGGTAGGGCGCTGACCGCCTGGTGTTGCCGGTTAGGTGTGAGCTGTTAGCGGTCCGCCGGTCAGCGTGCCGTTGAGTCTGTATCGTCTCAAATCACCAGCGCCACGGCGCCAAGACGACGGGAAACCGGTGCCAACGTCGCCTGGTTTCTCGGCTCGTCGGGTGCTCCGATCACGCGGTTAATCGGTTTCATCGAGCCGTTTGTCGAGTTCACGGATGCGCCGAGTCAGCACCGGCAACATCGCGACGGCCATCTGCGGGTTCGTTCGCAGCTCTCCCACGAAGTCCCAACGGGACAGCACGAGGCATACGCAATCATCGAGCGCGCGCACCGCAGCGGCGCGAGGTTCGCCATCGACGAGGCCCATCTCACCGAAGAACCCGCCCGGGCCAATCTGCGTCAGCGGGTGCGGATGCGCCGAGCCCACGCCGCGGATGACTTCGGCGTTGCCCGCGAGGACGACAAAGAACGCAACGGCTCTCTCCCCTTCCTCGACGATCGTTTCACCCGCCATGAAGCGGCGCTCCACCACGGATTGGGCAAGTTGCCGGAGGTCTTTCCGGCCGAGTTCGGAGAACAATGGGACCTTGGCGAGCTCATCCTCATGAGACATATTCCTCACTCCTTTCGAGAGCCCTGGCGTCCAGTCCAGACTTCGGTTCGCAGGCCGGCGGACGCTGCGTGCCGGTTGTCTGGGCGCGACGACGTTCCAGACGTTCCGTCGCGCGCGCCGCGCATCTCATCGCCAGGGCGTGATCTGTTGTGTGCGAGCTTGACGCGCAGAGAGTACGACGGGCAGTGCGGAGCCGTCTATGAACCAGTTCACACCCTTCCCGCGAGACGACGGCTCGTGACGCGCTGGCGTGGCGTGGTAAAGATGCCTGTCAGGACGCTTCCCCCACGAGCACGCGTGACGCCGCATACCTCGGACGTCGTCATCCCGACCGGATCAGGCGGCGAACCACCGCAAACACCCGCTGGGGATCGGCGATGCCTTTGAGGGCGTGTTCGCCGCGATCTTCGAACATGGCACCAGCCGACGTCCGCGCGAGGTCGGCAACTGTGCGAGAGACGAGGACTTCGCCGGGGGCGGTGAGGGCGCTGATGCGGGCGGCGATGTTGACCGCGCCGCCGAAGACGTTGTCGTGCTCGCGGATCACATCGCCCGCGTGGAGGCCGAGGTGCAGTGGCAATGCAGCGTCATCACCGGCGCGGCCGAGGCGCACGGCGGCGTCGATCGCCTGGACTGCGGAGGGGAAGGTGGCGAGGACGCCGTCGCCGAGGAGTTTGCCATCGATGGCGGTGCCGCCGGACTCGGTGATGATGCTGCGGAGCGATGCGTCGAGGGCGCGGGCGCGCTCGCGGAAGGCGCCGTCGCCGAGGCGTTCGGTCAGCGCGGTTGAGTCGGCGACGTCGGAGAAGAGGATGATGGCGGTGCCGGATGGCGTTCCCATCAAAGCCGCGTGCGAGCCGATCTGAAAGAAGTTGAGGATGATGTTGGCCACCCGTTCGGCCCGTTCAGACGTCGTGATCCAAGTGCCTTCGACTTCGACAAGCGACGCGTCAGGCACCGTTGATACCACCTGTGCGCCTGACTCCGCGGTGGAGAAGAACGCATTCTCGTGGCGCAGCACGAGTACGGGCATTCGAAGATCCTTCCACGGGTATTCGCGCGTCGACCATGTGGCGCCCTCGAGCCAGCGCTTGAAGTCTTCCTGTGCCACGGAGGCTCGCAAGAACGCGGCCATCCGTTCGACGTCTGTGCTCAACTCCCACCCAAAGAGCGTGCCGGCCGCTGTCCGGCAAAACAGCTCCCAGTCAGCGTTGGCGAGTGTCAGAACGGCCCCCGCCCGACCCTCGAGGGCACCGACGCCAAGGGCATCCCAAAGTACAAGCCTACGGACACGCTCTGGTTGATCGACCGCGAATTGAGTGCAATTCCCGCACCCGGTTCCATAGCCGACGAGAGATGCCTGAGGCACGGCCAATTTGTCGAGGACAGCGGCGATATCCGTCCCAAGCCAGTCGGCCGCGGTCCAGTCCTCGGCGGTCGAGCGCTGCGACAGTCCGCACCCGCGTACGTCGATTCGGATCAACATCGCTCTGTCGGCGATGGTCTCCCAGAACTTTCGCAAGGTATCGATCTGCAGCGAGGCGCGGAGGTGTGAGAAGGGATAGCCGATGACATGCACAATCGGCTCGCCGCTACCCCACACGGAGTAGGCGATTCGGATGCCATCGGGCGTCATGCAGTAGCGGATCTCGTCGTCGTTCATCTCAGGCCATCAGTCGTGATGAGCCGCTTCTCTGGACAATGGACAGTAGGATGATGCCCGCAGAGTGTATATCGCCTCGATCAGAGTGCGTACGGTGGGACGGAGCTGTGGCTTCATCAGGCCTCCGCTTTCCCGACGGCGAAGATGCGCTGGGGGTCGGCGACGCCTTTGAGCTGATGTTCGCCGCGGTCTTCGAAGGTGACGCCGGCGGAGGTGCGGGCGAGGGCGCGCACGACGTCGGTGACGAGCACTTCACCGGGGGCGGCGAGGGCGCTGATGCGGGACGCAATGTTCACGGCGCCGCCGAAGACGTTGTCGTGCTCGCGGATCACATCGCCCGCGTGGAGGCCGAGGTGCAGTGGCAATGCAGCGTCATCACCGGCGCGGCCGAGGCGCACGGCGGCGTCGATCGCCTGGACTGCGGAGGGGAAGGTGGCGAGGACGCCGTCGCCGAGGAGTTTGCCATCGATGGCGGTGCCGCCGGACTCGGTGATGATGCTGCGGAGCGATGCGTCGAGGGCGCGGGCGCGCTCGCGGAAGGCGCCGTCGCCGAGGCGTTCGGTCAGCGCGGTTGAGTCGGCGACGTCGGAGAAGAGGATGATGGCGGTGCCCGCGCGCGCCGCGATCGGCGGTGGCGCGGTGTTCGTGATGTCCTGCGGTGCCGGCACGATTTCTGCCAGGAACCGTCGCACAGCGCGCGCGGCTGTCCGCGTCATGCCTTCGTCATCGCGACGATCCAGCGGGACAAAACGGCAATTTGGAAGGGACGCGGCAAGCCGTCGAGACGCCGATAATGGGACGTAGGTCGCCTGCGATCCGTAGTGCGCGACGAGCGCCGGAACATGCACGCCCTCGACGATGCTGCTGGCATCCCATGATGCCATCTCGGCGTTGAAACGCAGAAACGTTTCCTTATCCACGCTCTTGTCGAACGCAGTCTGCCACTGCGCCAGTGTCGCCGTCGTGTCGAATGCCGCTTCATTCAGCTGCATAATGAGCGTCCTGGCGAAGTCCCAATCGTCCTCGAACAGCCGCAGGAGCCGGCTCCAGCTCGCCGAAATGTCCGCCCCGCGCAACAGCCCGTTGAGCATTACGAGCGCCAACACGCGCTCGGGATGACGGGCGGCGTAGGCAAGCCCGACCATCGAACCGTACGAGAACGTCTGAAGGACGAACCCTGCCGGTGCGGCGGCGTCAGCGACCGCTTCGAGGTCCGCGACCATGGCATCGAGTGAGAAGTCCATCGAGCCACGGTCGGAGAGCCCAAATCCGCGCGGGTCGTACGACACCAGCATCGCCGCTCGAGCTATCTCTTCGAGAATTGTCCGTATCTCCGGGATGCGCCACTGCGTGTCGAGACCAGCGCCCTGCGCCGAAGTCGGCCAGATGAACGGCACGCCGGAACCCATGGCGTACCACGCGATGTTCACGCCGTCTGCGCTCCGGACGTAGCGGATCTGCGGTTCCATGCGGCGATTATAGGCGGCCAATGAGCGAGTCGCGCATCCGGTTCACCAGTGAATCGCTGTCAGGTATTGGTGTCGGGTGCGTGATAGAGTCGAGATCCAGCACCGCGATTTGCAGCGAAAGGATTTCTGATGGGTGCGAAGCAGCCGGGCGAGCTTTCGAAGATGTTCGAGAAGGCGATCACGGCCGGGGACATCGACGCGGTGGTCGCGCTGTATGAGAAGGACGCGGCATCGCCGGACCAGGCGGGGACGGTGCACAAGGGGGTGGGCGAGATCCGGACGGCGTTCGCTCCGTTCGCGCAGATGAAGCCGGACATCAAGTGCGATCCGAGGAAGGTGGTCGAGGCGGGGGACATCGCGCTGATCCACAACTACTGGACTATGTCGGGCGCGTCAGGGCATGCGGTGGAGGTGGCGCGGCGGCAGGGGGACGGATCGTGGTTGTATGTGATCGACGATCCGTTCGCGGAGCGGGAGGCGACGGCGGGCGCGTAGTCGGTCAGCCGACCGTCGAGCATGCGAACAGTGCCCTAATCCGCTGGACGGCGCGGCGGCTGGCGCCTGCGTAGCACTCAGCAAATTTCAGTAATTGCGAAGTCGCACCTGACGAGACCACGGTGCCTCAGCGATCTGTGCTTGTCGCGAGCCCTCTCGTATGGCGGAGACTCGCCATGGTCGAGGGCGCTTCTGCGCGAGCGCAGATGAGCCGGAGAGGAGTGTGAGCCATGGCTGTCAAGTCGCGCACCGAGCTTAGGGCGAGCGGGATGCTCGATCCGGGTTACGAGATATTCATCCTCCTGCTGTCGGTGCTGTCGATCGCGAATCTGCTGGTCGCGTGGGTCCTGCCGATCCTCGATCCGGACGCGAGGAACGTGCTGAAGATCATCGATGCGTTTCTCAGCCTGATATTCGTGTTCGACTTCGGGTGGAGGCTCGTGGCGGCGCCGAACAGGCGGCGGTACTTCATACGGGGCGGCGGGTGGACTGATCTCGTCTCGGCAACGCCGGTGCCGGGGTTGCGGGTCCTTCGCGTGTGGCGGATCCGTGAGACGCTCGGGGGCCTGCGCGAGATGGGTCTGCGCAGCACGGTCACCGATATCGCGGAAGAGCGGGCGGAGAGCGCGTTGTACCTGGCGGTGTTTCTCGTGGTCTTCATCCTGGAAACGACGAGCGTCGGCGTGCTGTATGCGGAGCGCGGCGCTCCGAACGCGAACATCAAGACGGCGTCAGACGCCGTGTGGTGGGGCTATGTCACGGTCACGACCGTCGGCTACGGCGATCAGTATCCGGTCACGAATGCCGGCCGGCTGGTGGGCATCGCGCTGCTGACGGCGGGAGTGGGGTTGTTCGCTGTGTTCACGGGTTTCATTGCGAACGCGTTCCTCGCGCCGAAACGATCGCGGCCTCGCATCGCGGCGCTGGTCGATCGGCGCACGCCGAGGGAGCGGCTGGCCTCGATCCGGCGGGAGATCGAGGCGCAGGAGGACGCGATGGGACAGCTGAAGGCGCAGATCAGCCAGATCGAGGCGATGCTGTGACAGCGTTCGCCGGGAGGCGGCCCGCCGTCAATATCAATTCATCCGCCTGACCGGCAGCCGGGCAGAGTCTGGTAGAGGTCGAGCAGCGGCGCGTCCATGCGGAGGCGTTCGTTGGCCGCGGTGAAGGCGCTGTCTTCCGCGTTTTGACGGCGCGCGTTGTCTGCTTCGACTGCATCGACGCTGGTGAAGATCGTGTCCGCTTCGGCGATCGAGCGTTCGAGATCGGCGGCGAGGGCTTCGCGGGCGGCGCGGAGCGCGTCGTGGAGCGCTTGTACGCGTGCTGTCGGGCTGAGGCGATCGATACCGGCGACGTATTCGCGGTTGAGCGCGAGCTGGGCGGGCCAGAGGACGTTCGCGCGGGCGCGGCGCTGCTCGAGCGTGAGGGTGGTTGGATCCTGGTTTGCGTTCGGAATCTGCGCGGTACCGATATCGAGCTGGCGGTCGAGCGCGCACCAGCCGTCGAGCCATTCACGCGTTGCCGCATCGAGCGGATCTGACGGGCGCTCGGCGAGGGTGAACTTGCCGGCATCGGCGAGGCTGCCGGTGAGGTCTTCGCCGTCGGGCTTTTCGCCGCGCTCGACCCAGGCGACGAGCGCGTCGAGGGAGGCAGCGAGCTCTTCGTCGGTCTGGGTGCAATGACCGGCGGCGCGGACGGCGCGCTGGACGAGGAGGTCGGTGCGGTTGGCGGACGCGACGCTGTCGTGGAGGACCTTCTCCCAGTACAGCGGGTTCGCGGGATCGCCGGTTGTGTGCAGGGTGAGCAGCGGGATCTGAATCTGGCCGTTGTACTTGTCGGGCTCGCCGATGCTCTGATGAAGGCCGGTGTTGAAGTCGTGGTTGCGGACCGCGCGGGCGTTGAAATCATCGGCGGAGACGACGGCGTTCGATGAGAAGGTGTATACACGATCGGCGTTGTTCAGCAGGCCGGCGGTGACGGTAGAGGCGGCATAGCCCCAGATCTGATCGAAGCCGACGCGGAGGCCTTCGCGATCGAACGGGCGCGGACCGCCGGAGAGGTCGATGACGATGTCCTCCCACCTCTTGCGGCTGGCCGCGTCGGCGAGCGCCGGCTGGATGCGGTCGCGAATCAGGGCGTTGATGTCGGCGCCTTCGAACTGCTGCTGCGTGACGCCGGCGACGTACGCGCCGGCGACGAACACCGCGGACGCGCGGTAGTCGTAGTCGGCCTCGCTGCTGGCGTTCGCGCACACGGCGAGCGCGCCATCGTAGCGGTCGCCGTACTCGAGCGCTGAGAGGACGGTGCCTCGGCCGCCGATCGACTTGCCCATGACGTAGCTGTGCTCGGGGGCGCCGATCTGTTGGACGGCGTAATCCCAGAGCGCAGCGGTGTCGCGGGCGTGATTCGAGGTCTTATCGATGTTGGCGCTGTAGCTGGACGCAGCCCAGGCGTAGCCGTTGTCGATGAGATGCTGGCGGATGGGCGGGTCCTCGACGAAGAGGTTGTCGGTGTTGTCGTGGCTGCCGTGCATGAAGAGCACGAGCCGGTGGTTCCAGTTGTCGGGGACTTCGAGGCGATAGACGGTGCCGCCGAGACGGCCGGAGTAGGCCTTCGCCCCGGGAAGCGCTTCGAACGACGAATCGACGAGATGCCAGTTGTCGGCGGGCTCGGAGGGGAGGGCGACGGGCGAGGGGATGAGGCGTGGCGTGGAGGTGGCGGCGGGCTTCGGCTTGCTGTCCGAGCAGGCGAGGGATGCTGCGGCGAGGGCGAGCGTGATCACTGCAGGGCGATGCGCATGTGCGTATGTCCTGCGATTGAGGATTCGATTAGAGCCTTATCATCGTTCCGGCGGGTCATACGAGCAACAGTGATGCGCCGACGCAGTAAGAGAGAGAAGTGGCGAAACTAGGAGGAGGCGCGGTGGAACTGCCAGATGGTGCCGATGTGACGCAGCCGGAGTTTCGCGGCTACGCGCTGTGAGGCGAGGTTGCCGGCGGATGTGCGGTAGAAGACGGTGCGGCCAGTCGCGGTGATCAGGTTGGCCCATGCGGCGGTCACGGCAGGAGCGAGACCGCGACCTCGGAATCGCTCGTGGGTCCAGACGCCGGCGTCTGCGGCGCGCGTGGCGAACCGTGCGGCGTGACAGATCGACGCCACCTGGCCATCGATCATCGCGATCGCCCACGGGCCGAGATCGCCATCGATGAGCTGATGCCACTCTTCGGGTGACCATCCGCTGTCGTCCGGGCGCGCATCGAGCAGAGGAGAGGCGTGCTGATCGGACGACAGGACGATCTGCTCCGACGACGGAAAGGCGGAACCGGCGTGGATGACGTAGGCCGGTCCGCTCGTGATGGATAACGATCCGAATTGCTGCGTGAGGAGGCGTTCGCAGCACGCGACCGTCGCCTGTACGTCGAACGGACGAGCTTTGACGCTTGCGATGAGGCGAGCGGCGAGGGCATCTTCGAGGTCAGAGCCAACGCCGATCGCGCAGCCATCGCGGGCGGCGGCCAGCACCAGGATCGGGGCGTGGCGGCCGTTGGCTTCGCGGACGCGGAGGAGACGGCCGCGGTCGTCGGATATCCATCCGGTTTCGATCTGGAGTTGGAGCAGTGCTTCGTCGGTGGGCATGGGGAGAAGAGTAGCGCCGATTCCTGGCACCCGCGGTGTTTCGTGCTGAGCGCGACCTAACCCCCAACCCCTTCCCTAAAGGGAAGGGGAGCTTCAAATGGCGATCGCGAGAAAGGGAAGGGAGCTTCAAATCGCGATCGCGAGACAGGGAAGGGGAGCTTCAATGGCGATCGCGCGTCGTCTCCGGGGCACCTGTTTCGCATCTTCGGCAATCGATAGAGTCTTCGCATGAAGGCGGAGATTCTTTCGATTGGGACGGAGATCTTGCTGGGCGAGATCGTCGATACGAACGCGCAGTACATCGCTTCGCGTCTGCCGGCGCTGGGGGCGGACCTGTACTTCAAGGCGGTGGTGGGGGACAACCTCGACCGCCTGACCGAGACGATCGGGCGGGCGCGGGAGCGGTCGGACATCGTCATCTGCACGGGCGGGCTGGGGCCGACGGAGGACGACCTGACGCGCGAGGCGATCTGCGCGGTGCTCGGCGAGGAGCCACACGTCGACCCGGAGCTGGAGGCGACGCTACGCGGGTTCTTCGAGCGGCGCGGGTACGCGATGCCGGAGCGCAACGTGAAGCAGTGCTGGGTGATCCCCTCGTCGCGGGTGCTGCCGAACCCTCGCGGGACGGCGCCGGGATGGTGGGCGGAGCGCGACGGGAAGGTGATCATCGCGATGCCAGGCCCGCCGACAGAGATGACGAGGATGTGGGAGCAGGAGGTGGCGCCGGAGATCCTTCGGCGCCACCCCGGTTCGGTGCTGATCACACGGACGCTGAAGACGACGGGCATCGGCGAAGGCACGGTGGACGAGATGATGAGCCCCCTGCTGAAGTCGCAGAACCCGAGCATCGGGATCTACGCGCGGGCGGACGGGGTGCACGTGCGGCTGGGCGCGAAGGCGCCGACGGCGGAGGAGGCATGGCATCTGATCCATCCGGTGGAGGAGGAGGCGCGTACGATCCTCGGCGCGGCGGTGTGGGGGGCGGACGACGAGACATTCGAGAGCATCGTCGCGGACATGATGCGCGAGCGGGGCGTGACAGTGGCGACGATGGAGTCGTGCACCGGCGGACTGCTGGCGAGCACGCTGACGGACGTTCCGGGCGCGTCGGGGTTCTTCCGCGGCGGGTTCGTGTCGTACCAGACGGAGCTGAAGCTCGAGTGGGGCGTCGATGCGGATGTGGTCGAGGAGTTCGGCGTGATCAGCCCGGAGACGGCGCGGGCGATGGCGAAGGCGGCGCGAGAGAAGATGGAGGCGTCGGCGGGGATCGGCGTGACCGGGGTCGCGGGGCCGGACGAGCAGGAGGGCAAGCCCGTCGGGACGGTGCACATCGCGCTGGACGCGATGTGGGGTGCGCCGCAGACGCTGAGCTACGTGTTTCCGCAGGGGAGGACGGCGGTGAAGAGGCGTGCGGTGACGACGGCGTTGATGTTGTTGAGGCAGGGATTGTTGGATTATCGGGGGGAGGCAGTGGTGTGAGGGCGGCAGGCGTTCACCCGCCAACGCACGGAATCGTCACACAACCGAGGTCGGCGCGCGGAAGTCGTCGCACCAACGACGCGATGCGGTGCACCCTGCTCTTACTCGTCCTGTGTGTGGCACTGTTTTGCGCGTGCGGCAGTTCCTCCAACGCGTCGAAGACGAACGTTGCGCCGGATGCCTCTTCCGTGCCAACTGCAGTCAACGAGGACGCGACCGCGCAGGCGATGCTGCTTACAGTGTCGGACTTTCCTGCTGGATGGAGTGAGCGGCCGAGCAATAATGACGAGCCGAGCCCGTTTGAGGAGTGTGCAATTCCGGTCTCGCGGACGGGACACGCAGCGACTGGAGACTTCTCTCGCGGAGGGACGGACAGGCTGAGCGAGTCGATCTCCATCTATTCGACGAGCGATGAGATTGCCAGCAACTTCGGTAAGCTCGAGGGCATCGGGGACTGCTTCGGTCAGGTCGCCAACGAAGGGAAACTTGACAATAATGAGGCCACCGTCTCGGATGCTTCATTCAGCCCGCTGTCGTTTCCGACCATCGGAGATCGAAGCGTGGCCTATCGTTTCAAGGACCACGTGAAGGCTATCGGCCAAACCGTACTTGGCAGCGAATTCGACGTCTACCTCGATGTGGTTTCCGCGCAAAAGGGCCGGGTCGCGTTCTCGATATGGGGATTTGACGTCTTGTCACCGATCGACCCCAACGAACTTGAAACTTACGCCAGGAAAGCGATCGACAAGATCGCAAGCCCGCCGTGATACGTGGGAGACGTTCGATATGAGCTCGAGTCTGGCGTCACTGCGCGGCTAACGCTGATATGTTCTCGCGAGCATGGTTGCAGAGAAGAGGAAGGCCGCGAGCGACACGCCTCCATCGATGAACACGTGGGCCGCTACGTCGCGAGAACGGAGCTTTTCGGTCGTTCCAACTGCCAGCAGGATTGTTGCGGCGAGGCCGAACGAGACGGTCGCGAGCCAGAGGAAACGGCGACGTTGTGCTCGCGACTCCTCATCGTCGAGCGCTAAACCGGACCTGGTGACGAGGAAGGCGGCGAGCGCGAGTAGTCCCACCACACCCGCGGCCAAACGGACCTCGACGATCTCATCGGCATGGTGGGCGAGTCGGGCCGCTGCGCATGTCGTCTGCTCGGCGTCCGAGAGATCTCCGCAGCGCAATTCCGCGAGGTAGGCGGTCTCCTGATCGAACGCGAGGGTGTGATCGCCGTAGTGGTTTCGGACGGCGGCGCAGCACACGCCGCTCACTCCGATCGCGATGAGTCCGACGGCGACCATCTTCGCGACGAAGAGCTTCGACCGCACGAAGAGCCGCACGCGGGAGCCGGGGCTCGGGCGAGCGATGTACTCGGCCATGCGCGGAGTATCGGGCGAGCGTCGGCGGCGCGGCAATCTCGCGAATGCGTGCGACGCATCGAGCGCGGGGTGACGGCGGGAGGGGTTCGCGCCAGCCCGAGCCGGACACCGCAGCGCAAAATTGGTGCGGACAGCGGCCGACCATTACTAACCACTCGACGATGTGCGCGGGCTGAAAGCCCGCGCTACGGTGTATTGGTGTGAAGGCGTGGATCTGAGACGGACTTCGGGTGCTTCCGGCTCACCCGACCTGAACTGTGTGCTGTGAAGTGGAGACCTTCGATATGAGTTCGAGTTTGGAGACGCTGCATCAGAGCGAGATGCCGGTGACGGCGCCGGAGACGGATAACAAGGTGGCGCTGGTCGTCGCGGCGCATCCGGACGATGCGGACTTCGGGGCGGCGGGGACGGCGTACCTATGGTCGAAGGAAGGGTGGACGTTCTACTACCTGGTGTGCACGGACGGCAGCAAGGGGACTTCGGACCCGGGCGTTGAGCCGGCGGACCTCATCAAGACGCGGCGGGTGGAGCAGCGGGAGGCGGCGCATCGGGCGGGGGTGAAGGACGTGTTCTTCCTGGACTACGTCGACGGGGAGCTGACGTACACGCGGGAGCTGCTGGGGGATGTCGTCCGGCAGATCCGGCAGCTGAAGCCGTACGCGGTGTTCACGCACGACCCGGAGGCATACATCGTGCGGAACAGCTTCGTGAACCACTCGGACCATCGGTGCACGGGGCAGGTGACGGTGGACGCGATCTATCCGTCGGCGCGAGACCGGCTGAACTTCCCGGAGCAGATCGCGGACGGCCTCGAGACGCACAACGTCAAGGAGATCTACATCTGGGGTTCGGAGAAAGCGAACTACGACGTGTGCATCGACTCGGCGGTGGAGGAGAAGATCCACGCGCTGAACGCGCACGTGAGCCAGGGGCTGGGGGCGGAGGATCCGGACAGCCAGTTCCTCAAGTTCGTGCGGGACCGGTGGCGGGGGGATGACGGGCGGTACTACGAGCGGTTCCGCCGGGTGGTGTTGTTCAGGTAGGACGTCTGGCAAGACGCCTCGCTTAAGGCGATAGCAAGACCTCTAAGACGCAGTACGGTGCGTGGCCGGGAAGCACTTGGTTTGCCTGTTCCGCGAACTCGCGCGCAGTGCTGGCGTCCGCGAAGAGGCCGTACTCGTTCAGGTGCGACGGCAATTCGGGCGAGAGCTTGCGGGCGCCGGGCTCGAAGATCGCCGAGTGGAATGTCTGAATCGGGTACGACAGATCGAACCCGATGCGACGCAGGTCGGTCGGTCGCACGCGAAGTTTGTTGTGAACGCGCGCCAGTACGGCCAAAGTCTCCGCTAACCGAGCGGGCCACGTCGGCGCGTATGGGTCTGTGCACCCTGTGAAGTCAGTGGGCAGGTAGGTCAGCTCAGCGTACATGAGCTCCAGCCCGACGCCCTCGGAAGTGAACGCCGTCGCGAACTCATGCGCCCGGCGCGAGTCGACTCGAATCTCGCCGTCCTCCTCGGCGTCCCACCACCGATCCCACAGGTCGGCGAGAGCGGTCCGACCATTCCTGCGCAGGACGTCAACATCTTCTGTGGTGGGCGTGAAATAGAGCCTGTCCACTCCGCGACACTCGACACTCGGCCACTCGCAGAGCGAGTGCCCGGTCTCACACAGGAAGTACCCGAGCTGCATCGGGACAGGAAACGAGTCGAGCGTGTCCGGCATAGACGCGAGTTTACTGTGTGAAGGCTGATCGACGCCGCGCGTTATCCTTCGTTCCGCTATGGAGCGCACCACCTTTATTCCCGGGATCGAGCTTGCTCGGCGCTACTGGCACGAGATCGTCGCGCCGATCGTCAACGAGCTGCTGCCGGGGGTGCCGCGAGGGGCGGCGCGGAGCCGGGCCGAGTCCGATGCCGGCGTCGTTCGGGGCACCCCTGCTAGCCCGGAGTTCGACCGTGGCGATCGGGAGCGGCTGCGGCGTACATTCGACGACGACGCTGACGCCTACGACAGAACCCGGCCGGTCGCGCCCGCCGTCGTGTTCGACGACCTCGTATCGGTTGCTGGCCTCGCGCCCGGAGCGTCGGTGCTGGAGATCGGCCCCGGCACCGGCCAGGCGACCAAACGTCTCGCCGAGCGTGGGCTTCGAGTTCGCGCCATCGAGCTCGGACCGGCGCTGGCCGAGCGCGCCCGAACCAACCTCTCCGCCTTTCATGACGTCGTCGTTGTCACCGGGTCGTTCGAGGACTGGGACTCTCGCGGCGAACAGTTTGACGCAGTGTTCTCCTGCAACGCCTTTCACTGGATCGACCCCACGCTGCGGTTCTCAAAGCCGGCGACATTGCTGCCGGCGGGCGGGCACCTCATTCTTCTCGCGACGCCCTGGGTGGTACCCGATCACGCGGATCGGTTCTGGTGGGAGGTGCAAGACGACTTCGTCGCGGTCGGTGGGGAGCGGATCGATCCCGCGACGAGCCGTCCGGACCGCGTGGGGGATGGCTTCGTGGGTGGCATTGAGGCGTCCGGTCTATTCGGCTCGCCGATCGTCCGTCGTTACCTATTCGACATCGACTTCACCACCGAGGAGTACCTGACGAATCTCTCCACGCAGTCGGGAGTGAAGCGGTTCGGCGAACGGGCAAGACGTGAGCTGTACACCCGGATACGGGATCGACTCGATCGCTCCGGCGGACACGTCCGTGCGCATTTGTTGGCCGTAGTCAACATCGTATCGCGGCTGTGACACGGTCCGTTGCCACTCGCTCACGAAGGCACCTCGCCAGCCACGTAGTCGGTGCTTCAATCTCCGCATAGCGCCACGCTATCCTTCGATTCGCGTATGGAGTGGACGACGTTTATCCCCGGGATCGAACTTGCTCGGCGCTACTGGCACGAGATCGTCGCACCGATCATCGACGAGCTGCTGCCGGGGGTGCCGCGGGCGGCGGCGCGCATCGGGGCGGGGTCTGACGTTCTGGGGTTCGACACGGAGCGATCGACGGACCACGGGTGGGGTCCGCGGGTGGTCGTGTTCTTCGAGGAGGGCTTCGACCTGTCGCGGGAGCGGCGTATCGAGCTGCTAAAGGCGATCGACGCGCGGATCCCGGACGCGTTCCTCGGCTATCCGACACGGTTCGTGGCATCGGAGGGCGCGCCGGAGCGACACCAGGTGACACTGACGACGGTGCGGGAGTGGTTCACCCTGGCGGTCGGGTTCGATCCGCGGGACGAGATCAGCGATGCCGACTGGCTAGGGGCGCCATCGCAGCTCCTGCTCGAGGCGACGGCGGGCGCGGTGTTCGAGGACGCGACGGGCGACCTGACGCGGGCGCGGGAGCGATTGCGCTGGTATCCGGACGACGTGTGGCTGTACCTGCTGGGGTGCCAGTGGCGGCGCATCGACCAGGAGGAGCCGTTTGTCGGGAGGACCGGTGAGGTGGGGGACGATCTGGGGTCGGCGGTGATCACCGCGCGGCTCGTGTGGGACATCATGCGACTTTGTTTCCTGATCGAGCGGCGATACGCGCGGTACGCGAAGTGGTTCGGCACGGCGTTCGCTCGGCTCGACTGTGCGGCAGCCCTGGCGCCGATGTTACGGGAGGCGCTCGCGGCGACGGACTGGCGGTCGCGCGAGGCGGCGCTGGTGCCGGCGTACGAGCACGTCGCCGGCATGTTCAACGCGCTCGGTGTGACGGAGCCGCAGGAGCCGGGCGTGCGTCAGTTTTACGGCCGGCCGTTCCGGGTGCTGTCGTCGGGGCGGTTCGTCGAGGCGTGCATGGCGAAGACGCCGCTTCGTCGGCTGGGGTATGCGGGGGGTGTCGATCAGTTTGCGGACAGTACGGATGTGTTGAGTAATGCGGTGGCGGCGCGGCGGGTGTTTGCTCCGGTATGAGGCACGCGGACCGGGGACGCGCTGGCAATAGGCCTTCGGGTTCGCGGGCGCGACGAGGCGGGCGATGAACCGCGGAACATTGCTTCAATTCATGCGCGGGCACCGACTCGCGGTCGAGGCGTCGGTCGCGCAATCTGGTGCGCCGCAGGCGGCGGTGGTGGGCATCGTCGTGACTTCGCGGTTCGAGATCTTCTTCGACACGGTGGAATCGAGCCGAAAGGCGCCGAACCTCCGGCGCAATCCGAAAATCGCGTTCGTGATCGGCGGTCTCTTACCCGGCGACGAACGGACGGTGCAGTTCGAGGGCGTCGCGGACGAGCCAGGCGGTGCCGAGCTGGCGCGTCTGAAGCGAGCGTACTTCGCGGCGTTCTCGGATGGGCGCGAGCGGCAGGCGTGGCCCGGCATCACGTACATTCGCGCGACTCCAGTGTGGATCCGGTACAGCGACTACAACGTGGACCCGCCTCTCATCGCAGAGTTCGACTTCTCGCGATAGTCCCGCGAGGGCTGAACGCGGGCCGGTCCGTGGCTTGACGTCATGTGGCTGCGCTCGGAGAATCGAGTCACCCCGACGACGGAGGTGAGATGTGCTGACGTATACGGAGATCGCGGCGCCGGAGCCGGAGTTGACGCCGGATCATCTGATCGCCCGGGCACGCGGGATGCGGGAGACGCTGCGGGCGCGGCAGGCGGAGTGCGAGGCGCTCGGGCGGTTGCCGGACGTGACGAACGACGAGTTCGTGGCGGCGGGGTTCTATCGCACGCTGCAGCCGCGGCGGTTCGGCGGGTACGAGTTCGACGTGCCGACGTTCGTCGAAGTCATGAGCGAAGTGGCGCGGGGATGCCCATCGAGCGGGTGGGTGGTGGCGCTGACGTCGGGACATCCGCACACGCTGTCGTACTTCGGGGAGGAGGCGCAGGCCGAGGCGTACGGCGACCGCGGCGAGTTTCGGGCGCCGTTCGTGGCGACGCCGCTGTTCGGACAGCGCGCGGAGGGCGGGTACGTGGTCAGCGGCGGATGGGACTACGCATCGGGGTGCGATGTCGCGACGCACTTCCTGGGGCACGTGATCATCCCGCCGCAGCAGCAGGGCGGCCCGCCGGTCGCGATCATCGCGCTCATCGACCGCGGCGACTTCGAGATCGTGGACAACTGGGACGTCGTCGGGATGCGGGGGACGGGGTCGCGCCGGGTGGTGGTGAAGGACCTGTTCGTGCCGGAGCGCCGGAGGACGACGTCCATGCTGCTCCTCGGCGGGGAGGTGCTGCCTTCGATCCACGCGAACCCGATGTATCGGGGGCGGCCGCTGAGCCTGCTGATGATGGAGATCGCGGCGGTGTCGGTGGGGATCGCTTCGGCGGCGCTGGACGCGTACGAGGAGATCCTTCGGACGAAGAAAGTGCGCGGGCCGATCTCGCCGCTGCGGTTCGAGTCGCCGGACTATCAGCGGCACTGGGGCGACGCGACGGCGATGATCGAGATGGCGCGGGCGACGCTGCGGCAGATCGCGCGCGAGTACATGGCGCTGTGCGAGCGGCAGGCGTCGGGCGGGGAGGCGTTCGGGGACATCGACGACTACCGGCTGCTGATCCTCGAGCAGGAGATCGGGAAGCGGTGCTTCGAGGCGGTGACGCTGCTGTTCCAGACGGGCGGGAGCAGCTCGGGGAAGAGCGGGAGCGAGCTGGGGCGGTACATGCGGGACATGAGCTTCGTGATGACGCATATGGGGCTGGAGCCGGACCGGTGGCGAGAGGGGTACGGGAAGTTGTGGTTTGGGGTGCCGTTGCCGGTGTTTGGGTGAGGGATCGTTCGCGTGCTTATCCGGCATGACGCCTGCCGAAGCGGGCTACACTACCAGGCGCCCCGGAGTAACTGTGCGTTGGCTCGCCGTCGCTAGTCTTATCTCATTAACGGTCGCGGCCGTCGCCTGCAGCGGAAGTGGTCAGCATGAGGCGCTATCCGCGACTCCTGATCCCCCATGTACAAACGGCGCCACGGCAACGGCGATTGTCGGCGCGAACGTCGCCGATCTTACGGCAGTGCCAATCAAGACGCAGCTCGCACTGGCGGGAAGCGTCACGCCGCGTGCGCTAAGGCTTATCGACGACGAGCCGACTTGCCGTATTCGTAAGCTGTTACTCGGTACAGCCGACCTCGGCGGTGATTGGATGACCTCGGAGCTGAGTCGTTCAGAATTCGGGCAGCGCGTCTATGCGGATCGCTCGGGAACATGTGATGTGCCGTATACGTACCTCGTCGCTGGGCTGCGTCTCGTGTTCCAGAACGGTGAGTTTCCTACGCCCCGACCGCGCGTTCGCCTTACGCCAGAAGCAGATTCGTCTCCCGATGAGCAGATCCCTCGGTTACTGCAGGACGCGATACTCCTGTTCAAACCCGAGACTGCCAGCGAATTCATGAACGCGACGGTTCGCTCATGCGGACTCGACGCATCTCCGACCTCGGATAGCGCCACACCCGAGCGCGGATACCACCTTTCTCGGTTCTCGTTTCCCTCGATTGGCGACGACACTATCGCGTTCACACTTCCCGCCGAGCACTCCTTCGAGGTACTGATCCGGAGGGGCGACGTGATCGAAGACTTGGCCATCTATAGCCAAGACGACCCTACCTCCGACTTAGACGCAATCGCGCGGCTCCAGGACGGAAAGATCACGGCGCGCGGCGACTATCTGCTAGCCTCCTCTACCGCGGCTCGCCCGTCCCCGACCGCGGCTCTCGACCCGCAGGGGACACAAGCGGTACTGCAGTCGGTCCTACTTGGCCCTGATGAGTTACCGGATCATTGGCTACCCGGACATACAAGTACGCAGTACGACGAGAATGTTTTGGAGTTCTGCGGCGACGCGCCGCCGTTGCCCACTGGCTCACACGTAGCGTCGGCCAGCTATAGCGGAGCGGGACTCGGCTTCACTGGCTCTATTGGGATTGGGCTCGCGCGCTACCAACCGCACGCTGCCGACTCTTTCATGAGCGCAGTCACTTCTGGTACCGCGTTTCCGGACGGCTGCGATGGAACCGTCCGGAAGATAGACGTGCAGTGGAAACTCGATCGGCTCTTGGTGAAACCTTTAGGAGACGAGAGTGTCGCCTGGCGCGCGATAGCGCGCCACACGGCCACATCCGGACCTACTGACCTGCCTTTGG
The DNA here is from genome assembly GCA_964487335.1 of uncultured Dehalococcoidia bacterium. GTDB lineage: Bacteria > Chloroflexota > Dehalococcoidia > DSTF01 > JACRBR01 > CAZAPT01. Next base: position 100,530 of record CAZAPT010000006.1, read on the forward strand.
TATCTGACATCGAGCTGGACTTCGATGTCATTCGGCGTGGCGACGTAGTCGCGCTGATCATCGAGAGCCATGACGCCCCGCGACCGGGCGACCTCGGATTCCTCGACCGAGAGATCACCGACAATCTCAGCACGTTCGCTGCGAAGATCGACGAAAAGTTGGCGAATGTGGTCGATGAACTTCCGCCGCAGTAGAACACAGAGCGCGCACGGGCTTCGGCGAGCGCCCGCTAGTCTCCGCAGGCGGTTCAGCGAGACTCGGCTCCTACACGGCCGGTGGCGGTCCATGTCGGGTTGAGCCTAACTTTAAGTACGTGATAGCCTTCACATGCCAGTCGGGAGCAGGCATGACATTCGCGTTTCGTCGAGTCGCGCGCCGAATCATCAGCTTCAAAACGACACCCCAGGCTATTAGCCCTCAAGCACCGTCATCCGAGCCAACTGAGCTTCCCCGCCCGCCGCGGAAGACGCGGGTAGTGGCGCCGGACGTCCGCAGGCAAGCCGAAAGGCAGTAGGCCATGGCCGTCTACGAGCACGACGTGCTGGTCATCGGGGCCGGGCTGGCGGGCATGCGCGCCGCCATCGCCGCGCAGCAGCTTGGCGCGGACGTGGCCATGATCTCCAAAGTGCACCCGGTCCGGTCTCACTCGAACGCGGCGCAGGGCGGGATCAACGGCCCGGGCGTCGGCGAGGACGGCGGGCCGTGGGAAGAGCACGCCTTCGAGACGACGAAGGCGTCCGACTACCTGGGCGACCAGGACGCCATCGAAGTGCTGGCGAAGGAGGGGGGCGGCGAGGTGCTCCAGGCGGAGCACTGGGGCGTCGTCTTCAGCCGGAAGCCGGACGGGCGGATGGCGGTCCGGCGCTTCGGGGGGATGGGGAAGGCGCGGACCTTCTTCGTCGGCGCGATCACCGGGCAGGCGATCCTCCACGTGCTGTACGAGCAGCTGATGAAGCCCGGCATCTACAACGCGATGCGGAACTACGAAGAGTGGTTCGTCACGAGCCTGATCGTCGAGGACGGTCAGTGCCGGGGCTGCGTGGCGATGGACATCCGCACGGGCGAGCTGCACGCGATCGGCGCGAAGGCGACCATCATCGCGACGGGCGGACTGGGGCGGGTGTACGAGCCTTCGACGAACGCGCTGATTTGCACGGGCGACGGGATCTCGCTCGCGTACCGCGCGGGCGCGCCCATCATGGACATGGAGATGGTGCAGATCCACCCGACGACGCTGAAGGGGTCGGGGGTGCTGATCACCGAGGGCGCGCGAGGCGAAGGCGCGTACTTGCTCAACAAGGACGGCGAGCGCTTCATGGAGAAGTACGCGCCGAACCTTATGGAGCTGGCGTCTCGCGACGTGGTTTCGCGGGCGGAGCAGATCGAGATCAACGAGGGGCGCGGCGTCGACGGATGCGTGTTCCTCGACATGCGGCACCTGGGCGAGGACCTGATCAAGGAGAAGCTCGAGGAGATCTACGAGATCGCGCGCGACCTGGTGAACATCGACATCGCGAAGGAGCTGCTGCCGATCCAGCCGGGCGTGCACTACATCATGGGCGGAGTGAAGACGGACAAAGACGGACTGACGCCGATGCCGGGGCTCTACTCGGCGGGCGAGGCGGCGTGCGTGAGCGTACACGGCGCGAACCGCGTCGGCGCGAACTCGCTGCTGGACACGCTGGTCTTCGGGCGGCGGGCGGCGGAGCACGCGGTGCCGTGGCTGAAGTCACAGAGCTTCAAGCCGGTGTCGGACCGGGCGGTGCAGTGCGATCGAGACATGATCGCGAAAGTGGTCGCGCGGCCGACGAACGGCGACCGGGTGGCGAAGATCCGTCGGGACATGGGGCTCTCGATGAGCGAGAACGTCGGGATGTTCCGGTCGCCGGACAAGCTGGAGAAGCAGCTTGGGGTGTTGAAGGAGCTTCGGCAGCGGTACGAGCAGGTGGGCATCGACGATAAGGGCCGGGTGTTCAACACCGACCTGCTGTTCCACATCGAGCTGGGGTACATGCTCGACTGCGCGGAGATGGTCACGAAGAGCGCGATCGAGCGGAAGGAGAGCCGGGGCGCGCACTCGCGGCTGGACTTCCCGGAGCGCAACGACGCCGAGTGGCTGAAGCACATCGTGCTCACGAAGCAGCCTGATGGCAGCGAAAAGATGAGCTACCTGCCTGTCACGATCACACAGTGGCAGCCGCAGGAGAGGAAGTACTGATGAAGGTCAAGCTGAAGGTCCGCCGCACTGACCCGGACAACCCCGCGCCGCGCTTCAGCAGCTACCAGATCGACATGCCGGAGAACGCGACGCTCCTCGACTCCCTGATCCAGGTGCGTGAGTACGAGGACGGGACGCTGGGGCTGCGGTGCTCGTGCCGGAGCGCGATCTGCGGATCGTGCTCGATGCGCGTCGACAAGCGGGCGCGGCTGGCGTGCCGGGCGAAGGTCATCGCGATCACGGGCGGCGACGAAGAGCATGAGATCCTCGTCGAGCCGATGGGGAACATGCCGGTGGTCAAGGACCTGATCGTCGATATGGACCTCTTCTGGGCGAAGATCCGGCAGGTGGACCCGTACATCCAGCCGGAGGGCGTGGTGCCGGAGACCGAGTACCGGGTGCCGAACGAATCGATGATCGACCTTACGCACACGATGAACTGCATCATGTGCGGAGCATGCGTGAGCGACTGCACCGTGCTCGAGGTGGACAAGAACTTCATCGCGCCGGCGGCGCTGGCGAAGGCGTATCGGGTGGCGGCGGACCCGCGCGACGACCACACGCACGAACGTCTGGAGAAGCTGAGCGAGTACAGCGGCGTGTGGGACTGCACTCGGTGCAACATGTGCGTCGAGGTGTGCCCGAAGGGCGTGGCGCCGATGAACCGGATCCTGCAGTTGCGGGAGATGGCGATCGAAGAGGGCATCGAGAACAACTCGGGGGCGCGGCACACGAACATCTTCACGAAGTCGATCGAAGACGGCGGGCGGCTGAACGAAGTGTGGATGGTGCCGGGGTCGGTCGGGGTGTTCAACGTGCCACGGTTGCTAAAGGAGATGCCGGGCGCACTGAAGATGTTGCGCGTGGGCAAGCTACCGGTGTCGCAGATGGTGCCACCCGGCGTGCCGGGATCGCACAAGATTATGGGAATGGACCGTGTACGGAACATCATCAGGAAGGCGAAGTCGCTGAAGCCGAGGAAGGCCACGGTCGAGGTGGAGGACTGATGGCGTTGAGATATGCATTCTGGCCGGGCTGCGTCTCGAAGGGGGCGGCACCGGAGCTGTACATCGCGACGAACCGGGTGGCGCAGGCGCTGGGCATCGAGCTGGTCGAGCTGGACCAGGCGACGTGCACGGGCGCGGGCGTGATCCAGGAGCAGGCGCCGGAGATGGCGGACGCGCTGAACGCGCGGACCTTCGCGATGGCGCAGCAACTGGGGCTGCCGCTAATGAACATCTGCTCGACGTGCCAGGGCATCGAGAGCATGGTGCAGGACAAGCTTGCGAAGAACCCCGACTACCGCGAGAAGATCAACGCAATCCTCTCGGAGGAGGGGTTGCGGTACGAGCCGGGGCTGGAGGTGAAGAACTTCCTTTGGATCCTGGTGGAGGACTTCGGGCTAGACCGGTTGAAGTCTATGGTGACGCGACCGCTGACCGGGGTGCGCATCGGGCCGTTCTACGGGTGCTATATCCTTCGTCCGAGCGAGATCCTGGGGATGGACGAGCACCCGCATCGCGACAAGTACCTGGAGATGGTGATCGAGGCGGTCGGCGCGACGCCGGTGGAGTACGAAGGCCAGAAGAAGTGCTGCGGGTTCCCGATCCTGACGATCAACCGCGAGAACTCGCTGAAGCAGGCGGGCAACCACATCCATGAAGCGCAGGAGCTGGGGGCGGACGCGCTGGTGTCGCCGTGCCCGCTGTGCCACCTGAACCTCGACGCGCAGCAGCCGGCGGCGAAGTCAGTGACGCACTATGACATCGAGATGCCGATCATCCACCTGCCGCAGATGATCGGGCTGGCGCTGGGGATCCCGCCGGGCGAGATGCGGATGGACCACCACGTGGTTTCGACGAAGAAGCTGCTGTCGAAGCTGGCGCAGCCGGCGATGGCGTAGCCGACGACGCCGACTCGTTCTCCTCGTCCCAAGAAACAACGACTTGACGTTGCATTACTCGAACGCGGGCTGGCTCCGACGCGGGAGAAGGCGCGCGCGCTGATCCTTGCCGGTGAAGTGCGGGTGGATGGCGTGACGGAGGCGCGGGCATCGGCGGGGGTGGCGGCGGAGTCGTCGATCGAGATCGAGGCGCCGGCGCGGTTCGTGAGCCGGGGCGGGGAGAAGCTCGAGCATGCGCTCACGCGGTTCGGGATCGATGTGTCGGGGCGGGTGGCGATCGACGTCGGGGCTTCGACCGGTGGGTTCACCGATTGCCTGGTGCAACGCGGGGCATCCCGGGTGTACGCGATCGACGTGGGGTACGGGCAGCTGCACCAGCGCATTCGCGAGGACACGCGGGTGGTGGTGATCGAGCGGACGAACATCCGCGATCTGTCGGAGCTGCCGGAGCGGGGGGACATCGCGACGATCGACGTGTCGTTCATCTCGCTGACGAAGGCGCTCCCGAACGTGATGGCGCTCGTACGTCCGGGGGCGGACATCGTGGCGCTGGTGAAGCCGCAGTTCGAGGCGGGGAAGAGCGAAGTGAGGCGGGGAGGGGTGGTGCGGGATCCGCAGGTGCACGCGAAGGTCATCGGGCGGGTGGCGTGGTGGTGCGTGAACAACGGGCTGCGGGTGCGCGGGGTGGTGGCGTCGCCGTTGTTGGGGGCGGCGGGGAACCGGGAGTTCTTCCTCCGCCTGGAGGCGGAGGACGGGCGAAAGGTCGCTGGTCGACGGTTACTGGTGACCGCAGTCGCGCGGTGAGGCCGGCGCGAGCACTGCAGGGAGATACCACGCATGACAAGAAGGTTGGGTGACGACTCTCGCCATAAGGTGATAGACTCGCTCGCGAACCCCAACCCCGCCGCTGAGTTCGAAGTGCCCTGCTGCCCGGCGCGCTGCGGACGCCCGGGTTGGTGAGTGGTGGGCGTGCCATTGAGTTGTATACATCCCGCGAGATTCAGGAAGTTAGCCCCTGGGGCGATCGGAATCGTCGTGGCGGTCGCCGCGTTCGGTGCCCTCGGGGGCCCGTCGACGTCGGCCAACCCGACCACCATCAGCGTCGTGAACACGCACGTTTCTAATGCCATCCAGGGCTCGACGGTCGACCTCACCTCGGTCGCCGGTCGCACCCCCGCCGTTCTGGCTAACGTTCCGGCGTTCCAGAGCGCCAGCGCCGGACAGATCGACCCGCCGGCAGGTCCTGCTGGTGACACCGTGATCCTCGTGAAGACCGATGGTTCGACTACAGCCCTAGTCCTGAATGGCAGGGGCCTCGTCTGCACACCGGTCTGTGACGGCACGACTTCGGCCACGATTGGATCGGACAACTACGCGGCGTGGACCGTGACTGGTCTCGGCACGCACGCGCTTGGCGATACCTTCACCGTTACGACCACCCAGGACGGCGTCTCGCTTGACTCCAGCATCCTCAAGGTCGTCGGCCAGGCGCACGACCTCATACTCTCAGTCTTGAATAGCCAGACCACCCTGCAGGCGGGCGCCTCAACATGCAGTCGTACGCAGCCGGTCTCGCCGACGACGGCGCATGCCCTCGCCGCCTATACCGACATCGACGGCGAAAAGCTCGTGGGGTACGCCCCGACGCTTACGACCTCGAGCGCAACTACGCTCGCAATTGGCTCCCCTCTCACGTTCCCGGCGACTTCGTCGGGCGCTCTTCACACGATGGTAAACACTGACAGCAATGTCGGGGCGGAAGACGCCGTTTGCGGCAACACGGCAAACCCAGCCGCAGCTACGCTGACGGCGACGAGCGCCTCAGGTGAGATCTCTGGGATTACCGGCACGGTTTCGCGCACGATCATGGTCACCGTTGCTGCGGCGGGCGTTCCCTCCGCGATCGCACTCACTGCTTCGCCGTTGTCCGTCGCGTGCGACGGCGCGCATACATCGACGGTCACTGCGAGGGTCACCGACTTCGCCAATAACAACGTCCCGGACGGGACGGCGGTCAATTTCAGCGTCGTCTCGCAGGGGACGGCGAGCCCCGTCAACACCACGACAACGAGTGGATCCGCGTCCAGCATGATCACGCCACTTTCCGCGGCAACAACAGGCGTCACGGTGACGGTGACGTCCGGAGGCGTCAACAACTCGATCGTGGTCGGTTGCAATCCCTTCCGCCTCCTCCGGCTAGCCTAACGCTCGCGGCGTCGCCACCAATGATCGTCTGCAACGGTGCCGGTGCCTCCACTGTCAGCGCCACCGTTCGAGATGCCGCCGGAGCCAACGTCGCGGACGGAACCGCGGTGTCGCTCAATGTGTATGCCGGCGGGATCTCGACCCCGATCCAGACGACCACGACAAACGGTCACGCCTCGAGCACTGTGACGCCATTCTCGGGGATAGTGGGCGGCGTCACTGTCATCGTGCAGTCGGGCAGCGTACAGAACTCGGTTGGCGTGCTGTGCGACCCGAGCTTTGACACCGATGGCGACGGTTGCCCGGACGTGCGGGAGGTTGGCGCCGACTGGCGTACGGGCGGCGAGCGGTCGCCGACCGACCCGTGGGACTTCTTCGACGTACCTACGCCACCCCTTCTTCCGTCCATGGCGACCGGACTACGTACGAAGGCAGTCACGCTCGGCGACGCGATCGCGGTGCTCTCCTATGTCGGGACGACGTCCTCGAACCCGACCTTGGCGAACGGAAGTGGCGCGGTGTATGGGAGCGACCTCAATCACAACGGGATCCAGGACGGCGCTGAGTATGACCGAACGCCGAGCTCCGTCAGCGGACAACCATGGAGATCGGGGCCTCCGAGCGGAGCGGTGACGATTGCGGACGCGATTGTTGACCTCCAGCAGGTAGGAGCGAACTGCAACTAGAGCAGATCGGCAGTCTCCGCCGACGCGGTAGTCCCTGCCTGATCGAAACCTGCAACCGTGGTGTCGCCCGGGTGAATGGGGGAGGGCGCTCGCCGACGGAGCACAGGCGAGGCGCCTCTGCCAACATTGGCGCGGCTCGGAACTGGGTTACCCGATGTGGGACGACCTTCGTCCGAGTGGTGAACGACGATGACAAGCAGTAGCCGGTGACGGTGCTGCATCGTGCTATCGTTTCGACGCGAAGGTAGGGGCGGCGATGGATAAGGTCGGGATCGTTTATCACCCGAAGTATGAGGCGGCGCGGCGGGTCGCGGACGACGCGGCGTCGCGGCTGGCGGGGCGCGTCGGGGACGTGTGGGTGGCTTCGGCGTGGGACGAGGACGCGCGGGCGGCGAACATCGCCGGGACGGAGCTGCTGATCTGCTGCGGCGGCGACGGGACGATGCTGCAGGCAGCGCGGGCGGTGGTGCCGCATAAGGTGGTGCTGCTCGGCGTGAACATGGGGCGCATCGGTTTTCTGACGGAGCTGGGGCCGACGGCGCTGTTCGAGAAGCTGGACGCGATCGTGGCTGGCGAGGGACGCATCGAAACGCGGTCGATGATGGAGACGGAGACGGTGCGCGGCGGGGAGGCGATAAACGGGCATTTCCACGCGCTGAACGACGTGGTGATCGGGCGGGCGCAGCTCGGGCGGACGGTGCAGTTCTCGGTGAGCTGCGACGACACGCTGGTCGGGAGCTACCGTGCGGACGCGGTGATCGTGGCGACGGCGACGGGGAGCACAGCGTACTCTCTGAGCGTCGGCGGGCCGATCATGCACCCGCAGTCGCGGGAGATCATCGTGACGCTGGTGGCGCCGCACCTGGCGCCGGCGAACACGCTGGTGCTGCCCGAGGGATCGCTGGTGCAGGTGCAAACCGCGGAGAATCAGCCGGCGATCCTGAGCGTCGACGGTGAGCCGGACCAGGAGCTGGCGGGCGGGGACACGGTGCGCGTGCGGGCGAGCGGGCATGAGGCGCGGTTCCTGCGGTTCGGGCCGCCGGGGGAGTTCTTCTCTCGGGTGGGGCGGCGGTTGAACTGGCTGCATGAGTGAGAGACGAGTGGACAGTGGACAGTGAACGGTTCGCGGGCTGAAAGCCCGCGGTACGGGATCCGTGACGCGGTAGAGTTTAGGCAGAGCGCCGCCGTTACGGCGGCGAGTTTGTTTTCGGAGCGGTGGCGCGGCTATGGCGATGACTTCGGCGGGGAGGATCGTGCGGGCGTCGATCGGGGACGCGCAGGGGATCTGCGATCTCGTGAACTTCTTCGCGCGGCGGGGGGAGATGCTGCCGCGCACGATGTCGGAGGTGTACCAGAACCTGCGCGACTTCTACGTCGTGCGCGACGACGGCGGGGAGCTGGTGGCGTGCGGCGGGCTGCACATCCTGTGGGAGGACCTCGGGGAGATCAAGTCGCTGGCGGTGCGCGAGGACCAGCAGGGGCGCGGACTGGGACAGCGCATCGTCGAGGCGTGCATCGACGAGGCGCGGGAGATCGGGCTGGGGACGGCGTTCGCGCTGACGTATCGGCCGGGGTTCTTCGAGAAGCTGGGGTTCTCGCAGGCGGACGTGATGACGCTGCCGCGGAAGGTGTGGGGGGAGTGTTATCGGTGCCCGAAGTTCCCGACGTGCAATGAGATCGCGATGGTGAGGTCTGTGTGATGGCGGTCTCGCGTGGAATCGCCGCGATGCTGGAAGCTGGAGGCTAGACGCTGGACGGCGCTAAGACCACGACGGAGATGGAGATGCCGGAAGTCATTGCTTCGGAGCGCATCTTCTCCGGGAAAATGATCGGGCTGCGGCTGGACACGCTGCGCGTTGCGGACGGGCGCACGCATGAGCGGGAGATCGTCGAATACGGGCAGGCGGTGGTCCTGGCGCCGATCGACGCGGACGGGCGGCTGCTGTTCGTGCGGCAGTATCGCCACGCAGTGCGGGCGTGGCTGCTGGAGCTGCCGGCGGGCGGCATCGACGCGCGCGACGAGTCGCCGGAAGCGGCGGCGTTACGCGAGCTGCGGGAGGAGACGGGGCAGCGGGGGCGGCTGCGGCGCATCGGCGGCATGTTCCTGGCGCCGGGATACTCGGAGGAATACCAGCACGTGTTCCTCGCGGAAGACCTCGTCGAGGATCCGCTGGAGGCGGACGAAGACGAAGAGCTGCATCTGGAGCGGCTGACGCTCGACGAGGCGATGGTGGCGATCGACCGGGAAGAGATCCGCGACGCGAAGACGATCGCGGCGCTGATGATGTATGAGCGCCACGCGAAACGCTGAGGCGCCGAGCGTTCCGGGCGAGGGGCGGACGCGCGAGGGGTACATCGTCATCGCCGATATATCCGGGTATACGGCGTTCCTGACGGGGACGGAGCTGGAGCACGCGCAGTCGATCATCGAAGAGTTGACGGGGCTGATCCGCGCGCGGTTGGCGCCGCCGCTTCGTTTCGTAAAGCTCGAGGGCGACGCGGTGCTGTGCTACAGCGATGCACATACGATCGGCGAGGGCGAGCGGCTCGTCGAGGTACTGGAGGCGTGCTACTTCGCGTTCTCTAACCTGCTGTTCAACATGGCGCGTGCTACGACGTGCCGGTGCGCGGCGTGCGCATCGATCGATTCGCTGGACCTGAAGTTCATCGCGCATTTCGGGGCGTACGTCGTCGAGCGCGACGGCAGTGCGGAGGACATCGCCGGGCCGGACGTGATCCTGGCGCACCGGCTGCTGAAGAACGCCGTGACGGAGGCGACGGGCGCAAGCGCGTACGCGTTCTTCACGGATGCGTGCATGCAGCGACTGCCGACTGGCTTCGAGCTGCCGAAGCATGCCGAGACGGTCGAGCAGTTCGGGGAGACGGCGGGCGGGGTACACGATCTGGCGTCGGTCGCGAAGGCGATGCGCGAGGCGCAGCGGGAGTATGTGACGCCGGAGGAGGCGGACGGCGGGACGACGATCGCGGTGCGGCACCCGCCGGCGGTCGTGTGGCAGTACGTCGTCGATCCGGTGCAGCGGTTGCGGTGGGCGTGCGTGCTGTTCAACCGGGATCCTGACGAAGCGCAGGCGAACGCGTCGGGGCGTGCGGGCGTCGGCGCGAAGACGCACTGCAACCACGGGCCTGCGGAGGCGTTTCGGGAGATCACGGATTGGCGTCCGTTCGACTACTATTCTGCGCGCGGAATCGCGCGATTTCGCGGCGGCGTGTTCGGGAGGCGAAGTTTCGTCGAGACGTGGGAGCTGACGCCGACGGACGACGGAGGCACGTTGCTGTCGTGGCGGCTGCGGTTCATCGACCGATCGCGAGTGAACATAGCCGCGTTCAAGGTCAGCCAGGTGTTGTTTCGAAGAATGATGGGACGAGGCGTGCGGAACCTGCATGCCGCGATCGCGGTGGATCTGGCGGCGGCGGAGTAGCTTGGGCTTAGTGCCGTGCGTTCCACCTGACACGAGTATGGGCAGTATGTAAGGCCCGAGGCGCCTTTGGCTGGCGAGCCTTCGTCCGGCTTCCATTAGCCGACATCGGGGCCCTTCGGGGTGGTTCACAGGTTATGATCGCTGCGGCTATCACTCAGGGACCTGCCATGGGCGCACAAGATAACCTAACGCTCATACGCGGCCTATTCGAAGCCGTGAACAGCGAGGACATGGACTCCGTCCGCGCGCGTTTGGCACCGGGGTTTGTTCGGCACGATCTGTCGAACGTGATCGGTGTGCTGACAGGCGGTGACGCGACCGCAGATTTCCTTCAGACGCTCCGTCGCGGACTGCCGGACATGCGCCTGGACATCGAGGAGATTATCGCGACCGATGACCGAGTGGTGGTGCGGTTGACAGCGCGAGGCACGCATCGGGGCGAGTTCCTCGGCGCCCCACCCACCGGGCGCGAGGTCTCATTTGCCGGTATCAACATCTATCGAATCGTTGACCAGAAGATCGCCGAGACGTGGCAGCTGACGGATTGGTCCGGCGCACTACGGCAGATGGCTGTGGCATCATCGACGGTCAACCCATGATCGTGGGCGCGCGGCCCAAACTGACGACCGCCATGGTCGCTCCGCCGCTCGCCGGCTGAACAAGGTCAGTCCAGGTCGGCTTCGATCTCGGCGACCGAACGCTGACGGACGCGGCTCGCTGCAATCCGTTCGGACGCGACCTATTCATCGCGCTACTCGAGACCGGGCCACTCGCGCTCGTAGAGGCGGCGTGCTTCGCGCTCCGCGGCTTCAGGGAACTCGAGATCAAAGGCAGCACAGGCCGTGCGTCCGGCCTGTCCCATCACGTCGACGATGCGCAAATGGGCGTGCAGGCTCGCCTCCGGTGACCGGGCAGCGAGCGCAGTCAGCACGTCGTGGGCGAGCGAATCGACTTCGGCGCGTTGTTCGTCGGTGAGGAGACGCTCGCGAGTCATGGCGTTTCGGTGAAACGCGCGCGTGTCGTGTTGCACGAGCATGATGGGCACGATCACGTTGTGGATGAGCGTGAATTCTGAGAACGCGTGCGTCATCCACTGGCCGCGACGCAGCAGCCGGACGGGCCAACTCCCGCCCTGGAGCGTCGTGCGGATGGTGGAATCGATATGTTTAGCGACATCCTGGCGGGAGGGCTCCCAACCGGTCTTCAACGTCACCGGCGTCTTTTCGACGAGGAGTTTTACGGCAGGCCGCGGAAGATTGGGAGCGGTGGAAGCACGTTCGACGAAGAAGTCCAGCTTGACCGGTCCTTCCAGCAGACAAGCGACGCCGTACTGGCCAAATAGCTCCACGTGCACGAGCACCGGGGCGACCTGACTGACGAACTCAAGCTTGTTGAACGAGTTGAAGGCCTCATCGTCAATCGCGACGTAATAGTCGATGTCCGAGAACGCGTCGGCGGAGCCGTCGGCGCGACTGCCCTGCAGCCATGCGGCAACTACCCGCTCGTCGGTACGTGCTGCGTCCGTGAGGCTATCGATCACGGCGTCATGCCGCGCCGCGATTGGCTCAACACCGTCGCCATTGTGCCCGATACTCAGGGTGCCTCGGCTCTCGTGGTGTGGATGCTCAGTCGAGGTCGGCTTCGATATCGGCGAGGCGGACGCTAAGCACACGGCTGACGCTGTCGGCGCCCATCGAGACGCCGTAGAGAGTGTCGGCGTTCTCGATGGTGCGGCGGTTGTGGGTGATGATGATGAACTGCGTGCGCTGCGACAGCTCGCGCAGCTCTTCGACGAAGCGGCCGACGTTGGCCTCGTCGAGCGCGGCATCCACTTCGTCCAGCACGCAGATGGGCGAGGGGTTCGCCTGAAGGAGCGCGAAGAGCAGCGCGACCGCGGTTAGCGAGCGCTCGCCGCCGGACAACAAGTTCAGCGAGCCGAGCTTCTTACCGGGGGGCTGGGCGATGATCTCGACGCCGGGGAGGCCATCGTCGCCGGTGTCGCCGAGCTCGAGGTAGGCGGTGCCGCCGCGGAAGAACGCGGTGAAATAGCGCTCGAACTCCTTGTTCACGGTCTTGAACGTCGTGCGGAACTTGTCGCGGATGACGTGCTCGAGTTCCTTGATGGCCTGCTGGAGCTGGGCCTCGGCGTCGTTGAGGTCGCCGAGCTGGCCGGTGAGGAAGTCGTAGCGGCCGCGGCTCTCCTCGTAGTCAGTGGCAGCCTGCTCGTTCACGGGGCCGAGGGAGCGGATCTGCGCGCGCAGGTCGGCGATGCGGTCGCGCACTTCGGTCGGGTTGATGGTGGAGCCGCCGCGGATCGGCGGGATGGAGCCGTCTCCGTCCTCGGAGCGGAGCCAGGGCGGGAGGTCGCCGTTGGTGGACGCGTCCGACACCGCGGATGTTCCATTCGCTGCTGACTCTGCTGATGCGTCGACGACCGCGGGTTCCGGCTCGGGCTCGGGCGCACGCTGGACTTCGCCGTCGTCGCGGGCGATGAAGCCGTCTTCTTCGAGGCTGCGGCGGACGGAGTCGAGCTCGTCGCGGCGGGTGCGGACGCCGGCTTCGGCGTCGAACTTCGCGCGCTCGGCGGTGCGGAGGCGCGCGCCGGCGTCGGCGAGATCCGCGGTGAGGGAGCGCTCGCGCGACTCGAGTTGCGACAGCTCGCTGCGCGCGGGCTCGAGCTCCGACTCGAGGGCGGCGATGTCGGTGTTCTTCTCGCCGTGCTCGCGGCGCGTGGCAGCGAGGCGGGCGGTGATGTCGTGCTCTTCGGCGCGGAGCTTCTCCTGCTGTTCGGTCTTCTGCGCGATCTGGCGGGCGAGGCGCTCGAGCGCGACGCGATCGCCTTCGCCGGCCTGGCGCTGAGTGCGCAGCTCGCCATCGAGGTAGGCGACCTTCGAGGCCTGCTCGTCGACTGCGGATGTGAGCGACGCGCGTTCCGACTCGAGGGCGACGAGCGATTCGCGCGCGGCGTGCTCGGAGCTCGCGGCTTCCGCGGCCACGGAGTTGGCGGTGAAGCGGGCCGCTTCGAGCTGCTGGATCGAGGCGAGGGCGCTCGCCAAATCGCGCTCACTATCGGCGGAGGCGGAGGTGACGGACGTCATCTCGGCGCGCTTCGCTTCGAGCTGCGACTTCAGCGACGGGAGAGCGATCTGCGCCTGTGTGCTGGCCTCCCGCAGCGATTCGACGTGCTTCGACAGGCGATCGACGCCGGTGACGGCTGCGTCGCGGCGATGCGCGACGTCGGCCAACGAAGCTTCGCGCTCTTCGATCAGCGGGGCGAGGCGGGCGATCTCTTCGGGAAGGTCCGTCGCTTCGCGCTCGCGGGCGAACGACGCTTCGATCGCCGTCATCGCGCCGATAGCGATGGAGCCGTTAGCACGGACGAGGATGCCATCGAGCGTGACGACGGCGGCGGCGAGGCCTCGGCGCAGGACGCGCTGGGCCATCGCGTAGTCGTCGACGACGATGGTGCGGCCGAGGAGCGTATCGATGAGGCGGCGGTAGCGGCTCTCGCATCGGACGAGCTGCGACGCGACGCCGTGCACGCCGCGCTCCTTCATGATGTGGAGCGGCCGGACCTCGTGGAGGCTGTCGAGCGCGTACATGGTGACGCGGCCGTCCTCGCGACCCAAGAGCAGGGCGAGGGCGGCGCGGACATCGGACTCGCGCTGCATGACGATGGCGAAGACGGCCTCGCCGAGGGCGGCATAGATCGCGGTCTCGAGGTCGTGCGGCACGCGGATGATGTTGCCGATCTGATTGAGCACGCCGGCAATCTCGATGTCCGGCGGCAGTGTGTCGCGGCGAAGGATGCCGCCCGCTTCGAGGACGACGTGGGCTGCGGCGTCCGGGGCCTGCGGCTGGACGTCGATGGTCTGGAGGAGGTCGAGGCGCGCCTGCGCGGAATCGCGCTCGGTCTGGAGAGCGTGGAGCTCGCGCTCGAGGGCGGCGTGCTCGGTCGTTAGGCGCTCGACTTCGGCGACGGCGTGCGTGTGCTCGGCGGTTGCGGTCGCGAGCTGCGATGTGAGGCGCCCGGCGTTCGCGCGGGCGGCGGCGTACTCTCGCGCCCAGCCGGCGAGATCGCGGACGAGCTGCACTCGCCGTTCGGTGGCGGCTGCGTTGTCGCGGCGGAGCTGCGCGGTGGTTTCGCGGGACGTGTCGAGCTTGCTCGCGAGGTCGGCGGCCTCGGTGCGGGCGTGGATGGCGGACTGCTCGTGCTCGATGGCGGCGCGCTGATGCGCCAGGAGATCCTGCTCCACGGCGGCTAGACGCTCTCGCATGGATGCGAGCTCGGTGCGGGCGGCCGCCAGCGCTTGCTCGCGATCGGTGGTGTCGGGGAGCGGGCGCGACGTCGCTTCCTGCGCGGCGGCGTCTTCCTGCAGCATCGCGATCTCCGCGGCGAGGTCGCGGATGCGCTCGGCGATCAGGCGGGCGCGCTCTTCATCGAGGGCGGCGCGGCGCTCGAGGTCGCGCGCGTAGTCCTGCAGGTTATGCAGGCGCCCGTCGCGAGAGGCGATCTCGTGGCGGCGCTCTTCGATGGCGGCGCGGAGCTGGAGGAGGCCGTCCTCGCAGGCCTTCACTTCGCCCTGGACGTGATCGAACTCCTCGGCGCGCTGGTCCTGATCGGCGAGCGCGGCGAGGACGTTTGCGTTGGCCTCCTGCCACTGATGCTCGTACCAGACGTGCAGCAGGCCGGCGAGCTCTCCCGTGTATTCCTGGTACTTGATCGCGCGGCCGGCCTGGCGCTCTAGCTGATTGATGCGCGGCTGAATCTCGCGGACGAGGAGCTGCACGCGCTCGAGGTTCTCGCGGGTCGCCTTGAGCTTCGACTGCGCTTCTTCGAGCCGCGTGCGGTAGAGGCGGACTTCGGCGGCCTCTTCGATCAACGCGCGGCGATCTTCGGGGCGAAGGCTGAGCACCTGCTCGACCATGCCCTGCCCCATGAAGGCATAGCTGTTCTGGCCGACCTGCGCGCGCATGAACAATTCGATGACATCACGGAGACGGACGCGGCCACCGTTGATGAAGTACTCGTTCTCGCCGTCGCGGTATGCGCGGCGGGTGACGGTGACCTCGTTGAACTCGACGGGGAGCCATTGCTCTGAGTTGTCGAGCGTTATGTTGACTTCGGCGACACCCATCGCGGCGCGCTTCTCGCTGCCGGCGAAGATGACGTCTTCGGTCTTGCGGGCGCGGAGGGCCTGGCGGGCGTGCTCGCCGAGGACCCATCGGAGGGAGTCGGCGACGTTAGTCTTGCCGCAGCCGTTGGGGCCGACGATGCAGGTGACGCCGGGGCTGAACTCGATCGCCGTCTTATTGGCGAAGCTCTTGAAGCCCTGCATGTCGAGGCGCTTCAGGTACACCTAGTCGATCTCCTGCTCTCCGTCGACCTCTTTCAGCGCCTCCTGAGCGGCGGCTTTCTCCGCCATCTGCTTGCTGCGGCCCTCGCCCGTGCCGAGGGGCCTGCCGCTGACCACGACCTGCACGGTGAACCGGCGAGCGTGGTCAGGGCCCTCGGTCTTCACCAGCTTATAGGAAGGGGTCGTCTGCCATTTCGACTGGATGACTTCCTGAAGGCGGGACTTGGGGTCGTGGGGCATGCCGGAGTGGCGTAGCTTCTCGAACTCATCGGCGAGGCTGCGCTTAATGAAGCTGCGCGCCTTCACGAGGCCGCCATCGAGGAAGATCGCGCCGACGAGGGCCTCGTAGGCGCGGGCGAGGTTGGTGGGGCGCTTCCGGCCGCCGGCGGCGTCTTCCCCGCGGCCGAGCTGGAGGTAGCTGCCCAATTCGAAGCGGGCGGCTGCGCGGGCGAGGGTGTCGCGTCGGACGAGATGAGCGCGGAGCTCGGTGAGCTTGCCCTCGTCTACGTCGGGGTATTCGAGGTAGAGCTGGTGGGCGACGACGACCCCGAGTGCGGCATCGCCGAGGAACTCGAGACGCTCGTTTGAGCCGGTGTCGATGCCGGGGTTTTCGTTGAGGTAGGAGGTGTGGATGAGCGCCTGCTTGAGCAGGTGAGGATCCTTGAACTTGAGCCGAAGGCGAGTCTCAAGCTCGTGGCGATCCGACACGCGCACACCTCTCGTCGTCCGAGGCCGGATGAACCGGGCCGCATGGCGAGGGAATGAAAAAACCGCCTGAGGCGGTGGGAGCAAGCGGCAATCCAATGAGGCGGCAGGGGTTAGCCGTGACGCGAAGAGCGCGGCCGATGCGCCGATCGCGGTCCTTCCGCTCCATTCGGTTGCGGCCATCGGGGCTCCGTCCCGTGCGTGTCCGCCGATTCCGATGAACCCGCACCGCCGCCAGGCCGAGGCAATCATAGGTACCGCGATCCGTGATGTCAAGAACGCGCGGCGAGTGGCGCGCGAGCGCGTGGGAGCGGATCAACAGGGCTTCTTGGGCGCCGGAGCGTTGATGTGGCGGATCAGGTCGCCGATGTGCCCGGAGGCGACTGCGGTTCGAAGCTGCGCGATCTGGGCGGCGAGCGCCAGTTGCGCTCGCATTATGTCGCTAAAGCTAGCAACCGCCGGGCAAGCGCCGAAGTTCGGGTTGTGCGTCGGCTGAGGCTTCGGCGTGTGCGTCGGGTGAGGCGGCGTCTTGTCGTGTTTCGGCGTGGACGTCGCGGTGGCGGTGGCGACGGCGGTCGCGGTGTTCGTCGGTGCGGGCGAGCTGGTTGACGTCGCGCTGGGCGTGCTCGTCGCGGTCGGTGTGTTGGTGGACGTTGGGACGGCGGTCAGCGTGCTCGTCGCCGTCGCGGTGCGGGTGGCGGTTGCGGTTTGAGTGGCGGTGGCGGTCGACGTGCTCGTCGCCGGGGTCGTGCTGGTAGCGGTCGGTGTGTTCGTTGAGGTCGGCACGGCGGTCGACGTTGCGGTCGGTGTGGACGTGCGTGTGGAAGTCGCGGTCTGAGTTGCCGTCGGCGCAGAGGTGTTCGTGGGCACGGCGGTACTGGTCGCCGTGGGCGTGTTGGTGGACGTCGGGACGGCGGTCGGCGTTGATGTCGCGGTGGACGTGCTAGTGCCCGTCGCCGTGCTTGTGGCGGTAGCCGTTCGCGTGGCGGTTGCGGTTTGCGTCGCAGTCGGCGCCGAGGTGTTCGTGGGCACGGCGGTACTCGTGGCCGTGGGCGTGTTGGTGGACGTCGGGACCGGCGTCTGCGTAGCAGTAGGCGTCGATGTGTTCGTGGGGATCGCGGTGTTCGTCGCGGTGGCAGTGCTGGTGGCGGTTGCGGTGCTTGTGACGGTTGCGGTCTGAGTCGCGGTTGGCGCCGAGGTGTTCGTGGGCACTGCGGTGCTGGTCGCGGTCGGTGTGTTGGTGGACGTCGGGACGGCGGT
>CAZAPT010000007.1:0-109918 GCA_964487335.1 uncultured Dehalococcoidia bacterium
CGGTTCCCTCCTCGGCCGCCGTCTCGCGCAGCGGTGCCTCGATCTCCCGCACCAGCTCCACGGGCCGCACAGTCAGCCCGTACTGCATCTGCAGCTCGACTGCCGGCATCTCCATCAGCTGGTGCTGCTCTGTCAGCCACAGCGTGACCGTCTTTTTCATTACGTTGACCGCGTTGACCTTGGCTTCACCAACCGGCGTCGATACCATCGAGCCGACCTTCGGCATCTGGCCGCGAAGCTCGCGATACGCTTCGTATTCGAAGGTAAGGCAGCAGTACAGCCGCCCGCACACACCTGAGATCTTCTGCGGGTTCAGCGGAAGGTCCTGCTCCTTCGCCATCTTGATCGACACCGAGGGAAACGCCGTCTGCCAGGATGCGCAGCACAGCCGCTGCCCGCACACGTCATAGCCGTCGAGCAGCTTCGCGCGGTCCCGCTCCCCTACCTGCAGCATCTGCACCCGCGTCCCGAACCCGGCCGAGAGGTCACGCACCAGCGATCGGAAGTCCACCCGCTCGGGCGCCGTGAAATAGAACGTAATCTGCGAGCCTTCGAGGTTGTAGTCCGCCGATACCAGCTGCATGTCGAGCCCGCGGTCCGCCGCTTCGCGCTTGGCGTCTCG
Organism: uncultured Dehalococcoidia bacterium; assembly: GCA_964487335.1. Classification (GTDB taxonomy): domain Bacteria; phylum Chloroflexota; class Dehalococcoidia; order DSTF01; family JACRBR01; genus CAZAPT01. The sequence goes on from CAZAPT010000007.1 coordinate 623, forward strand.
TAGCTCGCCCGCCGCCCGTTCCTTCAGCTCTCGCCACTGCGACAGGTCCTCCGGCGTCGCCTGCCGGATGATCGGCTTCAGTGACTCCTTGATTTCGCTTGCGATGACCTGGTCGGCCGAGATGACGACGCGCCCGATCTCGAGACCGTGCGACGTCTCGACCACGACGTAGTTGCCCACGTCGAGGTCATGCCCCGCCGCGTCGAAGTAGTAGACCTTTCCGGCTTCCTTGAACCGCACACCGATGGGCGTGCGCTGGTGCTCTGACATGCTCTCGCCGCGGCAACGAGTTGCGCGGCGCCTTTCATCGATTTTCGCCCGGCTCAGGCCCTCACCGGCCGGGGCTCGAGCTGCGGCAGCGCCAGCATCATCACTTCCAGCGCCAGCACTGGGCTGGCGTTATCCGTGAGATGGCACCGCGCGTCCGCGATGGCCCTCAGCGCCCTCACCGCAGGCGCCACCCCGCATTGTGCCGCCAGCGGCTGTAGCCTGTCCAATCGATCGAGGTTCACCACCTCGTGCGTCCGCCCCGCCGCCACGACCAGCAGGTCCCGCCACCAGGCCTCCCACGCCTCGAGAGTGGACTGCACCCCCGCGCGGTCCTTCGTGTACCCGCCACCGAGCGTCCCGGCGAATGCGAACCGTTCCGCCAGCGTCGCCGAAGCCATCGCCTCCGCCGTCGTCAGCGCCTCTTCGCGCGCCTCGACGATGCTCTCGTCCTGCGATGCCAGCACCGCCCATCCGAGCCGCCCGCCCGAAAGCCGCGCCAGGTTCGCGGCCGGCTCTGGTTCAACCTCCAGCCGCTCCCGAAGGTGCTTCTCGATCGCCCGCTGCGGCATCCTTCCGAACGCGATTCTCCGGGTGCGCGACCGAATCGTCTCCAGCAGCATCTCCTCTCGCTCCGTCACCACGATCAGCACGACCTGCGGCGGCGGCTCCTCGAGCGTCTTCAGCAGCGCGTTCTGCGCCGGCTCGTTCATCGCCTCCGCCGGTTCGATGATCAGCACCCGCCAGCGCCCCTCGAACGGCGCCCGGCTGACAGTCTGCTCCAGCAGCCGGATCTGGCAGATCTTGATGTCCCGAGAGTTGTCGCTCGAGTGGTCGTGGTTCTGCCCCGGCGGCGGCAGACATACGCCGCCGATGGTGATCCGCTCGACGTCCGGATGCGACCGCTCCGCGATCCGCCGGCACTGCGCGCACCGCCCGCACGGCGGCTCCTCGGCCACACAGTTCAGCGCCTGCGCGAACTGCACCGCGGTGAAGAATTTCCCCACGTGTGCCGGCCCGCCGAACAGATACGCGTGAGACACGCGCCCAACACGCACCGCGCCCTCGAGCGCGCTCATCGCTGCCTCCTGCCCAATCACGCTCCAGCTCAAGCTCTCGTCCCTTGTCTCCGTCGCGTGCGACGCTTATCGCCCGACCGCCAGCCTGTCGATCAGCCATCGATCCAACCCGGCGTCACACATCTTCTTCTGCACCGCAGCGATGTCGTATTCGACCCGGCGAAACTGCACCGTCGCGGCAACGTCGTCGTACAGGATATAGCCCGCTCGTGCATCCCCATCCCGGGGCTGCCCCACGCTCCCCGGATTGACGATCATCCGCTGCTCCCCCAACTCCATCGCATCCTCATCTCGCGCCACCGCGAACTCCGGCCGTCGCGCGTCGCGCACCGAAAACTGCAGATGCGAGTGCCCGATCGCGCTGTACCGTGTTACCTGCAGCGCGAAATGCGCGGCCGCCTGCTCCGTGTCCAGCAGATACTCCCACACCGGATCGCGAAGGCTTCCGTGGACGAGCGTGAACGCGCCGGCCTCCCGCGTCAGCGGCAGCGATGACAGATACTCGCGATCATCTTCTGAGAGCTGCCCCGCTGTCCACCTCACTGCGCGCGCCGCGGCCGGATTGAAGTCGCTGATATCAAGAAGCCCGCAAGCCGCCCGATCGTGATTCCCTGCAACCGCCACCGCCTCCCGCTCCCGCAGCGCCCCGATCACCCCGGACGGTTCGGGCCCATAGCCCACGATGTCCCCCAGGCACCACACCGCGTCCGCTCCGCCGGCATCCGCGTCCGCCAGCGCGGACTCCAAGGCGTCCAAGTTCGAGTGCACGTCCGAAACGATCGCGATGCGCATCGTTCATGCTATCAGCCGTCTCCGACGACACCCGCGCCTATACTCTCGATATGAACCTCCGCGACATCGGCGAATTCGGCCTCATTGAGCGCATCCGCGCGATGTTACCCGCGAATGAAGATCTGGTCGTCCCCCCCGGCGACGACGCCGCCGTGTGGCGCCACGGCAACGAATTCACCGTCGCCACCACCGACACCATGGTCGACGGCGTCCACTTCCGGATTGCGAAGTCCGCAGCTGAAGACGTCGGCTGGAAGACGCTCGCCACCAACCTCAGCGACATCGCCGCCATGGGCGCGACCCCGCGGTTTGCGCTCGTCACCCTCTGCCTCCCCGCGGACACCTCCTCGGCGTACGTAGATGCCCTTTACGCCGGCATCCGCGACTGCGCGGAAACGTACGCCACGACGATCGCCGGCGGCGATATCGTCTCCTCCCCCGTCCTCACCATCAACATTGCCGCCACCGGAACTGCGCCCGCTCGCGCGGATGGCGCCCCCGCCATCCTCCGCCGCGACTCCGCCCGCCCGGGCGACGTCATCGCTGTGACGGGCACCCTGGGCGGCTCAGCCGCCGGCCTCCGACTCCTCCAATCCGGCCAGTCCTGCGACGTAGCGAAGGAACTCATCCGTCGCCACATGCGCCCCGCCGCCCAGGTCACGGCAGGACATGCCGCCGTCGCGGCCGGCATCGGCTGCGCGATCGACATCAGCGACGGCCTCCTCCAGGACATCGGTCACATCTGCGAAGCCAGCCGAGTTGCCGCCGACCTCCGCGCAGCCGACATCCCCACCGATCCCATGGTCTCCGCGTGTTTCCGGGGCGATGCAATAACCCTCGCGCTCACCGGCGGGGAAGACTATGAACTAATCCTCGTCGGCCCCGCCGAAACCATCGCCAACGCGCGCCAATCGATCGACATCCCGCTCACGACCATCGGCACCATCACCGAACCACGAACCTCTACCATCCGGGTCCTCGACGCGAGCGGAAAGCCCATGCATCTGCCGGAGTCTGGCTGGAACCACTTTCGCTAACAGCGGCCGTCCGACGGTGCCGCCTATTCTGCGTTGAGCCCTCGGTGGTCTGTTGTCCGTTGTCTGCTGCGGGTTCTCAGGTCTTTCTTCTCGTTCTTGCGCCCTTCACGCTTCGAACTTCAAACCAACTCCGGCTCCTCCACTCCCCGCATCTCCTCGTCCGTCAGCAGCTCGCGCAGGATCGATGGGAACTTCGGCGGATACACGTCGTACAGGTAGCCGTACATCTCTTCGATCATCCCTGCCGTGTCGTCGACGCACATCCACGCTCGCTGGATCTCGTTGATCGCCAGGAATGCCTCTTTGCAGTGCTCCTGCAGCAACGCGAGCATCCGCTGCAGCCCGCGCGCGTCGATCGAGCACGTGTTCGAGAACTTCGCGTTCTCCGCCACGAGTTGCCGCGCTAGGGCCGATGCCCGCGACCGCCGCTGCTCGGCGCTGCGCAGATGCCCCTCGGCCTCAGCCCGCCGCTCCGAAGTCCCCGCCCGCTCCGCGAGATGCGAAATCCCGTACTGCAGGTACGCCACCCGCGTATCGACGAAGATCTCCAGGACGCGGTCCAGCCCTCGCAGCGCTCGCTCCGGCAGCGGCCGCATGTTCGCTGCTGCTGCCTCCGCCCGAGCCGGATCTTTCATCTCCTCCCGCAAGATCTCGCAGATGCCGAGCGCATGCATGTACGGCCATTTGTTGCGCGCTTCGTCCGGCTGCCAGCCGTAGTTGCACGCGCGCTGCATGGCCCGCAGGTCGATCGCGATCTTCTCATCTGACTGCAGCCCTGTGAACTCATATCCGCGCTCGTCCAATTCGGCGCCGGTCATGGAAATCGCGATGCCGTGCCCGAAGGCGGACACCAAGCCCTTCATCGCGTCCGCCAAGAAACGGCCCGGTTCCCAGAAGATGAACGGCCACCGCCGGAACACGTTCGTATCGTTGTCGATGCCACGGAACTCGCCTGCGTGCAGCGGCGGATAGTGCCCGTCGCTCCGCAGCACCAGCCGGATCTCCGGCGCCCACGACACCTGGTGAAACTTCAGGTGTGGCAGCTTCCACTGGTGTTCCCGCACGATGTCGATGTACTCGTCCGGCGTGACGAAACGCACGTCTGCGCGCCCCTCGCCGCGGACCATCGCCCACGCCTCCCCTGCGATTTGTAGCGCTTCCTCCCCGAAGTCCATCAGCTCCAGGTCCTGAATGTACAGCAGCAGCCCGTCGTCCGGCGCGTCGTCCACCGCTTGTCGTAGCGTCTCCGTATACTCCGCCACTGCCTGCTCGCGTGTGATCGGGAACTCGACCGTCTCGTTCTCCCGGTACTCCTCGTCGAGCACGTGATACTTGCCGAGGATGTACCCCTGCGGCGCCAGCCGCTCCGGCTCCCACTTCGTGATTGGCCGCCAGATCTCCTGCGAAGTGGGGAAGTGCCGAGGCAGCGCCAGCAGCCCATCGTCGATGGTGAAGGCGCGGTACACCGGCTCCATGTCGCCGACCCCCTCGAACCGGTACCGGGCCTTCCGCTCGCTCAAGTTCGGGAAGATCACATACTCCATCCCCGCGCGCGTGAACCCGTTGAGCTTGTGCGCATCGATCGATCCCTCCATCGGAAACGCCCCGACGTGGCGCGGCTCTGGCGCGTGCATAACGTCGCGCAGGAATTCGCGGTTGAGCCGGATCTCATCCGCCAGCTCGTCGTCTGTCAGCATCGCAATGTGCGTATGGAACGCGTTCCCATAGACCGGATAGATCGCGCCTAACCCGTACGCCTGGCCGAGCCGGGCGAACGTTTCGGGCATGAAGCGCTTCACCTGCATCAGCACCTCGTTCGTCGCCTCGAGGCACACCGGCGCGCCGAGCTTCTCGCCGAACTGCAGCAGGTCGCGATAGATGTCGCGCCCCTCCTCGGCGCGCTTCCGCACCCAGTTGTCGTTGCCTACCGCTTCGCGCCGTACGTCCTCGTCGCGAAGCGTCTCGGTCACGCGCTGCGGCAGGTCCCACAGCGGCTCCTGCGCGTGAAAAGCCAAAACGACGTAGATCGTCTTCTGCTCAGTCCTCATGACAAATAGCTAGTCCCAGAAGAGTTGGTCGTGGATCTTGTCCCGGAGGTCGCGCGCAGCGATGACCTTGTAGTAGCAGTTGCGTTTCACGTCCTCCGGTGCCTGGCTCAGATTGATCGCACGGTACGCGTTCACGATGACGTCCGTCTGCTGCCCCAGCCCCCGCGCGATCATGTTGATGTCCCAGTGTGGACGACGGCTCGCCCACCAGAACTGGCACGAGTGCAGCGCCGGATCCATCAGCCCGCGTGCGATCTCCGCGTGTCGCTGGCTCACTGCACCGTCAGCCACCTCCTGCGCCTTCGCGACCAGCTCCAGCGCGATATCGACGTGCTCCCACTGCAGCTTGTGGATGTAGTTCCCAGGCGCCTTCCACAGCGGGTACGGCACGCCGGCATCCAGATCCTCATGCGTCGTGCTCCAGGACGATGGCCGCGGCTCGACGGTGTCCGCCTTCGGGAAGTGCTCGAACAGCTCGCTGATCGTCGCGCTCACCACGACGTCCGTCGCCTGCGGCGCCTGCGTCATCGTCAACAGCCGGCGCGTGCTCGCGGCAAGCGGCCGCGCCTCCACGACCGACTCGTACGGAGCGACCGACTCATATGCTTCCGCCAGGAAGAGCTGGTCCCAGTTCTCGATGTGGTGCCCGAACGTCTCCGCGTCCATCGCGGTCACGATGTACATGTCGCGATCGTTTCCGTGCGCTGAACGTAGGTGCTCGATGAAACCCTTCCCGTCGATGTCCTGGAACGAGATCTTGTTGCTGAGTACATCGTCCCGAAAGATGACCGACATCGGCACGCCGTCATTCGACATGGTCTGGTAGATCTTGTCCACCGGCCACGGCGCGGGACATCCGACGCCGCTCATGATCACCCACTCGTGCCCCACGTCGTGGATCACGTCCAGGAACGATCGGTCGTAGCACATCTCCGGCGGGAAGAACCCTTTCGGCTGGTATCCGTCGCCGAAGAAGTGCTTGTTCGTCAGGTGGTTCCTCCGGATCTGCCGTCGCTGCTCCCCCTTCGGGATCAGCGGCAGGATCGCGTGATACTTCGCCGACCCCACGAACTCGATCTGTCCGCGCTCCGCTAGCTCCCGCAGACCGTCCACGACGTCGCCGTGCCCGCTCTCCACGAGCATCTCCGTCAGTACCGCGTTGATGTTGACCGTCGCCTTGGCCTGGGGGTGCTGCGCGAACACTTCGATCAGCGGCCGGTACGACTCCACGACGATCTTCCGCAGCACCTCCGGGAGCTGGATCGGCGGTTGGTAGAAGTGCAGCAGGTTCGCCCAGTAGATCGTTGCCATTCGATGTCCGTTCGCCGCGCGCACCGAGCCGCGGCGCTCTTCGCGCGACTCCCTAATCAAGAATGACGTGGACGGGTGGAAGATAACAGAACGTTTGTCTTAATCATGATACCGCGCGCGCCCGTTCCGCGGCCACTCCCTCTCGCTGCTGGAAGTCTTGAAGCTCAATATCGGGAAACACGTTGTCGATGTGCTCCAGCCGTTCGACGAGCTGCGCGTCCACGGCTCCCGCCTCGATCTGCGAAGCTAGCTGCTCGAACCGCTCGACGTGCTGCGCGAACCGAAGCTCCGCGTACTCCCGCGCCTGCCCCGTCGATACCAGGAACGGCCAGTCGCTCGACTCCAGAAGCAGCAACTCCCGCGCTAGCTGCCGTCCCGCGGCCGGATGCCCCCCTGTGTCCGACGCGATCGATTCGATCCGCCGCTGCGCGCCGTTGATGATCGGCCACATCCATTGCGTGTCGGCGTTGAACCACGTGAAGTGCGTCCCCTGCTGTCCCCACGATCCCTCGGGTAGCGACACCACGTCTTCCGGCGGATGCTCCCGCACGAACTGAGCCGCACCCGTCAGCTCCACCTTGCCCGCCTGCGCGAGGTTCCGCAGCACCTCCTTGATCCAGTGCACCCCCTCGAACCACCAGTGCCCGAACAGCTCCGTGTCGTACGCCGCGCTCACCAGCCCGAACTTCCCGGTCGAAGCGCGATACTCCTGCAGCTGCGACGTCACCAGCCCGGCGAAGTGCCGCGCGTGCTCCTCGGCGCGCACGAACGCCGCGTGCGGCTCGTACAGCTGCTTCTCGTGCAGCTCGACGCGCGGCCCGGTAACCCGCCAGTAGTGCAGCCCCGACTCGCCGTCCTTCTTGTGGAACTCGCGGTACGCAGCCTCGCCCGGATACCCGTGCTCCGCCGACCACACCTGCAGCCCGGTAGCGTTGTTCCGCCCGATCGCCGCTACCTGTGGCGACGACACCCAGTACGGCTGGAACGTCGTGCGCTCCGTCGGCTCCGCGTACTGCGTCAGCGGGATCGTGTACCGCTTCGGCACCTCGCCGTACGGTCCGATCGCGTCCCCGGCCGCCTTCCCAATCGGCGCGCCGCCGAGGATCGCATGCGTCTCGACGAAGAACGTCAGCACGTCCTGCCCCGCGAGGAACTCCTCCAGTCCCGGCTTCCGCACCCCATCCTCCCGAAGGTACGGCGGCCGGTACGCGCACTCGGGCAGCCAGAACGACTGCGGCTTACGCCCGAAGTGCCGCTTGTGCGTGCGCACGCCCGTCGCGATTTGCGCGTAGATCGAAGAGTCGCGCTCGAATAGGGGCAGGTACCCGTGGGTTGCCGCGCTGCTCGCCAGCTCTACGTGGCCGCCGTCCGAAAGCGCCCGAAACGCGCCGATCAGATCCCGCCCGAACCGATGCCGGAACTGGTCGAGCAGCATCTCGAAGCGCTCGAGATGAAAACGCGCTGTCGCCGCCTGCTCGTGCTCGCCCGATCGCTCGAACCGCGACACGTCCGACTTCGCCCGCTCTCGCAGATCCTCGAGATACTCCTCGAGATTCCGCAGTACATCGGCGTCCGCAAGCTGCTCCGCCAGCACTGGCGTAACGCCGATCGTCAGTCGGTACGGCACCCCCTCCTCCGCCAGATCATGCAGCGCCGACAACAGCGGCACGTACGTCTCCGTCGCCGCTTCGTGGATCCACTCCTCGCCGTGTGGCCACCGTCCCGCCATCCGCGCGTACGGCAGGTGCGAGTGGAGTACGAACGTGAACGCGCCGAGCTTCATGCTCCCGCGCCGCTCCGATAGACGTCGGACAATCGTGATATGACGGGCACGCAGCCGCGACGCACTCCCCCGCGCAGGTCGCCCGCTTCCGAAGTCCTGCGCATCACACGGTATGCGGGAATCCGCTCTCCGGCGATCGGATTGTCGTCCCGCTGGGGAGGTACCCCTCCTCCACGCCCTCCGCCACGACGTTCGGCCCGATCACGCAATTGCGCCCTATGCGCGTGTACGCCGGCACCTTCGCGCGCTTCCCGACAATCGTGATCCCGCAGTTCACGATGTCCGGCCGCTCGTGGTTCGGCGACCAGTCGTCGCCGTACCCGACGTAGGAGTTCTTCCCCACGCACACCTGCTTGTCGATGATCGACCGCTCGATGATGGCCCCCGACTCGATGTGGCAGTCGTCGAAGATGATCGAGTCGCGCACCACCGCGCCGTCCTCGATGTACACGCCCGGCGATAGCACCGAGTGCTCGACGTGTCCGTTGATGATGCATCCGAGATCGAGCAGCGATCGCGAGATATACGCGCGCCGTCCCACCTTGGGCGGTGGATATCCGGTCACGCGCGTTCGGATGCGCGAGTCCGGATCGTAGAGGTTCAGCTCGGGCAGATCCTCCAGCAGGTCCATATTCCCCTGGAAGTACGACTCGATCGTCCCCACGTCTCGCCAGTACTCGTCGAATTGGTACCCGTACACGCGGTCCACCGGATCCGCGACCATCGCCGGGATCACATCCCGCCCGAAGTCGTGCGACGACTCCTCGCGCTGCGCATCAGCGATGAGCTGCTCGACCAGCGCCTCCTTGTTGAAGATGTAGATCCCCATCGAGATCAGGTTCGACTTCGGCCGGTCCGGCTTCTCGTCGAACTCGATGATGCGGTCGGCGTCGTCCGTTGTAAGTACTCCGTACCGGTGCGCCTCCTCGAGCGGCACCTTGTACAGGGGGACTGTCACATCCGCGCCCTTCGCGATGTGGTACGCGATGAGGTCGTCGTAGTTCATCTTGTAGACGTGGTCGCCGGCGAGCACGAGCACCAGTTCCGCCCGCGTCTCCTGCAGGAAGTACAAGTTTTGGTACACGGCGTCCGCCGTTCCCGTGTACCAGTCGCTGCTCTCGCGTCCCAGGTACGGCTGCAGCAGCGTCACCCCGCCACCCTGCCGGTCCAGGTCCCACGGGCGCCCGATCCCGATGTGGTCATTCAGCGATCGTGGGCGGTACTGCGTAAGCACTCCCACGCGGCTGAGCCCGGAGTTCACGCAGTTGCTCAACGTGAAGTCGATGATCCGGTACCGCCCGCCGAAGATCACCGCCGGCTTCGCGCGCTCCTCGCTCAACACGCTCAGGCGATCTCCCTGACCGCCCGCGAGGATCAACGCGACAACTCGCTTCATCGAGAACCTTTGCTCTAGTGGCGCAGCTGCTGCGTCTGCGGCTGGCGCGCTCCGTCGGTCCCCACCCCGGACAGACGACAGAATATATTCAGGTAGTCCCGCAGGTATCGTGTCGTTAGGAAGTTGTCGCGTACGTATTCCACCCCCGTCGCGCCCATCCCCTCCGCTTCCTCGCGATTCCGCAGGAGGTACAGCACCCGGTCGATGCACTCCTCTGCGGAATTGACGAGGAATCCCGTCTTCCCGTTCACGATCTGAAGCGGAATACCGCCGACGTTTCCCGCGACTACCGGACGTCCCTTCCATAACGCCTCCGAGACTACGAGTCCGAACCCCTCGCGGGTGGACTTCTGGATCACCACCCGCGCGGCTCGCTGGAATGCGTTCACTTCGATGTTTCCGACGCCGTTCAGGTTCGACAATATGTGGATGTCGAAGTCCTCCCCGGCGCGTCGTACTGTCCGCTCATACCAGTCCCACCCTTCCGGGTCGTCGCTCGCCATGGACGCCACCAGCACTAGCTGCAGGTCCTCGAATTCCTGCTTCACCGCGCGGTACACGTCGATCACGCCCAGCGGATCCTTCCAAGGGTCGAAGCGCGAAATCTGAGTGATCATGGGCCGGTGCGGGTCGCACTGGTACCGCTCGAGAATAGAGTTGACCGTCTCCTCCGGTAGATCGACGTTCTTCGGGCTCAGCGGATCGATTGCCGGCGGCACGCAGAACACTTCCACGTCGCCGACGTCGTCCTTCACATAGTTCGGCAGTGTGAAGATCGCCCCGTCGTACTTCCCCACGTGCGGCCGCAGGAAGTCCCACACTTGCACCTGGGCGTCCGTCAGGTCGATGTGGCACCGCCACACCCACTTCCCATCCCGCTTGCCCAGCCGCTCCTCGATGAACGTCGGGATCGCCGCGGGCTGCGGGTCGTGGATGACCACGAAGTCGTACGACTCGTCGAACAGGTCGGCGTTCAGCCGGTTGTAGTTCAGCCATGTCTCCCGCATCTCGGGAGTCCAGTCGTAGTACATCCCTTGCAGGGAGTTGTGCATCGCCTTCGTGACGTTGAAGAACTCGTCGCCGCCCTTGATCACCTGCCAGTCCGCCGCGAGCCCCACGTCGTTCATCAGCGGGATCAGCGTCCCCAGGATCTCCGCTACCCCGCCGCCGAACGCCGTCGCGTTGACGTTCAGCACCCGCGCTCCGCGCAGCTTCGCGGCAAGGCGCAGGATCTCCTCCGTGCACTCCTCGCCGATCACCGGGCGGTACGACTCGAGGGACTTTGCAGTTGTCGGGACCGAGCCCAGCACTACGAACCCCTATGCAGGGCGTTGAGGATCCGCAGGTAGTCGCCGAGATAGCGCGTGATTAGGAACTTCTCCGACACCAGGTCATGACCTCGCCGCGCGTACTGCGCTGCCAGACCGGGCTTCTCGAGCAGCTCGCAGATCGCGTCCGCGAACTCCTCCGTCGTCTGCGCGATCACGCCTGTCTCGCCGTCGATCACCTGCTCCGTGAGCCCGCCCGACGGCGCAACGACGCACGGCCGCTCTTTCCACAGCGCGTCCGCGATCCATAGCCCGAAGCCCTTCCGGAGCCCGCGCTGCATGATTACCGTCGACGATCTCTGGAAGACGTTCAGCTCGACGTTTCCCAGCTCGTTGCCCATATTCAGCAGGAACATGTCCGGCTCTTCGTTTGCTCGCCGCGCCAGCTCCTCATAGGCCGCCATCGCCGAGGCGTCCTGCGGCTCCGTCATCAGCACGATGAGCAGCTGCAGCTCGGGATGCTCCTCCCGCACCTTCTGCCATACGTCGAACGCCTCGTCGAGGTTACTCGCCGGATCGCACGGGCACACTTGCGACAGCAGCGGTCGGTCCGGGTCGATCGCGTACCGCTCGATGACCGTCCGCATCACGTCTTCGGCGACCGGCATGTTCCGCGGGCTGTTCGGGTCGATCGCCGGCGGCACGATATGTACCGGCAGCGACAGGTCGTGTCGTACGAACGCCTGCGACTCGAAGATCGACGCGTCGTATCGGTCGATGTGGCTCCGCAGCAGCAGCCAGACGTCGTCCTGCGCCGAAGTCAGGTCGAGGTGTGAGTGCAGCACCCACTTCGATGAGTTCTCGGGCGCGTATGTCCTGATCGCCGCCGGCTGCGGGTCGTGCACCACGATGACGTGGAACTCTTCCGTCAGCAGCTCCGCGTTCATCTCGGCGTAGCGCTGCCACGTCTCCGTCATGTCGTGCGTCCACGGCACGTAGTTCCCCGCTAGTGCGTGGTACATCGCCTTCGTCACGTGGGCCGCGTCTTCCGAAGCCCGCACTACCTGCCAGTGGCAGTCGAGCCCGAGGTCGGACAGCAGCGGCACCGACGAGTTCAGCAGCTCGGCCGTGCCCGTGCCGAAGCCGGACACGCTCAGGTTCAGCACGCGCAGCCCTTCGATGGGGCGTGCCAAAGCCCGCAGCTTCTCGATGACGTCGCGGCCGGCCGTATCCGCGAGATCGTCCAGCGCGCGGTGCGAGATCGCGAGGGTGCCGTACATTGGTCCTCCTCAGGCCTTGGCGGGTCAGGATAGGTCCCGAGGCGGTTGCCCTATCCCACGGCCTGAGGGCAAGCGTCTCTCTGTGCCTGCGGGGTTAGCTGACGGGTTCGGACTTGAGACTGCCCTACTCACCATAAGGTGAGATTCACCCCGACCGCTTCACTCGAAGCTACCAGAACGCTCGTTGCAAAACCGTTGCTGCGAACGTCCCGATGACTTCGCCGCGGTAACTGGTTCCCCCGTTGCGCAGTCATGCGCTGCGCATTCGGCTCTTCGGCGGAATCGTAGTGCGCTTATGGTCGTCCTGTCAATTTACTGGTTATCGTCATGGTAAGAGGGATCGCTATAGCTGAAATCAACCACACCACGCGGAAAGCCGAGTCCGTAGCGTCTCTGATCACGCTTGCGCGCGCGATCGTACGCGCGTGCCGCGCTTCTTCAGCAGCCGCGTTGAAAACAACACATCGTGTGGATAGTCGATGATGCTCAGTTCGCGCCCGATCGCTTCCACCGTCGAGATCACTTCTTCGCGCGTCCTCGCGTGCACCATCCCGAAGATGTTGTACGGCCAGCCCGTGCGCCGCGGCCGAAGGTAGCAGTGCGTCACTTCGTCGCGCGCGCCAACGCGTCGCCCGATCTCCGCCGCCCGATCGTCCGGCACGTCCCACACCGACATCCCGTTCGCTGTGATCCCCAACGCGTAGTGGTTTGGCACCGCGCCAATGCGCTTGATCTTCCCCGCTGCCAGCATCGATGAGATCAGCTCGATGACGCGCGCTTCGCTCATCCCGATCGCGTCTCCGACCGCTCGATAGGGCTCGCGCGCCAGCGGAAGTGCGTCCTGGATCGCCTCCAGCACCCGCCGCTCGTCGTCTGTTACGGCTGCCATCGCCTCAAAACTTGAACCTGATGTCCACGAAGTACTCCTCAAGCGTCGGCAGGTCGATTACCTCCAGCCCCAACTCTCGCTCGATCGTCCGAATCGTCTTGGCGATATCCGCCTCGTCCTCCGATGAGATCACGAACCACATGTTGAAGTGCTGGCCCGCCTCGCCACCGCCCGTCCGCTCGTAGTTGTGCGAGACCGTCTCCAAGCCGTTCACGAACGCCGCCACCTCTTCGAAGCGCGCGGCCGGCACATGCATCGCGGCCAGCGTCCGCTCTCCGCCGAGTTGCGGCGCGTTGAGGATCGTCCCGAAGCGGCTGAGCGCCCCAGTGTCCACCATCCGCCGCAGCCTTCCGATGACGTCGTCCTCCTCTAGGCCCAGCGCCTCCGCCACCTCCGCGAAGGGCCGCGACGTCACCGGAAACCCGCCCTGCAGATTGTTCAGCAGCACCCGGTCCACGTCATCGATTTCGACGCGTTCACTCGCCGGCATGCATGCCCTCCGTCGTTGGGAGTCGCAGCACTCGGGCGATCGCCTGTGCCAGTCCCCACACCACCAGTGCCGTCAGCGCCCCCGACGTAACCCCCAGGAACAGCGCATCGACGGGGTCCACCTCCGCCCGGCTTCCGCGCGCCGCGATGGCCGCCGAAAGCGTAAACGCCCCGAACGCGGAGATCGTGATCACGAACGAGGCCGTCGCGACGTCCGGTACGTCCGCCTGTCGCACGACCAGCAGCGCCGCGACCGTGGACCATGGGATCGATGCCGCCCACAGGCCAAAGAGTGCAGCCGCGTTCGCGTGATCCGTTCCCGTAACGAACGGCGCCACAGCAGCGGCGCCAAGGAGCTGCGTCAGCAGCATCGATACACCGATCGCGACGAGCACCTTTCGCCGAGACGTAAGCGGGAGTTGCGGCCGTTCCTCGAACACCATCACGCCGGCTCGGTCCGCGGCGCGGGGCGTTCCCGCTCCTGGCGCATCCGCCGCACGACATAAAGCACCAGCGCAGTGGCGATCCCTGTAGGCACTCCGAGAAACAGCGCGTGCACTCCGATCAGTCCGAGCGCCTGCGCCCATTGCGGCCCGAACCGGTCCGCGTCGAACGTCTCACCCCGCGCCACGTGGACGATCGCGTACACCGCCCCGCCCGCACCCCAGATGCCCGCACCCAATGCGGTAGACCGCAGGAATTCGACTGCCGACGCGGACCTCCCGCGTAGGGGCGGCCCCACGTGGCCGCCCTCATCGGGCCGCCCGCCATCGATCGGTCGGCGCGGCCCGATCCAGACGATCGCCGTCCACAGCACGCACACACCCACAGCCATCAGGATCGGCACCCGCAGGGTTCTGAAATCGACGAATTCCGCGCTCAACGCGACAGTCAGCACACCGACAGTCGCGGACGCGACCGCCGCCCACCGCGGATCGAAGCGAGACCGCCAACCCATCACGGATTCATTATTCGAGAGTGCTGCCGGCGGGGCAACGAAGCGACTACCGAAAGAGGTCCTTCTCCGGTGGCCGGACCAGCCGCCGTATCCCCTCTCGCCCCAACTCGTCCGGCGGCAACACGCTCTCGGGCGACCAGCGCGCCCCTCGCACGATCGCCACCGGCACCCGGTCCAGCTTCCCGTGTACCAGCTCCGCCGCCGCTGCCAGCTCGTCGACGATCGCCATCTGCGTCACCCGTAGCTCGTACCCCGCGGGATCGACCTGCCCCGCGTAGTCCACCAGCGGCGCAATCCCGGACGAGCCGATCGCGAAGTTCACGTGTCCCTCTCGCCACGGCCGCCCGAATGTGTCCGAGATGATCACCGCCGCGCTCGCGCCCGTCGCCTTCTCGATGGCCTTGCGGATCCGCTCCGCCGACGCATCCGAGTCCACCGGCAGCAGGCACACGATCCCCGTCTTTTCAACGTTTGACGCGTCCACCCCGGCGTTCGCGCACACGAAGCCGTGCCGCGTCTCGCAGATCATCACTCCATGCTCCATCCGCACGATCCGCTTCGTCTCGCTCAGCACCACCTCCACCTGCCGGGCATCCTTCTCGAACGCCTCCGCATACTTCTCCGCGAAGGGCGAAGGTGTCACCGTCGCGAGGTCTACGAGGCGACCCTCAGCCTTCGAGACGATCTTCTGCGTCACCACCAGCGCATCGCCGTCTTCGATCGAAACGCCCGACGCCCGCGCCGCCTCCACGATCATCGCCGCGACGTCGTCTCCGGAATGGACCTCCGGCATTCCCTCGATCGCGATGACCCGGACCTCCGCAGCGCTCATTCGATCCCCGCGATCCGCACGCCCGCCTGTGTCTTGTACGCCCGGTTGATGCTCACCAGCATCACCGTGATCCCCTCCACCAGCGACGCATTCGCCAGCGGCCCGCCGTTGATGCCCCGGACCCCCGCGATCTGGCCAGCCAGGGCCATCACGGACAGCTTCGCGTCCGCGTCGTCCGCGCACGTGATGACATCCGCCTCAACTGCCCCGTCACCCAGCAGCTTCTTCGCGCTGAGGTTCTGGAACGCGGCAACTACCGTCGACTGCGGTAGCAGTGCTTGCGCCTGCTCCGCCGCCGACCCCTCCGGAACGCGGATCATCGAAGCGCGGCCTTTCTCGAACGTCATCGGTACCACCGTGCTCACGACGATCTTCTCCGCAACGGCTCCGGCTAGCGGCGGCAGCGTGTCCGCCTGCGCGGAGTACGGCGTCGTCACGATGACCACCTCCGCGTCCGCGACAGCGTCAGCATTCGTGGCCCCGCTGATCCGGAGCGATTCGTCCCTCTGCCGAAGCTCCTCCGCCGCCGCCTGCGCACGCTCCTCCGCGCGGGATCCGATCACACACTCGTGCCCCGCGAGCGCAAATCGGTACGCCAACCCCATCCCCTCGTCGCCGGTGCCGCCGATGAACGCTATCCGCAAGCCATCGTCTTTCGTGCGCGAGAGATCACGCCATCTCGCTCCCGCCGGTGACGTTGATCGACTCCCCGGTGATGTTGTCCGCCTTGCACAGGAACACGACGGCCTGGCCGATGTCCTCCGCTGTCTGCGGCCGCCGGAGCGGAACCCGCTCGGCGATCATTGCATCGAACGCCTCCTGCGGTGTCCTCCCGCTCGCGGCCGCGATCGCGGGGTTCAGCACCTCCCGCCACATGTATGTGTCCACCTCGCCCGGGCAGATCGCGTTCACCGTCACGTTGAAGGGACCCATCTCGTGCGCCATCGACTGCGTGAAGCCGATCACACCCCACTTCGATGCGCAGTAGTGCGAAACGGCGGCGTTCCCGCGCTTTCCCGCCTGCGACGACATGTTGACGATGCGCCCCGTCCGCCGCTCCATCATGTGAGCCGCCACGGCCTTCGAGCACAGGAACGTCCCTTTGAGGTTGACGTCGAGCACGCGGTCCCACTCTTCGACGGCCAGCGTGGAAACCAGCCCGACCGAGATGACTCCGGCATTGTTTACCAGGATGTCCACCTGCCCCCACCGCTCGATCGCCGCCTCCACCATCGCCTGTGCCTCGGAGAACTGCCGCACATCCACATCGATGGCCATCGCCTCGCTGCCCAACCCCTCCACCAGCGCCATCGTCTCGCGCCGCTCCGCGTCCACCGACGGCAAATCCGCGAGCGCCACGCGCACACCTTCCTTCGCCAGCTCGCACGCGATCCCCCGGCCGATGCCCCGCGCCCCGCCCGTCACGATCGCGACCGCGTTCTTCAACTCCATCTGGCGCATCTCCTTCTCGGTCAGCCGTACCGCGGGCTTTCAACCCGCGTTCCGGATGAGCCCATCGTGAGCATGATTGTGCCGAAACACTCAGTCAGGGCCAACAAGTTTCCGTACCTCTGACGTTCAGCCCGCCTACTTCGCACCGCCTGAACTCAGAGGTACGCTTGATCTCACTCCGCCTGTAACGAGTAGAGGAGGCGCACCCGTGGTCGCGACGGCACAGATGACCAAGAAGCAGCGTGTCGCTGCCGCCCTCCGCGGCGACGACGTCGACCGCGTTCCCGCGTCACTCTGGGGGCACGATTTCCTGCGGGAATGGACGCCCGAAGATCTCGTTGACGCGACGCTGGACGCCTGGCGCCCCTACGACTGGGACTTCATCAAGTTCAACCCCCGTGCTACCTACTTCGCCGAGGCCTGGGGCAATCGCTATGAGCCGCCGAAGGACCAGCGCCAGCCGAAGCTTCTGAGTACCGCCATAAACGATGCCGGAGACCTCTCGAACATCAAGCACATCGAATCCAACCATGGACCGTTCGGCGAGCACCTCCGTGCCCTGAAACTGCTCCTCGATCGCCTCGCCAGTGATGTCGACGTGATCCACACGATCTTTTCGCCCCTGGGCGTCCTCGCGCAGCTCCGCGGCGCCCCGAACGACTTCATCGCCCTCGCGCGCGAAGACGCGGAAGCCGTCCACTCCGCACTGGAAGCCATCACCCAAACGCTCGCCGGCTACGCCGTCGCCGCGATCGATGCTGGCGCATCCGGAATCTTCTTCGCGCCGCTGATCTGGGCCAGCCGCGACACCGCCGACGAAGGCTTCTACGGCACCTTCGGTCGCCCCTACGACCTGAAGGTGCTCGAGCGCGTCTCGGGCGCGCCGTTCAACGTCCTGCACGTCTGCCGCAACCACAACATGCTCGAACAGCTCCTCGATTACCCCGTCGCCGCGTTCAACTGGGCGGACCACGGCGAAGGAAACCCATCGCTCGCAGACACACGTGGCAAGACCTCGAAAGCGCTGATGGGCGGCATCGATCAGGCGCGCCTGCATGACATGAGCCCGGACGAGGTCGCCGCCCAGGCCTCCGAGGCACTCGCGGGCGGCACGCAACGCCTCTTCCTCACCGCCGGTTGCGCCATCAATCCCGACACACCAGCCGCAAACCGCGCCGCCGTAATGGACGCCGCCCGCCGCGGACGGTAAGCCGCGCGACCAAAAGCGCAACGGTGCTATAGAAATACGGCGCTCGCTGGAGTACGATCATCTCCCACGCGCCTGAGCACAGGAGGCGGCACATGGCGACCTACATCATGCTCAGTACCCTTACCGACGAGGGCCGCAAGACTCTAAAGGAGCGCCCCGAGCGCCTCCAGGAGGTGAACCGCGAGCTCGAGGCCATGGGCGCGCGCGTTACGCAACAGTACGCCGTTCTCGGCGGCTACGACTTCGTGAACATCCTCGAGGCCCCCGACAACGAGACCGTCGCCCGCATCTCAGTCGAGCTCGGCGCTCGCGGCACGGTCCAGCTCACGACGCTCGCGGCTATCCCCGTAGACACGTTCACCAAGATGCTGAAGGGGGCGCAGTAACGGCGTGTCCCGCTTCATCGTCCTCACACGGCTCACAACCGAAGGCGCCAAGCGCCTCCGCGAAGATCCGTCGCGCATCGAGGGCGTCACCCGCGACGTCGAGCGCATGGGCGCTCGCGTGATCGAGCAATACGCGACAATGGGCGAGTACGACTTCCTCACCGTCCTTGAAGCGAAGGACAACGCATCCGTCGCCGCAATCTCGGCCGAGATCAGCCGGCTCGGCACCGTACGCCACTCAGTCTTGCCCGCAATCGCCCTCGATCGCTTCGCCTCGCTGCTGAAGCTCCAGCCCTACCGCACGGAACCGCACCGGTGGCAGACGCAACCGTGGGCGCGCGCCGCCCGCCGTGTCGGGCGCTACTGGACCGTCGATCGTCACGTGAAGCGCTACTGCCGCCCGCTGACGATCGAAGGGCGAGACAGCCTGCGCGACTTCCGTGGCGGTGCGATCGTTATCGCGAACCACAGCTCGCACTTCGATACCCCCGTCACGCTCTCCGCTCTGCCCGAGCGCGTCCGCAACAAGATCGCGATCGCTGCCGCCGCCGATAAGTTCTACGCAAGCCGCAAGAAGCGCACCTGGTGGTACTCGCTGTTCCTGAACACGTTCCCGGTGCACCGTGGCGGCGGCATCAAGCAGCTCGAGTACCCGCTGTCCCTGCTGCGCCGCGGATGGTCCATCCTCATTTATCCGGAAGGTGGACGCTCTCGCTCCAGCCAGGTGCAGAAGTTCAAGGCCGGCCCCGCCATCATGGCGATGCAGGCAAAGGTCCCCGTCATCCCGATCTACATCGAAGGCCTCCGCAACGTCATGCCGAAGGGTCAGCGCGAGCCGCAGCCGGCCGCCGTCAGCGCGCATATCGGCCAGCCCATCTCGCTTGAGGGAATCACCAATGTCTCCGAAGCCACGATGATGCTGGAGAACGCGATGCGCGAGCTAGCCGGGATTCCCCCACACCACGCCGCCGTTCCCGCACCAGCACCAGCCCCCGAACCAGCGATGTCCACTGTCGGCGGCGGATAGTCGTGCGCTGCCTCATGTGCTTGTGCGGCGTCCAGATCGAAGCCGAGGACGTCTCTCGCCTCGAGGCCGCCTACATGGCGCACACCGACAGCGCTCATGCCGACCTCAAGATCTCGGACGATCGTCGCGCCGAGCTCATCACCGCCATCCGTCGCTCCGGCGGCTGGGGCGGCGTCCGAGAACCCGTCACAGGGCCAATCGAAATTCGCACGCTCACACCCGGTCTGAAAGACGCCTACCTCGACTACTTCGATGGACCCGCCTTCGCCGACAATCCCGTCTGGGCGCAGTGTTACTGCCTCTCGTATCACATGAGCGGCCCGCCCCAGGATTTCGACGCGAGACCGATGGCGCAGAACCGCGCCGACCGCGCCGCCCAGATCGAGCGCGGCGAAGCGAGCGGCGTCCTCGCCTTCGCTGGCGACCGCGTCGTCGGATGGTGCAACGCGTCGCCGCGCACGTCGCTTCCGCTGCTCGACCGCACGCCGGAGTTCGCCTCAGACGATCCCGAAGGCACCGCAGCGATCGTCTGCTACGTCATCGCGCCGCAGTACCGAGGCCAGGGCATCGCGCGAAAGCTCCTCGACGGCGCGATGGACGCCATGCGCGAACGCGGCTTCCGCTGGCTCGACGGCTTCCCGCCCAAGAACCCGCGAACCGACGCCGGCTCCTACCACGGCCGCCTCTCGATGTACCTGGAGGCAGGATTCAGTGAGCTGCGAGACGCCGGCCGGTGGACTGTCATGCGAAAAGCGCTGTGAACGACTACCCGGCGAGTTTCCGCGTGAGGAGACGTGTGATCATCTCGGGCCGCATCCTCTTCCGACTCGGATCGGGCAGTCCGTCGGATAGGTAGTTGCCTTCGGTGAAGACGCGCATCGCGTTCGCTTCGCCGATGATCCCGCTCATCTTCCCAAAGAGGCGCACGAACGCGTCCTTCTTTGCCGCGAGCGATGGGAACGCGGCCGCTTCCATCGCCGCGCGCCGCTCCTCGTAGTCATCGAGTAGGAACGCCCCCGGCATCCCGAACTCCTTCAACGACTCGATGACCGCGTCCATCACCCCCGGTTCGCGGTCGAGGCAGTCCTTCAATCGCTCCTCATAAAACATCTCGTGGCGCGTCTCATCCTTGGCGAGTAGGCTCTCGATCCGGGCGAGCGTTGGCTCCTTCGTCTGGCGCGCATGGTGCCGGTAGAACTCCGCGGTGACGAACTCCTGGAATGTTGTGTTCGCGACGACCTGCGCTGGCACGTAGTGACCGGGTATCCCCCAGTTCGCCGCGCTCGACTCTCGGATCGCGT
This sequence comes from uncultured Dehalococcoidia bacterium, assembly GCA_964487335.1. Taxonomy (GTDB): domain Bacteria; phylum Chloroflexota; class Dehalococcoidia; order DSTF01; family JACRBR01; genus CAZAPT01. Next base: position 21,428 of record CAZAPT010000007.1, read on the forward strand.
CCACGTCGTCGCCGAGTTCAGACCTCATCGCCGCAGTGATATCCGCCACTTCTGCGTCCGACGGGCCGTCGGCGAAACGAGCCGCCAGTGCCGTCCGCACCTTCGTGAGATAGTCCGCGAGCACGTAGTAATGCTTCCATTCCTCGATGCCCCACATCATGATGAAGTCACACACGTCGCGGTCCGCCTGGAAGTACTCGAGCAGGTTCGCGACGTAATCCGGATTGTTGCTCTCGACGAGCAGCGCCGACTCGACCACGTAGATGTCAGCGGGAGTGAGCGCATCGACGTCGATCGCGCTCCAAGGGATCTCGAGCAGCTCAGTGAGGCTCCAGCTCAGTCTTTCGTGCGTGCGATAGAACGCGATCACATCGTCGCGGCTCGGGACCGTGCGATGGTCGATCGGCGCGAGCGGAGGCTGATGCCCGGTAAACGGGTATTCGACGGTCTTCACGAGCTTGGACAACGGGAACTCCTAAGGACGGTGTGGGGATGACCGCGCCGGGGGGCTCCGGCGCCCGAGTATAGCACCGTGAAACGCGGCGTCATTCGGTCGTTCGACAACGCGCCAACACCGCAGCGTCGACTTCACGTCGCCACCTTCGAGAGCGCTTCGCATACGCGGTGCATCATACGCATCGCGCCTCTACTGACCCTTGATGTTCTTCCGCTTGTTCTGGACGTAGTCGACGAGGATGTACTGCCCGAGCTTGTCCGGCGTCGTGTAGAAGACCCGGCCCTTGTTGATCTTCGCCACCTGGTTGACGAATTCCTTCAGGTAGTAGTTCCGGTCGAGCATGAACGTGTTGATCGTGATCTGCTTCTGCGTCGCCCGCTTCACTTCTTTCAGCGTCTCCCGGATCGTGATCGGGCTCGGCGGATAGGCGAAGTACGAGCGCCCGCGCTCCAGGTGCGCCGTCGGCTCGCCGTCCGAGATCATGATGATCTGCTTCGTACCCGCCTTGTGCTTCGAAAGCAGGTTCTGCGCCAGCATCAGCGCATGGTGCATGTTCGTGCCCAGCACTGATTCGTCCCAACGCACGTACGGCAACTGCTCAGCCTTCAATTCGCGCGCGTACGCCGAGAACCCGATGATGTAGAGGCTGTCGCGGCTGAACTGCGTCCGGATCAGGTTGTTCAGCGCCAGCGCGACCTTCTTGGCCGCCTGGAACGATCCCCGCAGCGCCATCGACCACGATAGATCCACCATCATGACCGTCGCCGTCTGCGTCAGCTCTTCGGACCGGAAGACCTCGAAGTCGTCCTTGTCCAGCCGCACCGGGATCGACGCGCCCTCGCGCTGCAGCGAGTTCATGATCGTCTTGTCCAGCGCCAGGTGGAACGGGTCACCGAATTCGTACTTCTTCGTGTCGTCCGTGCGCTCGCCGCCCCGCCCCGTGTCCCGGATCGCGTGCTTCCCGAAGGAGTCCTGTTTGAGCTGCGAGTAGATCTCGCCCAGCGCCTTCTGCCCGATCTTCCGCGTCCCGCGCGGCGTCAGCTCCCAGGTGTTGCCCTTCCGCCGGATGTACCCCGACTCTTCGAGCACCTCGAGGAACTTCTTCAGCTGGTCGAGTGTTTCTGCCGCTTCGTCGCCCAACAGTTCGCGCAGTTTCTCCTCGTCGATGTCCTCGACGTCCCCACCGTATTGCGTGCGCTCGAGCTGTCGCTCCAGCTCGTCCATCGACTGCATGCGGTCCATCAGGCCCATCGCCTGGTTGAGGTTCAGCTCCTCGTCACCCCGGAACGGGTACTGGTTGCGCATGTCGCGCATGGGCATCAGGAACTCGAGGTTCGACGCCAGTTCCGATAGCTCCGCCTGCAGGTCCGGATCGCCGATCTTGTCGGTGAGCAGGTCCTGAAGTTGCTGGCGCATGTCGCCGGGCAGGCTGTCGAGCAGGTTCTGCATCTGCGAGATCTGCGACTGCATCTGCGCCACCAGCTCGTCGAGCGACTGCGGAGGGTTCGGCCCGAACAGGTCGCCGTACTTCTGCATGAACCCTTCGAAGTCCGGCTCGCCGCCAGCCAGCCGGTCGCTCAGCATCTGGTTCAGGTCCTTGACCATCTGCTTCATGCGCGCCATGTCTTCGGGCGACATGTTCGCGATCTGGTTGTACATGTCCTTGAAGAAGGTCTCCGTCATCGCCTTCTTCAGCATTTCCATCAGCTCGGTGAACTTGTGCTGCGCCTCCGGATCCATGAACTCGTAGTTCTGGAGCTCTTTGATCGCGCCGCCCGGATCCTGCGGAAGGTTGGAGAGGAAGTTCTTCTTCCGGTTCGCGATGTTCTTCAGCATCTCGGAGAACTGCTCGTTCTCCCCGCCGCCCTGCGAACTCGATGACGACGGCTGCCCGCCGTCGGACTGCTGCCCATCGCCGCTCTGCTGCTGCCCACGCTGGCTTCCCGACGGCGCTCCCTGCTGGTTCTGCCCGCCGCTCGGCTGCTGCCGACTCTGCGCGGCGGACGGCGCGTCTTGTTGCGGCCGGTCAGCCCCTGCGCTCGGCCGTCCGCCTTGCTGTGGCTCGCCGCCGTCCGAAGGCTGCTGCTGCTGCCCGCCCGTCGCCTCGTCCAGCCGCCGGTCGATGGTGTCCCGTTCCATGTCCAGCAGCTCGTCGAGCCGGTTCTTGATGTCGTCCATCACCGACGAAAGGTTGAAGCGATCGAGCGTGCTCCGCCGCTGCTGTCGAAGCTGCTGCAGCAAATCCCGCAGTCCCTGCAGCCGGTTCCCCATTTGGTCGCGCATTCCGCGCTGCAGCAGGTTCCGCATCGCGTGCTGCAGGTCGCCGAAGTTCATCAGGTCATCCGTCAGCGCCTCGAGCACCTCATCGGGGTCGAGCGGCGGAATCTCCTGCGTGCCGTCCCATTCGCTGTATCGGAATGCGACCATGATGTGCTCCGCTATCCGCGGTAGTGCGCCTTCCCGCCGACTCGGTCCTTGTTCAGCCGCTTGTTCAGGTGCAGCCCTTCGAGGATGAACTCCACTGCGCTCGCGATCAGCGCCGGCTTCTCACCCGGATCGAGCTTCGCGACGGACCGGTTGAACCCCTCGATCGAATTCATCAGCTTCACGTAGCTCGCTGAGGGCATCGTGTCGCTGACCTCGGCGTTTAGTCCGGCCTTGAAGCGCGTCACCACATCTTCCAGGTCCACCACGTTGTAGTAGCGATTGAACACAGCCACGACCGCGCCCTGGATCAACTTCTCGATGATCTGCTCTTCTTTGCCGTCCTCGACCGTCTCGAACTCGACCTTCCCGCTGATCGTCGGGATCACGAACGGCAGGTCGCTGATCCGTGGCACGACGTCCGATTCCTTCAGCCTGATCGACCGCCGCATCGCGTTCGCCAGCAGACTCTCGTAGTCCGCGATCGATGCCCGCACGGACACGCCAGACCGCTGGTTCACGTCCGGGCTCCGGCGCGCCAGCCGCGTGATCTCCGCGACGATCTCCTTCATGTAGCCGGGCACCGTCACCGTGTAGTCGGTGTCGTCGAAGCTGGAATGCTCCTGCTCCATGATCCCGATCTCGTGCTCGACGTTGCGGGGGTAGTGCGTGCGGATCTGTGCGCCGTACCGGTCCTTCAGCGGCGTGATGATCCGCCCGCGGTTCGTGTAGTCCTCCGGGTTCGCCGAAGCCACAACCAGCACGTCGAGCGGCATCTGGATCCGATACCCCCGGATCTGTACGTCGCGCTCTTCCATGATGTTGAGCAGCCCGACTTGGATCCGCTCAGCCAGGTCCGGCAGCTCGTTGATGCAGAAGATGCCGCGGTTCGTCCGCGCGATCAGTCCGTAATGGATCGTGAGCTCGTCCGACAGGTAGCGCCCTTCCGCCACCTTGATCGGATCCACCTCGCCGATAAGGTCCGCGATCGTGATGTCCGGCGTCGCCAGCTTCTCGCCGTACCGCTGGTCGCGTCCGATCCACTCGACCTCGAGCTTGTCGCCCTCCTGCTCGATGCGCATCTTGCTCGCGCGTGTGATCGGCGCGAACGGGTTCTCGTTCAGCTCGCTGCCGGCGATCACCGGGATCGCCTCGTCGAGCAGTCCGACCAGGCTGCGGATCATGCGGGACTTCGCCTGCCCGCGCTCGCCGAGGAAGATGATGTCCTGCCCGCTGAGGATCGCGTTCTCGAGCTGCGGCACCACTGACTCTTCGTAGCCGAAGATCCCGTCGAATACCGGCCGCCCTTCTCTGATCCGCTGGATCAGGTTTTGGCGCATCTCCTGCTTGACGGTCTGCACCTTGTAGCCGGATTGCTTGAGTTCGCCGAGGGTCGCCGGTCGTGCTCCAGAGGTCATCGAGTCATGGTCCTTCCCCGCCGTGGCTTCCTAAGGAATCTCCTCCGCGTTCATCGTAGAACCGGGCCAGCTCGTCGCGTTCGAACGTGGGCAGAGGAGCGGAGGATCCCTCGGCGTCCAGTATAACCCCGCTTTCCCCGCTTTCGACGCGTCCGATCTGGCGACATTCGATCTTCTCGTTCCGCAGCGCTGAGATCACGCCCGCGCAATCACTAGCATTCACCACCGCGACGAGGGCTCCGGACGCCAGCAGTCCCATCGGATCGAGCGCCAGCGCCTCGCACACCGCTCGCGTCTCTTCGAAGAGGGCCGTCGCGTCTCGATCGATGACGAGCGTCGCGTTAGCCGCCGTCGCCACCTCACGCAGCGCGGTCGCGAGGCCGCCCTCCGTCACATCGTGCATCAGTCGAGGCCTCGCGACCGCGCAGATCGTCCTCGCGTCCGCGACCACGCTGATCCCCGGCTCGAACAGCATCGTCCGTGCGCGTTCGATCGTCTCGGCGCCAACCCCGCGCCCCGCCAGCTCATCGCCGCAATCGCGCGCCAGCAATGCCGTTCCTTCGATGGCGATGCCCTTCGTCAGCAATACGCCGTCGCCGGCCTGCGCGTTTTCCCCCGTCACGATCTCGTCGCGTGAAGCCGTCCCCAGCATCGTGCCGATCACCATCGGCCGCTGGACCGCTGAAGTGACCTCGGTGTGTCCGCCCACCATCTCGATGCCCAGCGGCCCGCACACGTCCCTGAGGTCGTCGAAGATCTCCCGCGCCACCGCATCTGTCGCGCCCTCGGGCAGCAGCGCGGTCGCCAGGAACCACGACGGCGTCGCCCCCATGCATGCCACGTCGTTGGCGTTGACGTTGACCGCGTACCACCCGAGGCGCTCCGCCGTGAACGTCACCGGATCCGTCGTGGCGACGATCAAGTTCCCGCCACCCACGTCGATGACCGCAGCATCGCGCCCGAGCGCCGGACCCACCAGCACGCGCGAATCGCGGTGCTCTAGCGACGCCAGCAGTTCAGCCAGGAGCGCGGCAGGAAGTTTGCCCTGCCGCAGCCTCATTGCGACGGCGCCGACCGCGCGATCACGTGGTCACTGAAAGCTTCGATGAGCCGCGGCAGCAGCCGCCGCACCTCCGACCCGAGCGTCATCCCCACGAAGAGATCAGCGACGAGCCCGCGTCCGTCCGCCCCGATCTCTACTTCGAGGGTGCACCCCTCGGGGTCATCCACCAGCTCGAACTGAAGGTACGCTGCCTGCACCTGGTCGATCATCGATGCGCTGGACTCGATGTGCTCGCACAGGAGCCGGTGCGGGGCGTCCCAGTCCGTGATCTCCCACTCCGTCCACACCCGGTCGGCGTCACCGACCGCGACCAACCGCGTGCCGCCGCCCGGCCCCCCGTTGACCTCGATTGCGGAGATGTTCGGAAACCACTGCGGCCAGGATGGAAAGTCCGTCAGGATGGGCCAGATGTACGACGACGGCGCATCGTACGCCTGCGACGTGTAGTACGAAGCCATGTGCGCGCAAGCATAACACCGGTCCGCCCGCTCGCGACGCGGTCACCTTCCGCAGCTACGCACTTCCAGATCCGAGCCGATATTGATCGCAGAAGAGGTAGGGCCGGGCCGAGCCCAGGGAGGATCGCCTCTCGGCAGTCCTTCTCGCCGGTGTCTGGGAGTTGACACGCGGCGCGTGTGTGCAGGCCCTAGGCTCGGCCCGGGGGCATCGGACTCCCGGGTGAGAACTTGCGTCCCACCCGGATGTTCGACACCAGTTCGCTCAGACGCAGCGCGCACGCACTGTGTGTGCCGGGGTCACGGGGGTCAGGGTCAGGGGTTGGGGGTGCGTGACCGCGGCCGGCTGCATCCGTGAGAGCGCGAATCGTTGCCGTACGGTGTACAAGCGGCTGCGGCTCCGCGCGCTCGTTCGTTTGGGCGTTTGCGCCCGCCCATTCGCGTGGCCCGCGCATTCCGAACAGCCGTCCCATCACCGTCGATCCTGATTCTTCGTCGGTTCGGGGGCGTGAAAAAGCCCTCCATCCGCAGCGGATGAGGGCTGCAGACTCCGACCCAACGACTCTCGCCTTCGGTAGCTCGGCGGCCATCTCATCAGAGGAAGGCCCGTAGCTTTGCGTCCCCGCCTTTCGACGGGTTTGCCTTTGTCGGAGCTCTATTCAGTTGTCCACGCAAGTAATCGGCGCCTCGCGGTGGAACTGTTGTCATTCTCCAGAAATTCTTTTCCGCTATTTCAAACCCACGTTTAGTCCGGGTTCCGGCGGACCAGGGGTCTCGCCGTTGACGGTCGGCGTGCACCGCCGCACCGCTCGCCGTGGTCAAGCCCAGCGCCCGCCAGTGACACTTCTAACCGTTCCGAAACAAATCCGCCTCGTCTGCGACGCTACGATCGAAGCGCTGAGATCGGCACCGAGAGGAGACCCGGAATGAAGCGCAGGTGGTGGTTCGTGGCCGCCGGAGTCGTTGCCGCAGCCATTGCGGTCGGCGCCGGCACCCTCGTCATGGCCCAGCAGTCCAACCAGACCGGTGGGACCACGTTCCTCGACCGCGTTGCCCAGAAGCTCGGCATCGATACCCCGAAGCTCCAGGATGCTGTGAAGAGCGCGGCCAACGACGAGATCGACGCCGCCGTCCAGCGCGGCGACATCACCCAGCAGCAGGCCGACAAGCTTAAGCAGCAGGTCGCGAACGGCAACTTCCCCGGGTTCAACGGCCCGCTCGTCAAGGGTGGCAAAGGCCGCGGCCTCGAAGGTTCGGCGTTCGCGTTCGGCTTCCTCGCGGGCGCCGACAGGCAAAAGCTCGCTGACTTCTTCGGGATCACGGTCGATCAGCTCAAGACCGAACTTCAGGCGCAGGGTGCTACTCTCGCCTCCGTTGCCCAGGCCCACGGCAAGAGCCGCGATGACCTGAAGAACTTCATCACGGACCAGGCGAAGACTCGGCTCGATCAGGCCGTCGCCAACAAGAAAATCACTCAGCAGCAGGAAGACAACATCCTCAATGCGCTGAACAGCCGGCTCGACCAGCTCATCGATGCCAGCCCGCCGCGTTTCAAGGGCAAGTTCGGTCCTGGGATGCGCGGCATGCCCGGCATGGTCGCGCCGATGACGCCCCCCGCACCAACCGCGACGCCTGGAAGCGGAACGGAGTTTGAGATGCCCGGACGGTTCCGGGGCAACTCGGGAACCGCGTCGATGACGTACACGTACTAGAGGGGGACAAGGCGAGTGCGGCAGGCGGCTACACCGCTGCCTGCCGTTTTCTCTAGGATGGAGCTGTAATATCTATGAACGGTCGCACGGAAGCTCACATTCTCGTTGCCGATGATGATCGCCACATCGTGGATCTCGTCCGGATGTACCTGGCGAAGGCCGGGTACGAAGTCGTCACCGCACGCGACGGCGACGAGGCCAACCGGTTACTCCGCGAGCAGCAGTTCGACCTCGCCGTGCTCGACATCATGATGCCCGGTCAGGACGGCCTCCAGATCATCCGGAACCTGCGCCGCCGGAGCGAGCTGCCGGTGATCTTCCTGACGGCTCGCACTTCCGACGTCGACAAGGTCGCCGGCCTCCAGTTCGGCGCCGATGACTACGTCACCAAGCCCTTCAACCCCGCCGAACTCGTCGCGCGCGTTCAGTCGGTCCTCCGGCGGAGCCGCTCCGCCACCGAGCCTTCCGGCGAGCAGATCAGCGTAGGCGAATTGCGCATGGACGTGATGAACCGTCGCGCCACAGTGAAGGACGCCGCGCTGCCACTGACGCCGAAGGAGTTCGACCTCCTCGCCACCTTTGCGCGCTTTGCCAACGTCACTCTTGACCGCGAGAAGCTGCTCGACCTCGTGTGGGGGACCTCCTTCTACTCGATGCGCACCGTCGATGTGCACGTTGTCCGACTGCGCAGCAAGCTCGAAGGCTCCGGAGTGAAGATCGAGACGGTCTGGGGCAGCGGGTACCGTCTCGTGGAGGCTGTGCCTGCTTGAGATCGCGTCTGCGCTCGTTCGTCTTCAGTCTCCAGACGAAGCTCGTCCTGGCGATGACTGTCGTGATCATCCTCGCGATCTTCCTTGCCGGCGCGGTGTTCGTCGCTCGCAACCGGAATGAGCGCCGCGATCAGGCCCTGAACCGCGTCGCCGCCGCGTCGCTCACGATCCAGCAAGAGGCGCTCGTCAGTGTCTATAACAACCTCTCCCAGCAGCCTCCTCAGGACACGCCCTACCAGGATCTCGATGATCTAGCGAGGCAGCAGGATGTTCGCATCCTCCTGGTAGCCCAGGACGGCTCGGTGTTTCACGACACAAACGGCGGGTTGGAGGGGCAGACCGTAGAAGCGCCGCGTCCGACGGCGAATGATCTGCGCCGCGGATACGTCTACTGGGAGCCCGGTGACAACTTCCCGGAGCACAACCTCACGCTGATTTCGTCGTCTACGCGCGTCGTCACGCGGCCCCGGATACCGGTGGACGTCGTGATGGCGGTAAAGACCGACACAATCGCGAGCGCGTGGCTCGGCGTCCTGCCCGGCCTCGGGCTCGCCGCGCTCATCGCGATCCCGCTCGCGTCCCTCGCCGCCATCATCATCGCCCGGCAGGTCGCGCAGCCCCTGCGCAAGCTCGATGACGCGTCCGAAGCCATGGCCCGTGGTGACTTCGACCAGCGGGTCGAAGTTGATCGCGATGACGAGGTCGGCCACCTCGCCCGCTCCTTCACATCGATGGCCCATCGCGTGGGCGAGCGCGATTCGCAGATGCGCACGCTCGTCGCCAACGTCTCCCACGATCTCAAGACGCCAATGACGTCAATCACGGGCTACGCGCAGGCCCTCGCCGATGGCACCGCACCGTCCGAAGACGCCCCGCGCCTCGGCGGTATCATCCGCGACGAAGCCGAGCACGTGAACCGCCTTCTGTCCGACCTCCTCTACCTCGGCGAGATCGACGCCGGCCAGGTGCTCGCGCGCGAAGAGGACGTCGACCTGGATACGATCGTCGGCCATTGCGTCCGCCGCATCGAGCCGTCCGCACGCGAGAAGTCGCTCGCCGTCAGCGTCGAAGTCGAGCCCGACGCCGTTCTACGCAACGTCGATCCCGACAAGCTGGAGCGCGCGCTGACCAACGTGCTCGAGAACGCCGCGAAGTTCACCCCGCCCGGCGGCGATGTCGCCGTCCGCGGCTGGCGCGAGAACGGCACCGTTCCCGCGCGCGTGCTGTGCTCCGTCACCAACTCCGGCTCGTCGATCTCGAGCGACGACCTCCCGCGCGTCTTCGACCGCTTCTTCCGTGGAGACCGTGCGCGCCGCAACTCATCCGGCAGTGGCCTCGGCCTTGCTATCGCCCGCGAGCTAGTCGAGCTCAACCGCGGCACCCTCCGCGTCGCCAACGAAGACGCGGATCACGTGACCTTCACGATGACGCTGCCGACCTGACGTAATTACTCCGGCGCCGTCCGCGGCCCGGCCGCCTCGACCGTGACCCCCACGTATCCCCGATCCTCATCCGCCCAAACGAGCAGCGGCGGCAGCAGGATCAGCGTGCTCAACAAACTCAACCCGATGTTCAGCGTCGTCACCGTCCCGAAGTTCGTCAGCAGTGGGAACTGGCTGAACGCTAACACCGCGAATCCCCCCATCACCGTCAGCCCAGACGACGCGATCGCCCGCCCGATGCGCAGCGACGCCGTCGCCATCGCGTCGCGCGGCGCCATCCCCCGCGCCCGCTCCTCGAAGTACCGCGACATTAGCAGGATGTTGAATTCCGTCCCCATCGCGATGATCAGCGGCCCGGAGATCGACGTCAGCGGGCTGTACTCCACGCCCGTGAAGTACAGCAGCATCGCCGAAGCGCCGAGCGCCAGGATCACTGGCAGTAGCGGAGCCACCGCCTTGACCGGATTTCGATACGCCACCAGCAACGCGAGCAGTATCGCGACCACCGCCACGAACGACATCAGGTCGCGGTTATGGCTCACCGCCTCGACGGTCGCCGTCCCCACGACCGCCAGTCCCGCGGGTGCCACCTGCACACCGTCCGGCGCGCGCGCGTCGTCGATGATCGATTGTGTCAGAACCTTCTCATCGTCGAGCGACTGGTTCCCCCGCAGCGCGAACGTGATCGCCGCGGCGTGCCCGTCCGGTGAAATCACCGAATCCCGCAGCGCAGCTGGTGCCGACGCCAGCGTCTCATCGGCCGAAGACGTCGTCGGCGCGTCCCCGGTGACCGATCGCGTGAACGATGCCACGCTGTTCGACTGCCCTAACGCGACGTGCTTCTGCATCTGCCGTTGCTCGAATGAGCCCATCCAGTCCAGCACATCCTGGTCCGTGATCCGCCGGTCGCCGCTCGTCTCGATGAGCAGGTTCAGCTCGCTGGTCGACCCGCTGACGTCGCGCACCTCATGCAGGTCCTTCAGCACGCTGCTGTTCGATGGCACGAAGCGCTCCGGGTCCGTCTGCGTCGGGATCTTCCCGCTCACGTACACGCCCGCCACAGCCACGATCGCCGCCACCAGCGCGATCGGCGCTAGCCGTCCCACCGTCCGTGACGTGATCCCGCCGATGAGCCGCTCGACCTCGAACCGCGCGCGCGTCTCGCTCTTCGCGCCGAGCCGCTCGCGCTCCCGGAGGTATACGACGCCGCTGATCAGCAGCACCGTCGTCACGAAGATGATGACCGCGCCGACCGCCAGCATCGCCCCGAAGTCCTGCACCATCGGCACGTCCGAAAGCCGCAGCACGATGAACCCGATGCACCCCGCTACCAGCGCAAGCGCGAGCGCCGGCCCCAGCCGCCCGAACGCCGCCTCCAGCCCCGCCCGCGCCGAATCCGTCCGGAACGTCTCCTCCTCGATGCGGCTGTGGATCTGGATTGCGAAGTCCACGCCCAGTCCCATCAAGATCGGCAACCCGGAGATCGTCACCATCGTCAGCGGGATGCGCGTGAAGCCCATCAGCCCGAACGCCGCCACGCAGCCGATGAGCACCGCCGGCAGCGAGAGCAGGCGCCACCGCGCCCGGAAGATCACCGACAGCACCACGATCATTATCCCGACCGCGAAGATCGCCATCACCACCAACGCGCTCTTCATCTTGTCGTTGATCTCTTTGATAAGCAGCGGCGGCCCCGTCACCTTCGCGTCTACTCCGTCGAAGTGATAGCCGCCCATGATCTGCTTCGTTTTGGCTGCTACCCGCGCCCCCTCGTCGATCGAGAGATTGCCGCGCGCGCGCACGATCATCAGCGCGTGCCGGTCGTCCGGAAAGATCCCCGCGAAGTCGGGCCGGATCTTCCCGTCCGCCGAATACAGGACGAATTCGAGGAACGCCGGATTGTCGAGCGTGTGTGGTCCCTCTATCGACGTAAAGCGCTTGCCGTCCGCGTCGAACTCCGCGTGGAACGCCGCATCCACCCGGTCGCGCGCCGCCGTCGCTGCCGCATCCTGCTGCCCCGGCGTCTCGCCGCGCCCGGCCGAAGCCGCCCGCGCCTCCGCCTCCGCTGCTGCTTCGTCGCTGTCCAGTTTCTGCGGCTCGCTGATGATCCGCTTCTCGATCGTCTGCTGTGCGAACTCGATCACCGTCAGCGGCGTGATGATGCTCTGGTAGTTGCCCGTCGCTTCCAGCTCCTCCTCGGCGCGCTGCATCTGCTCGCGGTTCGCCGATGAGAACAGAAGCCGGATGTCGTTCGCATCGGCCGTCTCGAAGAGGATCAGCATCGGGTCGCCGCCGAACTGCGACTGGAATCGCGTGTTGTCCCGCGAGATCTTCGAACCTGGGTCGAGCAGCGTGTCCTGCCCGGTTCGAAACTTGAGCAGCGGGATCCCGAACGATAGCCCGAACGCCAGCAGGACCGCTGTGACGATGCTCGCCACGGCATGGTTGCTAATCCATTCGGCGGCGCCCATGGCGAGGGCTCTCGCGCTCATTGCGAGCCTCTTGTGCGAACAGCCGGTGTCATGACCCGGCCGCTATGACGCGCCGCCTGAAACGCTTGTCCGGACAGCGCCGTTCTCATTGCCATAACTGCAATCGCGTCCACGAAGGCATTGTGCCACCTGCGCCGCCGGCATTTTGCACCGTCGTGAGTGCGTGTCAATCTCGTATACTTCGACGGGCCATGACCACCATCGGCAGAGTTCCAGGCCTTACCGAAGATCGGGCGAGTCGGCGGCTGCGCCTCGTCGATACGCACGCGTACAACGGCCTCGCGCTGCTCACCCTCTACGACGGCTGGCGCTACTTCGAGCCCACTGACATCGATGGCTTCGTCGCCTTCGAGTTGCACCGTCGCACGGCCGTAGCCTGTGGCGACCCCGTGTGCAGCGCCGAAGACCTCCCCGAGATGCTCCGCCGCTTCGCCGAGTATTGCGCGGTCCACGGCTGGCGTTTCACGTTCGTCGGCGCGAGCGCTCGAGTGGGCAAGGTCGCCAGTGACCTCGGATTCAAAGCCATGAAGATCGGCGAGGAGCCGTTCTTCGACCTGGCGTCGCACTCGCTGAGCGGACGCGCCGCGAAGAAAGCCCGCTCCGCCATCAACCTCGCTCGCCGCACGGGTGTGGAGGTCCAGGAGTACACGCGTCCCAGTCCCGCGATCGATACCGAGATCAACGAAGTCGCTGCTGAGTGGCTCACCACCCGCGACGGCCCCCCTATGTCGTACCTCCTGCGCTCCCGCCCCCTCGACCAGCGACAGAAGAAGCGCATCTTCATCGCCACCCACGAAGGCCGGGTCGTCGCCGCCCTCACCGCCTCACCCGCCCCCGCCCGCAACCTCCTCTACGTCGAAGAGCAGGTCCGCCGCCACGATGCCCCCTACGGCACCAGCGAGTTGCTCATCGAAGCCGCGCGTCTCGCCGCGAAGTCCGACGGTTACGCGCTCCTGAGCCTCGGCACCGCTCCGCTTCACGGCGCTACGAAGCAACCGTACGGTCGTTTCTCCCTCGTGAAGCTGCTGTTCAAGGGAATGTGCTCGAAGGTCAACTTCATCTACAGCTTCCGATCCCTCAATCACTTCAAGAAGAAGTTCGGGCCGACATTCTGGGAAGACAACTTCTTCGTCTACCACGGCGGTCTGCTGCTGCCCGCGTTCGCCGTCATCACTGCGTTCGCACCCGATGGCCTCCCGTCGCTCGTCCTGCCGAAGCGCCTGCAGTGGCTGCGATTCGTCCCGCAGGCGGTCCTCTGGTTCGCCGCAGTTGCCGGCATCGTCTTCACCGCTGTCGCCGCCTACGAGTTCCCGGTGCTCACCGCTCCCGTCCGCACCGCCCTCGACGCCATTCGCCTCGGCCTCTTCCCGGCCGACCTCATGCTCGATCGCGCCGCCGGCCATCGTCTGATCTCCGTCTTCGTCCTCCTCCTCGGCGTCGGCGCTGTCGTCTGGCGCACCCGCGCCCGCGCCTAACAACCGTGCGCGCTCCGAGCGGCGGTGTAGCGGCGGCCCCATGTGGCCGCCCTCGTCGAACGCGCGAGAGGCCTGTAACTCTGACCCGACACCTGCTACCGACGATTCCGCGCCGTTGATGCCCGCCGCTCCCTCGTGATACACTCCCGTCGCGTACTGACCCTTTAATCCGGTCCCGTGAGGCCGGGAAGGAGCGGCGAATGTCCTCGCACACGACGGCGCACGTCGCGCCCGTACGACCGCATACAACCTCCAATTCGGCGATCGCCGTAACGGAGGTTTTTTGATGCGCGAAGCCCTCGCCATGTCCGGCGACGACATCCGCCGCGCCGTCACCCGCATTGCCCACGAGATCGTCGAGCACAACCGCGGCACCGACGACCTGGTCTTCGTCGGCATGCACACTCGCGGCGTCCCGCTCGCGCGCCGCCTCTCGGCCGCCATCTCGCAGTTCGAAGGCGGCGACATTCCCGTCGGCTCGCTCGACGTCGGCCTCTACCGCGACGACCTCACCGAACGAGGCGCGAAGGTCACCATCCAGCCCAGCGACCTCCCGCCCGTAGCCGGCAAGCGCGTCGTCCTCGTGGACGACGTCCTCTACACCGGCCGCACCGTCCGCGCCGCCCTCGACGCACTGATCGACTACGGCCGGCCCCGCCGCATCTTGCTCGCCGTGCTCATCGACCGCGGCCACCGAGAGCTGCCCATCCGCGCCGACTTCGTCGGCAAGAACATCCCCACCTCGCGCCTCGATGACGTGCAGGTCAGCCTGATGGAGACGGACGACGACGAATACGTGCGTGTCACTGCGCTGGAACCGGAGGCCGTCCGATGACCACCCTGCGTACTCCCGAAACCGCCGAAGCTACGACACCGACGCTCGCCCCGCCTCCGCTGGAAGAAGCGAAGTGGACGCGCCGCCACCTCCTCGATGTCGATAACTTCACCCTCGACGAGATCGAGCTGATGATGACCACGACCGACACGATGAAAGAAGTGCTCGGCCGCGAAGTCCCGCGCGTCCCCGCGCTCCGTGGCACCACCATCGTCACGCTCTTCTACGAGAACAGCACGCGCACCCGCGCGTCCTTCGAGCTCGCCGGCAAGGTGCTCGGCGCCGACGTCATCAACGTCGCCGCGTCCGGCAGCAGCGTCTCGAAGGGCGAATCGCTCATCGATACCGTGAAGACGCTGCAGGCCATCGGCGCCAACGTCCTTGTGATGCGCCACCACCGCTCCGGCGCGCCGTACCTCGCCTCCCGCCATGCGAAGTGCAGCGTCGTGAACGCCGGCGATGGCCTCCACGCCCATCCGACGCAGGCGCTGCTCGACCTCTACACCATCCGCGAGCGCATCGGCGATGTCCGCGGAGCGAAGGTGGTCATCGTCGGCGACCTCATGCACAGCCGCGTCGCGCGCTCGAACATGTGGTTGCTCACGACGCTCGGCGCGCACGTCGTCGTCTGCGCCCCGCCGACGCTCATCCCCGCCGATCTCGGCCACTCGCGCGAAAGCGACCTCCCGCCCGTCCGCGTCGAAACCAGCCTCGACCGCGCGGTCGAAGGCGCCGACGTCGTCATGGCCCTCCGGATGCAGCTCGAGCGCATGCATGGAGGCTTCGTCCCGGGCGTCCGCGAGTACTCGAGGCTCTACCAGGTGAATAGCGAGCGCCTCGCCCGTGCGAAACCCGGCGCGCTGGTCATGCACCCCGGCCCCATGAACGAAGGCGTCGAGATCAGCCACGACGTCGCGCACGGCATCCAGTCCCGCGTCGAAGAGCAGGTGACCAACGGCGTCGCAGTGCGCATGGCGGTACTCTGGCTCACCACCCGCGCCGAAGACCGGAGCATGTCGCAGTGACCGAACGCATTCTCATACGGGGCGGCCGCATCATCGACCCCGCGTCGCGCCGCGACGAAGTCGCCGACGTCCTCGTCGAAGATAACCGCATCGCGGCCATCGGCCGCGAAGTCAGTACCTCTGGCGCACGCGAGATCAATGCCCGCGGGTTGATCGTAGCCCCCGGCTTCGTCGACCTGCACACCCACCTGCGCGATCCGGGCTACGAGTACAAGGAAGACATCACGACCGGCACGCGCGCCGCCGCGATAGGCGGCTTCACCACCGTCTGCGCCATGCCCAACACCAACCCCGCGATGGATACCCGCGCCGTCGTCGAATACGTCCTCCGCGAAGCCGCCGCTCGCGCCTCGGTCCGCGTCCTACCCATCGGCGCTGCCACAAAGGCTCGCGCCGGCCACGAGCTCGCCGAGTACGGCGACCTCGCCGACGCCGGATGCATCGGCTTCACCGACGACGGCTCGCCGATCGCGGACCCCACGGTCATGCGCCGAGCCCTCGAGTACGCCTCGACCTTCGGTCTGCCGATCATCGATCACTGCGAAGACCCATCGCTCGCGAAGGACGCCGTGATGAACGAAGGGTGGGTCAGCACCCGCCTCGGCCTCCGCGGCGCCCCAGCGTCATCCGAAGAGTCGATGGTCGAGCGCGACATCGCGCTTTCCGCCGCCACCGGCGCGCACGTCCACATCGCGCACGTCAGCACCGCCCGCGCCGTCGAGGCGGTCCGACGTGCGAAAGACCGCAGCGTGCGCGTCACTGCCGAAGTCACGCCGCACCACTTAACCCTCACCGATGAAGCCGTCGCCTTCGGCGCAAACGGCCACGAACGTCTCGTGTACGACACGAACGCCAAGGTGAACCCACCACTCCGCACGCAGTCCGACGTCGATGCCTGCGTCGCAGCCCTCCGCGACGGTACGATCGACGCCGTCGCCACCGACCACGCGCCCCACGCGACGATCGAGAAGCTCTGCGAATTCGATGACGCCGGCTTCGGCATCAGCGGGCTCGAGACAGCGTTCGGCCTATGCATGCGTCTCGTCCACGAAGGCCGCATGCCACTCGAGACACTGCTCGAGCGCCTCACTATCGGCCCGGTGCGCGCGCTCAACCTCGACCGCATCGTCCCTAGCATCGGCACGCTCGCCATCGGCACACCCGCCGACATCGTTGTGCTCGATCCTGATCGCGAGTGGACCGTCGAGGCCGAGCGCTTCGCCTCGAAGGGCAAGAACACGCCGCTCGCTGGCATCAGCCTGAAGGGCGCCGTTGTCGCAACGATCGCGAACAGCCGCATAGTGCACGAAGCGGCGGAGGTGGCCGTTGCCTAGAGCAGCGCTCGTGCTCGAGGACGGCTCCGTGTTCGAAGGCGATGCCTTCGGGGCAGCAGCGCCCGCCACCGGTGAGGTCGTCTTCACGACCGCCATGACCGGCTACCAGGAGGCGCTCACCGATCCATCGTTCGCCGGCCAGATCCTCGTGATGACCTACCCGCTGCAGGGCAACTACGGCATCAACGACGCCGACATCGAGTCGAACCGTATCCAGGCCCGCGCTTTCGTCGTCCGCGAGGATTGCACCATCCCCAGCCATTGGCGCTCGTCGATGACCCTGCACGACTATCTATGCGACCGCGGCATCCCCGGGATCAGTGGCGTCGACACCCGCGCCCTCACCCGAAAGCTCCGCACCGCTGGCGTCATGATGGGCGCCGTCACGCACGACGAATCGCCCCAGCAGGCGCTCGCCCGACTCCACGCGCTGCCTCGCTACGGCACGACCGATCTCGTTCCCGATGTCAGCACGCCCGAGCCGTACGACTTCGAATCGTCGCGCCACAACGCAGCGTCAAAGCACATCGTCGTCGTCGATCTCGGCGTGAAGTACAACATCCTGCGCGTGCTCGACCGCCTCGGTTGCCGCGCCACCGCCGTCCCCTGCACCGCATCCGCCGAGGACATCCTCGCGATGCACCCTGACGGCGTCCTCCTCTCCCCGGGCCCCGGCGACCCGGCGCTGCTCGACTACGCCGTCGACACCGCATCTCGCCTCGTCGGCCGCGCGCCGATAATGGGCATCTGCCTCGGCCATCAGGTGCTCGGCGAGGTCTTCGGCGCGAAGTCCTTCAAGCTCAAGTTCGGCCACCGCGGCGCCAACCATCCCGTCCGCGACGAAGCGAGCGGCCGCGTCTACGTCACCGCCCAGAACCACGGCTACGCGGTCGACGAATCCGCACTCCACTCCGACGTCGTCGTAAGCCACCGCAACGTGAACGACGGGACTGTCGAAGGTCTCCGCCACACGCGCGAGCCGGTTATGACCATCCAGTACCACTCCGAAGCTTCGCCGGGCCCGCTCGACAACATGTATCTCTTCGACCGCTTCCTTCAGATGGTCGACGGCGCGCGCACTAACGCTCCCGCGCGCTACGATGCAGCACCGACCGCAGCCGCACCCCGCGTACGCACTCCTGCCGGACGAGGAGACCGCGATGACTGAGACCAACGTCAAAGCCGAACCGACATATCGCCAGGCCAACATCAACGACGCCGACGCAATCGCCACGGTGATCACCGAGGTCGTGAAGGAACCGAACCCCGTTGCGTTCGAGGGCCCGATGACGCCCGAGCAGGTCCGCACCTGGCTCAGCCGCATGGGCGGCGAGGGCGGCGCATTCCTGGCCATCATCGACGACCAGGTCGTCGGCTTCGCCGCGCTCGACTACAACACCTTCGAGCCAGAGACCGTCGTCCTCGGCGTGTGGATGCTCCCGCAGGCGCGCCGAAAGGGCATTGGCACGGCGGTCGCCGAGTGCGCGCTCGGCTTCGCGCGCGACAAGGGGTACCGGCGGATCCGCGGCCGTCTCCCGTCGGACAACGAGATAGCCCTCAGCTTCCTGAGCAGCATCGGTGCGCTCGTACCCATCTACAACCCAGAAGCACGCTTCGAACTGCCATTGGTGTGACGCTCGATGATGTTCGCCAATGTCAGTGGGCAGCCGGATAAGAAAAATGAACGGTGAGCTGCGCTTCGACTCGATGATGAAGAGCATCGATGTGCTCGGTCGCCTCGCGTTCGGCGGCCAGTGCGTCGCCGCGATGGCCATCATCGCCGCGCCGCTCATCTTCGTCACCGCATGCATCGTCCCGTTCTACGTCTGGGGCGACGACAACCACGGCTGGGCGATCGCCCTCTGGCTCGGTGGCTGGGGCCTCGCGCTCGCGGTCGGCGCCGCCGGCCTCGGCCTCGGCTTCTTCTGCTGGCGTTGGTCCGGCGACTGGATCACGGAGTGGCCCGGCTACGCCGTCGGCTTCGGCATCGGCGCTGTCGCGAATGCCATCACGGCGTACATGCTCGTAGCAACCGACGTCCCGCCCTACGCGTCGTTCCTCGTGACGACTGCCGCCGCATTCGCCGCCGGCCTGCTTGTCGCGGGACATCTCGGGGGCATGGGTGTCCTCCCCGAACAACGCCGCGCCCTCGCGAGGCGCCGATGATCCCCATCGCATCCTCCCGCCAGCGGGACGTGCTTCTGGCGTGAGCAAACCCTCAAAGGTCCTCATCATCGGCTCCGGTCCCGTCGTAATCGGACAAGCCGCAGAGTTCGACTACGCGGGAACTCAGGCCTGCAAGGCCATGCGCGAAGAGGGCATCACCTCCGTCCTCGTCAATTCCAACCCGGCGACGATCATGACCGACGAGGACGTCGCTGACGTCGTTTACATCGAGCCGATCACCGTCGACGTCATCTCGCGCGTCATCGAGCGCGAGCGACCCGACGCGCTTCTCCCGACGCTCGGCGGCCAGACCGGGCTGAACACCGCTGTCGCCCTGCACGAAGCCGGCGTCCTCGACCGTTTCGACGTCCGCATCCTCGGTACGCCGCTGTCCGCCATTCGCAAGGCCGAAGATCGCCAGCTCTTCCGCACGATGCTCGATGAGATCGGCGAGCCAACCCCGCCGTCCGTCATCGTCACCTCGATGGACGAAGCGCGCGCCGCCCTCGAACGCATCGGCCTCCCCGCCGTCATCCGCCCCGCCTACACGCTCGGCGGCACCGGCGGCGGTATCGCGCACGACCGCGACGAGTACGAGCGCATATGCGAAGGTGGCATGCAGGCGAGCCCCATCCACCAGGTGCTCGTCGAGCAGTCGCTCCTCGGCTGGAAGGAAGTCGAATACGAGGTCATGCGCGACGGCGCGGGCAACGTCATCACCGTCTGCAACATGGAGAACTTCGACGCGATGGGCGTGCACACGGGCGACAGCATTGTCGTCGCGCCGAGCCAGACGCTGTCCGACAAGGAGTACCAGATGCTCCGGACGGCGTCGCTGAAGATCATCTCTGCGCTCGGCATCGAAGGTGGATGCAACGTCCAGCTCGCGCTCGCACCCAACCCCGAGACGACGCCCTGGGCCGTCCCCCCCGGCGCCGTCCTCCCGCCCTACTACGTGATCGAGGTCAACCCTCGCGTCTCCCGCAGTTCCGCGCTCGCCAGCAAGGCGACTGGATATCCGATTGCGCGCGTGGCGTCGAAGATCGCGGTCGGCAAGACCCTTGATCAGATCCCGAACGCCGTCACTGGCAAGACCACCGCCGCATTCGAGCCCGCGCTCGACTACGTCGTCGTGAAGATCCCGCGCTGGCCGTTCGATAAGTTCCCTTTCGGCGACCGCGCCCTCGGCACACAGATGAAGGCCACCGGCGAAGTCATGGCCATCGACCGCACGTTCGAGGGCGCACTCCAGAAAGCCGTCCGTTCGCTCGAAATCGGCGGCCGCACGCTCCTCTGGGAAGAGTCCGCATGGAAGGACGGCCACGCCGAGCGCCCCATGCACCCCACCGACGAGCGCCTCTGGTCCATCATGGCCGCCGTCCGCCGCGGCGCCGACCTCGTCGCGCTGTCACGCCAGACCGGCGTCGATCCGTGGTTCCTGCACAAGCTCAACAACATCGTCGCCATGGAGAAGCGCCTGCTCGCCGAAGCCCTCACCCCCGACCTCCTCCGCGCCGCCAAGCGCCTCGGCTTCTCCGACGCCCAGGTCGGCACGCTCGCCGACCGCCTCCCCGAGCAGGTCCGCGAGCAGCGGCAGACTTGGAACATCCGCCCGGTCTACAAGATGGTGGACACCTGCGCCGCCGAGTTCGATGCTGCCACGCCGTACTTCTACTCCACCTACGAGCAGGAGAACGAAGCGATCCCGCAACCCGGGAACAAGGCGCTCGTCATCGGCAGCGGCCCCATCCGCATCGGACAGGGCATCGAGTTCGACTACTGCTCCGTGCACGCAGCCTGGGCGCTCGACCGCGCCGGCTATCAGTCCGTGATGGCCAACTCGAACCCCGAAACCGTCTCGACGGACTTCGACACGAGCGCTCGCCTCTACTTCGAGCCGCTAGATGAAGAGTCCGTCCGCGACATCCTCGAGAACGAATCCGGCGCGGACGCCGATGACGATGCACAGCTGCCGCCGTCGATCGTCCAGTTCGGCGGCCAGACCGCGATTAATCTCGCAGGCCCGCTGCACACGACCGGCGCCCCAATCATCGGCTCGTCATCCGAGACGATCGATCTCGCGGAGGACCGTCGCCGCTTCGAGCAGTTCTTGAGCGGCCTCGGTATCCCGCAGCCCCCCGGCGCCGCCGTGCAGCGCGTCGAAGACGCCATCACGACCGCCGACGCACTCGGCTACCCCGTGCTGGTGCGCCCAAGCTACGTCCTCGGCGGCCGCGCGATGGAGATCGTGCAAAATCCCGCCGAGCTGGTGCGCTTCGTCCAGCACGCCGCCGAAGCGAGCGACGGCAAGCCGATCCTCATCGACAAGTATCTCGAGGGCAAAGAGGTCGAAGTCGACGCCATCTGCGACGGCGAGACGGTGCTTATCCCCGGCGTCATGGAGCACATCGAGCGCGCCGGCGTCCACTCCGGCGACTCGATGGCCGTCTACCCAGCGATCCACCTCACCGACGCTGACGTCGAGACTATCGTCGACGACACCACGCGTATCGGCCTCGCGCTGAACGTTCGCGGCCTGATGAATGTGCAGTACGTCATCATGCCGGCCGAAGAGCCGGCGCGCAGCGGCCAGTCCGATGTCTTCGTCCTCGAGGTAAACCCGCGCGGCTCCCGAACCGTTCCCTTCCTCTCGAAGGTCACCGGCGTCCCGATGGTGCAGGCCGCCGTGAGCGTCATGCTCGGCGAGTCCCTGCGTGATCAGGGCTACGACGGCGGTCTGTGGCCGAGACAGAACCTCGTCGCCGTGAAGGCACCGGTGTTCTCTATGTCGAAGCTCATCGGCGTGGACACGTACCTCGGACCGGAGATGAAATCTACCGGCGAAGTGATGGGCATTGACGCGGACTTCCCCTCAGCGCTCGCGAAGGCGCTGATGTCTGCTGACCTCGCGCTCGCGCCCGGCGGTGGCGTGCTCCTGAGCGTCGCCGACCGCCATAAGACGCAGGTGCTCCCGCTGATCCACCATTTGCACGATGCTGGCTTCCGCCTCTACGCCACCGAGGGCACTGCCGCGATGATCTCCGCGCTCGGTCTGCCGGTGAAGGAAGTGACGAAGCGACTGCAGGGTCACCCAAACGTGCTCGACATAATCAATGACGGCAGTGTCTCCTGCGTCGTGAACACGCCGGAAGGGCGCTTCACCGGCACTCTCCGCGACGGGTTCTACATCCGTCGCGCCGCCGCCGAAAAGCGTATCCCCTGCTTCACGAGCATCGACACCGCCCGCGCGGCCGTCGATGCGCTCATCGCCGCCACCCGGCGCGATGGCGCGGCGGCCTACAGCGTCCGTCCGCTCCACGAATACCGCGCCGGCGTTCGCGCATGAAGATCGGCTACGCCACCGTCGTCGAGAACGAACGCCTCTACGATGACACCTACATCACATGGTTCCGCGCACCGCAGCTCGCGCAAGGCGCATACCCGGGACAGTTCGTCATGCTCCGATGCTCCGACGACTCGACCTACGGTGGGGAGGGCAAGGCTGGCCGCGCCGATGATCCCCTGCTCCCTCGTCCGATGAGCTACCACCGCGTGCGTCAGGGTACCGAGGGCCCCGAGTGGTCCATCCTCTACGACGTCGTCGGCCGCGGCACCGCATGGCTCGCGCGTCGCAACCCCGGCGATCAGGTGTACGCTTGGGGCCCGCTCGGACGCGGCTACCGCGTGGGTCGCACCTCTCGAAACCTGCTGCTCGTCGCCGGAGGCATCGGCGTCGCCCCGCTCGTCTGGCTCGCCGACGACGCCGTCGCTGCCAGCCACAACGTCACGATGGTCCTCGGCGCCCGCTCGGCCGAGCACATCTTCCCGTCGCGCTTCCTTCCGCCTGAAGTCGAGCTCGTCGTCACCACAGACGACGGATCAAGCGGTCGCCTCGGATTCGCGACCGAGCCCTTCGCCGAGATGCTCGAGTGGTGCGATCAGGCCTTCGTCTGCGGCCCCACACCGATGCTTCGTGCCTGCGCCGAAATATCGCGCGCCGCACGCGTCCGCCGCTCCGTCCAGGTGCTCGTCGAAGAGCGCATGGGCTGTGGCACCGGCATCTGCTACGGCTGCGCGCTAGAAGTCCGGGTCCGCGGCGGTCAATCGATGAAGCTCGCCTGCAAGGACGGCCCGCGCTTCGAAGCCCGCGACCTCTACTGGCGCGACTGAGGCGCTATCCTCGAAGCCGCCGCTCCTATCGCCTACAATCGCCTGCATGCCGCGCAACCGCTCTCGTCCGCCAGGCATCATCCCGACGCTGTACTACGAAGACGTAGGCACCGCCGTCGATTGGCTTTGCACCGCGTTCGGTTTCCGCACGCGCTTCCACTACGGATCACCTGAACGGATGGCCGGCGCGCAGCTCGTCGCCGGCGACGGCATCGTCATGGTCGGAGAAGCGCGCCACGGCCAGAGCCCCGGTTGGAACGACGATGCGACGCTCGCACCGCCGCCGGATCGCAGGTACGGCGTCATCGTCGTCGTCCACATCGACGACATCGACGCGCACTGCGCGCGTGCGAAGCAGCACGGCGCGCGCATCGTCCACTCGCCGCAGACTTATCCCTTCGGCGAACGCCAGTACACGGCAGAGGATCTTGCCGGCCACCGCTGGGGGTTCTCGCAGTCCGTTGCCGACACCGCGCCGGAGGACTGGGGCGGCGTCCGCGGACCCGCCTTCGATGAGTAGCTGCACACTCGCGGCGCGCCACGGACGTTTGACGCTCACTGGCTCACCCTCACGCTCGCGCCTAAACTTCCGTTATGGCGCCTGACTCCAACAACAAGCAGAACGGCCCCGTCGAGCGCGACGTCCCCTTCGAGACGTCCTCCGGCAAGCCCGTAAATCGCGTCTACACCCCGTCCGACGCCGACGGTTTCGACTACCTCGACGCCCTCGGCTTCCCCGGCGAGTTCCCTTTCACCCGCGGGGTCCAGCCGACGATGTACCGCGGCCGCTTCTGGACCATGCGCCAGTACGCAGGCTTCTCCGACGCCGAGGAGTCGAACCGCCGCTACCGCTACCTGCTCTCACAGGGCCAGACCGGCCTCTCCGTCGCCTTCGATCTGCCGACTCAGATTGGATACGACCCCGACCACCCGATGGCCGAGGGCGAAGTAGGCAAGGTTGGCGTCTCCATCTGCTCCCTCGAAGACATGGAGACACTTTTCCGCGACATCCCGCTCGAGACCGTCACCACGTCGATGACCATCAACGCCACCGCGTCCATCCTGCTCGCGCTCTACGTTGCCGTCGCGAAGAAACAGGGCGCAGATCTCACGAAGGTCGGCGGCACCACCCAGAACGACATCCTCAAGGAGTACATCGCCCGCGGCACCTACATCTATCCGCCGCGCCCCTCGCTCCGCCTCATCACCGACGTGTTCGCCTGGTGCAATGCCAACCTCCCGCAGTGGAACACCATCAGCATCAGCGGCTACCACATGCGCGAGGCCGGATGCACCGCCGCGCAGGAAGTCGGCTTCACCATCGCCGACGCCATCGAGTACACCGACGCCGCCCTTGCCGCCGGCCTACAAATCGATGACTTCGCGCCGCGCCTGGCGTTCTTCTTCGCGTGCCACGGCAACTTCCTGGAAGAGATCGCGAAGTTCCGCGCCGCCCGGCGCCTCTGGGCGCGCACCGCCCGCGATCGCTTTGGCGCGAAGGATCCCCGCTCGATGATGCTGCGCTTCCACACGCAGACCGGCGGCGCGACGTTGACGGCGCAGCAGCCCATAAACAACCTGGTCCGCACCGCCCTCCAGGCGATGTCCGCCGTCCTTGGCGGCACCCAGTCGCTGCACACCAACAGCTATGACGAAGCGCTGTCGCTGCCCTCGCAGCACGCAGCTGAGCTCGCCCTCCGCACGCAGCAGATCATCGCCTACGAGACCGGTGTCGGGGACACCATCGATCCAGTCGCCGGCTCCTGGTACATCGAGCACCTTACCGACGAAGTCGAGCGCGATGCCACCGAGTACGTCCGACGCATCGACGAGATGGGTGGCGCACTCGCCGCCGTGGAGCGCGGCTTCCAGGCCTCCGAGATCAGCGAGAACGCGTTCCGCATCCAGCGCGACATCGAAGCGCACCGCAAGATCGTCGTCGGCGTAAACGAATACGTCGACGAGGAGCCGCCGCCCGCCGGTCTGCATCAGCACGACATCACCGTCGGCGAGCGCCGCGCCAAGCAGCTGCAGCGACTCCGTAACGAGCGCGACAACGCCGCGACCGAAGCCTCACTCCGCCGCCTCGACGAAGCCGCCCGCGGCGAAGCCAACACCATGCCAGCCCTCATCGAAGCCGTCGAAGCCTACGCCACCCTCGGCGAGATATCCGCCCGCCTCCGCTCCGTCTGGGGCGAACAACGCGAACGCCTCTCCGTCTAATCGCTGCAGTTCACGCATCCGTACCTCGGTCATGGAGATCATATCCTCCGTGGCGCGGGCTTTCAGCCCGCGCTTCGCGCATGAACGCGCCCGTGCGTCGGGGCCGGCGGCGGAGCGCTCCTCGGCACGATCTGGCCGTCCGGTGAGCCATCATGGGAAGGGCTGGGGGTTAGGTCACTCTGAGCGAAGCGAACAATCTACTACTGCTGGCGTCGCAGCGCCGGATACCGAGACACTCCGCCAGATGCCAACCTTGCGCGACCGGCGTACAACTCCTTGACGCCACTAAGATCCCGCCAACAACATGACTGACACCCACCGGGCCCACGTCATCGTCGACGCCATGAACGTCATCGGCTCCCGCCCCGACGGATGGTGGCGCAACCGCGATCGCGCCACCCGGACGCTCGTCGCCCGCCTCGCCGACTACGCTGCCTCCACGGATATCGGCATCACCGTCGTCATCGACGGGCGCCCACTCCAAGACCTCCCTGAAGGCCACCACGACGGCATCGAAGTCCTGTACGCCGCCCGCCCCGGTCCCAACGCCGCAGACGATCGCATTATCGAATTCGTCACGAACCACGCCGACCCCGCCTCCCTCGAAGTTGTCACCTCCGACCGCACCCTCGCCGCCCGCGCCCGGGCCCTCCGTGCCCGCACGAGCAGCCCGCACCGCCTCCTCTCCGCCCTCGACGATTTCGAGCGCGCCGCTCCGTGACGTAACGTTCGTCAGCTCGAACCGAAGACGCCGTGCTCGAATCAACACCTCACACCCATTGACACTCCGTCGATAGAAGCGCAGAGTATGCGCGTTCCAAAGAAGGAGGTCGCATGACTACCGACGTAGTCTCCGCATCCCCCGGCGCGCCCTACCCCGTTACCCTCGACATCCCCTATCCGGAGTCCCTCTCCCGGTGGAAGATCTTCGTGAAGTGGCTGCTCGGGATTCCCCACTTCATCGTCCTCTATTTCCTCGGCATCGCATCCTCGGTTGTCACGCTCATCGCGTTCTTCGCGATCCTGTTCACGAAGCAGTACCCGGCGGGCCTGTTCAAATTCAACGTTGGCGTGCATCGATGGCAGCACAACCTCAGTGCATACGTCTGGCTGATGCGCGACGAATATCCGCCGTTCTCGATGGACGCTGGCGAATATCCCGTCGCCTTCGATGTCCAGTACCCGCGGGAACTGAGCCGATGGCTCATCTTCGTGAAGTGGCTGCTCGTCATCCCCGCCGCGATCGTCGGCCTCGTCGTGTTCCTCGTCGCATACCTGGCGACGCTCATCGCCTGGTTCGCGATCCTCTTAACCGGGCGCTACCCGCGCGGCATCTTCGACTTCGTCGTCGGCGCGCTCCGCTGGAACGCCCGCGTCATCGGCTACGCGAATTTAATGACGGATCGCTACCCACCGTTCAGCCTCCAGCCATAGCGTCCGTTCGCCCAAGAGCGCCCGAGGTCTCGCACTATCCATACGTCAGCATTCCCCCTCTCCGCTTGTCGGAGAGGGGGCCGCGGGTGAGGCTCATCGCCGCCCCGCGTTACACTCCCCACGCGGCAGGGCAGCCGGTGACACCTCATGCTCGCACGCCTCCTCCTCGCCATCACCGCGGCCACATTCATCGCCTACTCCTCCCACCATAAACCCTCGCCGACGACATCTCCGTCCGAATTGACTGCCACTTCGCTCCCGAGGACATCGAGCCGCCCATCGTTCGCGCAGACGCTCGATGCTGGGCGTCACCCTTCACCGATCCCGAGCGACACCCCGGCCCCGCGACCCTAAACATATGCGCCGGGCACGTACCCCGCGAAACTCGCCTCATGCCATGCGGAGCCAAACGACGCTACCATTCAGACCTTCCCTACGGATCGCCGTTTCGTTCGCATTCCGCGCGCAATCTATCCGGATGCTCGGATGATCACCGTGAGCGGAAGCGCGGTCGCCGGTTACGTCTCAAACGGCGGTGAGCTTGGACATGCACACAGCGATGCGGAATGCTGGTCCACGTACTACGAATTCAACGGCGAAGGCGAAGTCGACTTCGTCGCCCGCGCCGTAATCCCCGGCGCACCCGACTACGTCCTCCACTTCATCGTCACCACCAACCGCTAAAGAGCATCGCCGCTCCCCCCTCTGTGTCCTCTGCGGATCGCCCCCAAACAACCGCCCGATATACTCCACAAGCAACATGCCCATCGACCAACACTTCCTCGACGAAGTCGAGCGCAAGCTCGTCGCGCACTCCCCCACCCTCGCACCGGAGTACCGCGCCGCCGCCGATGCCCTCCTCCCCGCCCTCAGCGAGCACGACTTCCGCTCCTGGGCCGATGAAGGCGTCGAGCTCGCCGGCCACTCCCTCCGATCGTGGGAAGCCGCCGTCGAATACTTCCGCGTCTCGCCCGAAGTCCTCCGCCTCCTCCCCGCACCCGCCTTCCGCCGATGGGCCCACGCCGGACGCGACCTCGCCGAATATTCCTCCGTGGTCGCCGGCGCGTTCTTCCGCGCCAGCCCGAAGGCCGTCCCCTACCTCGACGAGAAGCAGCTCACCGAGTGGGCCGCCCTCGGCCAGCGGCTGTACAAGGGCCACTGGAAGTCGATCTCGCTCGCCAGCGTCTACTTCAGCGCTGGCCCGGGCATGCTGCCGGTCATCACCCTCGGCGAGATGGCCCGCCTCGTCGCGCTGGTCGATGCCGTCGCCGACCGTTCCTACGAGCTCGCCGGCGCTTGCCTCGATGCCGCGCCGCACCTCTTCCAATCCCTGTCGGCCGCAGATCGCGCGCCATTCCTGACCCTCGCCACCGCCGTCGGCGAGGCGTCCTGGGCCGACGTCCGCATCTGCTTCGAGCGGGCACCCAACCTCCTTAACTCGATCGAGTCCTCCGCTCGCAGCCGGTACCTCGCGCTCGCCGCCACCGTCGCAAAGCGGAGCGGCCGCCACGCCTACTCCCTCTTCGCAGAAGGCGCGTCGTCGCTCGCCGAAGTCCCGCAGCAGAGCCACCACGATCTTCTCACCATGGCCGAAGAGCTTGCCGCTGCCTCTCCGACCGCTGCGATGGAGTTTCTCAAGTCCTCGCCCGAAGTCCTGAAGCGCATCCGAGTCGCCGAATTGGCGAACTGGCACGCCGCCGGACATCGCATCCTCGAGCAAAGCGTCGAGGGAGGCGAAGCCTACTTCCGCCTCGAGTCCGGCAAGGGCGAGGAGGTCCTCCAGCAGCTCACCTCGCGCGTAGACCTCACGCGCGTCGGCGAAGTGCTGCGCCTTTACTGCAAAGCGCTCACCGGGGCGAACGTCAGCATCCACCCCGTCTCATACCTCGCCGAAAAGGGCATCGGCTGGGTCAGCGAAGACCGTCCCAGCACCGAGGGCACCACCGTCTACCTCCCCGAGTTCGTCGAGGAGTTCATCGACCGCGAGCAGAACTTCTCCGTCTACAAGGTCTTCGCGACGCACCAGGCCGCGCATCTGGAGTTCGCGAGCTTCTTCTTCCGCTTTTCCCGCGAAGGCGCGGTCCTGCCGACACGCCGCCTCGATCTCGAAGCCCAACGCCTCGCCGAAGGCAAGCACGTCGCTCGCGACCGCGCCGCCCTCACCGACATGGAGCGCTTCTTCGATCTCTTCGACGATCGCCGCATCGCATCCGACCTCTTCGCCATCGCCGAGGACACCCGCATCGACACGCTCGTCCGACGCGAATACGGCGGCATCCGCCGCGCCTGGCAACGCACGCAGGAGAACGAGCTCGAACGCCGGCGGCTCCCGAATGAGCTGCCCTTGCGCGAAGCCCTCGTCGAAAACCTCGTGCGGGCATCGCTCGATGGCGCCCGCACGATGATCTGGCCGGCGCCGCTGCAGCCGGTCCTCCGCGACGCCCTCCAGGCGCTCTTCGCTCTTCGAGAAAAAGGCGCCACCGTCGAGGACGCCGCCGAAGCAACGCTCATCCTTTACGACGTCGTTACCCGCGTCCCGAACATCGCGCCCGAAGATGTGCAGAACATGGACTGGGAGACCCAGACCGAAGAGTCGATGGAGTTGCTGATGTCCCCGCCCGGCGGTGGCGAGGACGCGACGCAGATGCCGTCCGGCGCCGAGCAAGAGTACGAGAGCCCCGAGCAGGTGGAGTTCCGCGGCGACTTCAAGCCCGAGCTCGTCCAGCTCCTCATGCGCCTCCGCCTCAAGGACGGCGAAGTCGATCCGAACGCGGAGCTGTCCCCGCTCACCGCCGAACAGCTCAAGGAGCTCCTCGAGAAGTCCGTCGAGATCACCGTCGGCGCCATGGCCGAAGGCGACCTCGCATCCACGATCGGCCTCTTCCTCTCCAACCTCGAGAAGGAGTCTGGCACTCCCATCGGCGACCAGAAGCAGGGCGAGCAGAAGGACGGCGAGGGCGGCACCGAGGAGGGCGAGGACAACGAGGATCTGCCTGTCGAAGTGAAGTCCTTCTACTACGACGAGTGGGACTTCCGCGCCGCCGACTACAAGCCGGGCTGGTGCCGCGTGCAGGAGCGCCCGCTCGACGAAGGCGCCGACGCCTTCTTCGACGACACCCTTCGCGAGCACGCCGCGCTCGTGAACGAGACCCGCAAACAGTTCGAGCTCCTCAAGCCCGAGCTCTTCCGCAAGATCAAGCGCCTGCTCGACGGCGAGGAGTACGATCTCGATGCCGTCGTCGACTACGCGATCGAGCGCAAGTCACGCCACACCTTCACCGACAAGATCTACTGGCGCCGCAACAAGGTAGAACGCGATGTCGCGGTGGCGTTCCTGCTCGACATGTCCGCTTCGACCGACGAGGAGATCGAGAAGCGCAAGCAGAAATACGCCGACGACGATGGCTTCGACGACGATCCGCGCAAATACTTCCAGTGGCTCGCGCAGCGCCGCGCCGCCCAGACCATCGCGCCGCCGAAGCGCATCATCGATCTCGAGAAGGAGAGCACGGTGCTCTTCATCAAGGCGCTTGAGACCATTGGTGACAGTTACGGCATCTACGGCTTCAGCGGCTATGGTCGCGACAACGTCGAGTTCTACGTCATCAAGGACCTGATGGAGCAGTTCAACGACAAGGTGAAGAAGCGCATCGACAAGGTCTCGCCCATCCGCAGTACGCGCATGGGGCCCGCGATCCGACACGCCACGGCCAAGCTCGATGCCTACGACGCCAAGGTGAAGATCCTGATGCTTGTCTCAGACGGCCGCCCCCAGGACCACGGGTACGGCCGGGACCGCACCGAGAAGGAATACGCCATTCACGACACCAAACAGGCCCTGCTCGAAGCCCGCCGCAAGGGCATCACGCCGTTCGCGCTAACCGTCGATAAGGAAGGCCACGACTACCTCGGCCAGATGTGCGAAGACATGGGCTACGAAGTCGTCGCCGACATCGAACAGCTCCCCCAGCGCCTCCCCACCCTCTACCGCCGCCTTACCGAATAACCGCGCGGTTCCCACCACTCGAAATGTTTCCATAGCGCGTGCTTTCAGCCCGCGCGAACCGAGCACGGAGTGATGACCGATGACCATGTGGCTCAGGTGCCTAGCCTCTCTACGAGTCCAGCTCTTACCTTCACCAGTCCCGAATCAACCTGCGGTTACCCCGAAAAGGCTGACGGCTGACCGCTACTGCGGCGTGGAATACGGCGGATACACCATCGGCGATCGCCCCGTGATCCCGATCGGCTCCCGCGGCCCGAAGTCGATGATGTCGATTCGCGTGAAATTCGCCACCTGCCAGTCCCACACTACCTGTCGGCCCTCCATCGCTGCGCGGATCAGCACGGCGCGCACCAGGTCCAGCTGGTCCGCCGGCCAAGCGTCGATATGCTGTGCCTCCCCCGGAACTCGTGCGATCGAATACGAGAGGGCGACATCTCCGAGCGATAGATTCCGATTGTTGAGGTCGTTCACGAATCCCGGCAAGAACCGTGCGCCCCCGTCGGTAAACATTTGGTTCAGGCGCAGTGTGAGTGGCGATTGTGAGTTCGGATAAGGCATTGGCTCCCCCCTGCTGTTTCTCCGTCGCGCCGGACGTTGCTCGTCAGCGGCGCATCCGCTCGTACTCGCGGTTCACCGCGAAGATGATCTTCATCGGCTGCAAGCGCTCCTCAAGCGGTCGCCGCTCGTCCTCCGCCACGGTATCGTTCCGGATCTCCAGGCCCGTCCCCTCGAGCGCGTAGCCGCAGTCCTGTACGAAAAATGAAACCCGCGCACCGTGACTTTCCCGCAGCGAAAGGATGAGCGCGTCTGTCAGCAGCCCGCGCTGAAACGATGTCAGATGTGAGAGATATTCCGATACGGTCGCCATCGCTGTCGGGTCCGGGAAATTCGAGGGATTCAGCGCTTTATCGATGTTGGCGCACCGAACATCCTCGTGCACGCTCTCAGGCAGCGTGACCGCAGCGATCAACACTTCTTCGTCGTACGTTTGCGGTTTCATTCCCAACTCCTCTATCCGTGCCGACGCGGCACGCGACCCGCAATCGTCAGCGGAGTGGCGCGATCGTACGATAGCGGCTCAACTTTTACAAGAGATTACGTCAGGTAACACCTCGGCCTTTCCGCCACCGACGCCTCGCATAGCACTCATCACAGAAATCGTCCCTCCACCCTATCCAGCCGCGGCGCCATCGTCGTCGCCCCAACCTCCGCGCACAATCGCTGCGCCTCCGCCAAATGCGACCTGGCCGATCCGGCATCTCCCGCCGCCCCGCGTGCGCCAAACAACTCCCCGAACTCTAGGTGCGTCGCTGCCACCTCAGCACGCGCGCCGCACCGCGTCGCCACCTCCAGCGCATGACGCAGCAGCCGCTCCGCCTCATCGAAGTCTCCCCGAAGTACCGCGCACGCTCCCAGCACACGCGGCAGCAGCACCACCCAGCCCGGCGTGAACAGCACACCGCGCCCATACAGTTCCATCAGGGACTCCGAAGCCGGCGAAGCCAGCTCGACGCTTCTCGCCGCGATCGCGATCTCCGCGGTCATCGCTTCCCACACGACGCTCTGCTGATCGAGTACGCGCCCGGGACCACGTCGCACCGAGATCTCGTCGAACTCCACTGGCTCGCGGCCAGCCGCGGACGCCAACGCCTCCGTCAGGCGGACGACGAACGACGGACGCCGCGATTCGTCGCCTCCGGCAAGCATCTGTGCCATGCCGCCGATCTCGTTCATCCGTCCCGTCGCGTACCGTGCCTGCAGCATCAGCGGCAGCAGTCCACCCGATACCCACCGGCTCGTCTCGCTGCCACTCGCCGCCATCGCATCATCCGCCAGTGCCCGCCCATCCTCGAATCGTCCCTGCGCCATCGCGATGACCGCGAGCGGCGTCATCGCCAGCGCTTGCTCGTACGGATCGGACGCCTTCCGAAAGAAGCCGCCCGCCGCCGATGCTCCTGCCGCCGCCTCCTCGAACCGCCCCAACCCGGTAAGCGCCATCGCACGCCGCGACGTCGCCGCCATTCGTTCGTGCACCTCGATCCCGTCGGTCGAGACGACGCGCGCAAAATCATCCTCGGCGCCGCGAAGCTCGAGCGTCATGAGCCGCTGGTAGCCGGACGCCATTAAGATCCGGACCGTGAGATACGTATCGTCGAGCGCACTGGCGACGGCCTTCGCGTGATCGATCGCTTTGCGCGCATCGTCGTACCGCCGCAGCTGCATGAGATTCTGTGATTCAAGCGCGTGGATCAGGCCGTGGAGCTGCGTACCGTCGGTCACTATCTCCTTCGCGTCCGCCAGGAACTCCAACGCGTTCATCGCGCGCGCCTGGAAGGTGCATACCACCGCCCGCAGGTACAGCGTCTCAGTTACGTCAGCCGTCATCCCTTCCGCGCGATAGATCTCCATCGCCGCATCGAGCGTCTTCTCCGACACCTCCAGTTCCCCCAGTCGATATTGCGCGCGTCCGAGGCCCTGCAGTACATCCGCCCGCTCCCGCGCCGGCGTCCCCCGATGCGAATCGGCCATGCGCAGAGCTGCACGGTAGTGCTCGCTCGCCGCCTGATGTGCGCACGCGCTCATCGCGGCGTCGCCCGCGGCGCACAGTGCCGCTACGACCCGCGCCGGCTCGGCGAACCTCCCCGCCGACACGTAGTGATAGGCGATGCTCTCCGTCTGCGCCGGCTCAGCGTCTTCCCGTTCCAGCGCCTCCGCCACCCGCCGATGCACCCGCTGCCGCTCCGAAGTCCCCATCGACTCCAGCAGTGCGTGCCGCATCAACTCGTGCGCGAACGCAAATCGATCGCCCGCATCCGCGTCCGCGGCGACCACCACCCGCGATCGTTCGCACTCGTCGATTGCGTCGAACAGCGCGTCATCGCGCAGAGCGCACACCCGCTCGAGCAGTTCCGGCGTGAATTCCCGCCCAATCACCGCCGCCGCCGCTAGCGCGGCTCGCGCTGCGTCGCTGAGCCGCGCCAGCCGCAGATCGAGCACCATGCGCAGCCCGCGCGGCACGCTCACGTCTCCGACGCGTACGCCGGGAAGCCACTCCCCATCCGCCGCGAACAGCCGCGATTCCTCCTTCAGGTGCGCGAACACCTCCTCGACGAAGAACGCCACGCCGTCCGTCTCGGCCGCGATTGCATCGCACAGCTGCTCCGGCGGCTCCCGCCCCGCCAGCGCTGCCAGCATTTCCCGCACCCCATCACCCGAGAACGCCGGCAGTTCGATCCACTCCGCCAGGTGCTGGCGCTGAAGTTCCGCTAGCGCCTTCGCGATCGGCGCCGCTTCGCTTCCCCGCTCCGCGCGCACCGTCCCGATGATCAGGATCCCCATCTCCCGCGCCGACCGGGCCAGGTGCGCCAGTAGTTGCGACGTCCCCTCATCCGCCCACTGCAGATCGTCGATGAGCAGCACCATCCGCCGTCCTGCTGACAGCGCGTCGAAGAACGCCGCGACGGCAACTAGGATGTCGTAGCGCTGGCCGGGCGCTACGTCATCGGCCCGCGATCGTTCGGTCGCCGCGTACCGCCTCATCGCCGGCATCACGCGCGCGATGTCCCCCAGCCAATCACCCGCCGCCTCGCGCACCGCGTCTTCCGGCACTGATCGCACGATCGATTCGAAGATCTCCGCGAACGGCGCATACGTCGCGCCGCCAACGTGCTCGTAGCAGCGCCCCGAGACCGCCAGCATCCCCTGCCGTCCCGCCTCCGACAGTACATGCGTCGCCAGCCGCGTCTTCCCGACCCCCGCTTCCCCCGACACGATCACCACCGACCCGACACCCTCCCCCGCGCGGCGCACCGCTGATCTCAGCGTCTCGCACTCCCGCAGCCGCCCGACGAATGGCGTCCGCTCCAGCTCCGCCACTGCCATCGCCGATGGCCCGTGCCCATCCTCCCGCCACACCGCTTCGTACAGCCGCCATCGCTCGGGAAAGCCCTTCAGCCGGAAGCGCCCCCGCTCCCGCAGCTCGATGTCCGGCGCGATCCCCATCACGGCCCGCACGCGCTCCGACACGAGGATCTCGCCTCCGCGCGCCTTCCGCATGATCCGCTCCGCCGCCGCGATCGCGCTCCCGAAGAGATCGTCCTCCTCGCGGATCACCTCCCCCGTGTTTAGTCCCATCCGCACCGCTACCCGTCGCCCCGCATCGCGCCGGTTGTGCGCGTCCAGCCCGCGCTGGATCTCCATCGCGCACAGCACCGCATTTCGCGCCGATGCGAACGCCAGCATGAAGCCGTCGCCCATCGACTTCACTTCGTGCCCGTCATGACGCGCGACGCACTCCCGTACGACCTGCCGCTGCAGCCGCATCAGTTCGTGCGCCGACGGATCACCGTGCGCGTGCGCCATGTCCGTCGAGGATTCGACGTCAGTCAGGAGAACAGTGACCGTGCCCTGGGGAAGTTCCGACACCAAAGCCGCCCCCCAAGCTCAGGTTCCGCGATTATATCGCTATAACGTTCGAACCCGCGGACCGATCGAGGTGCGCCGTTTCCGGCCGGGACACTTCAAATACCACTGGCGGCAGAAGAAACGCCGCCGCTGAGAAACTACTTCACGATATTCCCGCCCATATCGCCGCGCTTATTACTGATCTAGGAACGCGGACCGGTCGTATGGGCGATCAACAGCGACTAACTCCGACGAACGACCTTTGAGTCCGCCTCCCATCTGCGAAACAGAACCATTCTTTGACTCTAGGCGTCCTCTGTGGAGCCATAACTCGATCTGCGCATCTGCGTCACCTGCGGGCGGCCGAAACCGCCCCGATCTCCCCCTCCGCGCCCACCACCATCAGCCGGTCGCCCATCTCCAGCCGCACATCCTCTCGAGGCCCTACCACCAGCTCGCCGTTCGCCCGTCGCAAGCCCAGCACCGTCACGCGTGACGACTCCAGCACGTGCCGCACGTATAGCCCGAACAACCCCGATCCCTCCGTGACCTCGATCTCCGCGAGGATCTGCTCGCTCTTGCCAGCATCCGAAAGCATGTCGATGAACTCGACGACGTTCGGCTGGATCGCCGACAGCGCCATCCGCCGCCCTCCGATCGCGTACGGAGAGATCACCCGGTCCGCCCCCGCCCTATGCTCCCGCGCCTCGCTCTCGGGCTTTCCTTCCCGCGTCACCACGAACACGCGTGGGTTCAGCGCCTTCGCTGTGAGCGTGATGTACGTGTTCCCCGAGTCCGATCCGACGCCGCCAGCAGCGCCTTCGCCCGCTCGATCCCCGCGCGATGCAGCACGTCGTCTGATGCCGCGTCACCCTCCACTACCAGGAATCCGCCCGCCTGCGCTCGCGCCAGCGCCTCCGGGTTCGTATCGACGACCACGAACGGGATCTCCCGCTCCACGAATTCGCGCGCGATCTCCTCTCCCACGCGCCCGTACCCGCACAGGATGTGGTGGTCCCGCAGCTGCTCGATGCGTCCCCTCATGCGCGTCACCCCGAACGCCGCGCCAAGGTCTCCCTCGATGACCAGCGCCACGAACGTCGTCAGCAAATAGAACGCCGTACCGACGCCGAACAGTACCAGACCGATCGTGAACACCCGCCCCTTCGCGTCGAGCGGCTGCACCTCCCGGTATCCCACCGTCGTGATCGTCGTCACCGTCATGAAGAGCGCATCGAGGAACGACCAGCTCTCGATGAGCATGTAGCCGCCGGTGCCGGACGCCAGCAACACGAAGAACACCGCGAGCCCTACGAAGACCCGCGTCCGAAGCTCCGCACCCGACCTGCGCGTAATCACGCTGCGATTGTCGGGCTACGCTTGGCGGCGTACAAGCGCGCGCTGCGGCCCCGGGCTCCCGCACTCAATCCCAGAGGACCGGCGCGGCGCGGCCCCGCTACGCGCCGTCTCATTCGCGGGCGCGCTGTAACGCCCCTCTGTGCCTTGCGCGGTTCGTTCTCAGGCGGTGTTCAGGACTTCCTCTGCGTGGTGGTCGACTTCGTGAGCGTGCGCATGGGTGACCGCGGCGTGGCGATGCAGGTGCTCGTGGATGAGGTTCGCCTCGATCAACAGCCCCTGGTCCGCCAGGACCCGTTCCGGCGTGTCGTCCGCCAGCACCTTTCGGTTCTCTCCGATCACGACCACGCGTCGCGCGATGATCGGCACGATCTCCAGCTCGTGCGTCGCCGTGATGAGCGTGTGCCCCTGTCGGCCGAGCTCCACGATCATGTTTACCAGCACCCACTTCGTGCGTGGATCTAGGCTGGCCGTCGGCTCGTCCAGAAGGATCACATCCGGCTCGAGTGACAGCACCGAAGCGATCGCGGCGCGCTTCTTCTCACCGCCCGACAACTCGAACGGTGCCCGGTCGCGCAGATGCCCGATGCCCATCTGGTTGAGCGCCGACTCGACCCGAGATCGCACTTCCTTGAGCGGCAGCCCGAGCTGTAGCGGGCCGAAGGCCACGTCGTCGCCCACTGTCGGCGAAAAGAGCTGCACGTCGGGATCCTGGAACACCAGCCCAATCCGCCGGTGAAACCGGTGCGTCTCAGAGGCGTCCGCTTCCACATCCTCGATCGCCTGGCCGAACACGCGCATCACCCCCGTGCTCGGGCTGTACAGACCGTCCAGCATCTTGAGGAGCGTCGACTTCCCGGAACCATTCGCCCCCAGCACAGCGACCATCTCGCCTTCTCGGACCGAGAAGTCGATGCCCTCCAGCGCCGGCTGTTTCCGGTTGTACTGGTACGTCACGTTTTCGAGCTCGAAGACCGACGACGTCTGCATCTCAGAATCTCCAGCCGAGGTAGATGGCTGCGGCGGCGATCGCTGCGGCGCTCAGCAGCAGCGCCCAGTCAGCGAGACGCATGCGATAGTCGTCCATCGTCCGCATTTCGTGCTGGAACCCGCGCGCCAGCATCGCCTGGTACACGTCTTCGCTCATCCGGAACGATCGGCTCATCAGCACTCCGATCGAAGAGACGATCCACCAGCGCTGCTCCTTCCCGGACGTGCTCGCGACGATGCGGCTCTTCCGCGCTAGGAACATCCCGTTCGCCGTGTGGAGCACCAGGAAGATGTAGCGGTAGGTCATCGAGAGCACGAGCACGAACACGTTCGGCACCCGCAGCACCCGCAGCGACTTCAGGATGTCCGCCCACTTCGTAGTCAGGATGAGCAAAATGGCCAGCGAGACGGACGTGCACACGCGCAGCACGAAGATTCCCGCCGCCACCAGTCCCTCCCGGTGTGCTACCAGATCGAACGGCCCGAGCGGCACCCGGAACAGCTCCTGGCTCCCCACGAAGAAGATGGATGGTGCGATCACAATGGCGCTGAACAGGCCCATGCCGAGCCAGACGCGCTTGACGAACAGGTTCATGTCGATCGCGGATACGGCCGCCACGACGAGCACTAGTGCGTAGAGGGACAGCAGCACTTGCCAGTCGCGCGAAAGTCCCGTCGCTACGATGAGCCCGATGAAAGCGACGAGCTTCGCGCGCGGGTCGCACCGCTGCAGGAACCCGTCCTTGCGTGCGTTCTCCTCCGAGAACACCGCTTGTTCGATGCTGCTGCTAATGCCGGCGAGCGTCTTCTCGACGAACCCGGCCTTGACCTTGCGGCGCGATCGTTCGCCCTGCGCCGGGGACGCGATAGCCATGACCTACGCCGTTCTCCAGTCGGGCGGCGCCGTCGGCATCAACGCCCGTGCGAAGGCGAACAGCGCGAGACCCACGCCTATCATCACCCCGATGCCCGCGAACCCGGCGATCTGGTAGCCGATATTCTGCTGCCACGCCGGGTCCGTCCCGTCGACCCAGGGCGGCTCATAGCCGGTCAGGATCGTGTTGCCGGCAAACGTGACGTCGTTGATGTTGTTCGGGACGCATGAGCACTCCTGGTTCACGTCGGGTAGCGCATCGAACGATGAAGGATCGCCGGCGTCGCGTGCCGCCACCGCCGCCGTGACCTCCTCCTGCGTTGCACTCGTGTCTTCCCCGAAGGCGGCCCCCGGCGCGATCAGCCCTACCGGCACCCAGATCATGAGTCCGACGAAGATCAGCGCCGCCGCGCGAAGGCCTGCATTCGTATTGCGCAAGAGTACATAGAGAATCGGCATGACGATGGCGAAGACGATCGCCGATACGAGCACCGTCCAGCCCGCATCACCCCAGTCCACGGTCGTCCAGTCGAGCCCGCCCCAGTTCGTGAGATCGCCACCGCCCTTGATGATTCCGGCGACGAAGACCGCCGCCGCAGCAAAGCTGGTGAGTCCGGCCGCCACGACCCACGGGTTGAATGACCGTGAGGTTGCCGCCACTTCAGGGCGCTTCTCACGCCGCAGGAGAATCTCCGGGAACGAACGCTGCAAGTATGCGATCCCCATCGCGGTGATCGCCGCTTCGACGAATGACGCCCCGGCCATGTGCGCCAGGAGCATCGAAGGGATCGCCGTGCTGAAGCCGTACGGCGAGTAGTCCGGCACGCCGTTCGTGCTGGCGATGTGCGGCTGCAACCCCAACTCGACGCCGACAAACAGCGCCGCCACCGTGATCCCGGCGTACGACCCGATGGCCGCCGCGATCACCCGTCGCTGTGACAGCATGTCGCTGTTGCCGGCCAGGATGCGATACGTGTAGTAGCCGACGAACGGCAGCACCACAGCCATGTTGAAGCAGTTCGCGCCGATCGCTGTGATACCACCATCCCCGAAGAACAGCGCCTGGATCACCAGCGCAACCGACGTTGAGATCACCGCCGCCCATGGTCCCAACACGATCGCCGTCAACGTCCCGCCGACCCCGTGCGCCGTCGTGCCGCCTGGGACCGGTACGTTGAACATCATGATCGCGAACGTAAACGCCGAGAAGATCGCCAGCAGCGGCACCGTGCGCCCGCCGATAATCCGCCGCACGCGGCCGGCTGCAATGAGCCAGATCGGGATGGCAAGCAGGTACAACACCGCACAGGTAAGCGGGCTCAGGTACCCGTCCGGGACGTGCATCAGGATCGGGAGTTGGAACCACATTCAGGGCCGCTCCTCGCCACCGGCAGCCGAGCATGAGCGACACAACCCGAAGATCGCGAAGTGGTCGATCTCCGCTTGGAAGCCGACGTCCGCCGCAAGCTTCACGCTGAGGTCGTTGAGGTAGTGGTGGTCCATCTCGACGATCTGGTGGCACTTCCGGCACACGAGGTGGTGGTGCCGTTCGTTCGGCACCCACTCGAACATGGCATCGGCTCCGCCCATGTGCGTCTCAGTGACCAGCCGCATGTCCTTGAGCACCGCGAGCGTCCGGTACACGGTCGAGATGTCGACGTAGGGATAAGAAGCCCGCACCTCGTCGAGGATCTCCGCCGCCGTGATATGACCGCTGGCATGGCGCACCGAGCGCAGCACCAGCATTCGCTGTGGCGTTAGCTTGTGCCCGGCCCCGCGCAGAAGCTCGAGGGCGTCCGCCTCGCAGCCCATCCTGCTACTCCTAGCGACTGCATCCAGTCGCAATTACGATAGCTGGTGGAGGCGTATGATACAACCCGCCGGCTGGGCCCGTGACTCTCGCGAGGGCCGGCGGTTAGGTCTCTATCGCGTCGAAGTTCACGGTCGGCAGGGCAAACGTGACGATCAGCCCACTGCCATTCCGGGACTCCGCCCAGATATGACCGCCGTTGGCCTCGATTAGCCGCCTGCACACGGTCAGACCGATGCCCACGCCGGACGTCACCGAAGCGGCGCCGGACCGAAAGAACGGCTCGAATATTCGGTCGAACTCCCCGTCCGGAACTCCCGCTCCGCGGTCAGCTACCGAGATCACGACCTGGTCGTCCAACCGGTCCGCGCTGACCTCGATCGATGCCACGACAGGGCTGTACTTGTCGGCGTTGCTCAGGAGATTGAGCAGGGCGTGTTCGATCGCAAACGCGCTCGCGTTCACGAACGCCCCGTCCGTCTCGTCCGAGAGCGTCACCTGGCGCCCGGGACTCTGCCTCCGAAACCGTTCGACCGTGCTCCCCAGCACCCTTGACG
This sequence comes from uncultured Dehalococcoidia bacterium, assembly GCA_964487335.1. Taxonomy (GTDB): domain Bacteria; phylum Chloroflexota; class Dehalococcoidia; order DSTF01; family JACRBR01; genus CAZAPT01. The sequence continues at coordinate 62,320 of CAZAPT010000007.1, forward strand.
CGTCGATCGGTTCGGTCTCCTCCGACTCGTGCTCCAACCGCGCGAGCATGAGAAGGTTCTCGATGATGCGGTTCAGCCGTTCCGCTTCGCTGTGGATGTCCTGCAACGCGGACGCCCTGCTCTCATCATCCAGTTGCGTCGCCCGGCGGCGTAGCACCGCGGCGTCCCCGAGGATCACCGTGATAGGCGTCCGCAACTCGTGCGACACCAGCCCGAGGAAGTCGTCCTTCGCCCGGTTCGCTTCCCGCAGCTCGATCGCCGTCTGGGTCGCCTCCTCGTACAGCCGCGCATTCTCCATGGCGGCCGACGCCTTCTCTGCCAGGTCTTCGGCGAGCGCCAGATCATCGGGCGTGAATCGACGGTACGGATCGAAGTTCACCAGCGTCAGCGCCCCGAAGATCCGCTCCTGCCACTTGAGCGGCGTCACCATGAACGAACTCGGCTCCAACCGGCCTGCTGACGCAGACCCTGCGCCGTTCGCCCGCGTCTCACTCTCGTCCGCTCCGACGTTCGCACAGAGGTAGCTCTCGCCGGCGAGCAACGCGCGTTCGAGGCTCGCGCGCCCCGCGCCAGTGCCAACCAGCTCGAGGATCGCCTCGCGCGCGTTCGGTTCCATGCTCGGATCGTCGTGCGACATCGCCGTGATGCTCGCGCCATCGTCCGCGCGCACGAACGTCGCCGCCGAGTCCGCCAGCCGCGGCACCACCACCGATGCGAACCGCGCGAGCGTAGCAGCCGCGTCGAAGGGGTGAGCCGCCAGGTCCGACGCCTCCATTCGAAGACGCTGCCGGTCCTCCGCCTGCCGCCGGTCGTGGATGTCGATCGCGATATTGACGAAGCGTTCCGCCTCGCCGCGCTCGTTCGCAATCCGCAGCGTCCGCCCGAGATGCCACCGAAACACGCCGTCGTGACGGCGCATGCGGAACTCGTTCGCGTATTCGTTGCCGCTCCTCATGGCCTTGCGCCAGCCCGCCCCGGCACGCTCGATGTCCCCCGGGTGGATGATGGCCGGCCATCCGTGCTCCTGAAAGTACTCCAGGCTCAACCCGACATAGTCGAGCGCGAACCCGTTGCAATACTCGATCGCGCCGCCCCGCGCCGTCACCAGCACGCACGCCGGGATCGACTCCGCGAGCCGGCGATACGTGGATTCGCTCAGAGCGAGCGCCGCCAGGTTCTTCGCGTGCTGGATCGCGAGCGCAGCGCGACTGCCGAGTTCCTGCGCCACCAGCACGTCTTCTTCCCGATAGCCCGGAGACCCGCGATCGCGCGAGCACGTCAGTGTGCCGAGCACCTTGTCGCCGGCGCGAATCGGCAGCGCGATCGCCGAGCTCATGCCGACGAGATCGAACAACGGATGCAGGTGCGGGTTCGATGCCGACCTGACCACGGCCTCATTCACATGGGGCAGGAAGAGTGGTTCCGACGCCGACAGCACGAGCGCGGGCAGCCCTTCGCGCGCAGGATTCGAATGCACCGCGAAGATGTCGCGCATCAGATCCAGGGCGCGAGCGTCGCGGTGATGAGCGGCGCCGAGCGTGAGCGTCTCGCCGTCGTCGCTCAGAAGCTGGATCGTGCAGCCGTCGCCGAGCAGTTCGACGGCCCGCCGCGCCGTCGCCGCAAGCACCGCCGAAAGGTCGAAGCCGACTTCCGACCCGTCGCCCGACACTGCCGAAGCGAGCTCCAGCGATAGCGGCTGCCGCCCGTCGAATCGCTTCGGCGCGTGGATGTCAATGCCCGTCGTGATGCGCCGCTCGATGCGCCCGTTCTCACCCCGAACAGCCATGCCCTGAACGAGGAACCATCGGTATTCCCCGTCGAACCGTCGAAGGCGCAACTCGCTCCGATAGCTGCCGTCCTTCGAGAGGAACTCATCCCAGCCTGTGCGGGCCCGGGCGTGGTCATCCGGATGGACGACCTGGTGATCGAGCCAGTTCCGCGCTTGCTCGACCGTCAGCCCGGTGTAGCTGAGGTAACTCTCACTGAAGAACTCCGGCGCCCCGTCCGCGTCGAGCGTCACGACGAACACCGGCAACGCCGTGGCTAAGATGCGATCCCATTCGTCGCTCTCCATGTCGATGCGGAGCGGCGCCCAACTCGGTGTCGCCTGCCCCTCCCAGCCGCGCGCCGCGGTACTCGCCTCCGACATCACTCCCGCTGTCCCCAAATCCGTCCCTCCAAAATTGAAGTCAGGGGTTTAGCCTAGCCGAAGTGCGGTGGATTTTGGAGAGCCAAGTTCTCGTTACAGGAGCGGCCCGACATGGCGAACATTCACCACCCAGTGCTTGGTGGCGCGACTCAGACCGCCCGGCGAATGCTGGCCAAAATCACGACGCGACGCACGATTCGCTTCAGCCGCTGTCTCCCGGACGAAGCGCGGTGCCGTCGCGGAGATCGTCGCTCGCGCTAGACGCGAATGTACGTTGTCGACGCTGACCGGCATCGGCTCCGAGTGCCCCGACGCGACGGAATCGACGCTCCGCCACAGCAGCGTGGAGCAGCCGGACGCCGCCCCCACAGGACGCCGCTCAGCTCGACCCGATGTGCTCCCGCAACACCCGCTGCATCAGCTCCGCCCCGCTCTCCGCCAGTTCGACGTCCGGCACCGAGAACAGCTTCCACCGCTGCCCGCCGATGAATTCACTCCGCTCGGTGAACTCGTCCCGCAGGCGCGCCGCGGCGAGATCCGCCCCATCGCGGTCGGTCTCCGGCAGGACCATCAGGATCGTCTCGGCCCCGAGCCAGCCGACGAGATCGACAGTCCGGCAGCCATGTTGCGCTGCCGCTGCGGCAGCATGCTTCGCCGCAAACGAGAGCGATTCGCCCGGCTCCAGCAACGGCACCGCGACGAGCACGGACAGCGGACGATGATAGCGTCGTGCCCGCTCGATCTCGTGGTCGAGCCGGTGGATCAGATACCACTCGGCCAGCAGACCCTGATCGTTGAGGATCTCCGGCCCCGGGACTTCGCTCATCGCCCTCACTGAACCTGCACGCCATGGGCACCGCCTGCGAAAGCCGCCCCACCGTGCCCTTGACAAGCCTGAAATACAACTGGTCAGTCGGTATGTCAACCCTCGCCGGCCGAGCGTCGCCGACCTCTGCCAGCATCCCGACCATCAGAAGCGCCGCGAAAACCGGCCCCAACCGGCACGCTTCGCAACTCCACCGCGGACCTCTGCAAAATCCTGCGACGATTGCGATGCGCCCGCCCCACGTAGAACCCGGTGAGTCTTTGACGCATCGGCTGTCATTTGGTTCCGCGGTCCGGTACACGTCAGCGGTCTGATAGATTAGCTCCGCCGAAGGCCACGCCGAGAGTAACGAGCAAATGCGCCACTCAGGATCGATGAGCAGGCTGATGGGCGGTCTGACGATCATGCTAGTGCTCGCGGTTGGCGGCGCGTCCCTCGCGTTCGAGCGCCGTTCCGACGCTGCCGGCAGCGGCACCGTCGCGCCCAATCGGACGGGAGTCGTCGCGCAAGCCGTGCCGTCGCAGCCGACGCAGCCGCCGTCCGGCCCGGGCGGCGCGGACTACGCGTACACCGACTGGGTCGTCAGCTCCGGCGGTACCGGTGACGACGCCTGGTACGTCTTCCAGCCCTCCAGCCCGATGCCGGCGAGCGCGCCCCTCGTGATCATCTTGCACGGCTACTACGAGTACGCCGGCTACGACCAGATGTACGAGTTCATCCGCCACGAGGTCCGGAAAGGCAACATCGTCATCTACCCGCGCTGGCAGACCGGCATCACCAGCCCATGCCCCGGCCCGTACGACATCAATCCCTGCGTCGGATCAGCGAAGAACGGCATCGTCGGCGGTATCGCGTGGCTCCAGGCGGACCCCATCAACCGCGTCCAGCCGGAGCTCGACAAAACCACGTACTTCGGGTTCTCCTTCGGCGGGATCATCACCGCCAATCTCGCGAATCGCTGGGCTGGCCTCAGCCTGCCCGAACCGAAAGTGCTCTTTCTCGTCGAACCGCACGACGGTGGCCTGACCGCGCCCGGCGAGCCATCGCTCGATGCTTCGCTCGCCGGCATCCCGTCGACCACGGTGGTGAACTGCGTGAACGGGGATCAGGGCGTCATCATGGAGCCCGGCAAGTCCGTGAGCAGCTGCAACGCGGTCTTCCCCAAGCTCGGCCACATCCCCGATGCGAACAAGGACATCGTGCTGGTGAACAGCGACAGCCATGGCTCACCGACTACCGTCGCCAGCCACGTCATGTGCACCGCCGGCGTCGGCAACCCGGCCGCGCTCGACGCCCTCGACTTCTTCGCCTGCTGGAAGATTCTCGATGCACTCCGCGACTGCGCCTTCAGCGGCACGAACTGCCAGTACGCGCTCGATAACACGCCCGAGCATCGCTTCATGGGACTGTGGAGCGACGGCGTCCCCGTGCACGAGCTGAAGATCCAGAAGTCCGCGCCCATCTCGCCCGATGACACCGATGGCGACGGCTGCCTCGACGCGCGCGAGGACGGCCCCTCCCACGGATCCGGCGGTCAGCGCGGAATGGACGACCCGTGGGACTTCTTCGATGCACCCGTGCCCGTGGCCGCCGATCCCGCGGCGAACGGACCGAAGAGCAAGACCGTGAGCATCGCCGATGTCATCGCGGTCGTGTCCTACATCGGCACGTTCAATGGCGATGCCAGCTCAGCGCCGAACGCCAATGGACTCCGATACGACAGCTTGAAGGCCGGCGACTGGTTCAACGCCACCACCGGCATGATGGGCACCGATGGTCTGGTGGGGCCAGACGACAGGGTTGGCCGCCAGTACGACCGCAGCCCCGGCCCTGCGCCGTACCTCTCTGGCCCCCCGAACGGCGCAATAACCATCCAGGACGCCCTCGTCGCCCTAAACCAGGTCGGCGACAACTGCACTTAAACCCGGCCCGCACCCGCACTCGCCCGCCGCACCGCCACGCTTCGTTCCGAACCCCAACGAGACCCCGAACCACGAGCCCCACGACGCCCCCCGCACCTCCACCCCGACCTCGCGAAGTCACGCGACGAATTGTCGATGTCGACTGCCGCCGGAACAAGCGAAAGGTTAGCCAAATAGGATTGGTGCAGGACTCGCGAGGAGTGCCAATATTGATCGGGGAGGCGAGATTCCGATTGAAACGGCTACTTACCCCGGTCGCCCGCCGAATCTAGTTGCAACTATCGCCAATCTGGTTCAAGCCTACGATCGCATCGCCAATCGTGACCGCGCCGTTTGGCGCGCGAGATCGCCACGGCTCGTTAATGACCGTACTGGCGCTGCGATCGTACTCCGAACCGTCTTTCAGACCGTTGCCGTCAAGATCCGTGTCGTACCACTCCCCGTTGGAATTAGGACCTCCGCCATCAGTGGTACCGATGTATGCCACGACTCCGATCACGTCACCGATGGAGATGAAACCGCTCCGGCTGCCGCTAGGGTTCAATGGACTAAGTGCCGGGAGAGGCACATCGAAGAAGTCCCAAGGCGAGAGTGGATCGCGCTGCCCACCATCACGATGATCGCCGCCAAGCTCTCGGCCATCATCACATCCGTCGCCGTCCGAATCTCGTCCGCATGGATCTGTCCCCAATGTCATCTCATAGCCATTCGTCAGAGCGTCGCCATCGGCATCGAGTTCCGAATCCTGTTCGCTTACGTCCAGGCATGAATGCGATGTCTCGTAGACATCGGGCATCCCATCGCAATCGCTGTCTCCAGATAAAGACGCTACGGCGTACGTCAAGTTGCTCTTGATCCCCGGCGCGGCAGACCGGAGCTGGCCACCGCGCGCGCGGCGTCCAGCCAGCGCCATCTGCCACTGCAACGTCCCCACCCGCATCCCCTACGATCCCCGCACTATGACCACAAACCCGCGTCCGCTGACCGCTGACAGCCGACCGCTGACCATGCACGACATAACCTTCGATCGTTTTCCCTGCGAATCAATCAAACAACAACCAGAACAATCAGAAATCCGAATCTACCGCCCGCCCGCGACACCGCCGCCCAGATTCACCACCCTGCCAGTACCCGAAAAACAAAGATCAATCAAACACCGGACATAACACCCGTGATTTCACCCGTCACTCTTCACTCCCGCACCCGCAGCACCAGCTTCCCCACCGCCCGCCGCTCCGCCAGCTCACGCAGCGCATCCCCCGCCCGCTCCATCGAGAACACTCCGCCCACCACCGGCCGGATGTGGCCCGCCGCGTGCAGCTCGCCCAGGCTCGCCGCCACCTTCCGCGGCATCGTTGGGTCCACCCGGCTGTACTCGCCCCACGCCACCCCCACCACCGACGTGTTCCGCAGCAGCAGCCGGTTCACCTTCACCTCCGGGATCGTCCCGCCCGCAAACCCGATGACCAGCAGCCGCCCCAGGCGCGCCAACGACCGCACGCTGTCCGTGAAGCGCTCGCCGCCCACCGGGTCGTACACCACGTCCACCCCGCGCCCGTCGGTCAGCCGCCGCACCTCCGACAGCCAGTCCGACTCCGCCTCGATGCACTCCTCCGCCGCACTCCCGCGCGATCCCCAGCTTCTCCTCGCCGTGCGCCACCGCCAGCACCCGCGCCCCCATCCCGCGCGCCACCTGTATCGCCGAAGTCCCCGTCCCGCCGGCCGCGCCGTGCACCAGCACCGTCTCGCCCGCCTGCAGGTGGTCCCGCCATGCGAAGGCGAAGTACGCCGTCTGGTAGTTGACCATCGAGGTCGACGCCTCGAAGCTCATCCCGTCCGGGATCGGCACGACGCCGAGCGGATTGGCCTTCACCACCTCCGCCCACGAGCCCAGCGGCGTCGAAGCGATGACCCGATCCCCCGCCGACACCCCCGACCCCTCCGGCGCCGACACCACCACGCCCGCCGCCTCGATGCCCGGGATGAACGGAGGTTCCGGCCGAAACTGGTACTGCCCGCGCGTCATAAGCAGGTCCGGGAAGCCAATGCCGGCCGCGTGCACCTCGATGATTACGTCCCGCTCGCCAGAAGGAGCGTCCACATCCTCGACGGCCAATCCGTCCGCCCCCGAAAGACCCTTGACGACGACTGCCTTCATCTCGCCCCTTCTGTGATCTTGGTGTCGTCGGTGGATGCTCGAAGCCTATGCCTGTTGCCTGTTACCCGCGACCTTCGCGCACGCCCGTCAACAGCGTCTGCGCCCGTTTCAGATCCGCGTCGGTCTCGATCCGCAGCGTGACGACGTCGCCGTCAAACGCCACATCGGCCATCTCGAAGCGCGATAGCAGGTCATGGAGCCGCATCCCTGGTCGGATGTTCCGCAGTGCCGCGAGCACGTCGTACCCGACGACCACCGGCGCACACGCTCCGTCGCCGCACACCACCCGCGCCACGGAAGCGACTCCGCGATGTGCGTCCAGCAGATCGCCGATCATCCACGCCGGCCGAGGCTCCGTGACACGCAGTATGACCGCCTTCTCCGTATCCCGAGGCACCGCCGCAGCCCCAACCCGAAGCGCCGCCGCCTCGTCCGCACCCGCCGCGACCACCATCGGTTCGACGTCATCCCGCGCGATGACCGGGATCACCAAATCAGCCGAAGTTTCGTCAACCACGACCTCGATGACGTCGACGCCACCATCCCGAAGCTGCCCGATCTCGTACTCGATGACCGTCTCGCCGTCGCCCCACGGCGCCAGCGCCAATGGCGCGCCTCCGATGCGCACGCCGGAGGCGGCGAGCAGGATCGCCGCGATCGCCATCAGTCGGGAAGCAGCAGTTCGCCCGAGAGCGCCGTCACTGCCTGCCCGCCCACCCGCACCGACATCTCGCCGCCGCTCGTGGTGACGCGCAGATATACGCGCCCTGGCTGCCCCATCTCGCGCCCCTGCTCCGCCACGTATCGGATCTCGTTGTTACGCGATGGCAGCAGCCCGTACTTCGCGACGATCGCGGCGATGCAGCCGTTCGCGCTGCCCGTGACGGGGTCCTCCGGTACCCCCAGCCCCGGCGCGAAGAAGCGCACGTGCACGTCCGCGTCCGCCGCCTCCGCGCCGATGCAGAACACCCCGAGCGGACTCTCGTACAGCCCCGCCATGTTCGGCTGCACGCGCATCATCGCATCGAGCGATGCCAGCTGCGCGATCGGCCACCACGTGCCGGTCGATATCTGCTCCACGCGCACGACGTCGTCCGCCGACAACCCCACCCACCGTGCGACGTCGCCCGGCGCGACATTCCACGCGCGAAACTCTGGTGTCGCCTGCGTCATCGTGTACATCGGCGAGTCGCCGTCCGCGCTCACTTCGACCGGGATCACGCCCGCGCCCGTCTCGAGGCGTAGCGGCTGTCCGGGCCGTACCGGCGCGATGCGTTCGCTGACGAGCGTGTGCGCCACGGCGACGATGGGATGCCCGGCAAACGGCAGTTCCGCCAGCGGCGTGAAGATCCGCACGCGCGCGTCGTTCGCCGGGTCGTTGGGCGGCAGCAGGAACACCGTTTCGGACAGCTTCTGGTTCAGGGCGATGCGCTGCATCACCGCGCCGTCGAGCCCCTGCGCGTCGATCACGACCGCCGCCGGATTGCCCTCCAGTGGCGTCGAGGTGAACGCATCGACGTGCAGGATACGGCGGCGCGTCACACGAGGCGCCGGATCAGTCGCACGAATCGCGCTGACGCGACGAACAGGAGCGTCCACGCGAGTGCGTTGAGCACGACGTTGAACGGGTACAGCATCCACATGCGTTCGGCGCGGCCCTCCTCCACTACCTGGCCTGCCATATGCCGCGTGATGGCGAACTGCACAACGCCTACGACTAGGAGAGTCTTAAGAAACGTCTTTCGCATGTCAGCCTCACAGGTCCTTGCGGTAGATGCGCATCCTGGTATCCGTCCACGATGGGCTGATGCTGCCCTCGCGATCCCAGCCGTGCCGTTCGAACAGCTGGTGCGCCTTCGCGTTGTTCTCGCTGGTGTGCAGCCACAGCTTTCGCTTGCCGCGCTGGCGCGCCTCGTCCTGAACCGCCTCGATGAGCTGGCTCCCGACGCCTCGGCTCCGCAGCCGCGCCGTCACCTCGATGTTCTCCAGGTACGCGTTGTCGCCGTCCTGGTACTTCGGCGCATCGGGGTCCGGCGCCCAGTCCTGGTCGTCGCGGTACCGCGTGTGCACGATCGCCCAGCCCACCGGAACGCCACGCTCGTCCGCGACGAAGATGAAGCAGTCGCCGTCCTTGAGCGCCGCCTCGCTGTGCTCCAGCCGCATCTTGTCCCGCTCGCCGAGAAACGCCTTCAGCGGCTGCTCGTCACGCACAAAGTCGATGGGCCGGATGCTGATTCGCTCTTCGATCGTCATCTGGCCGCCCCAGCGCAAGCGAGGGCGCGGCGTGGTCTGTCGGAGTACATCAATAGTCTTTCAAGAGTCGCGCCGGTGACGCCACGCATGTATGCGACCGATTCTATCGCGCCGAAGCGGACGCGTGGAAGCGACCGGTATTCCGGATCGCGTACGAATAGTGGTCGCCCGAAGCCTCGGCTGCTATACATCGAACGGGATGCTACTAGGGGATATCAAGGCGGTTCTACTGCCAACGTTGCTTGAGTCACGCGTCCGCCGCCTCGCAGTGATCGTCGTCGCCGTCGGCGGGTCGCTCGTGGTCGCCGCTTGCGGCGGAGGTGGCGGCTCGAAGACCGCGACGCCGGCGTTGAGCGCGGAAGAAGCCTCAACCGCCACTGCATTCGCCGATGCGACCGGTACGGCAGAAGCGGGCGAGGCAGCGCGCGCGACCGCCGCCGCAGGTTACGCCGCGCTGAAGATCAAGAGCGCCGAAATCACGACGGGGGCAACGCCGGATCCCGTGAGCACGATGCCAACGTTCATCGTCCACATGATCCTCGACAACCAGACTGGAAACGCAGCTCGGTTCGTCGGCGAGTTCGTCATCCGGCTGGCGAACGGCACGGAGGTCACGTACGGCTCGTACCAGTGCTCCAAGGTCATCGTAATCGAGGCCCCAGAGGGTGCAGCCGATGTCACCACGCAGGCATGCGCCGGCGATCGTGGCACACCGATCGCCGTCCCGGATGCGTTGTCGCTTGCGCAGGGCGCCACGCTAGTGCGCGAACGCCTGATCTTCGAAGGCGACGTCGCGACGCCCTGGTACACGCCGTCCGGCAGTCCTGCCGAGACCTGATCGCCCCACCAATCACTCTCCGACCTCCACGCCGAGCGCGCGGAAGATCGCCTCGACTTGCGACAGGTTGTTCGGTTGAAAGCGCGGCAGCGCAAGCATGATCGTCCCGTCGCTATCGATGACGAACACCGCGCGCCGCGACCGCCGAGGATCACCGTCATCCACGACGCCGTAGGCTCGCGCCGCTTCCAGCGAGCCGTCGGATGCGAGCGCAAACGGAAAGCCGCCGATCCGCTTCGTGAACCCCGCGTGCGACTCCAAGGTGTCGGCGCTCACTGCGACGACGTTGACTCCGGCCTGATCCATTACCTCCCACGAATCGCGGAGCATACCCAGTTCCGTCTCGCAGGATGGCGTGCCGTCCTCGAAGTAGAACGCCAGCACCAGCGGCCGTCCTCGGGAAAGCATGTCTTCTAACGTGATGGCTCCGTCCGTCGAAGGCATTCGAAACGACGGCGCCGGCTCGCCCGCGTCGGGGCTATCGCCCATCAGCGAAACCCGCGAGGGTCAAGTCCGGCACATTCTTACCTTGCAGCAACACTTTGATGCGCCCAAGCCTGGCCGGATCGATGAGGTCGAGCACGACGTTCCTTCGTGCGAAGTACTCCTCCATGTTCGCGCCATCGCGCACCACCGAAGCGATCCCGTCGCCGATGCCCAGGTGTGCGAGAAACTGCGATTGGTCCGTGAAACCAAGGGTCCTCAGCCCGGCACCCTCGGCGGCGTCGCGCAGCGCGGTGAAGTCCACGGTCGATGTCATGTCCTGCAACCCGACGCGCTGATACGGGTCACTCGAGATCGACTGCCGATAGAAGCAACGAAGCGTGCCATCGCGCCGCCATGATGCGTACAGGTCGCTCGTCTCGTAGCCATAGTCGAAAGTCAGCACGTACCCGCAATCGAGCCGCCTGGCGATCTCGTTCATCCAGCGCTCGGCCGCGAGGTTCACCTCTGCGAAGCAGCCATCTCCAGGCTGTGCGCCGACGCGTTCGAAGTACTCGCCGATCTGCGGTGTCGAGGGCGCGTCGAGCGTCTCGACGAACCGGTCGTCCGCGACCGTCACGTACACCTCGAGTAGTGTGGCGTCCTCCTGCTTGACCCGGTGCACAGGTAGCGCGTCGAAGAACTCGTTCGACAACACGCAGCCCGTGATGCTCTCGGGCAGTGCCCTCGTCCACTCGATGTCGCCCGTCGGCGTCTTGTCGGAAGCGGCGATCTCATGTGGCTCGACAATCGTGTACCGGATCGCGGCGGCGAACGCCGGTTCGTGACGCGCCCACTCGAGGATCTGCCGCGCGAGCGTCCCGGCGCCCCCGCCCGGCTCCACGATGTCGAAGGGTGCTGGCCGGCCCAGCATGTCCCACGTCTGCCAGATCTGCCGTGCCACTAGCGCGCCGAACACGGCGTGCGCCTCCGGGCTCGTGACGAAATCGCCGCCCCGGGTGGCCGCCCTGCGCTGCGTCACGTAGTACCCGTGTTCAGGGGCGTACAGGGCGGCGTCCATGAAGTCGCAAAACGTGATGCGGCCATCCAGCGCGATGCGCTCCCGAAGCGACTGCACGAGCGGCTGGCAGTCTGTTGCGGAGACAAACGCGTCGTGGGATGGCAGACTCATGACTCTATCGTAGCGGCACTGCATCTCTGGAGACGCGGCACAGCCGCGACACAGGGCGCTTCACAGTCCGCCAGCACCGTTTGCAGCGCCGAGCGAGCCGGTGATAGGCTGAACTGCAATTTGGAGGCACACATGCCGCTTCTTGCGGGTATCGGTCCCATCGGCCCGTTCGAGTTGGCCCTGATCCTGCTCATCGTCGTGCTGATTTTCGGCGCCGGCAAGCTGTCCGACGTCGGCGGCGCGATCGGCAAGAGCGTGCGCGAGTTCCGCAAGGCGTCAAAGGACGACGACGATCAGGCCGCTTCGAGCACCTCGATGAACAGCGCGTCGTCGACCAACGCCGACGCGCCCTCGGCCACGTCACCCGAGACTGTCTTCTGCGGCGAGTGTGGCACGAAGAATCCTCGCAGCGCGAAGTTCTGCGCCAACTGCGGCCACGCCATCGCCGCTCCGGTTAGCTGAGCCGGGCATTCCTTTATCTTTAGACGTCCGGAGGACGGAACCGCCGCTGTTCCCATCTGGCGAACAACCAGATGGCGACGGCCGTCGGCACAATCGTCACCAGCGCCAGCGCCGGCTGTTTCGTGAACAGCACCCACGTGACGCCGAGGTCTACGAAGACCACGATGATCGCCGCCACCGGCCAGAACAGCACGCCGAAGACCGCCCGCATGATGAGCAGCACATCGAGGCACCCTGATGGCTTATCGTCGGGTGGCGGCTGGTCCTGGTAGTACACCACGTCTGGCGGCCAGTCGTTGATCAGGAGCGTCCCGCCGTTTGCCACATGTCCCGGTCTTGAACATCCGGCACGCACATCTTATACAGCGATCGAAATCGACAGCTTACACGGCGATCGAAACGACAGCCGCCGCACTGTGACAGAAGAATAATCGACTGACGGACTCATCATGAACCGAGATGACGCCTGGACGCTCCTCTGCGAATACACCCAGACCGACGGCCTCCGGAAGCACGGCATCGCCGTCGAGACGGTGATGCGCCACTTCGCGCGGAAGAACGGCGGCGACGAAGACGTTTGGGGCATCACCGGGCTCCTTCATGACTTCGACTACGAGCGATGGCCGACGGCGGAGGGCCACCCGTTCGAGGGGAACAAGATCCTGAAGGAGCGGGGTTACGCCGACGAAGTCACCGCCGCGATTATGGGCCACGCCGACTACACCGGCGTGCCGCGGGAGACACCGATGGCGAAGACCCTCTTCGCCGTCGACGAGCTCACCGGCTTCGTTACGGCAGTCGCCCTGGTCCGGCCCAACAAGAGTGTCTTCGAAGTCGAACCGCCCTCCGTGCGGAAGAAGATGAAAGACAAGGCGTTCGCGCGACAGGTCAACCGCGACGATATCACGAACGGTGCCGAGCAACTGGGTGTCGATCTGAACGAACTCATCGCAGAGGTCATTGAAGCCCTGAAGGGGAACGCCGCATCGCTGGGCCTCGCTGGCCCTGCTCCATAAGACGCGAGCGCGACGAGCTGTCTGGCGACGCACTCCCACGAACGGCCCATGTCATGATGTAACCATGACTACTGAAAAACAGGCTGATCCGCCGGTATTGCCCGGCATTGAACCTCTCGAGCCGGCGTCCGTCCGCACCAGTCCGACCCGCCAGCGCATGCGTCGCCGCACCGGGTCCGGCGATCGGCAGCTAGATGATCGCATCCGTAAACTCGTCGCCGGCGTCGACGTCGCCGATCGTGACCTCCTCGAAGACATCATCGAGACGTCCTTCCGCATGGCGCGTACCGCCAACCGGGGCGAGCTCAAGCTTGTCAGCCGCTCGTTCCGAGAGCTCGGCCGCTCGTTCCGGATCTTCGCGCCGTATCGCGAGCGCCGGAAGGTGAGCATCTTCGGCTCCGCCCGCACCGACGAGAACAACCCCGAATACGCCACCACCCGCGACTTCGCCGCCCAGATGGCGGCACGCGGCTGGATGGTCATCACCGGCGCCGGGCCTGGCATCATGGCCGCCGGCCACGAGGGCGCCGGCGCCGCCAGCAGCTTCGGCGTCGGCATCAAGCTGCCGATGGAGCAGTCGGCGAATGGCTTCATCGCTGGCGACCCCAAGCTCATCGACTTCAAGTACTTCTTCACCCGCAAGATCACCTTCATGAAGGAATCGGATGCCTTCGCCCTCCTCCCGGGTGGCTTCGGCACGATGGACGAAGCGTTCGAACTCCTGACCTTGATGCAGACGGGAAAGACTGCCATCCGCCCGGTGGTGCTCCTTGAGCCGCCCGGAAGCTCCTTTTGGTCGACGTGGGTACGGTTCATCGGCGACCACCTCGTGAATGGCGGCCTCGTATCGCCGGAGGACATGTCGTTCTTCGAACTCGCACACTCCATTCAGGACGCGATGAGCGCCATCGACAGGTTCTACGCGAACTACCACTCGGCGCGTTACGTCGGCGAGCGCCTGATCATCCGGCTCCGGCGGAAGCCGCCCCCCGACGACGTCGCGCGGCTCAACAGGGAGTTCAGGGACATCGTCGGCCGCGGTTCGATTCAAAGCGTCCCTGCGAGCCCGCAGGAGGTCCGAGACGATGACGTGCGCGACCTGCCCCGTATTGCGTTCCATCCCGCGCACAACTTTGGACGCATCCGCCAGTTGATCGATGCGCTGAACGCGCTCCCGTAGCGCTAGGTCGAAGAGAGTAGAAGCCCTCCGCCGGTCGCCGGATGCCGAATCACTTCGCGGGCGCTAATGTTCGATTAGTGGAGTGAGGCGATGACGGGCGATGCTCTCGACGAAGCGCTAGAGCGTTTCGCAGCGACCGGACCGGAGTTCGGGCCAGGACTCTCGAATTACGGACCGATGGCTTCGGAAGCGCTCGTCGCGCTGGGGCGCGACGACGCCGTCCTGCCGTGGGCCGAGTGGTACCAGCGGCGTTTGCAGGATCATCCTCGCTCCGCGAATCGCATTGAATCGTCGGAGTGGCGCGAAGCTCTCGGAGACATCCGTCGCGTGGCCGATTGGGAAGAGTTCTTGCGACGCGAGCTGCAAGAGCACGCGTGGAAGGATGTGCTGGAGACATGGGTTCGGCGACTCTCGCCGGGCATCATGGCCGGCGCGACGCACGGAATAATCCGCGCGGCCCACGCGGTCCGCTCGCTCGATCGCGCTCAGACCGACACACGAACTCACGAGCTCGCAGAAGCGCTCGCATATTGGGCCGCCCGATACCAGGAGCTACCGTCCGCGCCCATCACGACCGAGCCTCAATTCGATAGCGTGTCCGAGGCGCTCGCCGCGGTCCCTCTTGTCGAACCCGCAGCGCGCACTCGCGGTTTGATCTTCGACGCCGTCAGGGCAGTCGATCCTGAGAGCTTCGCGCCCGCCATTAACTACATCGCCGTGGACGCTGCTCGCGACTCGTTCGTTTCTGACATCACGCGTGTATTCGTGCGCCAGTACCTGGCTAACGCCGATCTCGCGGCCATCTCCTTCATTCACTGCGTCACGGCTCCAAGCGCGCTGCGCATGCTGGCGCCGCATCTCACTCCGGCCACGACACGCAATGCGATGCGCTACGCTTGGCAGTCGTGCGCGGCCATTTACAGTGCTTACGGCCGCTCCCCCAGTCCGCTCGAACCCGCCGGGGACGTTCACGGCATCGATGTCGATGACCTGATCGACCGTGCCGTAGCGAGCAGGGACGAACACGCGATCAAGTTCACCGAAGCCTGCATCCGAG
Source organism: uncultured Dehalococcoidia bacterium (assembly GCA_964487335.1). Taxonomy (GTDB): domain Bacteria; phylum Chloroflexota; class Dehalococcoidia; order DSTF01; family JACRBR01; genus CAZAPT01. The sequence goes on from CAZAPT010000007.1 coordinate 77,796, forward strand.
AGAATCGCATCTCCGGCGATCTGGTCTTTTTCACCGCAGCCGAGGACGCAGTGAGGCGCCTCAGCGGTGCGTGACATCCACGCGTTAGCTGGCTGACCGGCTCAGCGCGAACGTACACTGCCACGAATCCACCCGCCGTGCGCAACCGTAGGTTCGACCGAGGCCGATCGTGCGAGCACTCGTCCACAGCCGCCGCCGCTTCGCCGCCGTCGCGACTGCGTTTGTCATCGTCTCGGCGACGATTGCTGCTGGTCTCTGGTGGTCGCTCCCTGGCGACAGCGACAACGGCCCGCCGCGCGCGGTCATCGTCGACCAGCTCGCCCTGACGGACCAGAACGCCGCGTTCGTTGATGAAGCGACTTCGCTGCTGACGGACGCGGGCTACCAGGTCGACTACGTCCCACGGACCGACGTCACCGTCGACTTCTACCGTCGCCTCGCGAATCGCGGTTACAAGTTCATCGTCCTGCGCACGCACACCTCGGACACCAGCTATCGTCTTGACCAGGCGACGCGCCAGACCGTGAAGGAAGACCATGTCCGCATCTTCACGAACGAGCTGTACAGCGACCAGAAGTACGTGAAAGATCAGCTGGACTCGCGGCTCACGATCGGAACCTACCCGCAGTACGGCTCCAAGGATCGCTACTTCTCCATCGACCCCGGGTTCGTGCGCGATGCGATGTCCGGGCGCTTCCACGGCACGACGATCGTCCTGATGGGATGCGGCGGCCTGAACACCCTCGATATGGGCGACGCGTTCATCTCGAAAGGCGTGTCCCAGCTCGTCGGGTGGGATCACTCCGTGAGCGCGGACTACACCGACACGGCGACCGAGCGTCTCCTGGAGCATATGCTCCGCGACGGCATGCCCGCGTCCGACGCGATCAGCGCGACGATGCGTGAAGTAGGCCCGGATCCAACGTACGGCGCGAGTCTGAAGCTATATCCGGCGTCCGCGTCGTAGGCGCGGGCTACCCCTCCGCCCGCGCGTACTTCTCCCCGTCGTACACGATCCAGCTGCTGCGCTCGCCCGTGTTCTGACCGCGAGGATCCAGCTCCGACCGCAGGATCGCCAGCTCTTCCTCCGTGGGCCCCTCGAGCACCGCGATGTCGTTCGCGACTACCGGCGCGCACTGGCACTCCGCCAGGATCTCTTCCACCGTCACCCAGGGTGACCGCCCGATGAGGCGGAGCCGGCGCTTGTCGTCGTAGTCGTACATGGCCCACGGCGTCACCACGCGCCACGGCCCCGTCCCCGGCGGAAGTCCGGCCCGCTCCCGCGCCCCCGCGGTGCCGTCTAGGAACCCCGGCGACGAGATGAAGTCCACCCGCTCGACGAACTTACGCTTCTCCTGGTCGGTCATCAGCAGTGTCTTCCAGCACAGCGCGGCGATCGAGTCCGCCCCGCCTGGTCCGCCGAACCGCCGCGATCGCTCTCCGTACTCACCGATGGCCGTGGAGTTGATGTTGCCGAACCGATCGACCTGCAATGTATTGAGGATCCCATAGTCCATCAGCCCGAGCTGCGCGTGGTTGCCGGCCGTGTTCATCGTTCCCCAAGCCAGCGCGCGATATCCCGCCCGCGAGCTGACCATCGTCATCACCGGCTCGAAGGGTAGCATCGGTTCCGGCGCGATGACCCCATCTTCGGTGATGTATTGCGCGCCCTGCGCGTACAGCCTGATGCCCAGCAGGACGGCGTACATCGGGCTGCCGCCGCCCGCCACCCAGTACGTCCGCCCGTCCTCGACCATCCGCGCGACCACGCAGATCTGCATCTCACGTTCGGCGAACGACGCCGCCGGTGTCCCGGTTGCGGGTCTCACGCCCTCAGTCGCTTGCGTCACACGCCGCTCCGCCCACCCGCCATATCAGCAATGTGCCCGCGCACGTGCTCTATCGCGATCCCGTTCACGACGTCGGCTAGCGTTCCCTTGATCCCACCGGCCGACTGGATCTGCTTCGATAGCAGCGCATCGTCGGCCGACTCAAACGCCGCGATCGTCGCAGCGCGGTTCTTCTCAAACTCCGCGATTAGCTCGTCGATCGAAGCGCCGCTTCGCTTCTCCACCTGGCGGTCGTTGTACGAGTTCACGCCACCAGTCATAGGTCGCGACGCCGTGACGCCTGGCGGAACCTGTGGTGACTCGCCCGAACCGCCGGTCGCTGATGAAGGTGCCGACGACGGCGCAGCCTGAGCGGCGGGCTGCTTCGCCAGTTCGATCAGCCGCGGGTACGTCCACTCGATCGATGCCACGTGCGCCAGGATCTGGCGAGCGTTCCATCCATTCTCGTAGCGGCCCTCGTCCCACGCGTTCCCCGGCACTTCGCGGATCTTCGACACAACATCATTGCCGTTTTGGCGCAGCTTCGCGATCAGTTCGTCCTTGGTCATATCATGCTCCTTCCGGCATAAGCCAACTAAGCCCGATAGCCTTCGCTGATAGTCTCCGCCGCTCGCAGCCGCGAGGTCCGCTCTTCGCCTACGAGCTTCGCCATCATCTCCCGGTCGTCCGCGAATCGCGTGACGTATTTCTCGATGTACGCCCCGACCGCATCGCGCGAGATGGCTCCAAACGCTTCAATGACGGCCGGCGTGTCCGACCCGTAGTAACCCCCGCAGTTCCCTGGCCAGGCACCGAACGGCGCGTGTACGACGGCATCGACCGCGTAATACGGGATGCTCGTCCGTCCCGGATCCCGTCGGATCTCCTCGGTGTCGATGATCTCCTCCGCCGAGACGATCACCTTTTTCGAGGCGAGCGCCGACTCCTGGTGGGCGATCCCGGTGCCGAACACGCGCGCGTTCCCGTACTGGTCCGACTGCTGCGCGTGGATCAGAGCCACGTCCGGGTTTAGCGCCGGTACGAGTGTAATGGGCTTGCCAGTAAACGGATCCTCGACGAGCTTCGCGCCGGAATATTCGAAGCCGTAAGTCCCTCCGAACGAGCGCACTGGCAAGAACGGCAGCGCCATCGCTCCGGCCTGCAGCCGCAGCGTCATGACGACGTTGCTGTATTCATACACCTGTACCCGGCCGTCGCGCACCGCATTGTCGATCGTGGCGCCCGGCCAGAAGAACCCGCAGTCCACCTTCGAGACGCAGCTCGCTCCAACCAGCAGCCCGACGTCCACGTACGTGAACTTCCCGCACAACCAGAGGTCGCGTTTCTGCTGGCGCATCACCTCGCGGATCAGGGATGACGGTCCGCGCTGAAAGTAGTTGCAGTCGTACACGAGGTAATCGCCGTCCGCGACGAATCGTTCGACCGCCTCGCGCTCAGACATCACCTTCGGGACGAGCGCGCGCTGCTTGTGGTCGCGCACGTACGCCCGGAACCCGTCCGGATCGACCGCGAGATACTCCGCCGCCCCTTCAGCGATGACGTTCATCGCCCGGGTGACCGGCACGGCGCGGCAGGGCAGTCATTGAACACCCGCAATGGACTACGTCTTCGACATAGCCAGCGCGAAGTTCACGAACATCTCAGGCGCTGGCGGCCCCTTCAGCGAGGCGAGCGCCGTCGTGAACTCGAACAGAGGCGTTGCGATCTCGTTTCGCGACTGCTCGTAACCCGCCATCGCCTCCTCGAGAGGCTTGCGCTCCGAGAACCCGTCGTCGATGGCGTTCGCCAGCAACTCGGCATCGCGCCACGCGTCCGTGATCCCGAGGCCCGTGATGAAGTCGCGATGATATCCCGCATCTCCGACGAGCGCCCATCCCGGCCCGAACGGTTTGCGGAAGTAGTTCGGCTGGTCCGCCGTGCCCATGATCTTCGTCTCGCGCTTCCCCTCCCGCACCCGGTCCGATAGTCCCGGTACGCGATCGATGATCCGCAGGTAGTTTCCTTCGACGTCCTTCCGGAACTCGTGAAACCCCTCAATCGAAGAGCCGGCGGCAATGCACACGCAGTCGTCATTCGTCGGGAAAATGAGGACGCCGCAGTCCTCGAGCATGTGGATCTCTGCCCCGTCGCGAGGCACTCCGCTCCAGTACGCGTAGTACCCGAACGTCAGCGACGGGATCGTGTTGTACTCGGCGGCGTTCACTCCTCGGGCCACGGTGGAGTGCAGGCCGTCCGCGCCGATCACCACGCGCGCCTCTTCTGTGATCAGCGAGCCGTTCCCGCCGGCCCGAATCCCGGCGACGGTATCGCCGTCGCGTACCAGCTCACGCACGGGGAAGTTCTCCCGCAGCTCGGCACCCGCCGCTACTGCCGCGTCGACAAGGATCGCATCGAGGACGATGCGGCGCGGGCACCATGCCTCGTACGGTTCTCCGTCTGGCGCGGGCGGTTGGATCGCCAGCTCGCCCATCGAGACCGTGAGCTGCGTGATCGGCGGCGCGTTGGTCGCGCGCAGACGGTCGAGCAGTCCCCAGCGGTCCAGCCGCGCGATCGCCGGCGGATGGATGTAGTGAGTGGACATGGTGTCGCTTGGAAAGCTCGCCTTGTCCACCAGCAGCACGCGGTAGCCCTTACGTGCGAGGAGCATCGCCGTCGGAGACCCCGCGCAGCGTGCGCCCACGATGATCGCGTCGTACATGGCCGTCTCCTCTTGCGTTGCACATGCCGCCGTTTCCGCGGCGATCGATCGTCGCGCACGGCGCGCCCGTCTGCAAGCGGTGCCGTTCTTCGACTCCCGCAACGCTCCTTGTCCCCCGAACGAGGCGGCCCCCGCGCGCCAGTGCCCTTCGCCCGTGCTGAAGCTGCACCACCCTCCGGCCGATACTTCCCAGAGGCATCGCAACCGGTCGGTTTTTGATTCCAGACGGAGCCCTGATGGTCAGCGAGAGCAGGTCGGGACGGCCATTCCTCGGCTTTGGCGCGTCGGCCGAGCCTCTTACGAGGCGGCCCGAGCGTCTCCACGCCCTGACTGCCCCGGAGCTCGCCGTCGCCTTCAGTCAGGGCCTCGACCTCGGGGAAGGCAAAGCCGCCGGACACGCTCAGCGGGTCTGTTACATCGCCGCCATGCTCGGCAACGCCCTCAGCGTGGATCCGGCCGATCGGGCCGGCCTCTACTTCGGCGCGCTGCTCCATGACATCGGCGTCCCGCTCGCCGGCTCCGACATCTGCCGCATCGCCGGCATCGATGAGGAGGCGCTTTTCGGCCAGTCGCCGCTCAAGTCGCCGCAGGATCTCCAATCATCGCTCTCCGTGGCGGACCTGTCGGCTGTCATCGAGGCCGCCCATCAGCACTGTTTGTTCGGTGCTGAGACGACCCGCGCCCTCGACCTGCCCGACGAGGTAGCCGCCGCGGTGCGCGCGCACCACGAGCGATGGGACGGCGGAGGATATCCGGACGGCGCTGCGGGCGAGCGGATTCCCATCGCGGCGCGTGCCGTCGCCGTGGCCGATGTCGTCGAATCACTGATAGGCTCAGAACCGTCGTCGCTATCTGCCCGGCGCCGCCTTCCCTCCGGGATCCAGGAGTTCACCGGCACGGCGCTCGACCCGACCGTTGTCGGCCGCTTGCTCGAGTTGGCGCAGTCAGATGACTTCTGGCTGGGACTGTACTCCGAGGACATGACCGAAACGCTGATCGCGCTGCGTCCACCCGACGCTCGCAAGAGCCGGCGTCGCGTGATGCGCTTCGCGGAGGTGTTCGCGGACCTCGCCGACGCCAAGGGTGGGCACACCGCCGGGCACTCGCGAAAGACCGCCGAATCAGCCGAACGCCTCGCCGAAGCCTCCGGCCTTGACTCGGGCCACGTGGAGATGATCCGGATCGCGGCGCTGCTGCACGACCTCGGACTGCTTGGCGTGCCCGCGCGGATCATGACCAAGCCCGACATCCTCTCGGTCACCGAGATGCAGCTGATGCGTCAGCATCCTTCCCACGCGGAGACGGTCCTGCAGGGCCTCACCGGGTTCGAAGAGGTGGCGCTATGGATCGCGCGTCACCACGAGCGTCCGGATGGCAAGGGCTATCCGGAGATGGTCACGGGCGACGAGATCCCCCTCGAAGCGCGGATCCTCTCCGTCGCCGACGTCTTCGCTGCGCTCACCACCGAGCGCCCGCATCGAGCCGCGATCACGCGCAAGGACGCGAAACAGATCATGCTCGGTGCCGCCGGCACCCAGCTCGACGCCGAACTCGTCCGCCTCTTCTGCTCCACGCTGTGAGTTCGGATCGTCTGTACACGGGCGTCGGTGGCGATGCTTGCGACGGACCGTGTGAACGCGCTCAAGTTGCTCAGCAGCAACAACGTATAATCACCACCGATGACGACCGGGGTGATCAATGGTGGTTTCGGCTTGAGCGTCGCCACATCCAAATTCTCCGTCCCGAGGCGTCGCGCAGATGTGATCCGCCGCGCTCGCCTCAATTCGCTCCTCGACGCCGCGGTCGGTAGCAAAGGCACCGTTATCGCCGCGCCCGCTGGCTACGGCAAGACCACCCTCGTCGTCGACTGGCTCGAGGCGTCAGACTTCGCGACCGTATGGCTCTCGCTTGATGAATGGGACGCCGACCTCGGCGCGTTCACCCGTTCGATATCCGCCGCAATTGCCCGCCGGTTCGACATGGATGTTCAGATAGGCGACGAGCGATTCTGGCAGCCGCGTACGGTCGGTACTGTCCTCGTCAACACGATCGCCGCCCAGGACGACTACGTGGTCCTCGTGCTCGATGACGTGCACCTGCTCCAGGGCTGCGCCGAGGTCATCGAAACGCTCGCGTTCCTGCTCGAGCGCGCGCCGGACAACCTGCACGTGGTGATGACGTCACGGATGCGACCGCCGGTCCCGTCGCTGCCGCGCTTGATCGCCCGGCGCGAAGTGGCGACGATCGGCGCCTCCGACCTCGCGTTCACGCCCCGCGAGATCCGCGACCTTCTCGCGACCCTGGGGCGCTCCATCTCCGAAGAGGACGCCGACGCGCTCTTCGAACGCACCGAAGGTTGGGCCGCTGCCCTCCTCTTGGGCGCCGCTGCCGGCTCTGCGAACGGCGTCCGCGCGCTCATCGATGGTGAGCGCGATGTAGGAGGCGCGGGGAGCGTCGTCGGGCCGAACGCCGCGCTGTCGATCGCCGATTACGTACACGGTGAGGCGCTCGAGCAGGTGCCCGAGCAACTGCGCCGCTTTCTGCGCACCATCTCGCTGTTGCCTGTCTGGACACCCGCGCTCTGCGATGACGTCACCGGGCGCCGTGACAGTGAACGTCTGCTGCACGAAGCTGCGTCGAGCGTACTCTTCATCACTCAGCACTCCGAAGATCCGCCGATGTACCGCTGCCACCAGCTCTTGCGCGCCCTCCTTATGCAACGGTTCCGCGCCGAAGATCCGCTCGCCTACGACGACGCCGGACGCGCCGCGTCCGAGGCGCTCACCCGGTACGGCCTGCTCAACGAAGCGGTGGAATTGCTCTTCGACCTGGGGGAGTGGTCGCAGTCCGCCGCACTCCTCGAGCAGATCGCGCCGCGTCTCATCCAGCAGGGCCAGGCGCGCGCGCTCGCCGAATGGATCGATCGCCTCCCGCACCATGCGCGCGAAGGTACGTCGCACCTCCAGATCTGGCGAGCGCGTGCGTCCTACAAGCTTCAGGAGTACGACGAAGCGCTCAGGCTCATAGAGGACGCCCTCTCAGGCTTGCGCGATCATCCTGACCGGGAAGCCCTCGTCTCCGCGCTCTTCGTGCGCGGCGAGACGCAGCGCCGCAAGGGATATTACGACGAAGCCCTCTCCACGTTCGGGGAAGCGCGCACGATCATCCAGTCTGCCGAGGACGAAGATCTGCAGCTCGAGGGCGATGCCCTCCGAAACATCGGCGTGACTCACATGATCACTGGTGACCTCGATAGCGCGATCGGAGAGCTAGGAGAGGCTCGGCGCCTCTTAGAGCAGGTGGGAGACCTGCAGGGCATCGGCAACGCCTGCGCGTCACTGGCCGAGTGCTACGGGCGCCGCACCGAGCCGCTACCTGCGCTCGGCGCCCTCCAGCGCGCGCAGTCGGCGTTCGAGCGTGCGGGCAACACATATGACCTCGGCCTGACGCTCAACAACACCGGCATGGTGTACTTCGAGATCGGGGAATACGAGCACGCGCTGCAGGTCTACGAGCGAGGCCTCCGCCTCATGCGCGGAGCAGGCAACGCGATGTTCGAGGCATCGATACTCGCCGGCATCGCAGAGACCTATCGTGCGATGAGCCGGTTCGCGGAGAGCGACGCTACTTACGACGAGGTCCGGCCCATCGCCGCCGGTTTGGACATGGCTCGCCTCGCCGTTGATATCGCCGAAGGCGCCGCCCTGACCAAGCTCTATCTCGGCGAGGGCGAGCAGGCCGAAAGTCTCCTGCGCTCGGTCCAACCCAAATCCGCCGACGCGGCTCCTCGTCTCGCCGCCCACGCCTTGGTACGCGCCCAGGTCTGTCTCGAAAAGGCGGATCCTGGCGCCGCCCTCAAGGCGCTTGCTATCGCGCTGCCCCATTTCGAACAGGCGAACCGCAGGGGCGAAGTTGCCGTGGCATCATTCCTTCGTGCCCGCGCCTTCTTCGATGCGAGACAGCCGCGGAAGGCGATGTCTGAGCTTGAGCGCGTAGCCTCCATGTGCGACAAGCTCGGTTACCATCGCTTCCTCCGACCCTACGCCGCGCGCGCGAATGCGTTAATCGAGTACGCCGTCGCACGGCACGTCGCCGAGCCTCTGCTCAAGGACCTACAACCTGACCGCGCGCGTTCCGCGCAGCTCGATGGCGTCGCGAGCAGTGGCGATCACTCCCCAGCCGCGATGCTTCCGCCCGTGCGTGCGTTCGCGTTTGGGCGCGGCGGTGTGCTTGTCGGCGAACGCCAGGTCTCCGATCTCGAGTGGCGGAGCGAGAAGAGCAAGGAGATGTTTTTCTTGCTGCTGTCGAAACGCGAGTCGGTCCGGAAGGAAGAGATTTTCGCCGCCCTCTGGCCGGATCTGCCGGAATCCAAGTGCAACAGCAATTTCCATTCGAGCCTCTACCGCCTTCGCCGCGCCATATTCCACGAATGCGTTGTGCGCTCCGCCGATGGCGGCTATGAACTGAATCCGAAGGGCACATTCACGTCCGACGTCGATGCCTTCGACCACGCCATGTCCCGCGCCGACGCTGCAAGAGACGAGCCGGCGCGCGTCACCGCCCTTGAGGAAGCGGTCGCGCTCTACAACGGGGCCTTCCTGTCATCTACCTACAGCGATTGGACAGAGCCTCTCCGCCGCTCGCTCGAGGATCGCTATATCGAGGCGCTCAGCGAGCTCGCCGCCTACAGGCTTCGGGCCGGTGCGTTCGAAGAGGCGCTCGTGCTCTTTAAGTCCCTGGAGACGGTCGATCCGTACAGCGAGGCCGCCATCTATGGCGTCATGCGTTGTCACCTGGGCCTGAATGACGGCCCCGCTGCCGCGCGTCAGTACCGCCGCTTCCGGCAGCTGTTGAAAGACGAACTGGACGAAGAGCCTTCCGAGCGCCTCGCGGCGCTCTATCGGGAAGCCGCCCCGAGCTAGCGGCTAGGGCGAGACTGCGCGGAGCGGCGCGGCGGGGGCCTTGAGCACTGGCGCTGCCTTCGTTGCCGTCGCCGTCAGTCCCTTCTGCCGCCGTTGCTTCTCCAGGTCTACCTCTGGGAACTCTGAGTGAAGCCCCGGGCAGTACACCCGCGCCGCGACGATGCGATCGTTCTTGAGTGTCAGCATGTAGACCTGGCGCAGGATCCGCGGCTGTTCGTCCGGGGGCGCCTGCCACGTGAGCTCACACTCGAGGATCACCAGGTTTCTGCCGCCCTGCGTCTCGTTGCTGTAGGTGACGTGCGAAGTGCCGCTTCCCGGCGCGTACCAGGCCTCGATAATCTTCGCGGCGGTCTGGCCGTCGTCCGCCGTCCAGTGTCCGACGTTCGTCCAAGCCTGAAATTCGACGTTCGGCGCGAAGAGCCGCGCGACCGAAGTGAACTTGCGGCCCTTGATTGCGTTCAACAGCTGGCTCGGAACACTGCTTGCCATAACGACTACCCCTCGAAGCTGCTCCACGCCAGGAGGACGTTTCAGTCAGCAGCGTATCGCAATACCTCGAACACGACATAACGCTCATGGGCAGCGCTGCCCGCCGACCCCGAGTATTCGGTTACGCCGACTTACTTCTTGGGCTTGTTCTGCTTCGGCTTCTTGGCCTCGCGATTACCCTTGTCTTTCCTGCCCATCACGCCTCCATGACTCGCTGCACGCGCACGCTGTTCATGACAGGAACTGCGTCTTCTTGAAGAGCCGGGTCGTGGCTTCCTCCTGCTGCTCGAACACCGAGCTTGCCCGTCGCTCCTCGTTCAGCTTCGCGAATGCTTCAGTGAGGGCATCCAGCTGGCGCTTGGTCACTCTGACCGGGCGTCCGTCGAAGTCCCGCTCCCGCAGCACCGGCAAGCCCGTCAGGAACGACTGATATCGCTGATAGAGCCGGCGGTACGCCTGTCGGTGCCCATCGTCGAGCCGGACCTCGTATCGACCCGGAGGAAAGCGCAGCGGCTTTGCCTCGACCGGTTCGATCTCCATCCGGCTGAGCTTAGACAACCTGCAAGCCTGGGGCAACATATGTTCGGCCCTGCCGCGCTCTCGCCCCGTGCCGAACGTCCGATAATCCCTTCGTGGACGAGAGCAGAGTCCTCCTCGATGCCCGCACCGGCTTGTATGTGCGTTGGTACTTCTGGCTTCGCGTCCTCGACGAGGCGAACCGGTCGGCGCGTTACGGCGACCCCTTCGCCCTCCTCCTCCTCGATGCGCGAGGTGGCACGGACCGCCAGCTCGACGAAGCAGCGGCTCAGATTCCCGACGTCGTCCGTATTACCGACATCGGTGGTGCCCTCGACAACGGGCGCGTGGGAGTCCTTTTGGTCAAACAGGACGTCGAGTCTGCCGAAGAGGCGGCGTCCCGCATCACCTCGGCCCTCCAGGCCGCCTCGCCGGCGCCTGTCCGTTGGCTTGCGCGGCTGCTCTGCTATCCGGCCGACGCGGCCGAGATCGCCAACCAGCTCACTGCCGGCTCGCGGCAGCAGCAGGAAGCGGCCGTCGTCCTGCGCGCTGGCTGATCCGCGTCCGCGATCTCCGTGCCAGCGCAGTGCTGACTGAGGGTGTCGCCCGATGCCCCGCCGCCCTGGCAATCAGAGATACTCGTGGCCGTGCTCAGTCCACACCCCAACTCGGCGAAGATCGTCGCGCTCGGCCGGCCCGGGGCGTCATCCCCGCGCGCTTCGTCGGGGGCGCTTCACACCGTCGGTGCGATCCCGACTCTCGATGCGCGCTATTGGCTGCGCGAGCGTCGGATGCGGCGGGCGGCCTCGCTTGCCGTCCTCGGGGATGACTTCGAACTGATCCATCTCCTCGATGCGCGGCTCGCGCCCCTTGGCGACGAGTTGCGGCAGCGCCTGGGCGAGCCCGTGACGGCTGACTTGACCACGAGTGATCTGACGAGCGGCTCGCGAACGCGAGGCACGATGCTCGCCGCGCTCGAACAACTCGACGCCGTGTTCGTCACCGATGGCGTGACGCGTCGGATGCTGCGCGAGAGCGCGCCGTGGTCGCAGGTCACGGTGCTGCCGCTCATCGCGACGCAGTTACCGCGCCCGCACGCGCGGACGGCCCGGGCGGCAAGACGCGCCCTCGCTCGCGTCGGGCCCGGCCGATTCGTGATCGGCGTCCCCGCCGGACTCGTAAATCATGTGCGCGCATTCATCGGCGAGCTTCTCCCCGCCATCGAGGTAGATCCGCTGTGCGTTGTTTTCGGCGTGCCCGCCGGCCGCGACGTCAGCCGCGTACTCGCGCACCGGAACGCGGTCCGGGTGGTCCGAGGCGAGCTCACCACCGTCATGATCTCGGCGCTCGCGCCGTTCGTCGACGCGTTCGTCGTCCCTCCCGGTTGTTGTGGGCGGGAGACCATCGATGCCCAACGCTGCCTGGATCTCACGATGTCGGGCGTACCCGTTATCGCGTCGTCGGAGATGGAGTCCTCGAGCGCGCTTCGTCACGAGCAAAACGCGATCCTCGTCGAGGATCGGCGGGATGCCTGGTGCGCCGCGCTGAACGGACTCTTCGCGCTCCCGCCGCCGCAACGCCAGGCACTCGGAGAATCGTTCGCCGCGGAGTCCTTGGCGCGCTACCCGTTGTCTGCGGCGCGGCAGGCTTATCACGAGCGCTTCGATGCGCTCCTCGGCCGGCCGCAAATACCACTTGAGCTTCGGGCCGCGTAGATCAGCGTGCGCTATCTCCCGGTCAAGACACCGCTCCAGAGGGCCGACATTAGACCGGGGTGGGGCGTAGATGCCCATCTACGAAGGAGGCGGGGGTTCCGCATGTTCCTACGAATCGTACTCGCGTCCGCGTTCTCCGTCGCGTTCGTCCTCGCGGCCATAACTACCGGACATAACGCCACGCACGGCGCCGGCAGCGAGCGGACCGGCGACGTCATCGTGCGGTTCCGCCACGACGCGACCTTCAGTGCAGTCGCCCAGGGCCTCGACGAGGCGAAGGTCGATCCTGAGCGGACCACGCCGCAGTCAGGGCTCGTCCTCGTGCGTCCGCGAAACGGCCAGTCGGTCGACGACGCGATCCAGACGCTGCGCGCTCGCCCCGACGTCGAATTCGCCGAGGCCGACACTGTCGTCCACATCGCGACGACGCCGAACGATCCGCTGTACGCCCAGTATCAGTGGGACGCCACGAAGATCGGGCTGCCCGCCGCTTGGGACCGCACGACGGGTAGCTCAGCCGTCGTCGTCGCCGTCATCGATACGGGCGTCGATGGAACGCATCCGGAACTGTCCGCCCACATGGTTCCGGGATGGAACGTGATCGCCGGCACCGCGAACAGCGCCGACGACAACAGCCACGGCACGTTCGTCGCTGGCATCATCGCCGCGACCGGAAACAACGGCGCCGGCATCGCCGGCGTGTGTTGGACGTGCAAGATCATGCCCGTCAAGGCCCTCGACGCTCAGGGCAACGGCAGCATGTTTGGCGCGGCGCAGGCGATCGACTGGGCCGTCGCGCACGGCGCGAACGTCATCAACATGAGCTTCGGGGGAGCTGGCGGGTCGTCGGCCCTCCAGACCTCCGTCGACAATGCGTGGGCCGCCGGTGTCGTGCTGGTTGCCGCGAGCGGCAACGACAACGGCGCGGTGATGTACCCGGCGGCGTACGCGCACGTCATCGCCGTCGGCTCGAGCTCCCAGTCCGACGCCCGTTCGAGCTTCTCTAACTACGGTCCCGAGTTGGACCTCGTCGCACCCGGCGAGAACATCGTCAGCACGCTCTGCACCTGCGCCGGCTTCAGTGGCGGCTACGGGAGTGGCGGTGGTACGTCGTTCGCCGCTCCGCACGTCGCCGGCGTCGCCGCCCTGATCATCGCCTCCGGTACCACGAGCAACTCCGCGATCGTCTCGAAGCTCACCTCGTCAGCGACTGACATCAACAGCGCCGGCTTCGACAACGAGACCGGCTTCGGCCGACTCAACGCCGCCGCTGCTGTTGGCGCGACATACAGTGTCAGCTGGGCCGCGAACACGTTCCCGACGACGACGTCAGCCGGTTCGTCCGCGCCCGTCAGCGTTTCGTTCACGAATAGTGGCACGCTCACCTGGTCGAACGCTGCTCCGAACCCCGTGCGCTTCGCGTATCACTGGAAGAGCGGCTCCTGCCCGGGCGGAAGCACTGTCGTCCAGGACGGCGTGCGCACGGGGCTGCTTTCATCAGTCGGTCCCGGCTCCGGAGTTAGCTCACTCGCTGCGACTGTTGTCGCACCGCCGACCGGCGGCACGTACTGTCTCGTGTACGACCTCGTCCGCGAAGGCGTGACGTGGTTCTCGTCGCAGGGGGCTGCGGTCCAGACCGCGAGCGTGAACGTATCCACGCCGGTATACGGCGTGACCTGGGGTAGCGACTCCACGCCATCATCGCTCGCGGCCGGCTCTACGAACACGCCGACCATCTCGTTCACTAACGCTGGCTCACTGACCTGGTCGGCCGGCGGCGCGAATCCGGTGCATCTCGCGTATCACTGGCGGAACGGCGCTTGTCCTGGATCGAGCAGCGCCATCTTCAATGGCGCCCGTACCGGCCTTGCGGCGAACGTGTCGCCCGCCGGGAGCGTGAACAACCTCTCGGCGACCGTTGTCGCGCCCGGAAGCACTGGCACGTACTGCCTGGTGTACGACCTCGTCCGCGAGGGTGTCACATGGTTCTCATCGCAGGGCGCGGCGACGAAGACAAAGACGGTGACGGTGACGCCGCCCGTCTATGCCGTGTCCTGGGGTGCCCATAACACGCCTTCGACCATGGCGGAGGGAAGCGGCAACAGCGTCAACGTCACATTCACTAACACCGGCACCTTGACCTGGGCGTCGGGAGGCGCGAATCCGGTGCACCTCTCGTACCACTGGCGAAACGGCGCCTGCCCGGGCTCGACCGTTGCCGCCTGGGACGGCACACGCGCCGTGCTGCCATCCGATACATCGAGCGGCGCGACAGTCAGCTCACTGTCCACCACCGTGAACGCCCCCGCCTCGCCCGGCGCATATTGCCTCGTATATGACCTCGTCCGTGAGGGCGTGACGTGGTTCAGCACGCAGGGCGCCTCAACGCTCTCCGTCACGATCAATGTCAGTTGAGGCGACCAAAAAGATTGCCCTCCGCTAGCGGAAGCAACTCAGTGACCGTGTCGACACACATGGGGCATTCCCCGACGGACTCCCCAGTCGAATTGGCTGATACTCACGTGGCAATGCGGGGAGCTTAGATGAAACTCGTCGTCACCATTCCGGCCTACGATGAGGAGGCGACGATCGCGGATGTGATCCGCGAGATCCCCCGCCGCATCGAAGGCATCGACAAAGTCGAAGTCCTTGTGCTCGATGACGGTTCGCGCGACCGCACGTGCCACGTCGCGTGGGCTGCTGGCGCCGACTGCGTGATCTCGAACGGCATTAACCGTGGTCTTGCCGCCACCTTCAAGCGAGCGCTCGACGAAGCGGTGCGACGCGGCGCCGACATCATCGTCAACACCGACGCTGACAACCACTACGACCAGACGCGTATACCGGACCTCATCAGCCCCGTGCTCCGCGGAGAAGCTGACATCGCTATCGGCAGCCGCGTTATGGACGCAACGAAAATGAAGCCGGCGAACCGCTACGGCAATCAGGCCGCGAACTTCGTGATGCAGCGCCTGCTGCACATCCCCGAGATCGACGTGTCCACGGGCTTCCGCGCGTACACCCGGGAAGCTGCGATGAAGCTCAACGTCCTATCCGGTCACACCTACACGCATGAGACGCTGATCAGCGCGCTTGACCAGCGCATGAAGATCGCGAACCTGCCGATCCCGTCTCGCACCGTCGAGCGCCCGTCGCGCCTGATCAAGAGCATCCCCAGCCACGTATGGCGCGCGGGTGCCGTGATCGCGCAATCGTTCCTCCTCTACCGGCCGATGCAGCTCTACGGCGTAATCGGTTCGTTGTTGTTTGCCGCCGGCTCCATTCCATTCGCGCGATACGGCTACTTCGTGCTCAATGGGAACGAGGCCGGCCACGTGCAGTCGCTCGTCATCGGAGGGTCCCTCTGGTTCGTCGGCGGTCAGATGTTCGTCGTCGGCATGGTCGCCCACGCCATCGCCTGGAACCGCCGCCTGATCGAAGAAGTTCTGTACCGCCAGAAGAGAGAGTCCCCCGCCGAGGACGACACCATCGCTCCGCAGAGACGTTTCCGCCTCATACCGACTGCATCCACCCAACAGCGCGAAGTCACGGGAGAAAGTCGACGTGCTGCCTGAGAAACCTTCCGTCGCAATCATCGGAGATGGCGTCGTCGGTGGCGCTCTCCGTGCATGGTTCACCGCGCAACAGATCGACGCGCCGGCGTACGACCCGCTGAAGGGCCTCACTGACCGCAGCGTGCTCGCTCATGCCGACGTCATCTTCGTCTGCGTTCCTACGCCTTACACCCCTGGCCGTGGGTTCGATGACCGCTTCCTCCTCGACGCCGTCCGCGGCGTCCCGGACGCAAAGTGCGTCGTCATCAAGTCCACCGTGCTGCCCGGGACCACCGATCTCCTGCAGGGGCGCTACCCGAACCACCGTTTCCTCTTCAATCCCGAGTTCCTCCGCGAAGCCACGGCGCTCGAAGACATGATGTCGCCCGACCGCGAGATCGTCGGCCACACCGATAAGAGTCGCGACGACGCTCCCGCAGTTCTCCACATCCTCCCGCCCGCACCGTTCAACCGCATCTGCCACGCTGCCGAGGCGGAGATGGCCAAGTACGTCGCGAACTGCTTTCTCGCCGCGAAGGTCTCGTACTTCAACGAGGTGTTTGATCTCTGCGAACGTCTCCGAATCGATTACGAAGGCGTTCGCGACATCGTCGCTGCCGACGCGCGCATCGGGGCCTCACACAGCGACGTTTTCGACGGCGGCTACCGCGGCTACGGCGGCAAGTGCCTGCCGAAGGACAGCCGCGCGCTCCTCGACCTCGCCCGAAGCCTCGGCATGGAGCTCCAGGTCTTGCGAGCCGCGGCGGACGTGAACTCCGCGTTCCACGAAGATCTGCCTGCTGTCGAGCGCCGCGACCTCGACCTGCGGTTCGTCCCGGCGGCACTCTCCGCGGACGAGCGTGCCGCCTGACGTGAAGGTCACCGTCCTCAGCTCGCTTCCGCCTCAAAAAGGCATCACGCCGTACACCGTCAGCCTGCTCGAGGCGCTGGCGTCCCGTGATGACGTCGTAGTTGAAGCCCTCGGCTTCCGTACCCTCTATCCGCCTTGGGCATACCCGGGTGGAGAGCAGAACGCGGCATCGACGGGGTTCCCCGGCTCCATCCGCGTCCGCCGCCCGCTGACATGGTGGAACCCGATTTCATGGCTCTACGCCGGCGCCACCGTACGCGGGGACATCCTTCACGCACAGTGGTGGAGCTGGTTCCTCGCCCCCGCCTATGCCGCCACACTCGCTCTCGCGAAGGTGCGGGGGAAACGAATCGTGGTCACCGTCCACAACGTCGCTCCCCACGAATCCGGCTGGTGGAAGCGCGTCCTGAACACGTCCGTGCTGCGTCTTGCCGATCACCTCATCGTGCACTCCGAGCACAACCGTCGCGCGCTCGAAGAGGTCGGCTTCGCTGGAGAACGGATCAGCGTCGTGCCCATCGGCGTGCAGTCACTCAGACGCACCGCTCCGGCACCAGCCCGCGAAGCCGTCCGCGACCGAATCGGGGTGCCGCGCGAAGCGCGCGTCGTCCTCGCCTTCGGCAACATCCGCCCCTACAAGGGAATCGACACGTTGCTCTCCGCCGCACGCCTGATGCGCTCGGGCGTTGAAGGCTTGCGCGTCATCATCGCCGGCGAACTCTGGAATGGATGCCCTGACCCACGCGATCTGATCGCGGCGCTCGCGCTTGAAGACGTCGCAGAGGCGCGCATCGGCTACGCCACGGACGACGAAGCAGCCGACCTCTTCGCGGCCGCGGACGTCGTCGCCTTCCCGTACCACCACTTCGATGGCCAGAGCGCCGCCGCCGCGTTGGCGCTTTCGCATGCGAAGCCGATCGTCGTCACCGACGTCGGCGGGCTCCCGGACCTCGTCCTCGATCCACGCGCGGTCGTTCCGCCGTCAGACCGGTCCGCGCTCGCGGACGCGCTCACGTCCGTCCTGCTCGACGAGGATCTGCGCACGAAGCTGCAGGCCGATGCGCGAACGATCGCTGCCGCCATGTCTCCAGACACCGTCGCCCAGAAGACCGTCGATGTGTATCGGACCGCGCTGTCCCGACGAAGCTCGCGTGAGACGCTGCTCGCGCCAAGCCAGAGGGAGACGCGGTAATGGCGATCGCCGCGTCGTCCCAGGACTATCGTTCGAACATTGGTGTCGCCGCGTCGCAATGGCGCCTCCGCGGCACTCTCGTATCCGCCGGCTGGCTCACGATCGCGCAGATCGCGGCGGGTTCCGCCGCCTTCGTCGTCTCGATGATGCGCGCCCGGTCTCTCACACTCGAGCAGTTCGGCGTTTATGCTCTTGCGGCCACGCTCGTGGCGCTCTTCTCGATCCTCGCCGACCTCGGTCTCTCCGTGATGATGGTCAGGGATCTCGCGCGCGATGGCTTGAACATGCGGCGATATCTAAGCGCCGCGTTGTTCCTCACCGTTGCGCTCGCATCGGTCGCCGGCCTTGCAGTCATCACGATTGGCGCGATCCTCGGGGGCGGTGACCTCGTCGTCCTGTGCGCCGTCCTCGCGCTGAACATGGTGCTGGTGGGAGCTGGCATGACGCCCATCGCCTACCTGCGCGCCACCGGCAGGGCGTGGGGCGATGCCGCATCGCGCCTCGTCTCCGGGTTCATACTCGTCGTGCTATCGCTCCTGGTCATCGTGCTGCACGGCGGTGTCATGGCGTTCGCCTGGGCCGTTGTCGCCGGCACGACAACGGGCCTGCTGCCTCCGCTTGTCGTCATGCTCCGAGGCGCCGGCTTGTGCGCGCCACGCATCGACCTTCCGCACTGGCGCGCGCTCGTGGCCGATAGCGCCCCACTCGGCGCGGCGATGCTGTGCACCGCCGTCTACTACTACGCCGATGGCATCATGCTAGGCGCGTTTGGGCAGCGCGTTGCGCTCGCCCGGTACAACGCGTCCTACGTGTTCGTCATGGCGGCTGTGTTGATCATCGGCGCCGTGCGCAACGCCTTCGTACCGGCGCAGTCACGCGCCTTCGCCGGCGAGACCCCGGTCGCGCCCGTCCTCGCGGCATATTTCCGCGTCAGTGCCGCTCTCGCCCTGCCGATGTTCATCGTTGCCCCCGTGGCGGCCCCACTCGCCCTGCGCATCGCATACGGCGAGTCGTACGTCGCCGCCGCGCCCGCTCTACGGATCCTCTTCATCACAACGGGGGTCATGTTCTTCTCCTCGTACTTCGGATCGAATCTGTTCGTCTCCGGGCGCCAGCGATTCTACCTCGTAGCGACCGGAGTCGGCGCCGCCGTCAACGTCGCTCTCAACATTGCGCTAATCCCGCTGTATAGCATCGTCGGCGCTTCGATAGCGACCCTCGCGGCCGAGTGCGCGGTCTGTGCTCTCCTCGCCTACGAGAACCGGCCGTGGCCGGTGTGGCAACTACCGCGCGTCGCCGGACGGCACGTCAGTTCACCCGGCGTGGCCGATAGGTGAATCACCGACAAGGCCGGCCGGAAATGTGCCGAAGATAGCTTCGGATCACGCGTCATGAGGTTGACATGAAGATCGCGCTGCTCACGGACCCGATCGAAGCCGGGAGCCCGGGCTTTGCGAACTACGTCATGGGCATCGTTCGCGCGCTCGAGTCGGCCGGTGGCCACGAGTACACCCTCGTCCACCGGCGTGCTCACCCCTTCTACCAGGGTCGGCACCACGAGATCCCTCGCGGCAGTAGCTCGTTCCCGCTCACCCGTCAGTGGCGGCTTCCCCTGTACCTCAATGCCGCGGGCTTTGACGCGGTCCATGACACGTACCATTTCGCGCCGTTCCTCCGGCGCAGCAAGTTCGCACGCGTGATGACGATCGGCGACCTCACACCGCTCGTCACGAAGACGCACTCGTGGAAGCAGCGCCTCGCGCATCTCTTTCTGGCTCCCATGCTCGCGCGCCGCGCCCACCGCATAGTCACCTTCTCCGAGTCCTCGAAGCGCGACATCGTGCGCCTGTTCCGCGTTCCGGAGAGCCGCATCACCGTGACGCCGCTCGCCGCGTCCGAGCGCTTCCGTCCGGTCTGCGGCGACGCGCTCGAAGGCGTGCGGCGCCGCCTCGATCTTCCGGAGCGATACCTGCTTCACGTCGGGACGCTCGAACCGCGAAAGAACATTGAGCGCCTGGTACGCGCGTATGCGCAGGCTCTGCCGCATATCAGCGACGAAGTCGCGATGGTCCTGGTCGGCCGCCGCGGGTGGGGCATGGACGCGCTCCCCGCGCTCATCAAGACGCTTGGCGTCAGCGACCGCGTGCTGCTGCGCGAAGACGTGAACGACGACGACCTGCCACTTGTTTACAACGCCGCCCTCGCTCTCGTGTATCCGTCGCTTTACGAGGGCTTCGGCCTGCCGCCGCTCGAGGCCATGCAGTGCGGCGTCCCGGTCATCACTTCCGAAACGTCCAGTCTTCCCGAAGTCGTAGGCGATGCCGCGATTTCCATCGATCCGACGTCCGTCGATGCGATCGCTGGCGCGATGATCGCGCTCGCGAATACCGAACGCACACGGTTGCTTCTTCGCGACCTCGGCCTCGCCCGCGCACGAGAGTTCAGCTGGCACCGCTGCGCTCAGACCACCATACGCGTGTACGAGGAGGCGGTGCGAACTGCCTGTGCCGGGGTCGCAGCGCGGCCACAGGCCGCCCGCGCTTGATGTCTGGCTCGAGACCGAAGCACGTGGCTATCGCTCTGCGTATATTCGCACTGGCGCCAGTTCTCGCGGCGCTCGCGCTATACACCGAGACCTGGCCCTCAGCCTCTCCGGCGAGACCGCTCGACAAATCGTGGCGTCATCCCATCACCGCGGCGGGCGGCAAAGACCCCGCAAAAGGCGCGGCAGACGCCCGGTTCGGAGATCTACTTCTCGTCGTCGCCTCGACCGTTTGGCTCGCGGTATGTGCGTTCATATTCTGGCTTTCCTTGCCGCCGCACATCTTCCTCTTTCACGCACCGTGGGTGCTCCATCCCTTCGAGCAGGAACATCTCACCATCGCCAGACACTTCGCCGAGCATGGCTCGCTAACGATACGAGACGCATGGTTCGGCCAGCCCGCCCATGCAAGCGAGGACGGCGCATTTGCCGGCGGAGCGCTGGTTCCACGCGGCGGGCTGCTGGTGTATCTGATTTATGCCGTCCCGTTCTTGCTGTCCGACACGGCATGGCTCTGGGTTACGCCCCTGTTCGGCGTCATTGCGGCGGCTGCAGTCTTCACCCTCATCAAGCGACGGACCGGTAGCGCCCTGATCGCCGCCCTGTCCGTCATCGCGTTCTCCTTCACCGCCCCGGTGATGATCGCGGCCAGCGGTCTTGTCTACGACAACCTGATCGCGCTCGCTTTTCTGTTATGGGCGCTGTACGCACTCGATCGCTACGCGGACACGGACTCACACGCCGCTGCGGTCTGCGCGGGATCGTTGTTTGGATGCGCCGCGCTCGTGCGCCCCGATTACGTCCCCGCGGGCCTACTTGCCGTTACTCTCGTCGCGGCGGTCGCCATCGCGCGCGCTGCAACGCACCAGACGCGGCGGTACAGCCTGACCTCCATCGGTCTGCTCGCCGTCGGCGTCGTCGGTGCGCTCGTCGTAACGCTCGTCGCTAATCTACTTCTTTACGGCGGCGTGCTGAACACTGGTTACGGCGCGACGGTGACAGTTTCAGCGCCTGTCTGGTCTGGTTCCACAGACGGCGTGATCACTAGCCTCCGGACATTCGATGTCCACGACTTCCTCCCGATGGCCCGCACGTTCCTGTTCGACATTGGCGGCACGCAGGTGGCGCTGCTCGTGGTCGGTGTCGTCTTCGTGGTCTTGCACCGATCGTTCCGGATCGCCGACGTCGTACTGGTCGGCTTCTCGGCGTTTCTCGTCGTGCTGAACCTCGGTCATAGTGGGGCGCACGGCGGCGTATCGGCAATCTTGGTCCACAGTCCGCCGCGCTATCTCCTACCGGTCTACACTGCCGGCGTCGTCCTTGGCCTGCCGGCAATGGCGCGCATCGCCTCAGCAGCCCCGCGCCAACGCGAGGCGCTGACAAGGGTCGCTGTAGCCGGCGTCGTCCTCGTCATCGCTGGACGCGGCTTGCACGAGGCGTACGGCACGCCATACGGCTTCGTCGAGGAGCGGCGGACGACTGAACGGGACCGCGCCGTTTACGAGTTTGCGAAGCAACACCCCGACGCCGTCTTCGTCGGCGATCTGTATACGAAAGCCATTATCGGCCAGCGCACGATCATTCCGCGCCTTCTGACCGATGTGCACGAAATCTCAAGCTACGTAGACGAAGATCTTGCCGCCGGTCGGCGCGTCTTCCTGGTCGACAACCGCGACTATCTCGCCGGTTTCCCTGAATACTCAGGTTACTATGAGACACTCTTGGCCGACGGTTTTGTTCTCCTACAGGTCAGCGACGACCCCCAGGTAGTCGAGGTGCATGAACCAGCAGCACTCGCCGGCGGACCGCTCATTTCGCTCTTGTCGCCGCGAGACGGTGCGGCCGTAAGTGGAGCCATCAAGGTCACGGCAGATGCGGCGGGTGGCGGCGGAATCAGTAGCACCCAGCTCGCACTCGATGGCGTCCCACTGTTCAGGCTGAGTGACTCTGCGCCGTATGTTTTTGATTGGGATACGCGTGCGGCTAGTGACGGCGACCATTTACTTTCCGTCACAGTCACGGATGCTGGCGGCGTTACGGCGACGATTGCTCGCCACGTCCACGTTTCCAACAACGCCCGAGGTGCGCCTCGCGTCGCCCTCCGGTTCCCGCATAGCAACGACGTTGTCTCTGGTACTGTCCCCGTGCTCGCGTCAGCGAACGATCCGGACAAGGTCGCGGAGGTTCGGTTCTACATCGATGGCACGTACCAAGATACTGTGCCGGACGCTCCCTATGTCTGGAACCTCGACTCGACGACCCTCACAAGCGGTATGCATTCGATCTGGGTGAAAGCAGTCGATCGTACAGGCGCCGACGCGACCACGTACGTCATCGTCTACGTCCGCAACTATTCACGCGGCGCGTCCGCGATAGCTCGCTAGCCGACACGAAGACTCTGCCCGCCGTCCACGGGCAGCAGCGCCCCCGTGATGAACTGCGCTTCGTCGGACGCGAGGAAGAGCGCCGCGTGCGCTACGTCCCACGCTGTTCCCATCTTGCCCATCGGTACCTGTCGGTCGCGCTCGGCGATGACCTGTTCGCGCGGAACGCCCCGTGCTGCGCTGAACCCCTCGACCGCCATGGGCGTATTCATCAGGCCGGGCAGGATCGCGTTCACCCTCACGCCAAACCTCGCGTTTGCGATGGCCAGCGTCTGCGTGAGCGCGTTTAGCGCCGCTTTCGACGTCTTGTACGCCACCATCCCCGTGGCCGCCGTGATCGATGCGATCGACGAAACGTTGGTGATCGCCCCTGACCGCTGCTCCCGCATTGCCGGGAGCGCATGCTTGCACATCAGGAGCGGCCCTTCGAAGTTCACCCTGAAGATCCGCTCGAGATCGTCGGCGGCGATCTGCGTGACGCCGGCATCGCGTGCGCCGATGCCCACGTTGTTGTGGAGCACGTCAATCCGCCCGAAACGCTCGACCGTCGCGTCCACGAGGCGGCGGCAGTCGTCCTCGCGCGTCACGTCCATCTCGACGCAGAGGGCGGTGCCGCCCTCGCCTACGATAGCGGCTCGCGTCTCCTCTGCGGAGTCGAGCCGCCTGTCGGCGAGCACCACCGTGGCGCCTTCACGGGCGAAGAGGATCGCCGTGGCTCGGCCGTTGCCGATCGTTTCGCCAGGCGTCTGACCGGCGCCGACGACGATCGCGATCTTGTCCTTCAGTCGCGTCATGCAAACACAACCCGCCTGTACGCGGGCGAGTGGCGCAGGATACCCGCAGAGGTCGCGCCCGGCAATGAGAACGCGCTACGGAGCATGGATGGATCGAGACGACTGACCTTAGACTTCGGCCGTGCTGCCGAGCGCCTGAAACACCTGGTACAGGACGCCGCTCGTGCGGCGGTCACCGAGGGCGGCGGGCGCCGGTTCGTGCGTGACGTCCGCGAAGCGATGCGCGAGGAGGTCTCGCGCACGTCGCACTTCCTGCGTCAGCCTGGTGACCTGCTCCGATGAGTTCTGCTTTTCTCTGCGTCGAAACATCTGCCGCCTGCTTCCCGTTCTTGACGCCTTGTGTTCATTGACAAGAACGTTGGGCATCTCCCGCTGTAACAGGCGATGACTCAGTAGGTAATGAGCAGCCGTAGCCAGTGGCGGAGAGCCCAACGTGGGTTCTGCTGCGGGCTACGGCCGGGCGTGCGCCTCACACCGACTACGATGTCACAACCCGTAACGTTCCCACCATGCCGTACTGCTCGTGCCCCGGCAGATGGCAGATGTACTCATAGTCTCCCGGCTCGCGGAAGGTCACCGTCGTTACTCGTGTCGATAGGGCCGGGATGGTGACCTCCGTCGGGATCGTGCCGTGAAACGGCTCTGTGCCCGTCCGATGCCGCTCGTGCACCGCCTCGGTTCCGACGATCCACTCGTGTTCGATCGGGTCGTTATTCTCGAGCGTGATCGTGATCGGCTGGCCCACGCGGACCGTCACGAGCTCGTTCGTGTAGTGCGAGTAGTGGATCGGGATGGTCGCGGTTCGCTGAGAGCTCCCGCCGCCGCAGCCGGCCGCGACGAATGTCGCGGCCGCAAATGCGGCGATCAGCAGCCAGTGCCCGAACTTCACGATGCCCGCCCCGGCCCGCGCATTACATCGCGCCCGAGCAGAACCACCACGGCCGCCAGCAGGACCGCGCCGACCATTAGCATGACCATTCCTCGCGAGATCCCATCGTGATCAGGGATCCTCGGCGCGAAAGTACTCTGCGACTCGAGCCCCGCGGCGACAGGTGATGGCGCCCCTTGCCCGCTGGCGTCCACCGCAAGGTCGTATCGCAGGTCTGACACGGTCGTCCCGATCTGCAGCTTCGTGAGCCAGCTCGAACGTGGCACCCATGCCATTCCGGCGTCGCCACGAAGGTCGTCGAGGAGCCGCTGCGTCGCTAGCTGGTTGTACGCCAGCGTCAGCCCTGATCGAGGCCCCGGTAGCAGCGCCGGCTCCTGGTCCGTCAGCAGGTAAACATCCGCATCGACACGATCCGCCGCCTGCTTCCCCAGCCCGAGGATCCGCAACGGAACCCACGGGTTTGAGGTGGGAATCGTGAGGTGCACCGGCGTCCCGTCGCCGATCTGCTGCCCTCGCGCCTTCGCTGCGTCACCGTCGAACACGGCTGCCAGGAAGATCGGACTGCGGTTCGCATAGAAGTCCAGCACCTCCGGCGCGTCCGGCGACAGGTGGAAGTTATGCTCCTGCGCCCACTGCGCCACTGCCGGGCCGCCGCCCTTCAACACCGTCAGGTCCAGCGCGTCGATGCGCACCTGCTGGAGCACCTCGGCCGGCCCAGCGGCGCGAGCAGCGCTGTCGGCCGCGAACGCGTTCTCGAGCACGGGCCGCGTTTCGAGGTCCAGCCGCTGCAGTGTCCAGCCGCCGCCCCGCTCCACCTTCGTCGGTTCGCCTGGCAGCGGGATCAGCGAACCGAACTGCCCGCCGCCGCCCTGGAACTTGAAGGCTGTGACGTAGTGCTCCATGCCGTCGTGGTACGCCGCCAGCGTCGAGGTCCGCGCGAGGTTCACCGCGCCATTGGAGCCGATCAGCCCCGCGCAGGCGTCGGCGATCGGCGGACCTCCTACAACCGCCCCCAGGATGATTGCCGCGATGATTCCGAGAGGAGTGGTAATGACCCGTCGCATGTCGACCTCCTGATTCGGGACGCCCTGTATCCGTCAGACGTCGAAATGCGAGTATTTGTTCCCGCGAAAATCAGGAGATGTCGAGATCATGCAGCAGCGCTGCGCCGCGGCTACCGCTTGGGCCAGCCACATTGCCATCATGCCCGACAGAGTGGAGAGCGGGTCCGGGATTACTGCGACGTCATCGACGCGAGCTGATCGTCGCATGCATCGAGCAGGGTCTTCAGCGTCTCGTACGCGTTGGTCGTCGGAGCAGCGAGGAAGGCAGGGGTGTAGGCGGTCGCGCCGGACGCTGAGCCATGTTCCGCGAACTGGCGTGCTGCCTCGACGAAGTTGTCGCACGCGGTCGGCAGTGCCGCCGCTTTCGAGCTGGAGGCGCGCGACCCGCCGGTCGTCGCGGCCCATAGCAGGACGGCCAGGATTCCCAGGGCCACGATCGTCGGCGTCGCCGCGATCCATAGAGGCCGGAATCGACCCACATCTGCCTCCGATTGCCCCAGCCCACACGGGCCGGGGACCTCCACTACTCCGCATCTATATTCGGCGACGGGCACGATTAGGTAAGGGTTATCGCCCGGGAGAATCAGGCGTCCGCTGAGGAGTCCTTGGAGGCCGGGACGTCTGGCCCAATTCACCCTGAGTTATTCGTAGCCGAACATACGGTAACGGGGATTTTGTATCCGGACTGGCACGGATTCGGGGGCATATGCCTGGGTACCTGAACCGCCTCTCGGTTCGCACCGCCACCGGCGTACTCATCGCGTGTGTGCTTGCAGCCACCGTCGTCGTCGTCATCGGCACTCGCTCGAGCGCCAAGCACCACGACGACGCGACGAGGCGCGCCGAGCGCGCCACCACGAACAGTGCCCTCTATGAAGACGCGCTCGGCTCGGCTTATAACGAGTGGGTCACCGTGGTCGGATACTTCACCCTCCACGACCCCACTTACGTCGATAAATTTGGACAGTCCCGGGCGCGTTTCGACGCCGCCTTAAACGCCCTCCGGGACGACGCGGTCGCGCACGATCCGGCGCAGGTCGGCGAACTCGACGCGTTCAGCGCGACGCACGCTCGCTTCGCGGACGGGGACTCCCAGATCATCGATGCCATTGGCAGGAACGACCTCGCGACGGCGCTACAGATTGCCACTCAAACCGGGCTAACCGTCGATTCGCAGCAGTTCCTCGCCGACCTTCGTCAGAAGATCGATGAGCAGCGAGCCGAGTTGCGTGCTGCCCAACAGGAGCAGGTCCATGCCGAGGGCGCGACGCTGGGGTGGTTCCTCATCATCGGGACCATGTGCCTCGGCCTTCTCATCGTCGTCAGTCTTGCAGGGTATCGATGGATCGCGCGGCCACTTCACCGTGCCAGCTCAGCCACGCGCGCCATCGCCAGCGGCGACCTTTCCGCACGCGTGCCGCTCGGCGGCCCGACCGAGCTCGCGGCGCTTGCCGACGACGTCAACGGCATGGCCGATGCCTTGATTCGCCGCTCCGAAGAGCTCAACGCCTACCTCTCGAAGGACTTGGAGAAGCGCACCCTCGAGCTCGAGCGCGCGAACGCCGATCTCTCGCGCGAGGTCGATGACCGCCGTCGCGCTGAAGAAAGCCTCGCCCGCGCGTTAGAGGCTGAACGCGAGCTCGAAAAGCAGCTGCGGCACCAGGCGTTCCACGATCCATTGACCAGCCTGGCGAACCGTGCTCGCTTTCTCGATCGCCTTGACCACGCGCTGCAGCGGGGCGCCCGCCGCCGCGGGAAGCTGGCCATACTGTTCATGGACATCGATGACTTCAAGTCCGTGAACGACAGCCTCGGCCACCCCGTCGGCGATCAGCTGCTCATCGACGTCGCGAAGCGTATCGACCTGCATCTCCGTCCCGGCGACACCGCCGCCCGGCTCGGTGGCGATGAGTTCGCCGTCCTTCTCGAGGACGTCTCCGGCAACGAAGAGGCGTCTACTGTCGCCGACCGGATCATCTCGTCGCTCCGCACCCCCCTCGTTCTGAACGACGTCGAAGTCTTCGTCCGTGCGAGCATTGGCATCGTCGTCGGTGCGGGCGGCGATCACGCCGACGAGCTCATCCGCCGTGCCGATGTCGCCATGTACGTCGCCAAGGCGTCCGGCAAGGGCCGGGCGGCCGTTTACGATCCCGGCATGGAGGCGTCAATCGTCGGACGCCTGGAGCTCGCGGCCGAGTTGCAGCGCGCCGTCGAGCGCGACGAGTTCGAGCTCCACTATCAACCCAGCATCATCTTGAGCAGCGGTCGCATCGCCGGCGTCGAGGCGCTCCTCAGGTGGCGCCACCCCTCCCGCGGCATTATCGCCCCGGCGGAGTTCGTTCCCGTTGCAGAGGAGACCGGCCTCATCCTCCCGATCGGCCGCTGGGTCTTGCGCGAGGCCTGCCTTCAGGCTGCCCGCCTCCAGCAGGAGTTCTCAAGCGACCCACCGATCACCATGGCCGTGAACATCTCCGCCCGTCAGGTGCATCAACCCGGACTGCTCGACGTCGTCTCCGAAGCACTCCGCGAATCCGGCATCGCGCCCGACACGCTGGTCCTCGAGATCACGGAGAGCCTGATGATGCAGGACGCCGATCTCGCGATCTCGCGGCTCAACGAACTCAAGCAACTCGGCATCCGGCTGGCCATCGACGACTTCGGCACCGGCTACTCGTCGCTCAGCTACCTGCGGCGCTTCCCTGTCGACATCCTTAAGATCGACAAGTCATTCGTCGACGGCGTGAGCAGCCACGGCAAGGAGCAGGAGCTTGCGCAGTCCATCATTGAGCTCGGTCAGACGCTCCACCTCGAGATCGTCGCCGAGGGTGTCGAGCATGCGGAGCAACTCGGCTGGCTGCGTTCACGCAAATGCAATCTCGGTCAGGGCTTCCTCTTCAGCGAGCCTCTGCCGCCGGACGCGCTCGAGGAACTTCTGCGGAGTCCCGCGATACCGCCGAGCCTCCGCGTCGCCTAGATCTTTCGGCCACCGCGGCCCGGTCGCGTCACCGGCGGCACTCGCGTATGCGCTCTCGTTACGTGCGCGCAATGTCGATGCCGGCGGCTACTAATGCGCCCGTCGCCCCGGGCGGCGTAGGATGGCCTCCTTGCAAGCCCGAACGCCGTCCGGGGAGGCTCCAGTGGGTCCGCATCGCCGCCTGCGACCAGCGTGTAACGACCACGCCCACCGCTTCGCGACCTGTCACCACCACGCCTGCGCCTCCGGAGGGGACAGCCTCCGCCGCCCGCGCGCCGGCACCCCGCCCATTGAGCGCCCGCTGGACGACGTGCCACCGATCCTTGAGGGCACCCAACGCCGGGCGAGCAACCGGTCGGCACGACTGCCAATCGTCGCGGCCCGCTAGCGGCCGCTCTCCCACCCCTGCGCGCCGCGAATCAAGGACCGCTGCCGGTTGATCTCCCCCGAGTGGTACACGTCGTGATTGATGACGATGCCAAGCAGACGCGTTCGCGTCATAGGCGTCCGCCATGGCGCCGGCCGTTCTTGTGACAACGCCTCATCGTCTGTGAGGCCTGCCAGCCCGGCGGCCAGTCGCCGATGTCCTTCGTCCATCCATGCAAGCACCGCTTCCATCTCACGGGACGCCGGAAGCGCGATGTCACCCCAGTTGAGACGCGCGTCGCCGAAGATGCAGTTCTCGTACATGTACTTCGGTCCGCCGATGTGCATCGCGAGGTCGCAGATCGACAGCTCGGGCTGCTTCCCGAACACGTCTTCGCTCCACGTAGCTGGACGCAAGTCCCACTCGGCAGGCAGCACGCTCGATAGGTTCTTCCGCACGGCGTGGAACGGGTCGTCCCGGTACGCTGCCTCCAGCCGGTGCTGCCACAGTTCGATCGCGATGCGCGTCATGCCCGAGCGTAGGAAAGGCGCGATGCGGCGGTCAAGTCGGGCAGTAGCAGCCCGTATGTAATCTGCGAACTGCGGCGACGTAAACCCACACCCTCGGCGCGACTGGAGACCAGATGAGGTTAGAACAGCGGGAGCATCGCCTTCGCGCGATCGACCAGCGCGTCGATATGTCGGCAGTACGCTCGCAACTGCTCGACGTGATCGCGTCCCGCCCCGCTCGATGCGCGGTCGGAGACTTCGTCGGCGGGACCATTCGCCACGCTCACGATCGCCGTGATCATCCGCGTACCGACGGTAATGTTCGTGTGGTCGTCGGGGACCCAGTCGCCGCCCGGCTCGCGGCACCATGAGCCCGCCGCAAGCATCGCATTGACGAGTGAGGCCACGCGGTAGTCCGCGAGCAGCCGCTGAGCCGTCACCGCACCGTCCACGTTGAACCTGGCCGCTCCAGGGTCGTCCTCATGATCCCACACGTGCAAGCTCCAGTGGGGTACCTCATCGTCGATGAGCTCAAGCGATTCCAATGGGCGTAGTTCGGCGAGTGTCGTCATGCATCTGCCCTTCCCTGGCGTGATTGGGTTGCTGAGTGTCGGCGACCGCAGAAACTGGCCACCGGCCCGTTACTCAACGTGGCGATTATCAGAGCGTCTACCGACGTGATCAATGGAAATCCGTTTCACACGCGCCGGCGTCACGCGTCGGCGTCAAAGGAATACGGAAGTGCAACATCACCTGGCGTTTCCGTGGTTCCCATCGCAATCAGCGCGCGTCTATCATGCGTGACGTCGCGCGCACTGACGCTGTCCAGAAATGCTAACGCCCTTCTATCTCTGACCGGATAGAAGGGCGAGTCATTCTGGTGGAGACGGGGGAGAATTGAACTCGTCATAAGGCGTCTGTAAGCGTCGCTGGCGGTCGACGGTAGAATCAATAGCACACGAACTAGTCGCTCGCCGTCGCCGTGAGTCGCTCCGCGTGACTGTCAGGTTGACTGTCAGAACAGAGGGGAAACCCGTTCAGTTATGAGTACCTCCGAACAGCCATCGGAAGTCCGGGATCAACCAAGCGGCCCGGAGGACCTGGAGGGCCAACGCCAAATCGACCTCGGACAAGGACAGTCACCGCCACTCGTTGTGCTGCGACCTGACGCCACCGACGAGGAGCTCCAGAAGGCGTGCGACATCATGAACGAGGCGCGGCGCCAGTGGCTCCGCGAGCTTGGGCGGGCGGTGACGGACAAGGACTACTGATCGAGCCCCACGTTTTAGTCACGGCACGCACAAGCGGGCGGTTCCGTCACGATCCGCCGAGCCAATCCGGATTGGTGAACGGTTTTCTCCGGGTTCGGGTCGTGTGACGGCGTCAACGCTCGTGTGCTAGCGTTGGCTGCAACTCCGGGCGAAGCGAGCGCGAGGAAACGATCATGACCGTCGGCGAGAAGGTCTTGCACTTCGAGAGTAAGAACACCGATCTCGGTGCCCTGCGAGGGAAGATCGAGGACTACCTCCGGTCGGACGGCTTCGAGGTGCAGTCCTCCCCGCCCAGCGAGCATGGGACCGTGATCCAGGCGAAGAAGGGCGGCTGGCTGAGCGCGGTGATCGCCGCGGACCGGGCGCTCACCATCCTCATTGACGGCCAGCCGGACAACTTCACCGTCCGGCTCGGCATCGGCAAGTGGCTTGAGCACCTCGGCGTTACCGCGGTGGAGGCCCTCCTCCTGTCGACCTTGTTCCTGCTGGTCGACGTGCCGGAGATGGCCTGGAACCTCC
Source organism: uncultured Dehalococcoidia bacterium (assembly GCA_964487335.1). GTDB lineage: Bacteria > Chloroflexota > Dehalococcoidia > DSTF01 > JACRBR01 > CAZAPT01. The sequence continues at coordinate 108,916 of CAZAPT010000007.1, forward strand.
ATGTCGAGAACCAGATCGCCAAGCAGATCGAAGCGTTTGTCGGCTGAACAAGAACCCCTTCCCCGGACGGGGATGACGCGCAGCATCTTGATCGTCTTGATCGGGACGCTCGCGGTCGTGTCCGTCGGGTGCGGGTCGGGCTCCACTAACGGCGCCGCGTCGACCGCTGGTAATGAGTTCGTCGCGACCATCGTCGCCGACGTGTTCCCGGGGCAGACGCCACAGCCCGGGATGCTCCCCAACGCCGCTCTCACGCCGGGCGACGTGCTGCCGGAGGCGACCACTGCCCAGATTTGCACGCCGGGCTACGCACGACGCGTGCGCGACGTCGCGGCCGAGGAGAAACGCCGTGTGTACGCCGAGTATGGCGTCACGAATCGCTCGCCGGGAGAGTACGAAGTGGATCACCTCGTGCCGCTGGAGTTGGGCGGCTCGAACGACATCAAGAACGTCTGGCCCGAGCCTGCTGCGCCCAAGCCGGGCTTCCACGAGAAGGACGAGCTCGAGACCAAGCTGCACGACCTCGTGTGCTCAGGTGGGCTCGACCTCCAGAGCGCGCAGCATGCCATCGCCTCCGACTGGCTCGCCGCGTACCACCAGATACGTCATGCGATAACGCCGTACGAGTCCTCGTCTGTTCGCCGATGCGCTTCTCCGGATCGTGCAAGCCTGACGGGGATGTTACGAGCAGACGTTCGAGATTACGCGACCCCACGAGCGAAGCTCGCGACGAAGGCCAGTTTCTTGGCAGGGCACGCGGACCGAGTCCGATGACCGCGATCGACGCATAATCGCTCCGGGCGAGCTTACGTCTGGGGTCGCCTTAGGGCGGCTTCGATAGCCAATTGGTTCCGACGTTGGTGCTCGGCAACGATGGGAGGGAAACGCTGATCATCCTCTCCCATTCGCTCACGCTTCGTTCGCCGCCTCCCATACAAGTACCTCGTCGCCATCGTCTTCATCTTCGGGCTGTTCATGGACCTCATGGACACCACCGTCGTGA
>CAZAPT010000008.1:0-105440 GCA_964487335.1 uncultured Dehalococcoidia bacterium
GCGACGCCTGCCGTGCCGCTCCCAGGCCCGCCGGCCGCGCCGCCGCCGCCCTCGATTCCCTAGCGGATGATGCGCCGCACGCAGCGCCGGATTGAACGGTCCGCCGGAAGGGCGGACCGTTCGTCTTACTCGGCCCGCTCGACGATCCGGTACACGACCGTCCCCTGCGCGAGCAGCTTTCCTGCGCCGTTGGTCACGCGCACGTCCGAGTAGATCACTTCCTTCCCGCGCTTGAGCACCCGCCCCTCCGCGAAGATGTCCTCGCCGATCGCGCCCGACAGGTAGTTCACGTTGATCCCGATCGTCGACCCGAAGTACCTCGGCATCGCGATCTCCGCCGTCGTCCACGCCGCCATCGCTCCGGTCGTGTCGATGAGCGAAGAGATCGCCCCGCCGTGCAGCGCCTTCATCGCCGTCGAGTTCTCGTGCTGGTAGGCCATCTTGAGCTTCGCCCACCCCTCCCCCGCTTCCACGAACGCCATCGCCAGGTGCTTCATGAACGGCGTTCGCTCGATCACCATCGCCATCCGCTCAAAATTCGCCCGCTGCGCGTCTTGTGTGCCTGCAACTTCGCTCATGTCGTCTCTCCCGCTTCTCGCATCTCGCTTCGCGCATCCATCACGGCACGAGCGCCACATGCACCGCCCGCTCCCCCTCAACCCGCCCTGCCAGCAGCTCGATCCCCCGCACCACGGCCTCATGCCTATCGGGCTGTTGGAGTTCTGTCTGCGCTACTGCACGACCACTCCGGCCCTGACGAACCTCCGGGCTTCGAGCCGGAGGACAGGTAATGGACGCGGAGTTCTATCAGCTTCCGAACCCTAAGCTGGCACAAGGCGACATCTTCTTCGGCGTCCCGAGCGTGGCTGTGCGCGATGCGGAGCTACGCTTCGTCAGGGAACGTGATGGCGCGGGTGGCGTAAAGGTTGGTGACTTCTACCGCGTCGATGGAAAGTGATGGCCGAGCACCACAAGGTAAGGCGTTCAATCCCGATGATGAAATCCTTCCGACGAACATGCAGCTTGCGCCCGCGATGCTACTCACGCATGCATGCGAAATCGACAACAGCCCAAAGGCGATGGTCCTCGTTGCGCTTATTCGCCCCCTCGCTCCCGTGGAAGCGAAGCAGCATCCGGCAATAAAGGAAGGGCGCAACCTCCGGTTCTTGTACCTTCCCCCAAACGATGAACCCAAGCTGAACGAAGGTTACGTTGACTTCAGTAGAGTTACGTCCGTCCGGCGACAAGTTCTTCCCGAGAGTCCGGCCTTATCTGCCTCGGCTACGCTACTCAAGGCCGTCTACGTGGGCCTCGTTCGGTACTTCACCCGCGCGGACGTAGAACCTGCGCTCCTCAATGCTTTAGTGATTAAGGCCCTCGATGAAGCGCATGCACTGGGAGCACAGTGAGGATGCCGCCTGGGGCTTCACAAAGACACCGCGTCCGTAGCGTTCTTTCCGCGCGCATACGGGACATGGAGCAGTTCTGCCGCCTTGAGCTTAGCCCTCTCCCCTCGCCGGTCGTACCGCGTCGTCGTCTGAATGTTCGCGTGGGCGGCGAGGCGCTGCACCACTGAGATATCTACCCCCGCGTCGAGCAGGTCGGTGATGAACGTTCGCCGGAGGTCGTGAGGTGAGAACGCCGGAACGCCAGCCGCACGAGCGCGGCGGTCGACGATGTAGAGCACAGCTTGGCCGGTCATTCGCCGACGCGCAGCACGACGGGACTTGTCTATGGGCCAGAACAGAGCGCCCGGGTCATCTCCTCGAACGTTGAGCCACGCCTCGATGGCCTCGCGAGCACCGTTCGTCGCGTAGCACACTCTCGACTTGTTGCCTTTGCCTCGGCGCACCGAAAGCGTCCCGCTCGCGCCGTCGTAGTCGCTCACATCGAGCGCCACGATTTCCGACCGCCTCAGCCCCGCACCGTACAGCACCGCCAGCATCGCCGCGTCACGCGCTCCGGCTGGATTGGCATCGGCAGCACATGCCGCGAACAACGCGCGCAGTTCTCCAGCGCTCAACGCCCGTCCGCGCGGCAGCGTCGAGCCTCGAACACCCGGAAGGTCAACGGCACGGTGATAGTCATCCGCACTCATCTGTCCGAGCCGCCACGCCTCGCGCAGAACACCACGCAGCGCCGCGAGGACTTTGTTCGCAGAAGTGGGAGCATACCGTTCGGCGAGTGCTGAACGAATGGCGGCGGTGTGCTGGTACCGGATGACCGACCAGTTCAGGGTCTCGGCGTCACACCCACCCGACGAGAGCAGTGACGCGACCACATCGAGCGCCTGTCGCATCGTCCTTCGCGAACCGGGCGCTAATCTCGCGATGTAGACCTTGGCTGGATGTCGCTCCGGCGGAATAAACACATCGAGTGCGAGTGCGGGCTCGAGCGAAACAACATTACTCGTCATCAGCGTCCTCGTCGTCCAAAGCAACGCTCGCGAGCGCTCGCCAGATCAGTGAGGACAAACGCGACGCTGTCACCGACGCGCACGTTCTCCGCTGCTCCATACCTGCGCCACGCGTTGCCGTCGGCCGGGACACGTCGCACTCGGTCACCTTCGTCGATGGCGACGACGACGATTGACCCGAAGTCGGTGATGGCTTCGATGCGACCGCGAAACAGTCGTCGCTTGGTCTGGGTTTCGTTCATGCATGCCTCCTCGTCGTCGCATCAAGAGGAGGCCGCATCGAGCGCAAAGAGAAAACGACCCGGAGGTCGTTGACCCCGCTGTTTTGCCGTAGGCCGCATCATCTTCTTGTCGCACCGTGGCGCGGGTCGCTCGGTTGCGGAGGCGCGGGCTGGCTACCGCGTCCTACTCTTGATGCCTATTTGGTTGTTACCTGATGATAGCATCGGTTCGGCGAGACGCGCGTTTAGCGTGCGGGAACGCGCTTTCTCATAAGTGAAAACGACACCGCGGCGAGGGGTTCCTTACCTCGGCGTTCGCCCGTTCGGAGGCTCCCCGGCGACGGCACCGGCGGACACCGCGAACATCTCCTTCGGCGGTCGGGGTCTCGCGTTCGACTCGAACGTCGATTATGGGCGTCTCGGTTTTCCGCGAAAATTTCGGCTGGAGTATTCCCCGACAGGCGGACACCGCGAACATCTCCTTCGGCGGTCGGGGTCTCGCGTTCGACTCGAACGTCGATTATGGGCGTCTCGGTTTTCCGCGAAAATTTCGGCTGGAGTATTCCCCGACAGTGAAGGGGTCAGGGCGACACCGGTGTGGAGCATGCGGCCGAGGACGACGCCGGTGGGAAGAACTGGCACAGAACCGACGACAATTCACTGCTTGGGATGTCAGTCTCCGAGCCAAGAGCCGTAAGGTCAGGAGGCTCGGCCACGGGGTTCATAACGCCCTCATAGTTTTCATAGACGGCGACCACGGCTGTCGAATAGTGTCCTCTCGTTTCAGGATGAAATCGAGTTTCGTAGTAGAACGCGCCCGTGAACACAAACAGCCACGCGGACTCTGCTGAACGTGTGGCGCTGCGCCCGGTCGTGGTCGAGACATTGTCCGGGTCTGCTCTTCCAAGCACTACGGCCTGCGCGACCGCGAGGTTCGTTCGTACGTATCGCCCAGACGTCACGTTCGTCGTCCCGTAGGGAGGGAGCGAGCCGAACAGCGCGCGAACGGCTGCCGCCGTTGCAGCGTGGTCATCGAGCTTCGGGAGTGTCACCGTCGCCGGAGCCACCGCCGTCTGATTGATTGTTGCGCTCGGCTCCGTTGGGGGGTGTTTGCCACCGCAGGCTCCCAGCAGGAGTACCAAGAGGACGACGGCCGCCAGTGTTCGCATTGTCATAGATTGAACCAGAAGGCGGGCGGCGTGTGCGCGACGCGATGGCTACGCCAGCCTCACGCGCAGCCTGCGGGCGGAATCTGTCGACGCACGGGCGTTAGCGACGAACGCGCCGCTCGTTGCTAACCGTGTCGGTTCCTCGCGCGCTCGCCGAACACAAGCAGGACTGCACCGACAACAGCGAGGAGTCCGACAGCGACAGCCACCGTGAGTCCGTCCTTCACGCGACCACCGACACCGGCGTTCGGGAGTCCGAGAGTACTGGAATCCGCGGTTACGGTGAACGCCGCACCTCCCAACGGGGGTGAGGTCTCGAACGCGCACGCACCGAGCGGTGTAGGGATACCTTCGGTGCCGCCTTGATGCTCGTCGAGGTGTGGCGGAATGACGAATGGAATGTCGAACGCCGTTCCCGCTGGCTGTGCGACGGTCGCGAAGAACTCTCGGGGACGAAGCGAAGTCGGCGCGCACACGAAGATTACGGTCACGCTGGTGGAGAATCCGTCGCCGTGGACGAGCACCGTGTCGCCCACCGCGCCAGACGACCGGCTGAGCGTCAGGCTCCCCGGTGGTGGCGGTTCTGCGGGAGCCGCCGGGGACGGTGTCATCGTCGTGGCGGGTATGCCAGTTCCATCGAGCGACGGCGTCTGTGCTGACGCAATACTCGCGCACAGAGCGGCTGCCACAAACCCGGATAGTACGATGCCGAACATCCGTCGAACCACGCGACGCCTCCGTCTGCTCGAGGTCATCATAGACCTCTCCGCCCGACTCTTGTCCCCTTGAAGCTCCCGCCTCCCGCTTGTGAAAAGAGGCCAGATATGTTATAATGCGTTAGCGATAGGGCATGAAGAGTGACGGGTAGGGAACTGGCCCTGCAACCCGTCCGCCAGACCTGTCAGGCGTGGGTTGTGTGACCCACCGTCGAAGGTGGCAAAGCCAGCCCCCGGCAAAGAGCCGGAGGAACCATGCGGTCAGTCACTTGGAGCCTCGCTTGTCGAGGCGCAGGGAGATGGCAAGCCTGCTGACGATGGATGTGTCGCGCGTGAACCCTTCTCCTTGGAGAAGGGTGTTTTGTTGGCGACAGGAGTCGTTGTCGCGCGGCCAAATCATAGCCTCACGCCGCAAAGCGACGCGGTCGAGGTTACGGCGCCAGCGCTCGTACGCGTCATCGCGGATATGATCGAGGCTCGACTCCGTGAGGAGGTTGCCTCGACTTACCCTTCAGTTGATGACGCAGACACGCGAGGTCGCCAATGACGGAAACGCCGCTCGCCGCGGGCTACATCCGTGTATCGACAGATGAACAGGCGCGAGAAGGTTACAGCCTCGACGCTCAGCGACACGTAATCGAGCAGTACTGCGCAGATCTAGGGTGGCCACTCGTCCGTGTTTTCGAGGATGCCGGAGTGAGTGGCAAGTCGACGAATCGCGATGGCCTTCAATCGATGCTGGCTGCTGCGCAACAGGGGGCGTTCGTACGGCTTGTCTTCCTCAAGATGGATCGCCTCTCGCGCCGTCTGCGAGATGTGTTGGCGATCTGTGATGAACTCGAACGTCTCGGTGTCCAGCCAGTTTCGATCAAAGAAGGCATCGACCTTAGCACTTCGATAGGGCGGATGCAGAGAAACATCGTGGGAACGTTCGCTGAGTTCGAGCGAGAAAGCATCGTCGAACGCATCAAGATCGGCCTCAAGGAGAAGGCAGAGCAAGGCGATCTGGTCGGCCCGCTGCCGCTGGGCTATGTGCGTGATGACCAACAGCGGATCGTTCGCGACCCAGTTGTCGCTCCGCTCGTGCGGGAGATGTTCGAGCGGTATGCAACAGGTGGGCACTCATTGCGCGAAATTGCCCGGTGGGCGTCAGAGGTTGGGCTGCGCAGCGCGAAGGGCAACCCGCTCGACCGATGCAGCGTCCGGAAGACACTGACGAACGTCGCTTACACCGGTCAGGTAACCTACTACGCCCGGCGAGGCGGCGGTGCTATTCGCAATGGGAACCACGAGGCAATCATCGACGCCGCAACGTTTGGCGCGGTTCAGCAAGCACTGGAGGATCGTCGACGTTCCGTACGTTCCCAAAGGCCGTTCGGCAAAGAGCCGTATCCCCTCTCGCAGATCGCGGTGTGTGCGTCGGACGGAGCCGGGATGGTCGGCACCCAAGCCAACAAGAAAGGCAGACGCTACATGCGTTGTTCCACGGCTCAACGCCACGGACGCGATGCTTGTCCGCAGCGGATGGTGCAAGCCGACGTGTTGGAAGCGCAGATCGGCGCATACGTCTCTGGCATGAAGCTGCCCCCTCAATACCTAGGCGAAGTGATCTCAGAATTGAGGCGTCGAATAGCGCGTCCGGACGACTCGGCCGAACAGTCGCGAATCGAGCGCGAGTTCACGCGGCTCAAGAAGCTGTATCGGTGGGGCGACCTAGATGACCGCGAGTACAAGCGAGAGATCGAACCACTCAAGCGCCGACTCGCCGAACTGGATCGCCCTCATGCCGTCGTCGATGTGGAGCGGGCGGCCGCCCTATTGGAAAACGTGGGATCGCTTTGGAACCAGAGTCCGAGAGCAACCCAGCGGGCGTTCGTCCGTGAAGTGTTCGCCAAGATCGAGGTTCGCGGGCAGCAAGTCGAGGCACTCACGCCGAAGCCGCTCTACGAGCCACTGTTCAAACTCGACCGACAAGTACGCTTCGGCGGCGAGGGGGGTGTAATCTGGCTCCCCGGGCTGGACTCGAACCAACAACACCTCGGTTAACAGCCGAGTGCTCTACCATTGAGCTACCGGGGATTGCACAGGCGCGCCACATACTATCGAAGTCTCCCGCGCGGCCTCAACTGGATGGTCAGCCCACATCCCAACCTTCGCTAGCCTCGCGCCCATGCGTCGCGCGCATCGTCTCCGGGGGACCGAAGCGAGACTCACCACCGCCCGCTGATACCATGCACGGGCCATGTCCCACGGCCAGGAGATCCTCCGCACCGAAGGCCTCTGGAAGCGCTACGGCCCCATCACCGCGGTCGCCGACATGAACCTGCAGGTCTTCGACGGCGAGGTCTTCAGCTTCCTCGGCCCCAACGGCTCCGGAAAGAGCACGACCGTCGGCATGATGCTCGGCCTCATCCGCCCCGGCCGCGGTCGCGCGCTCGCCTTCGGCAACGACATGGCCACCCACTCCTGGCCAGTCCTCAAGCGCATCGGCGCCGTGATCGAGACACCGGCCTTCTACCCGTACCTCTCCGGCTACGACAACCTGAAGACGCTCGCCATCATGCTCGGCGATATCCCCGACGCGCGCATTGACGAGATGCTCGAGCTCGTCGGCCTCCGCGACCGAGGCCGAGACGCCTACAAGACGTACTCGCTCGGCATGAAGCAGCGCCTGGGCATCGCCTCGACGCTCCTGCGCGACCCCGACCTGGTGATCCTGGACGAGCCGACGAACGGCCTCGATCCCGCCGGCACCCGCGAGGTGCGTGAGCTCATCCCGCGCCTTGCCCGCGAAGGCCGTTCCGTCTTCCTCTGCAGCCATCTCCTCCATGAAGTGCAGGCCGTCAGCGACCGGGTGGCGATCGTGAAACGAGGCCGTCTCGTCGCCCAGGGCACGGTCGATGAGCTCCTCGGCCGCGGCCAGTACCTCCGCCTCCGCGCCGATGACGCTGAAACGCTGGTCCGCGCCCTCGGCGGCGTCGACTTCGTGAGCGCCGTCGACCGCATCGACGGCTACGTCCGCGCGTCTGCGCCCACCGCTCGCGCCGCCGAGTTGAACCGCCTCCTGGCCCAGCAGGGCGTCTACGTGTCCGAGCTGACGACATGGGAGATCGAGCTCGAGAGCGTCTTCCTCGATCTCACCGACGACGGAGGGCACCCCGATGGTGCCGCTGCGGCAGAAGAGCGGCAGGAGGTGTCCGCATGACGCGCTTGATGGCCGTCGAGTTCTTCAAGCTCCGTAAGCGCTTGATGACCTGGCTCCTCGCGCTCATCCTGGTCGGCCTCGTCGCGCTGCTCTACGTCGTGCTGTGGAGCGTCAGCGGGCGGGTGAGCACGATCGGCGAGCACAACCAGTTCTCCGGCGCCGACCTGCGCCGCGCGCTCTACCTGCAGGTGTCCGTCCCGTTCTCGCTGCAGATCGTCGGGCTTCTCGGCTCGATCCTGGCGATGATCCTCGCCGCCGGCGCCGTCGGCAGCGAGTACGCCTGGGGCACCGCGCGCCTCGCCGCCACCGCCTCGAGCGGACGCATCCGCCTGATCTCCGCGAAGTTCATCGTCGTGGCCGCGATGATCGTGGCGGGCGCGCTGCTTGCGGTCGCCGTCGGCCTCGCCATCAGCACCATCATCACGGTAAGCAACGGCGGCGCGGACTTCAGCTTCGTCACGCCTGGCTGGGTGAAGGACCAGTGGGCGTCGTTCGGCCGCACGCTCTTCGTAATGACGCCGTACATCACGCTCGCCTTCTGCGCCGCCGTCGTTGGCCGCTCGACGCTCGCCGGCGTCGGTGCCGGGCTCGGGTCCGCGCTCATCGAGCCGATCGTCAGCGGTTTGATGCGCATCGGCACCGGCTTCTGGCACAGCGTGCCCAACTACCTCATCAACGCCAACGTGCAGGTGATCCTTGCGCAGAATCGGCTCCCCGAAGTCGTGAACTTCGGCCCGTCCCAGAACGAGCTCGCGGACCGGAACGCCAACAGCCCGGAGACGGCGGCGTTCGTCCTCGCCGCGTACACGTTGGCCTTCCTTGCCATCGCGTTCTTCGTCTACCGTCGTCGCGACATAACCGCCGGCACCGGCTAGGCTTCCCGTACCCACGCCGCGCGCCGCGCGCGCAACAGCCGAAGGAGCATCGATGCCTGTCAAGTGGAGCAAGCTCGCGCCGTACATCGAGAACGGCTACGCGTCCGAGGGTCGCGTCGAACGCTCGCACATCGTCGACGCCGCGTATGACGATGCAGCAGATGACGACGTCGTCGATGCGCTCGACGCCCTGGGCTCGCGTGTGTTCAACAGCGTGGACGACGCGAAGCAGTTCCTCTCGTCGCAGGGCGTCGTCGAAGACTGACGCTCAGTCCCACTTCAGCAGTAGCTGGTACAGCCGGAACAGCAGCCGGGTGCTGTCCAGCGCGATGATCTCCGGGCGCTGGTCCAGCTTCGGCGACACGTGCTCGAATAGCCGCAGCTCGTCGAAGTGCACGTTGCTCCGGTCGCCGATCGCGTCCTTGAGCTTGCGCGTCTCCGTATACGGGATGAACGGGTCTCCGCGGTCGTGCAGGATGAACAGCTCCGCCTTCACGTTCGCGATGCTCGTCCGCGGCGACAGATAGTCCAGCTGCGCGACGGCCTCGGGCGGCAGCCGCCGGATCAGCGACGACACGGCGTTCGGGTCGGAGTTCGAGAGGAAGTCGAACGAGCTGCGCCCCACCGGCGAGAGCGTGGCGAGCTGGGTGTCATCTGCAGGCTCGTGGTCGATGAACGTGCGCGTCAGCAGCTGCCGGTCGTGCGCGTTGTCCACCGCGTTGATGAGCTGCTCCGCCATCACCTTCTCGCTGTGCTCGCGCGGCGTCCACTCCGCGTCCACGCCGCCGTATTCGATGTGGTGCGTGGCGATCGCGCCGAAGGTCTCGAGCGCGTCGTAGTATCCTCCGAACGACACCACGTGGTCCACCTCGTCGGCGATGCGCGGATCCGCCGCGGCGACCAGCGCCAACGACCCGCCGACGCTCGCCCCGAAGAACCCGACCCTCCCCCGGTCCACCTGCGGCAGCGCCTGCACGTACTGGAACTCGGCCACCAGCGCGTCGATCTCCTCCGGTTCGATGCGCAGGTCGTCCAGCCGGTCCGAGAACGGCACCAGCATCACCACGCCCGACCGCGCCGAGTCCTCCGCCACCCGCACCAGCCGATGGTCGTCGAGGCTCAGCGGCGGCGAGCCCATGGAGAACACGACGCCGACGTGGTTCGCGCCGTGAGCCGGGATATAGAGGTCGGCGTCTATCGACCGTGGCCCGTTCCGGCTCGTGTAGTCGATCGTGACCCGTTCGCGATGCGGCGCGTCGCTGATCAGCGAGACCGGACGGAAGGGGAGCGGCACCTGCAGCACCATGTCCGGCAGGTACAGCGAGGCGTTCACCGCCACCCGCCCGTGCCGGTTCAGGTACAGCAGCGCCGGCGTGCCGGCGAGCACCGCCAGCGCCAGCAGCAGCGGCCACGTCCGCACCAGGAATTCCCGAATCCTCCGCATCGAATCCAGTCTAGTGCCTCCGCCCTCCCCCGCCCTTCCGCGCTCGCCGCAGCGCGACCGGCACCGAAGATACGACGGGAAGCGTGCCCTCGTCTCCCTCAATCCGCACGCTTGTTCGTGATACACTCGCCCCCGGAGGTGCCCCGCTTGCCGATCCGCATCCTTGCACCGCAGGAAGCGGCGAAGATCGCGGCTGGCGAGGTCATCGAGCGGCCTGCCTCCGTCGTCAAAGAGCTCGTCGAAAACTCGCTCGACGCCGGCGCGTCGCAGATCGCGGTCGAGATCCGCGAGGGCGGCCTCGCGCTGATCCGCGTCGCCGACGACGGTTGCGGCATCGAGCCCGGCGAGCTGCGCCTCGCGTTCGAGCGCCACGCCACCAGCAAGGTCGCCGGCGAAGACGACCTCTGGCGCATCGCCACCCTCGGCTTCCGCGGCGAGGCCCTCCCGAGCATCGCCGCTGCCGGCGAGGTGGAGCTCCTCACGCGCGTCGCCGGCAACGACGTCGGGGCGCGCCTGAAGCTGCGCGACGGCGTGATCGTCGATGAAGGCTCCGGCGCGGCGCCGCCCGGCACGTCCTTCACCGTCCGCCGCCTCTTCGCCGCCCAGCCCGCCCGCCTGAAGTTCGTGCGCTCTCCCGGCGGCGAGGCCACCCACGTCGCCACGGCGGTAATGCACTACGCGCTCGCTTACCCCGAGGTCCGCTTCACGCTCGCCGTCGACGCCCGCACGACGCTGCAGACGGAGGGTAGCGGCGAGCTGCTCGACGCTGTCGCCGCGGTGTACGGGAGCGACGTCGCCTCCGCCGGGCTGCCAGTCGAGACGCCGGCGATCAACGAAGGCGAGCCGTCGCTGCGCGGCGTCGTCATCGAGCCGCGGCTGCACCGTGCCTCCCGCGGCTACATCGGCGTGTACGTGAACCGCCGGTGGGTAAAGAACCGCGCGCTCACCTTCGCGATCGATGAGGCGTACCAGGGCATGCTGCCCGTCGGCCGCCACCCCATCGCCGTGATCGACATCACGCTCCCGCCCGACGAAGTCGACGTCAACGTGCATCCAACGAAGGCCGAGGTCCGCCTGCGCCGCGAGCGCGAGGTCTTCGCGCTGCTGCAGCGCTCCGTGCGACGCGTGCTGTCACAGCAGTCGCCGGTGCCGTCGGTTGGCGGAGGCCTCTGGTCCGGCGCGTCATTCACGACTCCACCAGCCCCTCCAGCGCTGCCCGCGCGTCCTGCTGACGTCCCGCCGATGTTCCTGCGCGATCCGGCCGCGCAGCCGCCGCTGCCCTCGGCCGCGCATGGCGCGCCATCGGTGGCCGTCGCCACGGACGAAGCGTCGTCGCAGGGAGCGGACGCGCCGATGCTCGAGCGCCTGCCGCTGTTGCGCCCGATCGGCCAGGTCGGCAACACCTACGTCATCGCCGAGGGCCCGGAGGGCCTGTACCTGATCGATCAGCACGCCGCCCACGAGCGCGTGCTGTACGAGCGATGCCTCAGCGCCGCCCGCGCCGGCCGCCCGGAAACACAGGGCCTCCTCGAGCCGCTGACCGTCGAGCTCAGCGCCGCGCACCGAGCCCTGGTCGAAGAGCAGCGCGGCGAGCTCGAGCGCCTCGGCTTCGACATCGAGCACTTCGGCGATGACGCGTACGTCGTGCGCAGCGTGCCGCCGGCGATCGCCGCCGGCGACGTGGTCTCCCGCCGCATCGTCGAAGTCCTCGACCGCGCGCTCCGCGACGCCGAGGCCGACACCCAGCGCGATCCAACGCATCGGCTCGCCGCATCGGTCGCCTGCCACGGCGCCGTCCGCGCCGGCATGCCCATGAGCGACGTCGAGCAGCGCGAGCTCCTGCGACAGCTCGAGGAGTGCGAGTCGCCTCGCACCTGCCCCCACGGCCGCCCCACCATGCTGCACCTGACCGCGGATGCCCTCGCCCGCGAGTTCCGCCGCAAATGATTCGCCGTTTCTTGGGCTATAGCCCCGATTCGTCGGTCTTGTTCTTTGTTCTGTGTTCTCTGTTCTTCGGCCCACGCCCTGTTGTCTGCCGTCTGCTGCTTGTTCTCGACCGCTTTGCCCATGACCGCTAACGCACCCTTCGATGTCATCGGCATCGGCAACGCCATCGTCGACGTCCTGGCGCAGGCCGACGAACCGTTTCTCACCGCAAACGGTCTGGTCAAAGGTGCGATGACGCTGATCGACGAGGCCCGTGCCGACGAGCTCTACGCAGCCATGCCCGCCGGGATGGAGATGTCCGGCGGTTCGGCGGCGAACACGATCGCGAGCGTCGCCCGGCTTGGCGGGAGTGCGGCATTCATCGGGAAGGTGCGCGACGACCAGCTCGGCCAGGTGTTCCGGCACGACATCCGCGCCGCCGGCGTCGCCTTCGACACGCCGCCCGCGAGCGGCGGTCCCCCCACGGCGCGCTGCCTCATCGTCGTCACCCCCGACGCCCAGCGCACCATGCAGACGTACCTCGGCGCGTCCGTCGAGCTGACGCCGGACGACGTTCCCCACGATCTCGTGGCGTCCGCGCAGGTCACCTTCCTCGAGGGCTACCTGCTCGATCACCCGCAGGCCGGCGCCGCGTTCATGCGTGCGGTCGAACTCGCGCACGCCGCCGAGCGAAAGATCGCGCTCACGCTGTCCGATCCGTTCTGCGTGGAGCGCCATCGCGCCGACTTTCGCGACCTCGTCGATCGCGGTGCGGTGGATGTCCTCTTCGCCAACGAGCACGAGGCCACGGTGCTCTATGACACTGGCGACCTCGACGTGGCACTGGGCCATCTGCGTGGCCATTGCGATCTGGCCGTCGTCACCCGCAGCGAGCGCGGGTCCGTCGTGCTCGCCGCCGGCGAGACGCACCGCATTCCCCCCGAGCCGGTCCGCGTCGTCGACACGACAGGCGCCGGTGACGTCTACGCCGCGGGCTTCCTACACGCGCTCACGAACGGTGCGGACGCGGCGATGTGCGGACGCGTCGCCTCCATCTGTGCGTCCGAGGTGATCAGCCACTACGGCGCCCGCCCGCAGGCGTCGCTGCGCGATCTGCTCGCCTCGAAGGGGATCGATCTCGTGTCGACGAGCGAGGCTCGCCGATGACGGCGCTGCTTCCCGGGACAATCGATGTCCTCGCCTCCACACCGCCGGTCCTTCGCGCGATGCTCGGCGCGCTCCCGCTGGAGATCGTCGAGTCCCCCGGCGCCGAGGGCTGGTCCGCGAAGGACGTCGTCGCCCACCTGCTCGCCCGCCACGACGATGCCCTCGTCGGCCGCGTGCGCGCCATGCTCGACGCCGATGATCCGCTCATCCCGGACATCCCCGACGACACCGGTATGGGCGCCCTGCGCTCGCGGCCGGTCGATGATCTGTGCGACGACCTGGCGTCCCGCCGCGCCGACGCGACGTCGTGGTTGCGCACATTGTCCGACTATCACCTCCGCCGCGGCGGCCGACACCAGATCGCCGGCCCGATCACGATCGCCGACATCCTCCACCACCTGGCGTACCACGACCTGCTGCACGTTTCGCAGGCAGCCCGTCTGGTCGCGGTGTCGATGGAGCGCCACCGCGGCGCCATGGGCGACGCGTTTCCAGACCTCGAGCTGAGAGCGCTGAGCTAGCGAGCTACTTCGCGGGCGCTGCCACTGCGTGCTGATGCGACTGCCACTCCAGCAAGCGCTGCAGCGACTGCGACGCCGACTGCACGCTGTTGTACACCGCCAGGTCGTGCTTCCCCGCCTCCGCTTGGAACGCTAGCGTCGCTCCCATCCCGACGTCGCTCGTCGGGATGCGCGTCACGCACACGATCGGCTTCCCCGCCTCGCGCGACACGTCCGACAGCTTCCCCGCCGTCTCCCCCGCGATCTCCGTCACGTTCGGGCCCTCCGCCCGCATCGCCCCCCACGACCAGCTGGTGTGGTACAGGATGAAGTCGATGTTCTCCGCCTCCGCGACGATGCGGATCGTGTCGAGCATCGGCTTCAGCCCCTCCGGCCCCCAGCCCACGCTCGTATCGACCGGATTGCGCACGCTCGTCCCCGCCGTCGGCGTGAAGTCGCGCAGCTTCTGCTGCACCCCTTCCGGCAGTGCCGGCATCTGCAGCCCGTACGAAGCCACCTCGTCCGACGCCAGCACGCTGTATCCGCCGCCCCCACCGACGATGCCCGCGCGCGGGCCCGCGAGCGATGGCAGATAGCGGAACGTCACTGCCGCGTCCACCAGCTCTTCCATCCGGTCGACGCGCACCGCCCCTGCCTGCCGCACCGCCGCGTCGAAGATCTGCAGCGAGCCCGCGAGGCTGCCCGTGTGCGAGTTCACCGCCCGCGTTCCCGCCTCCGTACGGCCGCCCTTCAGCACCGCCACCGGCTTGACCGCTGCGCATCGACGCAGCGCCCGCAGGAAGCGCGCGCCGTCGCCGACGCCCTCGATGTAGCAGCACACGACGGTCGTCTCCGGATCCTCCGCGAGGTACTCCAGCAGCTCCGACTCCCGCACGTCGGCGCCGTTGCCGTAGCTCACGACCTTGCTGTACCGCAGCCCCCGCGCCGCTGCGGTCCGGCAGAACTCGCCGGCGTTCGCGCCGCTCTGGGAGATCAACGCCACGGGGCCCGGCTCCGTCGGTAGGTACGGCATGAACGACAGGCCGCCCGAGGGCACGTAGAGCCCCATGCAGTTCGGTCCGATCACCCGGATGCCCAGTTCCTGCGCCCGCGCCATCACCCGCCGCTCCAGCGCCGCCGCCTCCTCGTCGCCGGTCTCGCTGAAGCCGGCCGTGAAGAAGTGCAGCACCTTCACCCGCTTCGCGCCGCACTCCTCGACGAGCTGCTCGACGAATCGCAGCGGCACGCTCGAGATCACGTGATCGACGTCGCCAGGGATCTCGGTGAGCGAGTGGTAGCACGTCAGCCCCTGGATCTCGTCCGCCTTCGGGTTGACCGGGTACAGTCCGCCCTCGAACCCCATTTCCTTGATCGCCGCGACGAACGATCCCGGCCCCTCGTGCGTCGACGCACCGGGCACCGCCACCGATCGCGGATGAAACATGTAGTCGAGCGCGGCGAAGCTGCCTTCTGGCAAGACCGAGACTCCTTACACCTGGACGAACAAAGCGCGGGTCGATCGTAGCGATTCGACGCACAAGCGGACAGCGAGTCGCCGCACGCCGAGCTGGCGTCCCTAAGGAAGCCTCAACCGAGCCATGCTCGGCGCCGTCCGCGTCGGCTGGCTCGGCGAGTCGCTGCTCCCCTCCCAACGGCCCGCGCCCAGATTCGCGGCCCTCAGCAAATCGCCGATTTCCGACGCCGAACTTCCCTTACGTCGCGCCTAGGTGCGGGTCAAGACCCTGTCGCCCCATGCCGACCATCTCTGAGGGCTCGGCGCCCAGAGCGCACGCCCTTCGGAATGGAGCTGGCCACATGCGCGAACCACCGCGCCCGCTGTCCACGCTGCAAGTTCTCCGCTTGACCCACCTGCTCGGCGTCGGCCGGGTGCTCACCCCGTTCGCCGTCATGCTCGTGCTCGCGGTAGCGATGTCGGCGCCTGGAGACGTCGGCGGCGCCGGTTCGACGCGTGCGATGCTCACGAACGCCGCCCGCACGACGGACCGCACCGGCGTCACGCACGACGCGCTGCACGTGCAGAACGAGCGCCCCGTCCCGCAGATGTTCGACCTCACGCCGGCGATAAACGCCGACGACCGTCGCGCCATGCAGGACATCGCTAGCCTGGCTGCCGCGATCAACGACGCGAACTGGCGCGCCATCGAGGACATCGCCCACTTCGCTGCCGCGCTCCCGCCGCCACCGACGCCTGAGCCGTCGCCGGACGACGCGTCCGACGCCCCGGCTCCGCCACTCGTGCAGGCGCCGCCGGTGCGTTCAGCGGCACCGCCGCCTCCTCCACCGCCGCCGCCCGCGCCCGCCGTGCAGGGGCTCGACACATCGCCGATGAATGCCTTGGAGCGCGCGCTGTTCGACGACACGAACCGCCGTCGCGCCTCCGCCGGCCTCCCGGCGCTGCAGGCGAACCCCGCGCTCGTCGGCATCGCGCGCATCCGTTCGCAGGACATGGCGCGCAACAACTACTTCGCGCACACGAGCCCGACCGGCCAGACCGCCTTCTCGCTGATGGACCAGTACGGCGTCGGCTACGCATGGGCCGGCGAGAACCTCGCGAAGAACAACTATCCGGCGTCGCAATGCGTCGCTGTGGCGGACGACGCCCTGTGGAACAGCCCGCCGCATCGCGAGAACATCCTGGGGCCGCATTACACGCAGATGGGCGTGGCCCTCGCCGTCGACGCGAGCGGGATGAACTACTTCACCATCATCTTCGCGGGATAGCGCTCACTGGACGTCGATGCCGTAGGACGCGAGCCGCTTTACGAACGCGGCGCGCCCTCGCTTGTCGAAGAACTCGTCCAGCCCCCAGGCGCCGATGGCCAGCAGCACCGGCTTGAGCGAATCGCCCCGCTGCGTCATGCGGTATTCCGCGCGCAGCGGATGCTCGCTGTAGATCCGCCGATCGATGAGTCCCGCAGCCTCTAGCTTTTTCAGCCGCGCCGAAAGGATCCGCGTGGGCATCCGCGGCGAACGCTCGAGGAAGTCCTTGAACTTTGATGCCCCGAGCATCATGTCCCGAAGGATCAGCAGCGTCCAGCGGTCGCCGACGAGATCGAGCGTCATGGCGATCGGGCAGCGCTGCTCGTACGCCCGCCGCGACGTTAAATCTTCGATCCGTTTCCGCCGCCGCGCCTCTCCACGTTGTGGAGAGGGGGCCGGGGGGTCCGGTTTCATCGCGCCAATTCTAGCAAGGGTATTGACCCAATGTGATAGTCACTCTACGATCTGCATCGACTCTCACGTTTTGGCGACTTTGGAAAGGAGCAGCACATGCCAGTGGCACAGGCATCCGCCCTTCAGGAAGGCCTGCGCGCCAAGATGGATCAACTCCAGAGCGGGCTCCAGGGTATCAGCGAGACCGACGCTTCGCGCCGGCCGGCGGCGAGCGAGTGGAGCGTCAAGGAGTTGCTGTCGCACCTCTCCGGCGAGAACGAGGACTTCGTCCGCTGGGCTCGCCAGATCGTCGAGACCGGCACGCCCGAGATCCCGGTCGTGCCCGGCCAGACGAACTTCACGCCACAGCGACAGTCGATGCCTGCCACCGAGCTGCTCGCCAACGTGCGACGTCAATACGACGAGCTCGGTGACTTCGTCGCCGGCCTCAGCGAAGACCAGCTCAACCGCAAAGCGCACGTCGCGCTGCTAAAGGACACGCCGCTCGGCGAGTACCCGACCCTCGCGCAGTGGACGCAGGCCATTATCGACTTCCACCTCACGGGTCACATCGCCGGACTGCCGGCGATGCGTAAGCAGCTCGGCCTTTAGCGGTACATCCGCCCGCGCCGCACGGCCGTACAATCATGATCCGTCGTTAGCTTCAGCAGAAAGGATTCGCGCATGCCAAACGTCGTCCACTTCGAGATCCACGGCAAGGACGGAAAGCAGCTCCAGGACTTCTACTCCAAGCTCTTCAGCTGGAACGTCGATGCAAACAACCCCATGCAATACGGCATGGTCGCCAACGCTGGCGTCGGCGGTGGCATCACTGCGGGCGACCAGTCGATGGTGACGGTCTATGTCGAAGTCCCCGACCTTGACGCCTCCCTCAAGCAGGCGCAGAGCCTTGGCGGTCAGACCGTCATGCCGCCCGCCGAAGTGCCCGGCGGCCCGACGATCGCCCAGTTCAAGGATCCCGCCGGCAACACCATCGGCCTCATCAAGGCCGGCTCGATGCAGGGCGGCTAAACCGCACTCGCATCGGCACAACGATCGAAGTGTGATAGCGTGGAGCGCGCGAGTCTCGTGCGCTCTTCGTCTACTCGAGTCCATTCCGGAGGTGAGCGATGGCAACGCCGCGCCCGATCGTCCACTGGGAGATTCAGGGCAGAGAACCGGACAAACTGCGCGCGTTCTACGCTGAGATGTTCGAGTGGAACATGCACCCAGGCCCGATCGCGTCGATCGTGAACATCGACGCCGGCGAGGGCGGCCCGCTCCCGGGCCCCGGCGGCCACCTCCAGCCCGGCGACGCGCCCCGCGTCGCGCTGTACATCCAGGTCGCCGACATCCGCGCGTCCATGAAACAGGCCCAGGACCTCGGCGGCAGCGTCCTCGCCCAGCCATTCGACGTCCCCGGAGGCCCCACCGTCGCCCGCATCGCCGACCCCGCAGGCAACCACATCGGCCTCGTCCAGCAGTAGGTCTCGCGTAGTAGTAGAGGTTGAGCGCGATCGTCAATTGTCGGGGCGGACCCATGTGGCCGCCTCATCGCGGGAAACCGTGTCGCTGCGCGCGCCTTATCTTGGCTGACCGCTCAAAGGCAGACCGATTCCGGCCTACAACACTAGCGCCAGCGGCTTCTCCAGCACCCGCTTGATCTCCCCGACGAACTCCGCGCCCTCGGCGCCGTTTGTCACGCGGTGGTCGGCCGACAGCGCGATCTTCATCATCTGGCGGACAACGACGGCGCCCTCACGCGCGACCGGCTGATCCATCACGCTACCGACGCCGAGGATCGCCGCCTGCGGCGGCTGGATGATGCCGATCAGCGTCTCGATGCCGTAGGCGCCGAGATTCGTGATTGTGAACGTGCCCGCGGTGATCTCGTCCGCACGAAGCGAGCCGCCCTTCGCTCGCTGAATGAGATCCTTCGTCTCGCGCGCGATCAGCGCGAGCGGCTTCCGCCCCGCGTCGATGATTGCCGGCGCGATCAGCCCGTGCTCCAGCGCGATGCCGATGCATACGTTCTGCTGCTCGTGTCGCGTCACCGCGTCGTCGGCGATCGTCGCGTTGAACATCGGATGCTTCTGCAGGGCCCGCGCGCACGCACGCACGATGAGGTCGTTCACGCTCGCCCGCGCGTCCTCCGGCTGGAGCTCGTTGAACTGCCGCCGCATCGACATCGCCTCCGTCATGTCGATGTCCGCCAGCAGGTAGTAGTGCGGCGCCTCGCGCTTGCTCTGGGACATCCGCCGCGCGATCGCCTGCCGCATGCGCGACATCTCCACGACGCCGCGCGCTACCGGCGGTGCCGGCGCTCGAGTCTGCGCCTCGGCTGCCGACGGTCCTGCACCGGCTTCCTCGACGTCGTGCCGGAGAATCCGTCCGCCTGGCCCGCTCCCCCGCACCTGCTGCAGGTCCACGCCGCGCTCGGCTGCGATCCGCCTCGCCAACGGCGATGCGCGCACACGTCCGTTTGCCGACGGCGTGCGCTGTTCATGTGCGCGTACCGGCTCGCCCTGGGCCGCTTGCTTCGGTGGCTGCGCCTCCTTCGGCGGCGACGGCTCCGGCGGCCGCTCGCTTACCGGCGTTGCCTCTGCCTCCGGCGCGCCGTCCGACGCCGCAGCCGTAACCCGCTCGCGCGGTGGCGCTTCAGCAGGAGCGGGCGCTCGCTCCTCAGTCTTCCGCGCCCCGGCTTCAGCTTTCGGCGCCGCCTGCGTCCGGGCCGGCTGCTGCACACCGGCGCCGTTCGCGTATTTCGAAATGTCGTCCTTCGGGTCGGCGATCACCGCGATCACTTCGCCGACATGCACCGTGTCGCCTTCGTCCGCAAGCGCCTTCCGGAACGTGCCACCCTCGAACGCCTCGATCTCCACGTTCGCTTTGTCCGTCTCGATCTCGGCGATGATCTCGCCGCGCGTGACGTCGTCGCCCTCGTGCTTGAGCCAACGCACGACGGTGCCCTCCGTCATGTCTGCGCCCATCTGCGGCATGACGACTTCGCTGATCACGCCCGAGCCCCCTCGAACATCGAAAGCGCCAGCTCTACGATCCCCTCCTCCTGAGGCAGCGCTGCCTGCTCGAGTGCGCCCGAATATGGCATCGGCACATCAGAGCCGGCGCAGCGCAGCACCGGCGCGTCGAGATAGTCGAACGCCTCCTCTTGGATGATCGCCGCGATCTCGCCGCCGAATCCACCGAACTTCCAGTCGTCCTCGACGATGATCGCGCGCGTCGTCTTCTGCACCGACCGCACGATCGCGTCCACATCGAGCGGGCGCAGCGTCCGGAGGTTCAGTACCTCTGCGTCGATGCCTTCCCCCGCAAGCTGCTCCGCCGCGCGATATGCCTGGTGCACACTGCCGGAGTAACCGATGATCGTCAGGTCGCGTCCCTCGCGGTACACCTCCGCCTGCCCGAACGGAATGCGGTACGCCTCCTCCGGCACCTCGCCCTTCGAGCCGTACAGCGCCGTGTGCTCGATGAAGATGACGGGGTTCTCCTGGTCGAACGCCGTCATCAGCAGGCCCTTCGCGTCGTATGGCGTCGCCGGGACAGCGACGTGCAGGCCCGGCACGTGGGCGTACCATCCCTCGAGGCTATGGGAGTGCTGCGCGCCAAGCTGGCTCCCCGCGCCGCCCGCCATACGGATCACGATCGGCACGTTGATCTGCCCGTTCGACATGTAGTGCAGCTTCGATGCGTTGTTCACGATCTGGTCGATAGCCAGCAGGCTGAAGTTAATCGTCATCAGCTCGACCATCGGCTTCAGCCCCGCCATCGCGGCGCCGATGCCTGCACCCACCACCACCGACTCGGCTATCGGCGTGTCCTTCACGCGCTTGCCGCCGAACTCCTCCAGGAAACCTTTCGTAACGGCGTACGATCCGCCGTACGCGCCGATGTCCTCGCCCATCAGGAACACGCGCTCGTCGTTCTGGAGTTGATATCGCAGTGCTTGCCGCAGCGCCTCCCGATAGGTGATCTCAGGCATTCGCGCCGTCCTTGTGCGTGCCGTCTTTGTAGACGTCCCGCATCAGGCTCTCGCGCGGCGGGAACGGGCTTTGCTCGGCGAACTCCGCCGCTTCCGCAGCGATCTTGTCCACTTCCGCCTGCATCTTTGCGACGTCGTCCTCGGTAACCACCGCCTCGGCCAGCAGCCGCCGCTTGAGCTGCTCGATCGGGTCGAGCGACCGCCAGCGCTCTACTTCATCCTTGCGTCGATAGAACTCCGGGTCCGCCATCGAGTGCCCGCGGAACCGGTAGCAGATCGCTTCGATGAACGCCGGTCCGCCACCGCTCCGCACCTGCGCCGCCAGCCGCGCCACGGCGTTGTGCGTCTCGACCGCGTCCATGCCGTCCACCTGCTCCGCGTCGATCCCGTACGCCTCTACCCGCTTGTACACCTCGACGAGCGCCGATACCCGACGGACCTGCGTCCCCATCCCGTAGAAGTTGTTCTCGCAGATGAACAGCACCGGCAGCTTCCACACCGCCGCGAGGTTCAGCGCTTCGTGAAACTCGCCTTCGTTCACCGCGCCGTCGCCGATGAAATTCACGGCGATGCGGTCCGTCCCCTTGTACTGCTCTGCGAGCGCCAGCCCGCACGCCAGAGGCATGTGCCCCGCAACGATCGCGTAGCCTCCCAGGAATGACTTCGAGACGTCGAAAAGGTGCATCGACCCGCCGCGCCCACCCGTGACGCCGGTCTCCTTCCCGAACAGCTCCGCCATGATCCGATTCGGATCGAGCCCGCGCGCGATCGCGTGCCCGTGCTCGCGGTAGTGGCTGACGATGTAGTCGTCGGGCCGCAGCGCCGAGATCGCTCCCACCGCCACGCCCTCCTGCCCGATGTACAGGTGCAGGAATCCGTGGATCTTGCCCTTCGCGTACATCTCCGCCGCCTTCTCTTCGAATCGGCGGATCTCCATCATCTTCCGCAGCAGCTCGACGAGCTGGTCGTTCTCGAGGAACGTCTCCCCCCGCCGCCGCGTCACCGTGCCGTTCTTCGTCGCCCTCGCCATGTCATTCCGTCCAGAAGTGGATTGCTTCGCCATCGACCGCCAGCGCCGCTTCCTTCACCGCCTCTCCCAGCGTCGGGTGCGCTGCGACGGTCCAGCCCAGCTCGCGCGGCGTCGCCTCTAGCGTCATGCCGAGCGACGCCTCGGCCAGCAGCTCGGTTACCATCGGCCCGATCATGTGGATGCCGAGCGTCTCGCCATACTGCGCGTCGGCGACGATCTTGATCACGCCGTCCGGCTGGTTGATGGCCTTCGCCCGCCCGTTCGCGCGCACCGGGAACTTCCCGACCTTCACCTCGCGCCCGGCCTCGCGCGCCTGCTTCTCTGTCAGCCCGATGCTCGCGACTTCCGGCTGGCAGTACGTCGCGCGCGGCATGTGGTTGTAGTCCAGGCCCGGCGTCTCGATGCCCGCCAGCCGCTCGACCACGCTCACGCCCTGCGCCGACGCCACGTGCGCAAGGTTCATGATCCCGGTCACATCGCCGATGGCGTACACGTCCTTCGCCGAGGTCTGCAGTCGCTCGTCTACCTTGACCCACCCTCGCTCCGCCTTCACGCCGATCTTCTCCAGCCCCAGCGTCTCGACGTTCGCCTCGAATCCGATGCCGATGAGCACCTTGTCGGCGTCGAGCTCCTGCTCCTTGCCGTTGGCCTTCAGGCTCACCGTCGCCCGGTTGTTGCGCGCGGTTGCGCCCGCCACCTGCGCTCCGGTGACGAACTTGATGCCCTGTTTCTTGTAGGCACGCTCGAGCTGCACGCTGATGTCTTCGTCCTCGAGCGGAAGCAGGTGGTCGAGCATCTCCAGGATCGTGATCTCGACGCCGTACGCCCGCCAGAACTGCGCGAACTCCACGCCGATCGGCCCGCCGCCCACGATCACCACCTTCTCCTGCTGCTCGCGCAGAATGAGCGCTTCTTTGCTGCCGATGATCGTCGCGCCGTCCGTCGCCAGCCCGGGCAGCGTCTTCGGCCGCGCGCCTGTTGCGATGATCACGGCTTTCGCGTCGATCGCGTCGTCCATCCCGCGGACGCGCAGTTGCTTCGGCGACGCGAACGCAGCTTCCCCCGTGATTAGCCGCACCTTGTTCTTCGACAGAAGGAACTCGACGCCCTTCACCATCTGGTCCGAGACCTGCCGGCTGCGGTCGATCGCCTTGCCCATATCGAGCTTCAGGTTGTCGAAGGAGATCCCGTATGTCTCCGCGTCCCGCGCGAGGTTCACCACCTCGGCGTTCCACAGCAGCGACTTGCTCGGGATGCACCCCCAGTTCAGGCACAGCCCGCCGACGCGCTCCTTCTCGATGAGCACCACGCTCTTCCCCAGCTGTGCCGCCCGGATCGCGGCGACGTACCCGCCCGGTCCGCCGCCCACGATCGCGATGTCGTACTCAGCCATGCGACACCTGCGTAAGGGGGATGATGTCCGCGCCGCCGCTGCTCCCGCGCCCGCTCGCCTGCACGCTCTCGCCAACCGACTGCTTCTCCGCGTGATACGACGACCGCACCAGCGGTCCCGCCTCGACGTGCGTGAACCCCACCTCCGCGCCAAACGCCCGGAAAGCCTCGTACTCCGACGGGTCGTAGTAGCGCTCGACCGGCAGGTGCCGCAGCGACGGGCGCAGGTACTGCCCGATGGTCACGATGTCGCAGCCGCTCGCCCGCAAGTCGCGCATCACCGTGAACAGCTCGTCGCGCGTCTCGCCGAGCCCCACCATGAACCCGGACTTCGTCAGCATGTCCGGCGCGGCGTCCTTCGCCCGCCGGATCAGATCCAGCGACCGCTCGTACACCGCCTGCGGCCGCACCCGCCGGTACAGCCTTGGCGCCGTCTCGACGTTGTGGTTCAGCACGAACGGCCGTGCGTCTACGACGGTCTGCAGAGCGCCCCAGTTGCCCTTGAAGTCCGGGATCAGCACTTCCACGCGAACCGCCGCGTCGATTCGCCGGATCGCCTTGATGCACGCCGCGAAGATCACCGCTCCGCCGCTTTCCACGTCGTCGCGGTTCACCGACGTGATGACTACGTAGTCCAGCCCCAGCTCCTGTACCGCCTTCGCCAGCCGGTATGGCTCCAGCGCATCGATCGTCCCCGGCCTGCCCGTCGTCACGGCGCAGAAGCCGCACGAGCGCGTGCAGACGTCGCCGAGGATCATGAACGTCGCCGTACCCGCGTTCCAGCACTCGCCGATGTTCGGGCAGCGCGCCTCTTCGCATACGGTGTGCAGCGCCTGCTCGCGCATCAGCGTCTTCAGCCGCTGGTATCGATCGCCCGCAGGGAACCGCACCTTCAGCCAGTCCGGCTTTCGCTCGGGTGGTTGCGCAGCGACGGTCATGCCCGCACCGCCGATTCCACGAGTGGCGAGACTCCAGTGTCGTAGGCGTCGAACCCGAACTGCTGAGCGAGCGCGTCGATCAACTCATCCTGGACCGTGCACATCTCGAACGTCTCGCCCGTGAGCCGCCGCGTGGACGTCACGGACGCATCGTGGATCCCGCATGGCACGATAGCGTCGAAATACGAAAGGTCCGTGTTCACGTTCAGCGCGAACCCGTGCGTCGTCACCCCGCGCGAGATGCGCACGCCAATGGCAGCGACCTTCGCGTCACCGCACCACACGCCCGGCCGCCCGGCCGCCCGCTCCGCGACGATCCCGAACCGCGCTAGCGTCTCAATTAGCACCGCCTCGAGCGATCGCACATACCACGCTGGACCCTGCGCGAACCGCCGCAGGTCGAGGATCGGGTACCCGACGATCTGCCCGGGGCCGTGGAATGTCACATCGCCGCCGCGGTCCGTCCGATATACCGCCGCCCCGCGCGCGGCCAATGCGGCCTCGGAGATCAGCACGTGCTCGCTCTTCCCCCGCACGCCCAGCGTGTAGGTCGGCGGGTGCTCGAGCACGATCAGCGTCGGATCGCCACCTGCCCGCACCTCGTCGGCGATGCGCTGCTGCAGCCGCCAGGCGTCCTGGTAGTCGGTGAGTCCGGGCCGGAGGAGGGTTAAGCGGGTTCCCAATTCGGCCTGATTCTTTCGGATTCGGCGCGTGCGCCTCGAATTGAGCATATCACGCATGCCCCGCGCCCCATGGAGTATCGGCATCCCTCGGGCGCGCGCCGCGCGCCACGCCGCCAACGCTGCGCCAGCTACGAAAAGGAGGCCCCGCATCGAGCGGGGCCTCCCCTTCGGATGGTCAGCGTTCTCGCGGTCTAGTCGTCGCCCTCGTGGTCGCCGTCGTCTCCACCGCCGCTCTTGGTCTTGTGCGATGCACCTTCGTTCGAGTCGCCGTCGTCGTCGCCACGGTGGTCGTCGGTGCCGGTGCCTTGGTGATCGCCCTGGTCATCGCCGTCTTCATTCTCGTTCTGATCGTCGTTGTCGCCGTCCTTGTTGTCGCACTGGTGCTCGCCGGCGTCGCCGTTATCGCCCTCGTGCTCTCCAGCGTCGTCACCTTCGTGCTCGTCGGCATCCGCGTCGTCGGTGCCGCAGGTTGCCGTCTGCCCGGCGTTCGGCGTCGTCGTCGCTTCCGGCGTGTCCGTCGAAGTAGGTTCAGGAGTCGACGTATCGGTCGGTGCAGGTGTGTCGGTCGCCGGAACCGATGTGTCTGTCTCGGTTGCAGTGGACGTCGCACTCGCCGTTGCCGTCGACGTTTCCGTCGCCGTCTCCCTGCCGACGACTTCGAGCAGGCGCAACTTGTTCGACCCGACCGAGTCCTGCGACGCGTATGCGCCCATCGCAGCAAGCGTCACCAGCCCAATCCCCGCGCAAGCCGCAATGATCTTCTGTCGCATCAATTCCCTCCCTCGCTGGCGCGTGATGACCCTTAAAGAAGCATCGGCCCGCCGGGTGATACCTGCTGGCAGCGCGGAAGGCCGCTAGTCCGAAACAATGCCAACGTGAAGTAAGAGGGGCTCATACCGACGCGACGGTCGCTTTACGATTCCTCTTCCCCCGAGTCCTGTTCGGGGATCGGCTGCGTTGTGTGCCCGTTCGATCGGATGCACGCATGGCCGGCCGTGTCGATGGCGAGTCCGCACAGGGGACAGATCGGCCGCCCGCCCGCGATGACCTCGTCGAGCTGCACGCCAAGTGACGCGCACTGCTCCTGCGTCAGCCGTACGCGCAGCGTCGGGTCTTCCTCATCCTCCACACCCAGCTCGTACGTGTAGAGCACCACTGTCCGGTCGGATGGGTTGAACCCCATCCCCATCCGGCCCACCCGGAAGTCGTTGTCCGCGACGGTCGGAAACTCTCCCGCGTCCGCGGGCGGCGGCTCCGCGTTGTACTCGAGCTGCCCGAGCATCTGCTTGATCGCAAGGCTCAGCGCCTGGAGTTGCTCCTTCTCCATCCACAGCGATGCGGAGTTCCCGTCCGAGCCGACGATCCGGAGCCTGAACGTTCGCTGCCCCGGCTGCCCGAACGCCTGTGCATCGACGCCGCGGGCGACGCCAAATTCGATCGTCATAGGCGCCTCATCGTCGAATCGCTACGGCGGGACGGAACGACGCGCAGCGAGGACTCCTTACGACGTGCTGAAGCTGAGGTAGTACAGCATCACGGCTGTTTCAATAGCGGTCAAGACGCCGTATCGAACACAACTAATGCTCCACGCCCGGGCTGGATGCCGAATTACGGGAAATCCCCGCTGCTAAAATGAATACGCAGACCGAACATAATCCCCGAGGCCATGGCGCAATCCAAACCCCGTCCCCAGGTCGACCGAAAGGCGCGCCTGCGCATACCTGCCCAGAAGATCGGCAAGCAGGAGCCGCGCGTCCGCGTCCTCAACTGGAGTGAGGTCTACCTTCCCCTCGACATCGAGACCGCGAAGGTCGAGGCCGAACGCTGCATACAGTGTCCCGCCGCGCCCTGTCAGGTGGCCTGCCCCGTCGGCAACGACATCCCTGGCGCGCTGTGGAAACTCGAGCACCGCGATCCTCTTGGCGCCGCCGGCGTCTTCCACGAGACCAGCAACATGCCTGAGATGTGTGGTCGCCTCTGCCCGCAGGAGCGGCTGTGCGAGGGCCACTGCGTCGTCGGGAAGAACGCCAAGCCAGTCGCCATCGGCCGTCTCGAGGCCTTCGTCGCCGACTGGCAACGCCGCAAGGCGCCCGCCACACCCGCTCCGATCGCGCTGTCCGGGAAGCGCGTAGCTGTGATTGGCGCCGGCCCCGCGGGTCTCGCTGTCGCCGAGGAACTTGCGAAGCGCGGCCATCGCATCACCGTCTTCGACGCGTGGCCCGAACCCGGCGGCGTGCTCCGTTACGGCATTCCTGACTTCAAGCTGGAGAAGCGCGTCCTCGACGAGAAACTCGACGAGCTGCGACGCTTGCCCATCGACTTCGTGTGCAACACCTACATTGGCGCAGGCGGCGCGAAGACGCTCGAGCAGCTCCTCGCCGAGGGCTACGACGCAGTCTTCCTCGGCCACGGCGCCGGCATCGGTAACCCGCTGGAGATCGAAGGCGCGGACTTCGCCGGCGTAATCCAGGCCACCGAATTCCTGTCGCGCGGCAACCTGCGCCCGTACGAGCTCCCGGAGCACATGCGCGCACCCCTCAACGCCGGCCGCCGCATCGTCATCATCGGCGGCGGCGATACGTCGATGGACTGCGCCCGCACCGCGATCCGCCTCGGCGGCCGCGAAGTCACCCTCGTCTACCGCCGCACCGAGAAGGAGATGGTCGGCCGCGAAGAAGAGCGACAGCACGCCCGCGAGGAAGGCGTCCGCTTCGAGTTCCTCGCCGCTCCCGTCCGGTTCCTCGGTACGTCTGCAGGCCATGTCCGCGCCGCCGAGCTCGAGCACATGGAGCTCGGCCCGCCCGACGAGAGCGGCCGCCGCCGCCCGCAAGCCGTCCCCGGCTCCGGCTTCACGCTCGAAGCCGACACCGTGGCCCTCGCCATCGGCTACAGCGCCGACGAGCGCGTCGCCGCATCCGCGGCGGGCGTGCTGATGGACAAGTGGGGCCTCGTCCTCGTGGATCGGGAGTCCGGAGCGACGGACCGCCCCGGCGTCTACGCCGGCGGCGACGACATCAACGGCGCGGACCTCGTCGTCACTGCTCTGCGCGACGCGCGCATTGCCGCGAACGCGATGCACGAATACCTCTCCGCAAAGACGCCGGTCGCCGCCGCGTCCTGATCCGGACCGGCTACTCATAACCCGCCCTCGTCGCTACCATCGATCGCACTCGTCCGCCTATCGACACAAGGAGCACCTGCGATGGCATCCGTCAGCGTTGGTCAGGAAGCCCCTGACTTCACCCTGCGCAACGAGGACAACCAGCCCGTGAAGCTGTCTGACCTGCGCGGCAAGCCCGTCGTCCTCGTCTTCTATCCGCTCGACTTCTCACCTGTCTGTACGAACGAGATGTGCGCGATCCGCGACGACTACTCGGCGTTCCAGGACAAGGGCGCGCAGGTGTTCGGCATCAGCCGCGACAGCACGTGGACGCACAAGGCCTTCAAGGAAAAGGAAGGCTTGACGCATACGCTGCTCGCTGACATGAACGGTGCGGTCGCTCAGCAGTACGGCGCCTGGAACGATGTCCTCGGCCTCGCAGAGCGCGTCACCGTCGTCATCGACGCTAGCGGCGTGGTGCAGCACGTTGAGCAGAGCGGTCTGGCCCAGGCCCGCGACCAGAAGCAAGCCATCGCCGCCATCAAGTAGCGCGTAGCGTCTGTTACTGACCGCGTGCAGGCGCTTCTCCTCACACCATATTGCGGGACGCCCGAGAGCGGGACCGCGTCGTCGCCGCCGAAGCGTCCGTTTCGGCACGCCCCCTCTTTCTCATGCCACATTCTCATAGCCTCCCGTGCGGCACATACGCGCTTTACATCATTCCGCCCTTCGAGTAGAAATTGAACGGCATGGTGCTCGAACGAAAGCTCGTCCTCGACGACAACGACCTCTACTGTCCCGTCCGCGCGACGCTTGCGCTCCTCGGGCAGAAGTGGGTGCCGCACATCATCCATGAGCTCATGGGCGGCAAGCGCCGCTTCAACGAGCTCGCTCACAAGATCGGCGGATGCAACTCCCGCACGCTGCGCGATCGCCTCAAGAACCTCGAAGAGCTCGACATCGTCAGTCGCAACATCGTCGCCGTCATGCCGCCGTGGGTCGAGTACGACCTCACTCCGAAGGGTCGCCAGCTCGCCGAAGCCCTCCTCGCCCTCGAGCATTGGGGCGAGGCCTACATGAAGACCCCCTGCATCTAAGCCGGCGTCGTCCTCGCAACTCCATTGTCCCTTGTTCTGTGTTCTTCAGATCTGTTCATTGTTGTTTGGTGTTGGCTGTTTGCCTTGCCGAGCGACGCCAGCGGTAATTGACAACCCACATCACGCACGACTAGCGTTAATCCGATGACCTTCACACGTACCAGCGTCTCCTCCGTGCCTCGCGGCACCGACCTTGAACCCGCGCACTTCACGCTCGCGCGCGATCGCATAGACGCGTATCTCCGCGCCGTCGGCGACAACAACACATACGGCGACGTCGTCCCGCCGCTCGCCGTCGTCGCCCTCGCGCTCTCGGAACTGCAGGAGCAGGTCTCGCTCCCCGAGGGCGCGCTCCACACCGCCCAGGAGGTCGAGCATCGCCGACCCGTCCGCCCGGGCGAGCAGTTGACGCTGCGCCCGCGCATCGCGCAGCGTTCCGAGCGTCAGGGCTTCATCATCAGCGTCATCGAGCTCGACATCGCCGCGAACGACCAGCCCGCGATCCGTGCCCGCACCACCGTCATGGCGCCCGCCTCATGACCGCCGTCGTCGCATCCGTCACCCGCACCCTCACGCAGGAGCAGCTCGCGGCGTACGCCGACGCGTCCGGCGACCACAACCCCATCCACGTCGATCCCGACTTCGCGCGCAACACGATGTTCGGCGGCACGATTGCCCACGGCATGCTCGTCCTCGCCCTCATTGGCGACATGATGTTCGCCGCCCACGGCGATGACTGGGTGTCGCGCGGCAAGCTCAAGGTCCGGTTCAAATCGCCCGCCCGTCCCGGCGACACCGTCACCGCTTCCGCCGAGCGCATCGATCGCGATGGAGGAGCGCTCGACTACACCGTCCAGTGCGCGAACCAGCGCGGCGAGATCCTCGTCGAGGGCCGCGCCACCATCGGCGCCGACGCGTGAGCGACGAGGGGCAGCGCCGAGGCCGCATGTGCTTCGCCTGCGGCGAGATGAACGACCGCGGCTTGCAAATGCAGTTCCGTCGCGAGGGCGACCGCACGATCTGCGACTACACCCCCTGCGACTACCAGCAGGGATTCCCCGGCCGTATGCATGGCGGCGTCGTCGCCACTCTGGTCGATGAAGCGATGGGCTGGGCCGTCTATCACGCGTCGGCATGGGCCGCGACCGCTCGCCTCAACGTCCGCTTCCGCGCCCCCATCCGCCTCGACCAGCCGCTCCGCATCGAAGCCTGGGTCACCCGCGACCGCGCGCGCCTCATAGAGCTCCGCGCCGAAGTCCGCGACACCCGCGGAGCCCTTCTCGCCGAGGGCGACGGTTCCTTCATGAAGCTCGACGAGCGCTTCGCCGGGGAGCTCAGCGATCTGGCGCGCGACGTCGGCCGTACCGATGCTCCCGCCGGAGGCTGATGTGTCCGCGTACGTTACCCCCGACTGGCTCGAAGAACACCTGCGCGATCCGAATGTCCGCATCCTCGAATCGAGCATCGCGAAGGACACCTACACCCGCGGCCACATCCTCGGCGCCGCGTGGGTCGAGCCGCACGCGGATCTCCTGCGCAACGGCGATGAGTCTTCCGGCTACATCCTCACGCCCGAGCAGTTCGCCGCTCTCATGAGCCGATGCGGCGTCACGCCCGAAACGACGATCGTCTGGTACGGCGACCGCCACAGTGTCTACGCCATCCGCGGATTCTGGACCTGCGATTTCTACCGCCACCCGCGCGCCGTCGTCCTCGAAGGCGGCCGCGAGCGCTGGGAAGCCGAACACCGCCGGATGACGACCGACGCACCCAACATCGACCCCACGTCGTACCCCGTCCCGCGCGATGTAAACGACGCTAACCGCGCGACTTGGCAGCAGGTGCGCGATGCCGTGGCCTCACCCGCCGCGGCCGTCCTCGATGTCCGTACGATGCGCGAGTACACCGGCGAAGACGCCCGCGCCGCGCGCGGCGGCCATATTCCCGGCGCCGCGCGTGTCGAGTGGACCGATGCCGCGGCTGGCGACAACGTCCTCGACTCGCCCGAAGAGCTCCGTCGCATGTACGAATCAGCCGGTATCACGCGCGACAAGGAAGTCATCGCCCACTGTCAGCTCGGCATCCGCGCGGCGCACACATGGTTCGTGCTGAAGCACGTCCTCGGCTACCCCAACGTCCGGAACTACGATGGCTCCTGGCAAGAGTGGGGCAACCGCGACGACCTGCCCGTCGAGCGCTAACCCGACACTGCTACCAGCAAGTTCACCTGCGCGTAGCCGGTAACGTCTGATTCGGTCACCGTCGCCGTCACGCTCTCGTCGTTCGCGTTGCTCACGCTCACGAAGTACTGTCCGGCTGCCTGCGAATTCACGGTGTTCGACCAGCCGTGGCTCGAGAGGTCGGACTTGATGTTGTTTGCCACGCTCTCCGTTGATCCTTTGACGTAAAGCTCGATGACGTACGTCTTCTTTCCACCGGCGCTGGTCGATGTCGCCTGCGTCACGCGCGCGCCCGACGGAATCGGCACTCGGTCTTTCGGGTAGTCGCTCGGCAGCTGCGTCTCCGCCGGGAGCTGCGCCGACGATGCCGTCGAACCGCTCGAAGGCGCCTCCGTCGCGCTGCCGCCGTCGCTGCTCGCGCTGGTCGATGCCGCTGAAGGCCCGCCCTCCTTGTCCCCGACCGCCGCGATGATCATCGTCGTGTCGCCGCTCGCTGACACCGTGACATATGCGCCCTTGGAGCTGCTAGCGTTCTCGCTCGCCCAGTACGCCGTCTGCCCCGCCGTCCCGTTGACCGTCGCTTTCCATGCGCCGCTGCTGAACGCCGAGTCGTAGAACGACTGCACCTTGTCGAAGGAGTCGCCCGTCTGCCATGAGACCACCGTGCCGCTGATCCCGTTCTGCGTACCGGTGTAGCTGCCCTGCACGTCCGCGCCGCTGTACACCGGAAAGTCCGAGGGAAACGAGTCTGGCAGCTTCTTGCTCGAGCTGACCGAAAGGTTCCCGTTGTCAGTCTTGATCGTCTTGCTGCTTCCGCCTCCGCCGCACCCCACAATGGTGATCGCCGCCGCTGCGATTACGCTCATGCTCATCAGAAGAGCGCGATTCATTCGTCGTCCTTCCACTTGGTAAGAAGCTTCCAACTGCCGGTTCGATGTCGGCGGAGTCTACGCGGCGCAATTGTCACGTGTCAATTGCTCGTGGGCATATCATCGCTCTCCGCCGTCACGTAGAATGACCGTTATGGTGCGTCCGTCCTCGCCGCTCCGACGCCTCCCCGCGCACGCATTCCACGCACGCCTCCTCCCCCTTCTCGTCCTTGCCGTCGCATCGATGCTCGCGCTGATCGCTTGCATTCCGTCGAGCGTCGATCCGCCTCCCGGCGCTGCGCCGCTCCGCTACCGCGACGAAGTCTTCGGCAACTTCAGCGTCACCAGCGACCTGCAGTACGGCAGCGCCCCCGACCTCTCGAACAACCCTGTCGCACTGAAGCTCGACTTGTACGAACCCGATGGCGATAGCGCGTCGCAGCGCCCCGCTGTGGTTTGGGTGCACGGCGGCGGCTACAACAAGGGCGACAAGGCGTTCGGTCCGGCGCTCGTCATGGGTCCGTTGCTGGCGAAGCGGGGCTACGTCTTCGTCTCCATCAATTACCGCCTGCTCGCCCCGGAA
Organism: uncultured Dehalococcoidia bacterium; assembly: GCA_964487335.1. Classification (GTDB taxonomy): domain Bacteria; phylum Chloroflexota; class Dehalococcoidia; order DSTF01; family JACRBR01; genus CAZAPT01. Next base: position 32,686 of record CAZAPT010000008.1, read on the forward strand.
AGCTGCACATCCGCCGCTGGCGTCTCGTCCGCCTGCCAGACCGCCGCCGTCGCTGCCGCGCACGACGCGCAGGCCGCCGTCCGATGGCTCCGCGCCAACGCCGCCGCGTACCGCATCGATCCCAACCGCATCGGCATCGGCGGGGAATCGGCTGGCGCGATCACTGCGACGTTCGTCGGCGTTTGGTCTGACCAGCCCGGAGACAGCGGCAACCCCGGCTACCGTTCAGACGTCGAAGCATGGGTCTCGATCTCGGGCGGCCTGCCCGGCGGGCTCTTCGTCGGACCCGGCGATGCGCCCGGATTCCTCTTCAGCGGCACCGCTGATCCGCTCGTGCCCTATCAGTGGTCGGTCGACACGGCGAACGCCATGGACGCCGCGCACGTGCCCGTCGTCTTCCGCACCCTGGACGGCGCCGGCCACGTCCCCTGGATCCCCTACGGTGACCTGTTCCAGTCGCAGTCCGTCAACTTCTTCTACAAGTACCTCGACCTCGCCCACGCCCAGCGCTAGGACTCGTTGGCTCCAAACCGGCGCGACAACTAATCGGCTCCGCGGACTCCGCGGCTCTGTGAAGGACTAGTTTCGTCCGACACTAGGCGCATCGCGCAACACCGCCGGCAACCACTCCGCCAGCAGGTCCTCGACCTCCCGCGCTGACTGCGACAGCCGATGCCCGTCGTCCTCATACAGCACCAGCTGCTTCGGCTCACGCGCGCGCGCGTAGATGTCCTCGCTCGCCGCGAAGTCCAGCACGTCGTCGCGCTTGCCGTGCACGAGGAGCAGCGCCTTCCCGAGCCGCTCGACCGTCCGCGTCCCATACGTCTGCGACGACAGCGCAGCAACTCCCCGCACCGCCGGGGACAGCTCCCCTGTCTTGATCACCACCGCTCCGCCGAACGAATGCCCGACGAGCGCGATCCCGCCCGCCCCGACCCCGCGCAGAAACGACACCCCCGCCATCACGTCCACGACACACTCCTCGAACTCCCCCGGCTCGCGATAGTGCAGCCGCAGCCCGCTCACCTCGCCGCGCAGCCGGTCCGCCAGCCGTCCGTACAAACCGTGCGCTGGCCCCTCGAAACCGCCGAGCGCGCCACCGACGTAAATCACCGCCCCCGGTCCCGTCGCGCACGGATGTAAGATCGCCCGTATCTCCCCTCGAGACGTGCCGAGCAGCACGCGCATGTTGCCGTCCGGCTCTGGATGCGCCGCCACCCGCTCGATCGAAAGCTCGAGATCCTGATCGTCGCCAGACGCCGCATCGTCGTCGTTCATCTGTGCGCAGCCTACCGCTGCAATGCGGGCGATACATCGGACGCGCCGCCGCCGCGACAGATCTGCGGCTAGACTGAGACCGATGCGCATCATCCTCTACACCGGCAAGGGTGGCGTCGGGAAGACCAGCGTCGCTGCCGCCACCGCCCTCCGCGCCGCGAAGCTCGGCCATAAGACGCTCGTCATGTCCACCGACCCCGCGCACAGCCTCGGCGACTCGATGGACATCGAGCTCGGCGGCGCGCCGTTGCAGGTAGCCGACAGTCTCTTCGCCCAGGAGCTCGACGTCATGCGCGAGATCGACGTCCACTGGGGCAAGCTCCAGGAATGGTTGCGCATCCTCATGGCTTGGCGCGGCCTCGATGAGATCGTCGCAGACGAGATGGCGGTCCTTCCCGGCATGGAGGAGCTCTCCGGCCTCCTCTACCTGCTCGACTACCATGAGCAGCAGACGTACGACACGATCATCGTCGACTGCGCGCCCACTGGCGAAACCCTGCGGCTGCTCAGCTTCCCCGAAGTGATGTCGTGGTGGCTCCAACACATCTTCCCGATCCAGCGGGTCGCCACCCGCATCGCCCGGCCGATCCTGAAGCGCGTCACCGACCTGCCCGTGCCCACCGAAGAGGTCTTCGATGCCGCACGCGACATCCTCGTCAAGCTCGAGCGGATGCGTGACATCCTCACCAACCCGCGCGAGTCCAGCGTCCGGCTCGTCATGAACCCCGAAAAGATGGTCATCAAGGAAGCGCAGCGCACCTACACGTACCTGAACCTCTACGGTTACTTCACCGACCTCGTCGTCTGCAATCGGATGCTCCCCACCGAGGCCGTCGACGGCTACTTCGAGCAGTGGAAGCGCAGCCAGGCGAAGTACTTTGCGCTCGTGCAGGACGCCTTCGCCCCGATCCCGATCCTCACCGCCAAGCTCATGCCCGACGAAGTCGTCGGTCTCCCGCGCCTCGACGACTTCGGACGCGTGATCTACGGCGACGCCGATCCGACGCCCGTGATGTACCAAGGCACCGCGCAGGAGATCCGCCACGAAGGCGACGATTTCGTCCTCTCGATCGCGCTCCCCTTCGTGTCGAAGGAAGACATCAACCTCACCCGCAACGGCGACGAGCTCGTCGTCCACGTCGGCAAACAGCAGCGCAACATCATCCTCCCCCGCGCCCTGGCCGGCGCCGACAGCGCCGGCGCGAAGATGAACGGCAACCGCCTCGAGATCCGCTTCCGCAAGTCCGGCGCGGCAACCTCCCCCGCAGCCGCTTCCTAGCCACCTTCCACCGGCTACGGTGTCGCGCTTCAGCCGGAAGCGAGTCGTGAGTGCTCCACCGTACCGCGGGCTTTCAGCCCCGCGCGAGCCCGCGCCAGTGCTATCATCGAACTAGACGACGGAGGCCACCCATGTCCGGCAAATTCTTCGAATCCACCGACGACGGCGACTTCATCTTCCGATTCCACCGCCCGCGCATGTTCGACGACGAGACTCGCGGCCACCTCGCGGACGCCCAGAAGCACGCCCTCAAGGCCGCCCGCAGCATGGTTGACGCCATGCTCTCCGCGATCGAGAAGGACGACGACGACCACAAGACACAACGCCAGAACATCAACATCGACTGACGACCGGCTAGTCGTCGACCGAACGGGGCACTTGGCGAGGAGGGTGGCGTCATGAGGCCTCCCTTCTCGTTATTCCGTCGACGCTAGGCGCGGCGAATGCGTTTCATTCCGCGAAACCGTGACTTCCGACCTCTAACCCCTACCCCACCACCCGCCGCTCTCGCAGCTTGGCAATCGCGCCCGCATCAAGCCCTAACGTCTCCAGCACTTCGTCCGTGTGCTGCCCCGCCACCGGCGCCGTCGTCCGCACCTTCCCTGGCGTCTCGGACAGCTTCGTGCCGATCCCCGGATGCTTGATCGTCCCCAGCGTGGGATGCTCCACCTCGACCACCATCTCCCGCGCGAGGTTGTGCGGGTCGCGCAGCGCCTCCTCGAGGTCCAGCACCGGCGCCGCGCAGATGTCCGTCTGCTTCAACACCTCGAACCACTCGTCGCGCGTCTTCGTCAGGAACTGCTTCTTGAAGTGCAGCGCGATCTCGTCACGCTTCGCACCGTCGTACTGGTGCGGGATGAAGTCCTCGCGCCCCATCACCTTGCACAAGTTCGCGAAGAAGTGCGGCTCCAGGCTCCCCAGCGATATCCATCCGCCGTCGCTGCACTGGTACACGTTGTAATGCGGCACGGACCCGTTCAGCAGCGTCGCCCCGCGCGAAGGTGCACCACCTCCCGCCAGCACGCCGCCGATCATGCTCACAAGCAGGTACATCGCCCCGTCGGACATCGCGATGTCTACATATTGCCCCCGCCCCGTGCGCTCGCGCGCCAGCAGCGCTGCGAGGATCCCGTACGCCGCATGCATGCCGCCGCCCGCGAAGTCCGCGATGATGTTCATCGGGATCGCCGGCGGCGTCTCCGGCCAGCCGATCATGCTGAGCGCGCCCGCGATCGAGATATAGTTGATGTCGTGCCCGACGAGCTGGCTGTACGGCCCGGTCTGCCCGAAGCCAGACAGAGAGCAGTAGACGACGCGTTCGTTGCGCTGCCGCAGCGTCTCGTAGTCCACGCCCAGCCGCTTCACAACGCCCGGCCGGAAACCCTCGAGGACCACGTCGGCGTCGTCCGCCAGCTTGTAGAAGATCTCCCGCGCGTCCGCCTCCCGCAGGTTCAGCACGATGCTGCGCTTGTTCCTCGACATAATGTTGTACGCCGCGGCGCGCTCCGGATCTCCCCGCCCGAACCCGATCGCCGGCGAGAGCTTCCCTTCGGCCGGCGCTTCGACGAGCAGCACGTCCGCGCCCAGGTCGCCGAGCATCATCGAGCAGAACGGCCCCGGCGCCAGCCGCGACAAATCGAGAATCTTGATGCCTTCAAGTGCCAGCATTGCTTGTCGAACGTCTCCAGTCGCTAAGTCATGAACAGTAGGGCAGTGCTACAGCCTGAGCGCGACCGCCGCTTCGAGCAAGTTCTGCTCGATCGCGCGCGAACGTACGTGTAGGGCGGCCCCACGTGGCCGCCCTGTGGATTGGGCGGTGACGCATCGATACGCGGCCGACTCTGCGCACGTGACACATGCGCCCTCGCCCCGTGCAATCGTCGCGCACACACGACTGCGGGTCACACAAACGGCCCCACCACGGTCAACCCCACCAACAACACCGACAGCGCGATCACCACGACCGCCGTCACTACCCCGATCACGTTCAGCGCCACCCCATTGGCACGCTCCCCCATCAGCTCCCGATCGTTCGTTAGCCGCAGCAGGCTGAAGATCACAACCGGAAGCACGATCCCGTCGATCACCTGGATCACCAGCAGCGTGCTCGTGAACGGGATCCCCGGCAGCAGCGCCAGCGCCGCCGACACCACGATCATCCCCGTGAACAGCCCCATGAAGATCGGCGCCCGGCGGAAGTCCTGCGACACGCCCTTCTCGACGCCCACCGCCTCCGTCACGCTGTACGCCGTCGTAAGCGCCAGCACCGGCGCCGCCAGCAGGCACGCGCCCAGCAGACCCACCGCGAACAGTGTCTCCGCCGCTGACCCCGCCACCGGCTCCAAAGCCCGGGCGGCGTCCGATGCACTGTTCACTTCGATGCGCTGCGAGAACAGCGCGGCCGCCGTTGCCACCATGATGCTCAGCGCCACGACGTTCGCGAACAGCGACCCCGCGATCACGTCGATGCGCTCGTACACGTAGTCCTCCGGGCGCACCGCCTTCTCCGCGACCGACGACGTGAGATAGAGCTGCATGTACGGCGTGATCGTCGTGCCGATGAGTGCCACGACGATCGTTACGCCCCCGCTCGAGTGCGGCACCTGCGGCACGACCAACCCGTGCCCCACGCTTCCCCAGTGCGGGTGCGCAATGATCGCCGATATCGGGTACGCGATGAACACCAGGCTCATCGCGAGGAACGCCCGCTCGACGATCTTGTACGACCCGAACACGATCAGCGTCCACAGCAGCAGCGCCGCGACGGGGATCGCGAAGTACTTCGACATGTGCAGCAGGTCCGCCGCCGCACCGATCCCCACGAACTCCGAGAACGCCGTCCCCAGGTTCGCCACCAGCAGCGCCAGCACGATGAACGAAGTCCATCGCACCCCGAAGTGCTCCCGCACCAGGTCCGACAGCCCCATGCCCGTAACCGCGCCGAGCCGCGCGCACATCTCCTGCACGACGATCAGCGCGACGAGGATGATCGGGATCACCCACAGCAGCGTGTAGCCGTACCTGGCGCCCGCCGCCGAGTACGTCGCGATGCCGCCCGCATCGTTGCCGGCGTTCGCCGCAATCAGCCCGGGTCCGATGATGCCTAGGAGGAGGAAGAGCTTCGGGAATCGATGCGCAAGCGAAAATCGCCGCTGGCGTGGAGCAGCCTGCGGCTCACGGTGCCCACCCGCCGTGGGCTCGGCCTCGGTGGTCGCGCGTACTTCCCGGATGACTATCGCCCATCTTCTGCTTTAGCCGCCGAACGTCCGGCTGCGTCCCCGTCTCCATGACTCCTTCAGCAGGCGGTCCAGCACGTCGTCGACGGTGATCGCGCCCAGGAAGCGCTTGTGCTCGTCGACGACCGGGATCGCCAGCAAATTATATTCGGCGGTGACCTCCGCCACCTCCTGCGGCTCCGCGTCCGGCCCCACCGTCACCGGCTCGCGCGTCATCACCTCCCGCACGCGCGCGCCTTCCCTCGCGATGAGCACCTGGCGCAGGCTCAACACCCCGATCAGCGTGTTCGCCGAGTCCACCACGAAGAAGTAGTACGCGAAGTCCGGTGGGTCCTCGCGTGACGTGAACATCTCGAGCGCGTCGGTCACCAGCTGGTCCGGCCTGAGGACGAAGAGGTTGTTCGTCATCGCCCCTCCGGCGCTGTCCTCGTCGTACTCCAGCAACCGCCGGACCGCCGCCGACTCCTCCGGCTCCATCTCCTCGAGCAGCTTCTCCGCGTGCGGCGCAGGCACTTTCCCCAGCACGTCCGCCGCCTCGTCCGGCTCCATCTCCTCGATGAGGTCCGCCGCTTGCTCGACCGGCATCGTCTGCAAGAGTTGCGCCTGCTGCTCCGTAGAAAGCTCCTCGAGCGTGTCTGCGGCCTGCTCTTCGTCGAGCGACGACAGCACCTCCGCGCCCTCCTGCTTGCTCAACGCCGCCAGGATCCGCGCCAGCTGCTGAGGACGTAGCTTCCGCAGCTGCGCGTGCCGCGTCTTCAGCCGCACCGCGGGAGTGTCTGACGCCAGGTACTCGATCTCCCGCCAGTCCGTCAGCGATCGCGACTCGAAGCGCGACCGCATCGAGTTCGGCAGCAGCCTCCTCACGATCGCCTGCCCGCCGGTATCGAGCGCGACCACGCGATACCCAGCCGCCGTCTTGGAGATGTAGATGTCGTTCACGCGGACGACGCGGCTTCCCCGCACGTCGATCACCTGGTGGTCCAGCAGGTCCTTCACCAGCAGGATCTCGCCGTCGCGACGTTGGAACCGCTCCACATCGAGCGCGCTCGATGACAGCGTCACGGGCCCCGGTCCCATCTCCGACACCCGCGCCATCGGGATGAAGAATTCGCGCCCGCCCGCCCGCGACACGATGCCGGTGATCTGCGGGTACACGCCCTCCTGCATCCGCGCGACCAGGTCCTTCACCCGCGCGATGCGATCCCCCCGCCGCTCCACGATCCCCCCGCCGATGATCTCGGAGATCGGGATCAGCTCCGCCGTCTGTGCCCCCGGCGATGCATTTGTCGCCATCACACCCTCCGCCGCGAGGGTACGCCCAGTCTCGGAGCCGCGGCAAGCGTCTACGCGACGGCGTTCGCAAGATGGCAGCGCGGGCAGAATCAGTGGCGACGCCGCCCGTAGGGGCGGCGCATGTGGCCGCCCATCTCCCCTACCTCACGCCCACTCGAATGTTTTAACCGCTCGTCAACACGAGCGTCCGCACCGCCCACGCCACCCCATCCTGCCGATTGCTCGGCCCCACCGCGTCCGCCTCCCGCTGCACCTCCGGCGGCGCATTACCCATCGCGACGCTCATCCCCACCCCGCGCATCATCTCCAGGTCCGGCGCCGCATCCCCGATCGCCATCGCCTCCGCCATGTCGATGCCGAGGTGCTCGCACACCATCCGCAGCGCGCGACCCTTGTCCGCCGCCGCGTTGACGATGTTCAGGTACGGCGGGAACGTCTCGCTGTAGCCGGACGCCAGGTTCAGCACGCCGTCGTACTTCCCGCCCAGCCGCGCCGGGATCCCGTCCACCGCGTCCTGCCCGAAGAACAGGAACGCCTCGCACCCGTCACCGACGTGCTCCGACAGCCGCTTCGTCTGCACCATCCCGTTCGGAAGCCGCGCCGGATCGATGTCCGGACGCTTCGACAGCAGATACGTCACGTCGCCAACGGTCGCCATCGACTCGAACTTCTCGGCATCCGCGATCGCGGTAATCTCTATCGCGGCATCCGCTGGCACCGTCAGTTCCAGCATTGTCGCTCCATCGATGGGACTCCGGATCATCGCGCCGTTGTGGCAGATGATCGGCGCCGTCACGCCGAGCAGGTCCGCTGTCCGTTTGGCAAGCAAGTACCATCGCGACGTCGCGAACACGACGTGGATCCCCGCCGCCACTGCCTCCCGCACCGCCGCCGCGTTCTCGTCGCTCACGCGGTTGCCCTGAGTCAACAGCGTCCCGTCGAGGTCCAGCGCGATGAGGCGGATCGGCTTCCGTGCCTTGGTGGCGTCGTCGCTCACGGCGCCTTCCCGTTCGGAAACCCGAGGCCCATTCCCTTGAGGCTCACGTGCTTCCCGCCGCCGATCACCAGGTGGTCCAGCAGGTCGATGTCCATGAGCTTCGCGGCCTCGTAGAGCGTCTTCGTCATCGTGATGTCCGCCGCCGACGGCGATGGATCGCCCGACGGATGGTTGTGCATAGCGATGATGTTTGGCGCGTTCGCCCGCAGGGCTTCCCGCAGCAGCTCGGCGATGCGAACCTGCGTCGTGTGCACGCTTCCGCGGTACGCCTCGTGCATCGCCACGAAACGGTTCCGCGTATCGAGCAGGACGACGCGCATCTCCTCTTGGTCGAGCTGCGACATCTCAAGCGCTACGAGGTTGGCGATGTCCTCCGGCGTCCTGACGAGCTTGCGGTCGCGAAGGTCCGCCTCCTTCAGTGACATCCCGATCTGCAGCGCCGCCTTGAGCTGCGCCGCCTTCGCCTCCCCCAGACCAGGCTGCGCGCATAATTCCGCGAAGGATGCGTCGGCTAACCCCTGCAGTCCTCCAAATTCCTTCAGGAGCCTCGTGGCCTGTGCCAGCGCGCTCTCTTTGGCACTACCTGTCCGCAACAGGATCGCGATCAGCTCCGCGGCGGTCAGCGAGCCTGCGCCGAAGTCGCGCAGCCGCTCCCGCGGCCGCTCGTTCTCCGGCAGGTCGCGGATCAGCGTGTACGACGTTGCGGCGTCCTGTGCCATCAGGGCTCGAACGTATCAACGTCGATCTCTGGCGTCAATTGACTAGCTCAGCGAAATAGAAGGGGCAGGCGCTTCGCACTTCGCCTGCCCCTTCCACGGCAGCCCCCGAGATGCCGGTTAGCCCTGCGGCCCGTGGATGACGCCCGTCACCGTCCCCACGACGTGCACCGTGGCGCCTTTTTGCGACGCCGTGAAGTCGAAGCTGCAGGTCACGGTATCACCGCTCGCGTTGCTCGACTGTCCCTTCGTGATCCCGGGGAACGTCTGCGTCTGCGGCGTCCCGCCTGGCGGTGTGAACGTCACGGTCTGCTCACCGAAGCTCAGAGGCACGAATGTGCCCCCGCCGACCACGTGTGCCGCCGCAAACTGCCCAGCCGCAAAGTTGATCACGACGTCCATCGGACCCGCGCTACCGCAGTCCGCATGAATCGTCTCCGCATTCGGCCCGTTGCCCGGCGCTGCCTGAGCGGCGCCCGCACCGATAGTCCAGGCGCCGATACCCAACGCAACGGCAAGCGTGATCGCTCCGAAAACTTTTCGCACGTGTTTCCCTCCTTCGTTACCGCACCCGATTCGCGGGTTCGCCACGCCACGATAGGAAGGAAATGTGCTCGGGAACATAACTAGCGCAGCCGGATACCATCCTCACAATCGGGATTGACAGGCATTCGCAAGGTTCGTGAGAGCGCTGGAAGAATTACTCGACGACGATCGCGCTCGCCGTCCCGATCGTCGCCTTCGTGCCGTCTTGCTTCTCGCACCAGATGTCGAGATGCGCCCGGCGCCGCGGACCCTCCGGCGTCACATCGCGCACGAAGCCGCGGCACGCCAATAGGTCGCTCTGCCAGACGATGTTCACCAGGTTCACGCTCATCTTCCCGCCGGCGATCCACCCCGCCTCGAATCGGTTCGTCAGCATCTCGGATAAGAAGCAGATCGACATCATCCCTTGCACGACGATGTCCGGAAACCCCCACTTGATCGCCATCTCTTTGTCGTTGTGATAGCTGCGCCCCGGACTGAACTTCTTGCACATCTCGAGCGACACCTGCTTGTGCAGCGGCGGGATCTCCTCGATCGCCGCCGACGTATCTACCTCGAAGCGCCGCCCCGGCTGCTTCTCCCGCGTCTCGTCGATCACGATGCCCTCGTTGTTCGTCTCCCGCAGGAAGCTCTGGTGTGTCCGTCCGCGCGCGACCAGCGCGTCGTCGTCGTTGAAGTACAGCACTTCGTTCACCACGTAGTCGCGCCCGCGCTTCACGTACCGGTCCGCGATTACCGACCGCGTGTGCACCGCGTCGCCCACCATGACCGGCGCGAACATCTCGAACTCCTGCCGGGCGTGCAGGTTCCCGAACAGGTTCGGCAGGTACCACGAAGGCGCCGCGGCCTTCGGATGCTCGCGGTATGCGTACACCTCCGAGTGCCGCACCAGCGCCGGCGCCACCGCCCCGCCGAACGGCGACGGCCCGATGTACATCGGGTTGTGGTCGTCCACCGCGTCGCCGTAGTCAGCGACTGTGCCCTCGTCGATCACGAAGTCATGCCGTCCGAAATCCCGCCCGACGTAGATGTCATCGTCGCCCATGCCTCGCTCCTTGCTCGCGTCGCCAGTCTACTCCCGCTGCCCGCATCCGCACGACGGCGCGTCCCGAACCGCTCGCTAGACTGGATCGATGCCCTCGCTGTACGACCTGTCCTGGCCCGAGCTCGAGCGCTTCGTCGAGTCCGCTGGAGGTCCCCGATACCGGGCTCGCCAGGTGTGGGAATGGGCCTACCACCGCTTCGTCGCCTCGTACGACGAGATGACGAACGTCCCCGTCGCCCTCCGCGCGCGCCTGTCCGAAGAGCTTCCCTTCCCCGACCTCCACGTCGTCACCGAAATCACCGCAGACGACAATCTCACCCGCAAGCGCCTGATCCGCCTCGCCGACGGCAAGCTCATCGAGACGGTGCTGATGCTCTACGACCCGCGCTCGGACAGCCGTGGTCGCGCCACCGTCTGCGTCTCCAGCCAGGCCGGCTGCGCGATGGGCTGCGTCTTCTGCGCCACCGGCCAGGCTGGCTTCGAGCGCAACCTCACGTCAGGCGAGATCATCGGGCAGATCATCGGCTTCGCGCGCTCACAGGCACAAAGCGGCGGGCACGCGCTGACCAACGTCGTCTTCATGGGCATGGGCGAACCGATGGCGAACTACCGCAACGTCTGGCGCGCCGTCGAGACTCTGAACAACCCCGCAGGCATGCGCATGGCAGCGCGCCACATCACGATCTCGACCGTCGGTCTCGTCCCGGGCATTCGCAGGCTCGCTGATGAGTCGCTCCAGGTCGGCCTCGCCGTCTCGCTGCACGCGCCGGATGAGCCCCTCCGCGAGCGTCTGATCCCCACCGCCCATCGCTTCCCGCTGCCGGACATCATCGCCGCCTGTCGCGACTACATCGCGAAGACCCACCGGCGCGTGACCTTCGAATACTGCCTGATGGCCGGCGTCAACGACTCCGTCGAGCAGTCGCGCGCGCTCGCGGATCTGCTCCACGGCATGATCTGCCACGTGAATATCATCCCCGTAAACCCGACCGCTGACGCATCCATTCGCCGCCCCGACCGCGCTCGTACCCTCGCCTTCCAGCGCACGCTCGCCTCGCGCGGCGTTCCCTGCACCGTCCGCGTCGAGAAGGGCGTCGAGATCAGCGCTGCCTGTGGCCAGCTCCGCGGCGACACACAATCGATCGCCGTCGCGCAGACCGCCCGCTGATCCGCATCGCTCTGCCGTTCGATACGATGTGCCGCTGAGATGAAACAACTCCCAAACCGCGGCGCACACCTCGACGATGTCATGTCGCGCCTGCGCGACCTCCAAACCCACGACGGCGACTACCACAACGCCCGCACCTGGAGCCTCATATACAACGCCGGCCCCGATGTCGACGCCATGCTCCACGCCGCCGCCTCCGAAGTGCTACTCGAAAACGCCCTCAACCCCGCCGTCTTCCCGAGCCTGAAGGAGATGCAGCGCGACGTCGTTTCTATGACGGCGGATCTACTCCACGGCGATGACGACGTCGGCGGCGCCATGACGACCGGTGGCACCGAATCGATCTTCATGGCCGTGAAGACCGCCCGCGACCGTATGCGGGCGGAGAAGGGCATCACCCGCGGCAAGCTCGTCGTCCCAAAGACCGCCCACCCCGCCTTCGCGAAGGCCGCGCACTACCTCGACCTTGACTTCGTCCAGATGCCCCTCGGCGATGACCTCCGCACCCGCGCCGAAGATCTTGCACCGCTCCTTGACGATCGCACTGTCCTCGCCGTGGGCTCCGCTCCGGCGTATCCCTTCGGCATGATCGATCCGATACCCGAGATGGCAACCATCGCCGCATCACGCGGCGTCCCCTTCCACGTCGATGCCTGTCTGGGCGGCTTCCTGCTCCCGTTCCTCGAGCGCCTGGATCACGACGTCCCACCGTGGGACTTCCGCGTCCCCGGCGTCTCCTCGATCTCGGCCGACGTCCACAAGTACGGCTACGCGGCGAAGGGCGCGTCCGTCATCCTTCATCGCCCGCGCGCCAACCTCCGATACCAGGTCTTCCATTTCGACGATTGGCCTGGCGGCATCTACGGCACACAGGCCTTTCTTGGCACCAAGCCTGCTCCGCCGATCGCCGCCGCTTGGGCCGTCATGCAGTTCCTCGGCGAAGACGGGTACGTGGGGCTCGCGCGCGACGTCATGGACGCCACGAAGCGGCTGCTCGATGGCATAGCCGCGATCGATGGCGTGCACGTCTGGGGTGAACCGGAGATGAGCGTCGTCGCCATCGGCTCCCGCGACCGCGACATTTACGCCATCGGCGACGTCCTCGAGGACCGCGGATGGCACTTCGACCGCCAGGATCACCCGCCCGCGTTGCACCTCATGGCGAGCCCGCGCCACACCCTCGTCGTCGATGAGTTCCTCACCGACCTGCGTAACGCCGTCGCCTCCGCCCGCGAAAGCAGCACTACCGCCGCCCGCTACGGCGACGACGTCAGCGCCGAAGCCGCCACGCCGGAGAAACGATGACGCCCTGGCTCGGCGACGCTTCGTCGCTCGCCGACGCGATCCGCAGCCGAGAAATCCGCGCGTCCGACGCCCTCGAAGCATCCCTCGACGCCATCGCCCGCTCGAAACTCAACGCCGTCGTCCACCTCGATGTCGACGGCGCCCGCGCGCAGGCTGACGCGATTGACCGCCGCATCAGAAACGGCGAAGACACTGGCCTTCTCGCCGGCGTGCCAGTGCTGATCAAGGACCTCGAGAACGTAGCCGGTATGCCGACGACGCACGGTTCCGTCGTCTATCGCGACAACATCGCGGAGTTCGACTCGACGCACGTCGCCCGTGTCCGAGCCGCCGGTGCCGTGATCATCGGCAAGTCCGCCGCGTCGGAGTTCGGACTCGTCCCCTACACCAGCACCAAGCTCTTCGGCACGACGCGCAATCCCTGGAACCTCGAACGCACTCCCGGCGGGTCGTCGGGTGGGTCCGCCGCCGCCGTCTCCGGTGGCCTCGTCCCGATCGCGACTGGCAGCGATGGTGGCGGCAGCATTCGCATCCCCGCCGCGTACACCGGCCTGCTCGGGATGAAGGGCACCTTCGGCCGCATCCCCCGCGGCCCGCGTCCCAAGAACGGCCCGCTCACCAGCCACTGGGGATGCCTCGCCCGAAGCGTGCGCGATGCCGCCCGATGGCTCGACGTCGCATCCGGCTACGATGCGCGCGATCCCTTCAGCCTCCCCCGCATCGACGGATGGGAGCGCGACCTCGGGATGCGCGAACTGCGCGGCCTCCGCGTCGCCTTCGCGCCGGACCTCGGCAACGCCATGCTCGACCCGGAAGTCGAGCGCGTCGTCACCGACGCCGGCGAAGCGCTAATCGACGCCACCCGGCTAGCGCGCGTCGACGTCGGCGTACAACTCCCCGAGAAAGCAGCAGCCTGGGCGAACGCCGGCGCACCGTCGCTCTTTGACGACCTGAAGGATCACTGGCCGGACTGCCGCGACGACCTCAGCTACGAGATCCGCGCAGGCATGGACTTCATGGAGCGATACCGCGTCTGGCACGCCGCGTCCGTCGACCGCTTCCGTATGGCCATGAACGAAGCGATGGCCGACATCTTCGACCAGGTCGACATCGTTCTCTGCGCGGCAAATCCGATCGAGCCCTTCGTGGCCGAGGGACCGACGCCGAGCCGCATCGGCGAAGTCCGCGTCGGACGCAATAACATGGGCGCGCTGACCATCCCGGGGAACATCAGCGGCTACCCCGCCGTGTCGATCCCCGCCGGCCTCACCCGCAACGGCCTCCCCGTCGGACTCCAGGCGTATGCCCGCCGCCACGAGGACGCGCTGCTACTTGACCTCGCGCTCGCGTTCGAACGCGCCCGCCCGTGGCCCCTCGTCGCCCCGAACGCCCCTGCATGACCGAGGCGCGTAGCGATCTCGACGAAGAGCTCCGTGCGAACATCGAGAAGTACGGCGTCGGACGCATCCGACGCCACATATTCCTTTGCGCCGACCAGACTGAGCCGAAGTGCGCCCCACGCGAGCAGACGCTCGCTGCGTGGGACTACCTGAAGCGTCGCCTCGCGGAACTTGGGCTCACCTCAGGCGATCACGTCGTCTATCGCACGAAAGCTAACTGCCTGCGGATGTGCGCGCAGGGCCCGATCGCCGTCGTCTATCCCGAAGGCGTCTGGTACCACTCCGCCGATCCGCCCGTCCTCGAGCGCATCATCAACGAGCACCTCATCGCCGGCATCCCGGTAATGGAGTACGCGTTCGCGGCAAACCCGCTGGGCTTGGAGTAGATCGCGCGGCCGCCCGGACGAAGGCGAAGGTAAAGCCTACGACTCCCCGCCGCCCTCCGCGGGCTTCTGCTCGCCCTCGGCCGGTGCCGCAGCGCCCTCGGCAGGAGCTTCGCCCTCGGCGGGCGCCTCGCCCTCGGCCGCAGCCGCCGCTTCCTCTTCCTCGACCGCCAGCCGCGGCGTCGCCACGCGCGCAACGACCACGTCCGGGTCCGTGTGCAGCGTCACCTTCGATGCGTCCACCGCGAGGTCGCGCACGTGCAGCGACGACTCCAGCTCCTCGAGCACCGAAACGTCCACCTCGAAGTGCGGCGGGATGTCCGCCGGCAGCGCTTCGACCGCGACGCTATCGAGCGTTTGCAGCAGCACGCCGCCGTATGTTCCCACCGCCGGCGCTGTGCCGGTGATCACCACCGGCACGTCCGCGCGCATCTTCTCCGTCATCGAGATTTGGAAGAAGTCGATGTGCAGGATGCGTCCGGTGACCGGGTCGCGCTGGACCGATCGCACGACCGCCGGGCGAGCCTTCCCGTCGCCGTCCACCGTCAGGTCGAAGATCGCGTTCCGCGATGCCCCGCGCAGCGCGTGCGCGATGTCGGTCGTCGGTGCCTGCACCGCCACCGACTCCACCTTGTTGCCGTAGATGTTGGCAGGCGTAATCCCGCTCCGCCGGAGCGCCTTGACCTTCTTGCCTAGCACCGTGCGCGGCACAAGTTGAAGCTTCGTGTTTGCCATCGTCTACCCGCTCAGTTTCGTGTGATTCGTACGGCGAGATACGCGCGAAGAGCGTAACAAACCGCCGCTCGCCCCGGCAAACGGAATGCACGTGCACATCCCTCGCGCACCGTAGCGCGGGCTTTCAGCCCGCGAACGCGCCGGGCACAGGCCTTGCGGAGCGACAGGTCTTCAGGGCTGTGCGCCTTGCCCCGCGCCATGTCTCGTGCGCTCACCGATCCATCAGCGCCGACACCCCCGGCAACTCCCGCCCCTCTAGGAACTCCAGCGACGCCCCGCCGCCCGTCGATACGTGCGCGTACGCGGGCGCCAGCCCCACGTCCGTCACCAGCGATACCGTTTCGCCGCCGCCGATCACGACCGTCGCGTCGAGCTTCGCCAGGAACTTCGCCAGCTCGATCGACCCCTGCGCGAACGCCTCCCACTCGGCCACGCCCAACGGGCCGTTCCAGACCACCGTCTTCACTCCCGCGAGCTTCGCTTCATAGTCGCTCACCGTTTTCGGCCCGACGTCCAGGATCATCCACCCCGAAGGCATGCCTGGCAGATCGACGATCTTCGACTGCGCGTCCGCCGCAAAATGATCCGCGACCACTGCATCCGCCGGCAGCCCGATCGTCACGTCGCGCGCCTCCGCCTTCTGCTCGATCTTCCGCGCCGTGTCGACCTGATCGTCCTCAACGACCGACGCGCCGACATCCACGCCCCGCGCCTTCAGGAACGTGCTCGCCATTCCGCCTCCGATCAGCAGCACATCGACCTTGGACAGCAGATGCTGCAGCACGCCGATCTTCGAGCTGATCTTCGCCCCGCCGATGATCGCCGCGAGCGGCCGCTCCGGCTCCGATACCACCCGGCTCAGGTAATCGATCTCCTTCTCCATCAGGAAGCCCGCCACCGCCGGCAAATACTTCGCGACGCCCGCGGTCGACGCGTGTGTGCGATGCGCCGTCCCGAACGCATCGTTCACGTACACGTCTGCGTACGACGCCAGCTTCTTCGCGAGATCCGGATCGTTCTTCTCCTCGCCCGGGTCGAAGCGCACGTTCTCCAGCATCGCGACGCCGCCCCGCTGCAGCGATGCCACCGTCTCGTCCGCCGAAGGCCCGACGACGTCCGTCGCGCATGCCACCGGGATACCGATGATCTCGCTCAGCCGCTTCCCTACCGGCGCCAGCCGCAGCTCGTCGGCGACCTTCCCATCCGGCCGACCGAGATGCGAGACCAGGATGATCCTCGCCTTGCGCTCCCGCAGGTAGTCGATCGTCGGCACCGCAGCCCGGATCCGCGTGTCGTCGACGATCTCGCGCGTCCTTTTGTCGATCGGCACGTTGAAGTCCACACCCACCAGCACGCGCTTCCCGTCGACGTCGATGTCGCGCACCGTCTTCTTGTTCATCGCCTCCACGAAGGATCAGGCCCCGCCGTCCGTCCCATCACTCGATCGGCGCGTCCCCGCCACACGTCCGCTGCCGATGCTGTTACGATGATCATTGGAATCAAGGGAGAGCGCCAATGGCGGGAACCGAAAACAACTTCCATTTCTCGCCGCGCCCCAATCGCGCGAACGAGATCGCGTGGCGCGAGTGGTCGCCGGAAGCCTTCGAGGCGGCCCGGCACGATGATAAGCCGATCGTCCTCGACATCTCCGCCGTGTGGTGCCACTGGTGTCATGTCATGGACGAGACGTCGTACTCCGATCCGGACGTGATCTCGCTCATCAACGACCGCTTCGTCGCCCTGCGCGTGGACAACGACCAGCGCCCTGACGTCAACGCCCGCTACAACATGGGCGGCTGGCCGACGACCGCCTTCCTCACCCCGGAAGGCGAAGTGTTGGCCGGCATGACCTACATCCCGCCGGAGCAGATGCGTGACGTCCTCCAGCAGGTCAGCAGCTATTACAAGGACAACAAGCAGGACATCCAGAAGAAGATTGCCGAGATCGCCGCGAACCGCGGTCGCGCGGACGGATCCACCGAGGGCACGGAGCTCTCCGACCAGGTCTTCCGCGACGTCATGCACTCCACCAGCGACGCCTACGACCCGGTCTACGGCGGCTTCGGCAACGAACCGAAGTTCCCCCACACCGACGCCATCGACCTGCTCCTGCATGCCTACCTGCGCGACGGCGATCGTGACGCCCTCCACATGGCGCGCAAGACGCTCGACTACATGTGCAAGGGCGGCACCTACGACCAGGAGTGGGGCGGCTTCTATCGATACTCCACCAAGCGCGACTGGAGCATCCCCCATTACGAGAAGATGCTCGAGGACAACGCGCTCCTCCTGCGCAACCTGCTCAAGCTCTACCGCATCACCGACGACGATCAGCACCGCCAGTACATCGACTTCACCATCGATTACCTGGACGCATGGCTCAGCGATCCGGTGACCGGGGCGTTCTACGGATCACAGGACGCGGACGAGGACTTCTACCCGCTTCCCGGAGAAGAGCGGAAGCGTCTCCCGGCGCCGTACGTGGACAAGACCGTCTACACCAGCTGGAACGCGATGGCGATCAGCGCCTACGTCGAAGCGTCGTGGACCCGCGGGAAGCCGCATCTCCTCGAGCGCGCGCTGAGGGCGCTCGACTTCCTCTTCGCCACGCTGCACACCGACGGCGATGGCATGTACCGCTACCTCGCACCCGAAGGCCGTCGCATCGCCGGTCTCCTCGGCGACCAGGCATGGACCGCCATGGCATGTCTCGATGCATACGAAGCCGCAGGGCGTCCGCAGGATCTTGATCGCGCGAAGGCGCTCGCGGGGTTCATGCGCGAGCATCTCTCCGACGAAACCGGCGGCTTCTTCGACACTCCTCGCGGTCACGATGCGCTCGGTCGCCTCTCGATGCGGCAGAAGCCGGTGAAAGAGAACGCAGTCGCCGCGCAGGTGTTCACGCGTCTCGCGCGCATCACGCACGATCCCGCATACGAAGACATCGCGCTACGCACGCTCCAGCAGTTCACGAACGTCGTCGAGTCGCAGGGATACTTCGCATCGGACTACGCAAAGGCCGTGGACGTCTTCCTCAACCCTGGCGCCGAAGTGAAGATCGTCGCCCACGATGGCGCCGGCGTCGGTCCGCTCCGCGCCGCTGCGCTCTCGCTGCTGGTGCCGGATCGCGTCGTCCGCGCGATCGATGCCCGCGATCCGTCGGCACTCGACGCCGAGTCGCTTCCGGCCGATCCATCACCCGCCGCGTACGTCTGCTACGGCACCCTCTGCTCAGCGCCCGTCACGTCGCCCGGCGACCTGATCGATGCCGTGAGCCGTACCCGGCAGGCCTACGAATCGACGCGCCACGCCGAGCCTCTTGCCGGCCCCAGGGGCGGCGGGATGGCTTCGGACTGACCGATATTGAGCAAGGAGGTTCGATATGGCACGAGGAGGCGACGAAGCGCTCGATACCCAGCAGCCGGGAGGAGGCGACCGCTTCAAGCTCATCGGTGGAGGCGTCGCGCTGGGCGTTCTCGCGCTGTTCCTTCTGCAAAACCTCCAGGAAGTCAGCATCCACTTCCTCTGGTTCGAGTGGTCGACGCGCATGATCTGGGCGCTGCTGGCATCCGCCGTCATCGGCGCGCTCGCGATGGTGCTGTTCACAACGATCCGAGCACGGCGCCGAATCGCGCGGCGTCGCGCGGGACTCTAGTCCAGCCGCAGCTCTCGCCTTTCCCAGCTCAACGAGAGAATGAGAGTGCGTTTATTGCTGTGGTTAACCCCTGAACCTTTTTCTTAGCATCAACGCCCGAACGAAACCGCTCCCTTCCACCCTCCGATCCCTCTCTCTATAATGCGCCGCGGCGCACCCGGATGATCGCGCCGCCTGCCCTCCTCTCGGAAGGAATCGACGGGTGATCAACCCCCTCACTGCAGTCCTCGGCTTCTTCTCCCACGACGTCGGCATCGACCTCGGCACCGCCAATACCCTCGTCATGGTGAAGGGCCGCGGCATCGTCATCGATGAGCCCTCCGTCGTCGCCATCGACCGCCAGTCCAAGCGCATTCTCGCCATCGGCGCCGAGGCCAAGCGCATGGTCGGCCGCACCCCCTCCAGCATCGTCGCCGTCCGCCCCCTGAAGGACGGCGTCATCTCCGACTTCGAGGTCACCGAGCGCATGCTCCAGTACTTCATCCGCTCGGTGCACGACCGCTTCGGCTTCGGCGTCCCCCGACCCCGCGTCGTAATCGGCATCCCCAGCGGCGTCACCGAAGTCGAGAAGCGCGCCGTCCACGACGCCGCCCTCAACGCCGGCGCCCGCGCCGCCTTCCTCGTCGAAGAGCCCATGGCCGCCGCCATCGGCGCCGGCCTCCCGATCATGGAGCCCAACGGCTGCATGATGGTCGACGTCGGCGGCGGTACGACCGAAGTCGCTGTCATCGCACTCGGCGGCGTCGTCGTCAGCACGTCCATCCGCACGGCCGGCGACGAGATGGACCAGGAGATCATGGCCTACGCGCGCCAGGTCCATAACATGCTCATCGGCGAGCGCACCGCGGAGGAGATCAAGATCGAAGCCGGGTCTGCGTTTCCGATGGAGCCCGAAGAGAACTGCGAGATCCGCGGGCGCGATCTCGCCACCGGCCTGCCGAAGTCCGTCGAAGTCAGCACCGTCGAGATCCGCGACGCCCTCTCCGGATCGATCAACGCCGTCATCGACGCAGTGCGCTCCACGATCGAGATCACGCCGCCGGAACTCGTCGCGGATCTGATGTATCGCGGCATCGCTCTCGCCGGCGGTGGCGCGCTGCTCCGCGGCCTCGACCGTCGTCTCGCACAGGAGACGCGCTTCCCCGTCTACGTCGCTGAAGACCCGTTGCTCTGCGTCGTCCGCGGCACTGGCGAAGTCCTCGAGGAAACCCGCATGCTCCAGAAAGTCCAGTCCGCCCTCGCCGCCCGCAAACCGCCGCGTTGATCGCATAATTCGGGCGTGAGACGTCCGCACTCGAACATCACGCTCGCGACCGCGTGCGCGATGGTTGCGCTCGCGCTGATCGCCTGCTCCTCGAACAACCGCACATCGTCAACGTCGACGGAGCCGCCGCCTCCATTCGAAACGCCAACCCCGGTCGTGCAACACAGCGGCATCCCGTCCGTCGACGCCGTGATCGACGCCGTCGCCAGCGGCAACGCCGACGCACTCGCAGCACTCATGCGCTTCCCGAAGATCCCCTGCACGACAGATCACGAGGGCCTCGGACGTCCCCCCGATTGCCCTGACGGCGTCGCCAACGAGACGCCGATCGAAGCCATGCCGGTTCTCGCGTGCGAAGGCACGTACATGGTGCCGGGACAGGAGCAACAGGCGTCGCAGCAATTCGTCGACGCGAATCCGGCTCTATATGGGGTCTACCAGCAAGCCCCGAAACCCGATTTGCCTGAAGCTAAGTATGCGGTGCTCTATTCGGTACCTGGTCCACCTGCACACGGAGTCGGGTCGCAACTCTTCCTCGGGTGGCAACTCTTCGTGTCAGACGACGGGATCGTTGGCATCTCGGACGGGTGCGGTACGCCGCCGGAGTGGATTGCTCAAAACTCGGCTGGGACTCAAATTCCAACCCGTTAGGGCTCGCTCAAAATTCCCGAAACTCATCCGCAAACAGCGCCACCGCACCGCCCGTGTGCAGGAACACGACCGTCCCTCCGACCCGACCCTCCCGCGCCGCCGCGATGAGCCCCGCCATCGCCTTCCCCGTGTACACCGGGTCAAGCACCAGCCCCTCCGTCCGCGCTGCCAGTCGCACCGCATCGCGGCACTCCTCCGTGATCGATGCGTAGTGCTCGCCCGTGTGATCCGCGATGATCACCTCCGCCGCCGGCGCCGGCCGTCCCGCTAGCGCCGCCGCTTTCGCCGCCAGCCGAGGCACCTTCTCGGCCAGCGGAACCGTCGGCCGCGACACGTCCACTCCCAGCACCTCCACCGACGCCGGCAGCCCCGCCAGCAGCCCCGCGTGCGTGCCGCCGCTGCCATCCGCCAGCACGATCCAGTCCGGCGGAACGTCCATCTGCGACACCAATTCGTCGGCCGCCGCGACGTACGCCAGCGCGCCCACGGGCGTCGCGCCGCCCACCGGCATCGCGTACGCGTTCGGTCCGAACTGCGCCGCCAGCCGATCGACCTCCGCCTCGAGCACCGTCCAGTCGTCCGTCCCCGCGAAGTGCAGCTCCGCGCCGAACAGCCGGTCGAGCACCAGGTTCCCGCTGTAGCGCGACGGCGCATCCCCCGCGAGCACCAGGTGACACGACATCCCGCAGATCGCCGCCGCAGCGGCCGTCATCCGCGCGAAGTTCGACTGCGCCCCGCCCGCAGTCACCAGCGTGTCCGCCCCCTTCTCAATCGCGTCCGCGATGAGGTAGTCGAGCTTCCGCGCCTTGTTCCCACCGAGCGCGAGCCCCGTCTGGTCGTCGCGCTTCACCAGCAGCCGCAACCCCAGCTCCTCGGACAACAGGGGCGCCTCCACCAACGGCGTCGGCAACAACGCCAACTTCGGCACCACCCGCGTCGATCTCGTCGTTGTCATGTCTAACCTCACCGCTGCACAAATTCAGATGAATTGAGATTACAGCGTGAAGGCACGTGTAGGGGCGGCCCGCATGTGGCCGCCCCCTCCGGACGGAATCATCGTCGATTCCCCGCGCTGGTTCCGCGCAGACTAGAACCCTGTCCACATTGTGGAGAGAGTGGCCCGGCGTGGCCGGTGAGGTTCCCCGCTCCGCGTGTCGGAGAGACGGCTAGGGGGCGAGGCTTTCTGCAGGACGCACATCCTGCACGTCCACCTCCACTACCCCATCCCGCCCGGACGAGATCCCGTACACGATGTCCACCACATCCCCCTCACGCACCGCGCACTCGCCCAGGTCGAACCCGATCGCCGCGTACGTCAGCGCGCCATCGCGCAGCTTCATCTTGATGTGCTGGTCGCCGTTGCCGACGTACCGCGCCTCCACGACCGTCACCCCGCGCGCCAGGAACAGCGGCTGCGGGTTCCCGATGCCGAACGGCCCCAACCGCGAAAGCCAGCGGATCTCATCGCCGCGAAGTTGCCGCAGCGGCAAGTTGCAGTCGATGTCCAGCACCGGCACCAGCTCGACGTCTGCCAGCGCCCGCTCCGCTTGCCGCGTCAACATCTCCCGCACCTCGTCGAT
Organism: uncultured Dehalococcoidia bacterium; assembly: GCA_964487335.1. Taxonomy (GTDB): domain Bacteria; phylum Chloroflexota; class Dehalococcoidia; order DSTF01; family JACRBR01; genus CAZAPT01. The sequence continues at coordinate 55,217 of CAZAPT010000008.1, forward strand.
GCGCCGGTTCTCCACCGTGAACCCTGCCGCCGCCCGGTGCCCCCCGAACCGCACGAAGAGATCCGGCCGCGTACGGAGCGCATCAGTAATGTGGAACTCTTCGATGCTCCTGCAGCTCGCGCGGCTCGTCGTCTTCCCCAGCTCGTACACCACCGCCGGCCGCGCGTAGAGCGAGACGAGCTTGGATGCGATCAACCCTACGATCCCCGACGAAAACGCCGCGTCGCCGATCATGATCAGCGCGGGCGGCTCGCCGTCCCCCATCATCTCCGTCGCCTGCGCAACCGCCTGCGCCGTCCGGTCCTGCCGCTCGCGGTTCAGCGCATCGACCTGCTGCGCCAGATCGCGCGCGCGTTCTTCGTCGCGCGTCATCAGCAGTTCCAGCGCGATCTTCGCGTGCGCGATGCGCCCCGCTGCGTTCAGACGCGGCCCCAGCCGGTAGCCGATGTCGTCCGCCGACACCCTGTCCGCGCGCACCGATGCCACATCCATGAGCACCCGTAGCCCCGGCCGCGACGATCGCGCCAGCGCCGGTAGCCCCGTACGCACGAGCCGGCGGTTCTCGTCGATCAGTGGCGCCATGTCGCACACCGTCCCCAGTGCCGCGAGATCGAGATAGGCGCTCGCATCGAACTCGCGACCGCACGCCGCGTGCAGCGCCGCCGCGACGTGATACGCCAGGCCCGCTGTTGCCAGCTCGAGCAGCGGTCCGGGACGCGCGTCCTCGCGTTTCGGGTTCACGAGAGCATTCGCGTCTGGCAGCCTCGGCGGCACCGTGTGATGGTCGAGCACCATCACGTCCATACCGATCGCCCGCGCGCGTGCCACCTCTTCTATGCTGCTCGTCCCGCAATCCGCCGTCACAAGCAGGGTCGCGCCGCTCGCACGCAGCCGTTCGATCGCCTCGATATTGAGCCCGTAGCCCTCGCTGAACCGGTCGGGGATATAAGGAAGCGCCGTCGCGCCGAGTTCCGTGAGCGCCTCGCACAGCTGCGCGACCGACGTGACACCGTCCACATCGAAGTCGCCGAACACCGCGATGCACTCGCGCTCGTGCGCCGCCCGCGCCATCCGTTCGATAGCGACGTCAAAGTCCGGCAGGACCGAAGGATCAGGCGCGGTCGTGGGTGGATCGATGAAGTGGGCCACGCTCGACGCGCTTGTCGCCCCCCGCAGCGCCAGCAGCCGGGAAATCACCGGCGGCCACGAACCCTCCGGAAGCTCGGCGGGTCGCGGACGCCCGCACCATCGGCGGCGCCGCACCATCGGTGGTGTATCGGACACTTCCGGCAGGAGCGCGGGTAGCGTCATGCTGCCGCGAGTGTATCAGAACATACGTCCGCAGTCGATCCGCCCGTCGCTCTCGCCGGATCGGAGGATATTTAACAGTAACCCCCGGCGTCCTCGCGCGTTCAGATTCGCGAGGGGCGTCTCGGTCATAATTCGCCACGAATTTTGTTTACGGATAGTCTTGACAATGCGCCGTGCAGTGATAAGCTCAGCCCTAGCCGAGGAGCGCGGCTCCACGGTCATGCGCGCGGGTGGGGTCAGGCCGCCCCTTCGCATGCAATCCCCGCTCGTGAACCCCGCTACGTAATCAGGATGTACGACGGCCCCGCAGCAGCGTGGCCGGAGTGCAGTGATGTTTGTCTGCAGCTTAGCTTCATTTCCCCGCAGAAGGAGGCGCGATTCGAGCATGAGCTGACCTCCGGAGACAACCTCCGGATCGATTGAGAGCCCTACACGTTCAGGAGGAATCACACATGAAGCGTGCCTTCTTGGCCACGCTAGGACTCGCCGTCGTGGTACTCGCGGGCTTCGGCCTCCTCGGGACCGCTGGCGTCGCGTCTGCTGCGAATACGCACGTGATCACGATCGCGAGCCCTCAGGCTAACACTGCGGTCGCGGTCGGAAACACCTTCACCTTCACCTTGGCCATTACGCAGTCGGACCCTCCGCCCGCGAACGGCTATAAGGCGATCCAGTGGGAAGTGGCGTACTCTGACAACGTCTCGTTCGTGTCGGCGACGTACAACTGCACCGACCCGAGCGGCATCAACTTCCCGGCTGAGACCGACACGGCGCCGGTCGAGGGCCCCCTGATCCCGGGCGTCAAGAACCTGGGTGGTGGCTCCAACTGCGCCAGCTTGCGCGGTTCGTTCCACGGCACGAACGCGCTGGGAACGTTCGTGACCGTAGTCCTGCACTGCGACTCTGTGCTTAACAGCCAGGGCATGGCAGGCGACGCCGTCGTGATCCGCCCGGCGACGGACGCTGCCAACCCGGCCAACGACCCGCTGTTCGGCACGACGCTCCTCGACGAGTTCGCCGCGGCGATCCCGACCGATGACGCGCCGGTGTCCGTGCTGCCCGGCTTCGGCCCGCAGGCGAACGTCCAGTTCGCGTGCGCCGCTCCGGTTGACTACTCCGTCCAGAAGACGCCGCCGACCCAGAATGCGTCCGGCGACGCTCCGAACAACGTAGCCAACCAGACGATCTCGATCGCGAACCCGGACAACGCCGCGCACGCGGTTTTCCTCAATGACACCGTGCCGGCTGGCTTGACTGTCACTAACGTCGTGCCGAGCGCCGGTGCGAACTGCACCGTCGGTCCGGCCCCGGCCGCCGCGGGCCCTGGCCCAACGCCGCCGTACTACGGACCCGGTCCTTACCCGGCGGCTCCCGCGGGACACATCATCTGTGTCGGCGCGGCTCCGGGTGGCGGCTCGATGTCGGCAGTGGTGACCACCACGGCGAGCCCCGCTGCGGACTGCTCGACAGCGGTCAACACCGTCTCGGGCGGCCCGGCGGACGCGACGACGGCTGACGGCAACCTCGCCAACAACGGCGCGGGCGCCCAGATCGTCGTCGACTGCCCGAACATCTCGGTCACGAAGACGTGCGTGGATGACAACGGCCCGCCCGCCTTCACTGACGACACCTTCACCTGCACCATCACTACGTCGAACGACGGCCCGGCCACTGGCTCGACCGCCCACAACGTGGTGCTGAGCAACGCCCTGAGCGGCGGCATGAGCTTCGTCTCGGCCTCGCCTCCGTGCGCGGGCGGCTTCCCGTGCGCGCTCGGCGACATCCCGGCCGGTGGCTCCGTCGTCGTGACGGTCCACGAGAAGGCTCCGTCCACGGCCGCAACGGCCTGTGACACGGCGTCTGCCACGCAGAATGCTCCTGGCCCGGCTTCCAACTCGGTCCAGGTCTGCCAGGACGTCAAGAACAAGTTCCCGCAGATCAACGGCTTCGCCAAGGACACGGGCGTCACCCCGACCAACCCGGACGGCTCGCTGAACACGAACTTCACGTTCACCTTCGGCAACCTGTTCCTCTGCAAGCCGCTCGGCTCTGCGAACCCGAACCTGCCGCCTCCTGGCGCCTTCTCCGGTGCTGGTGAGTCTGCTTGTGGCGTCTTCAAGATCGCCGAGATCGTCCAGGAACCGGACGACATCGACACCTGCCAGGACGACAACGACAAGGACGGCAAGGGCTGTGCCGGCATTCCCGGCCCGCTCTACCCGTTCCAGGACCCGTCTGACGGCTGCCGCCTGAACGCCTCGGACTACATCCCGGGCGTGACGAAGGTTGACTGCGACGGCGGTGAGGTTCCTGAGGGCCTCGGCGCGGCCGAGTTCCAGGTCAAGTTCGACGACAAGATCTTCCAGTCGCCGACCTTCGACTGCACAGTGACCCCGACCGGCTCTCCCGCGATCCTCGGCTCCACTGGCCGCCCGGTCATGCTCCAGGTTTCGGTCATCACCGAGAACTGGGTGCAGTTCGGCTGCGTGACCAAGGACCCGGCGAACGACGGCAACCCGGCGACGAACTGCCCGCCGGCGAACACGCTGCCTGACGGCACGTGCCCCGGCCCGAGCATCGCCAACGCTTCCGTCCTCGGCACTCTGACGCTCACGGTGCAGAACGACCTCCTGTCGCGCATGCGCCCGGCGAAGGAGAACGGGGTCGTCAGCAACCTGCTTGACGAGAACTGCGAGAAGGCTGACACGCTTGGCCAGCCGTTCAACGAGGGCCTGGACGCCAATGGCTTCCTCAAGGCTCCGTCGGGCGGTCTCAGCCAGGACTGCAAGGACGCTGCGCTCACCGTTCGCATGCTCGAGGGTGACATCAACCTCGACTGCAAGGTGGACATCGCGGACGACCAGTCCGAGGCGTTCCGCTACGGCCAGTTCTTCGGCCAGCTTGCGTACAACCGGTTCTTCGATCTCGAGCCGCCGATTTCTCCGGACTTCGATATCGACATCAAGGACCTGCAGACGGTCTTCGGCCGCAACGGCTCCACCTGCGCGGCTCCGATCCCGGCTCAGAACCCGAACCCGACGACTCCTGACCCCTAGGCCAGGAACCGTCTGACCGGGTAACGGTTGGAAACAGAGAGCCGCCGGAGGGGAAACCCTCCGGCGGCTCTTCTTTGTCCTCGACAACCCTGCGTCGCTGGCGTGGCTCCAGCCACAGACCGCCACCGCCCTGCGTTCCACGTCCGGATGCGGGCGTGCGATTAGTTTGCCGTAACGGTTCGTGACGCGGGCTTTCAGCCCGCGCGTTCACACGTCACGCCAAGGCAGCGGGCGGCGTTGCCTTCAGCCGTCGAGGTGCGCTGACGGCGCCGAGCTTGCGCGGACACATCGCGCCGACGTCCGCGGCGCTCGTGGCGCGCAGATATCACACCCTTCCAATCAGCGTTTGCGAGCAGCGCATCAACTCGACACACTCCATCGATGCGCTTCGTGATCATGTCAGCTGCCTGCGCCTGCGTTAGCGTCACCGTCGCCTGCTTCGGCGGCGGCGCCAGCAAGACTCCTACGCCCGCGCAGTCCCCCATCGCGAGTGTCGCCGCCGCGTCTACCGTCGCGCCGACGACCCCGGGCGCTACCGTCGTCTCGACGCCTCCACCGTCTGCCGGGGTCGCAAGCGATGGCAACGCCCCCGGCATTCCGCCGCTCACCGGTCCGATCCAGCAGACGCCGAGCGGTCTCCGTTACATCGATGAGGTGATCGGCAGCGGCGCGACGCCCGCGGCGGATGCCACCGTGACCGTCAATGAAACAACCTGGCTCGCGAATGGCCACAAGGTCGAGAGCACGTTCGACCGGAATCGGCCGTACACGTTTCCTCTAATGCAACCCGCGCTGGCCGGACTCGCCGAAGGCGTCTCGACGATGCACATCGGCGGCAAGCGCCGTCTGATCGTCCCGCCCGAACTCGGCTACGGCGCCAGCCCGGTCCCGGGCGCGCCGGGCGGCACCATTCCGGCGAATTCCACCCTGATCATCGATGTGGAACTGCTCTCGGTGCAGTAGCCGTGCCTGGTGCGGCTACCCGTCGTCGATCCGCGTCGCGATCCGCGTGCTACCTGCCGCGTAGAACTTCACCTTCACCGGCAACCGTTGGTCGATGTGTACCCGCAGATGCGTCGCCGCCACGTTCGCCCCTGGCTCCGGCTGGAACGTGAAGTCCCATGCCTTCCCGGCGTCGTCCCGCATCGTGAACGTGGTCACCTGCCCCGTCGCGTCCGTGTGGATCTGGGGAAGCACTCCGTGCACCGGCGACACCGGCCCCGATCCTCCGCCCCCGCATCCAACGACGCACAACACCAACGCCGCGACAGCGACCGCCATCCTCATCGCCCGCCATTATCCGAGATGCGCCCATAACGCTCTCGTTTCCGGCTAAGGTCACGCTGTAAACGGTGTCGCGTACCGCTGCGTTTTGGCGGCGACCTCGCGCTCGCCAAACGATGACTTGCAACCGCAAATCGCGAACGGTAACCTACCGGCCCGCCGCCACGGCCGCCTCCCGCTCGCCCGCTGCAGCTTCGTGCTCCGGCTCCGTCATCGTCGCTGCGGCATCCCGGTCCTTGATAAGGAACGCCGCGAAGAACCCGACCAGCGACAGCGCGGACGCCGCCAGGAACGCCTCCTGGAACGCCGTCAGCGCCCCAGCCTTCGTGAGCGGATTCCCCAGCTCCGCGCCGTGATGCGCCAGCCGGTTCGTCAATACCGTCCCCAGCAGTGCCACCCCGAAGCTCGCTGCCACCTGCCGTCCGGAGTTGAAGATCGCGCTCGCTCGCCCGGTATCCTTCGCCTCGATCGTCGCGAACGTCGCCGTCTGCAACGGGATGAACGCGAACGCGAAACTGAACCCCCGGAACAGCATGATCAGCCGGATCCACCACTGGCTCGTCTCTAGGTCCACGAACGCGAACATCGCCGTCGTGATGCTCACCCCGGCCATCCCCATCATCAGCATCCGCCGCGGCCCGATGCGCCGGTAGATCATTCCCGCCGGCCGCACCATCAGTGTCACGCCGACCGCCTGCGGGAACGTCGTCAAACCCGACTGCAGCGGGCTCAATCCGCGCTCCGCCTGCAGCAGCAACGGCAACAAAAACAGCGCGCCCTGCATCCCAGCGAACGCCACCAACTGCACGCCGTTTGCCGCCGCGAAGAGCCGGTTCTTGAACAGCCGCACGTCGATCATCGGCTCCGGCACCCGTAGCTCGACGAACACCAGCGCGGCCAGCATGGCCAGCCCTGCGAGCCCGAAGATCACCACGCGCGTGTCGAAGAACCCCCGCGACCCCGCCTCCGACAGCGCGTACACCACCGAAGCCAGTCCGCCGGCCGAGAGGATGAATCCCGGCACGTCGAGCCGCCCCGGCGCCGCCTGCCGCTCTTCGCGAAGGAACAGTCCTGCGATCCCGAGCCCGACGAGCCCGATCGGGATGTTGATCAGGAAGATCCAGTGCCACGACTGGAACTCGACGAGATAGCCGCCCAGCACCGGCCCCGTCGCCGGCGCCACCGCCGCCGGTATCGAAAGCACCGCCGATGCCGTAGCCCGCTCCGATGGCGGATACGCTCGGAACAGCATCGCCGTCCCCACCGGCGTCAGCATCCCGCCGCCCACGCCCTGCAGCACCCGGAAGCAGATCAGCGCGCCGATGCTCCACGACAGCGAGCACAGCAGCGACGCCGTCGTGAACACCGTCAGCGCGAACATGAACACTCGCTTCGTTCCGAAGCGGTCGCCCGCCCACCCGCTCACCGGGATGAACACCGCCAGACTCAGCAGGTAGCCCGTCACCACCCACTCGACGGTCGTCGTGCTCGTGGAGAACTCGGACTTGAGCGTCGGCAGCGCGACGTTCGTGATCGTCATGTCGAGCAGGTCCATGAACAGCCCGAACACGAAGACGATCCCGACGATGTGCTTGTACTGAAGTCTCTTAATCGCCATGTGCGATCAGTGTCCGCGCCGGGCGATGGACGCGTCCATCGCCCGGCTAGAAGCGAAAACTCGTGGCTGACCTATCGCGCCGGCTCTGCCGCTGCTACCGCCTCCGACGCCGGCTCGACGGATGTCACCGGCTCGACGGCCTGCTGCCGCATCGTCGCCGCCGCATCCTTGTCGCGGATGAGCAGCGCCACCGCGATGCCCGCGAACGCGATCATCGCCATCACGAAGAACGCGTCGTGGAAGGCGTTCATCGAAACCCCGCGCGTCTGCGGCGCCCCGAGCGTCGCGCCATAGTGCGACAGCCGGCTCGTGAGCAGCGTCGCCGCCACCGCCACCCCGAAGCTCGACGCCACCTGGCTGCTCACGTTGTACACCGCAGTCGCGCGCCCTGTGTCCTTCGGTGCGATCTGCGCGTACGTCGCTGCCTGCAGCGGCACCAGCACCAGCCCGAAGCCGAGTCCGCGCAGCACCAGCACGCCGCGGATCACCCACAGGTTCGTGTCCACGTCCACGCGTACCAGCGCCAGCGACGTCACCGCCGCCACCGCCAGCCCCACGCCGATCATCCGCTGCGGCCCGATGATCCGGTACGCCCGGCTCGCCGGCTGCGCCATGAGCGCCACCCCGATCGCCATCGTGAACGTCGTCAGCCCCGATTCCAGCGCCGACAGTCCGCGCACCGCCTGCAGCTCCAGCGTCAGCAGGAAGATCATCGATGAGAATCCGAACATCGTCACAAGCCATGTCAGGTTGCACGCCCGGAACAGCCGGTTGGTGAAGATGCGCACGTCCAGCATCGGCTCGCGCGTCCGCAGCTCCACGACGACGAACGCTGCGACGATCGCCAGTCCGGCCACGCCGAACCCGATGACTTTCGGATCGTCGAAGCCATTCGTCCCCGCTTCCGCCAGCGCGTACATCACCATCGCGAGCCCCGAAGCGGACAGCGCGAACCCGAGCGGGTCGAAGCGCCCCGCCGTCGGCTCGCGGTGCTCCCGAAGGAACAGCGCCGATATCGCCAGCGCCGTGATGCCGATCGGGATGTTCACCAGGAAGATCCAGTGCCATGACAGGTACTTCAGCAGCAGTCCACCGACGACCGGCCCGCTGGCCGGCGCCATCGACGCCGGGATGACCATGATTCCCGCTGCCTTCGACCGCTCCTCCGGCGGGAATGCCCGCCATAGCGTCGCGAACGCCACCGGCGACAGCATCCCGCCGCCGACGCCCTGCAGCACACGGAAGAAGATCAGCGCTTCGACGCTCCACGCCAGCGAACACAGCAGCGAGGCCGTCGTGAACACGGTCAGTGCGAACATGAACACCCGCTTCGTGCCGAAGCGGTCCCCTGCCCATCCGCTCACCGGGATGAACACCGCAAGGCTCAGCAGGTAGCCGGTGATCACCCACTGGATCGTCGTCGGCGAGGTCACGTCGAATTCGCGTCCCAGCGTCGGGATCGCGACGTTCACGATTGTGCCGTCCATCAGCTCCATGAAGATGGAGAACACCGCAAGCATCGCGACGATGTACTTGTATTCGATGCGCTTCATGCTGTTGCCTCCGTAAATGTCGTCGATGCTTCAGTCTCCGGCTGCAGTCCGCGCGTGATGTTCTCCGCGATCCCCCGCGCGTGCCGCCGTACCTCTTCGCGGTCCATCCCGAAGACCACTTGCGCGAAGAACCCGCACGTCAGGTTCATCCCCGCGATCCCGTGCGCGATCGCGTCGATGTCCGCGTCCGCACGCACCCGCCCCGCCCGCTGGTGCCGTCGCAGCTTCTCCGCGATGAGCTGCACGCGCGCGTTGTTGAGGTGATGCCCGATCACGTGCCCGATCTCCGGGTCAATGACGCTGCGCGACACCGTCACGCGCATGAAGTCGCGGTCAGCCCACATCGCGTCCAGCGGATACATGAGGAGCTGCTCGATCTCCTCCTCGACGGTCTCCCGGTCCGGCAGAGCGGCAGCCAGCTTCCCCGTCACATCCGCCGCCTTGTTCTCGAGGATCCACAACAGCAACCCGCGCTTCCCGTTGAAGTAGCGATGGATCAGCCCCTCCGAGCACCCGGCCCGTTCCGCGATCTCGCGCGTCGTGGCAGCGTCGTACCCGTGCTCGGCGAAGACGGCCGTCGCGGCCTCGGCCAGCGCCCGCTGCCGCTGCGCCTTCCCGTGCTTCCCGCGCTGGACCCCAATATGGGTGTGACGAACGGTCATTCCGGTCCTCGACAATCAAAATTGCGTGTGCATGCACTTTAGAACTGCCGTCAGCCCCGCCACAAGCGCAGCCCAACACAAGATCTGAACTTCACCCTTGCCCCCACGCCGACTATAATCAGCCCATTCCGAACTCGGACGAAGGCGCATCGAAGGAGACATAACATGGGAGGCCCGCTCGAAGGCGTCAAGGTGGTCGAGATGGGCGTCTGGGTCGCCGGCCCCTCCGCCGCCGCCATCCTCTGCGACTGGGGCGCCGACGTCATCAAGATCGAGCCCCCCACCGGCGACCCCTTCCGGGGCCTCTTCGCCAGCGGCCTCGGCGTGGCTGTCCCCATCAACCCGCCGTTCGAGATCGACAACCGCGGCAAGCGCAGCATCTGCCTCGACCTCCAGAACGCCGAGGCGCGGGGAATCGCGGAACAGCTCGTCCGCGACGCCGACGTCTTTGTCACGAACATGCGCCCGCGCGTGCTCGAGCAGTACGGCCTCGACTACGACGCCGTCCACGCCGCCAACCCGCGCCTCGTCTACTGCCAGGTCACCGGCCAGGGCCCCGACGGTGACGACCGCGACCGCGCGGCGTACGACATCGGCGCGTTCTGGTCGCGCTCAGGCGTCGGCGCGTCGCTCACCGGCCCCGGCCAGCCGATCGTGCAGCAGCGCGGCGGCATGGGCGACCACATGACCGGCTGTAACGCCGCCGGCGCCATCTCCGCGGCGCTCGTCCACCGCGAGCGCACCGGCGAGGGCCAGCGCGTCGCTGTCTCGCTCGTCCGCACCGGCGTCTACATGATGGGTTGGGACTTCGCGCTCGAAATGCGGCTCGGCGCGAAGACGATCCCCTACGACCGCTACCACGCGCCCAACCCCATCATCAACTCCTACCCGACGAAGGACGGCCGCTGGATGTGGCTGCTCCTCCTCCAGGCCGACAGACACTGGCCGGACCTCCTGCGCGCGATCGAACGCCCGGACCTGCAGGACGACGAGCGATGGGCCAACATCACGAACCGCCGCGTGAACGCCGAGTCGCTCGTGCAGGAGCTCGACAAGGAACTCGAGAAGCGCACGCTCGACGAGTGGGCGGAGATCTTCGACCGCGAGAACGTCTGGTGGGCGCCGGTGAACACCATCTCGCAGGCGCTGCAGGATCCCGTCGCCCAGGCCGCAGGCGCATTCGCCGAAGTCTCCGGCCCCGACGGCGGCGCCGTGCCGATGGTGAACACACCCGCGGACTTCTACGGCACCCCGAACGCCCCGCGCGGCCTCCCCCCGGAGCTCGGCCAGCACACCGAGGAAGTCCTCCTCGAGCTCGGCTACGACTGGGACAAGATCATCGCCCTAAAAGACGCCGGCGCGATCCCGTAGACGCCGATCGGAAGCACGCGATCGGCGCGCGGCTGTTTAGTCCCATCTCGCGCAAATGCCGCATACTCTTCGCATGGATCCGGAGATCCGGTACACGACGACGGTAGACGGCGCGAGCATCGCGTACTACGCCATGGGCGAAGGCCCGGCGCTGGTCATGACGTCACGGGTGCTCTGGAGTCACCTCAAGCATCAGGAGGTTCGCGAGTTTCATCGCAGCAGTAGTGGCCACGGGCTGGGGCGCGGCTCCAAATCGTGCGCTACGACGCGCGCGGCACCGGCATGTCCGGCCGCGATTCGCTGGATTTCAGCATCGAGGCGCGGATGCGAGACCTGGAGGCGGTGATTGAGCGGCTGAGCCTGACGAAGCTCGCGCTGTTTGGCGTCCGCCACGGGGGCCTCGCCGCCATCCGGTATGCGGCGGAGCAGCCCGAGCGGGTGTCGCACCTGGTGCTCTTCGACGCGTACGCGCGGGGAAGCGAGCAGGAGCACTCCATCCGGCATCTCGACTCTTTTCTCGAATCGGCGGCTGACCGGTGGGAGGAGCTGACCCTGACGATCGCCAACTCCAACACCGGGTTCAGGTTTCCGGAATACGCGCGGAACCTCGCGGCCCTCTACCGCGAGTCGATGACGCCGGCTTCCGTTCGTGCATTCAGGGAATCGACGAGGGGCATCGACGTCACGGAGCTGCTGACGCGCGTCGCGGCGCCGACGCTGGTGATTACGCAGAACGACCCGCGCGACCCGCAGGATTTGGAATGGTCGCGTGAGCTTGCATCGAAGATCCCGGATGCGCGCTTCTCGACCCTGGCGCCGTATGACGAGCAACGATGGACCGACAAACACACGGCGATCGTCGAGGAGTTCCTGGGCGTCCGCGCTGGACCCACACGCGCGGTTCCAGCGGGCCCTGGTCCTCCCGGCACAGCGGTTATCCTCTTCACCGACATCGCCAACAGCTCCGCACTCACAGAGCGCATGGGCGATGCGGCCTTCCGCGCAGCCTCACGAGAGCTTGATCGCCAAATCCGAGCGGCGATTCGCGAGGCGGGTGGCGAAGCCGTTGAAGGCAACGTCCTCGGCGACGGCGTCATGGGTGTGTTCTCGTCGGCGACCCAGGCGATTCATGCTGCGACACTGTGCGTCGAGGGAAGCCGCGATCTGGCACTGCACATCGGCCTGCACGCCGGCGATGTGACACGCGAAGAACGCAATGTATATGGCGGCGCGGTCAACATCGCCTCACGCGTCTGCGGGCTCTGCGAGCCGGGCGAGATTCTGGTCTCACAGACGGTGCGCGACCTTGCGCGCACGTCGGCGGGCGTAACCTTCGAGGATCGCGGCGAGCAGACATTGAAGGGCATTGAGGATCCAGTGCGCGTCTTCGCCGTAAATCCCACCTCCAAGGTCTAACCTCAGTCGCCATCTATGCTCCGCTTCATCCTCGTTCGGCCGGCACTGGACGACCGCCGCTGCATGCGGTGGTCGAGGCTTAGCCAGAGCAGGCGTACTTCGCTACCCCACCCGCACCAACACCCCCTCATTCCCCTGCAGCCCGACCCGCCGCTCCTCCACCCGCGCGTCCGCGTGCGTGCCGAATATCACGTCGCGCGCACGCAGCTCGTCCGGCAGGTCGAATGCCACATCGCCGACCGCGAAGTTCAGCGCCACCATCAGCCGCTCGTCGCCGCGCGTCCGCGTGTACGCGAACACGCCGTCCGGCACGCCGTCGACCGGCGCGTAGTCGCCGAACCGCAGCGCCTCCGACTGCCGCCGAAACCAGATCAGCTTCCGATACAACGACAGCAGCGACGACCCGTCGCGCCCCTCGTCTTCGACGTTCCGCGCCAGGTCGCCGTACGGCAGCCATGGCTCGCCTGACGTGAACCCGCCGCGCGACGTCCACTGCATCGGCGTGCGCTCTGGATCGCGCCCGCGGCCGTAGCGCCGCGCCGGGTCCTGCAGCCGGTCCTCCGGGATCGAGACGTTCTCCATCCCGATCTCGTCGCCGTAGTACATGAACGGCGTCCCCCGTAGCGTCAGCAGCAGCATCGCCGCCACCCGCGCCCGCTCCTGCCCGCGCCCGTCCCCGTTCACCCGGCTGATCACCCGGTCGACGTCGTGGTTCCCCAGCACGTAGTTTGGCCACGCGCACGATGGCAGTGCCGCCTCGAACCCGTCGACGCGCGCCCGCACGTGGTCCGCCCGCCACCGCTGGTCCCAGATGCGGACGAACGGGAAGTTGAACGCCAGGTGCAGCCCGTCGCACGCGTCGCCGCCGTAGTACCGCACGATGTTCTCCGGCGGCCCGAACACCTCTCCCACCGTCATCCGCTCCGGGAACTCGTCCACCACCCGACGGATCGCGCGGATCGCGTCGATGATCTCCGGCCAGTCCTTGTCGTGGATGTGCTCCTGCAGCAGCGTCTGCCCGCCGAACTGCGCCAGCGCCTTATTCCGCGCCGGCGGGTTGTCGCCCAGCTCCGGGTCCTTCAGGATCCGGTCCATCACGTCGATCCGGAACCCGGCGATCCCCCGGCGCATCCAGAACCGCAGCACGTCGTGCATCGCCTGCACGACCTCCGGGTTGCGCCAGTTGAGGTCCGGCTGCGACACCAGGAACGAATGCAGGTAGTACTGCATCGTCGGCTGGTGCCACTCCCACGCGGGCCCCCCGAACGCTGCGATCCAGTTGTTCGGCGGGCTGCCTTCGTCCTTCGGGTCGCGCCACACATACCAGTCCCGCTTCGGGCTCTCGAGCGAAGATGCCGCCTCGTGGAACCACGGATGCTCCGACGAAGAGTGATTCGGCACGAAGTCCAGGATGATCCGGATGCCCCGCCGATGCGCCTCCGCGATCAGCCGGTCCATCGTCGCCATGTCGCCGAAGTCCGGATGCACCCCGCAGTAGTCCGACACGTCGTACCCGAAGTCCGCCATCGGCGACGGATACGTCGGCGAAAACCAGATCGCGTCGATGCCCAGCGACTGCTCCGTCCCGTCGTTCAGGTAGTCGAGCCGGTCGATGACCCCCTGCAGATCCCCGATCCCGTCGCCGTTCGAATCCTGAAAGCTCCGAGGATAGATCTGATAGACGATCCCATGCTTCCACCACAACGTCTGCGCGCTCTCATCACTCATGCCCGAAGTGCAACAGCTACAACTCCCAAGCGCAATCGAGGGTAGGCGCTGACTGATGTGTAGGGGCAGCCCCGCGTGGCCGCCCTGGTCGAATGGCTCTGGATGCGCGCTCATTTGGAACACCTCCTCGACGCCAGACCATGCGGCACGAGCGCCTCGCCTGTGCCGTCGTTCTCGCTCCGTGCAATACGCGCGGAACAACATACTCACCGCTCACCGCTGACCGCTGACCGCTGACCGCTGATCGCTCCACGTTGACATCCATTACAGTTCGTGGTCACCCAACCCACTGCGCTGCTATCCTCTCGATGCGATGCCGCCGCGCACATGCGACGGCATCGTGGGGGCGCGCGATGAGTGTGCAGGGCTAACGTCCGCCGCAGACGGACGATCCGAGGTGCCGTCGATGAACATCCGCCGCTCGTTCGCCTGCCTCGCCCTCGCCGCCACCGCCCTCACCCTCGCCGCATGCGGCGGCGGCTCCTCCGGCCCCAAGCCCACCGAAACGCCCAGCGTCCCCCAGCCCGAAGACGTCCTCGCCCAGTGGGTGCAGGAGAACCGCAACGTCGGCTTCGTCGGCGACTGCTCCAACGCCCGCCCCGGCGTAGACGTCGGCAAGCTCTGCATGACAGTCGCCGGCGAGCGTGGCACCCGACGCGCCTACTACATCGGCCCGACCTTCTCCGAAGGCACCGCCCTCGCCATCCTGGAGAACGACCCCGACGGATGGAAGGTCCTCTCCGTCACCAACAAGGATCCCAGCCAGGGCAGCGTCCCCGGCATCGATTGGCCGCTGCAGATCGGCGACCAGGTCGTCGTCATCGGCATCGGCGAAGGCGACTGCCTCAGCACCCGCGAGCAGCCGACGCAGCAGGCGAAGCGCACCTCATGCCAGCCCGACGGCACGAAGGCCATCATCCAGGAAGGCCCCGTCCAGGCCGAGTCCTTCACCTGGTGGCGCATCGCCGGCACCGACGCCGCCGGCAACGGATTCGGCGGCTGGGCCGCCGGCCGCTGGCTCCGCCTCCCCGAAGCCATCGCCCAGGCCCTCCAGCCGGCCACCCCCACCCCCGCCCCGCAGTAGGCCGGCACCGTTCAGCGATAAGCGGTCAGCTGCCGACTCTCAACGAGTCTGTCTGTTGTCTGTCGTCTGCTGTCTGTTTGCTGCCGTTTGCTGTTTGTTCTTTGTGCTTTTTCTTCGCTGTTTGTTCTTTGTTCTCTGACCCCCGTTACGCGAAGATCCCCCCATGACCACAGACACCACCCCCGCTAAGCTCCTCGCTCTCGCCGATCGCTTCATGACCGCCGTCGCAACCGGCGACTTCCGCAGCCTCCGCGAGATCTACGCCGAAGACGCCGCGATCTGCACAACAACGACGGCGCCACCCAGACCGTCGAAGAGAACCTCCGCACACTCGAGTGGGTCTACAGCAAGATCGCGGACTTCCGATACGAAGACGTCCGCCGCCACGCAACTGACACCGGCTTCGTCCAACAGCACACCGTCCGAGGCCGCACCCCCTCCGGCGCCGCCCTCGAAGTCCCCGCCTGCCTCGTCGTTACTGTTGCAGACGGCCACATCACCCGCCTCGACGAATACCTCGACTCCGCCCACCTCGCCGCCCTCCTCGCTCCACGCGCGTCATCCACGAACCCGTCCGACTAGGCGACGTCCCGAATCTCGATTTGTTCTTTGTTCTCCATCCTTTAGTCTCTGCTGTTTGCTGTCGGCTGTTTGCTCTTCGTCCTCTGTTGTCCGTCGTCCGCTATCCGTTCATGATCGTCCCCAAGGAGCGCACCACATGAACGAAGCCCTCGTCTACGCCTTCCGCCACAGCCTCTGGGCCAACCTCAAACTCCTCGACGCCTGCCAGCGCCTATCCGACGCCGACCTCGACGCCTCCGTCCCCGGCGCCTACGGCACGATCCGCAACACCCTCGTCCACCTGTTCGCCGCCGAGACCCGCTACCTCGCAGCGATGCGCAACCAGCCTCGCCCGGAAGACCTGAACGAACAGAAGCCCTTCCCGGGCTTCCCCGACCTCCGCGACTACGCGAAGCAGACTGGCGGAGCCTTCATCGAGATCGCGAAGAGCGTCACGCCTGACCAGCGCATGAGCGGCGAGATGCGCGGCGAGCGCTACGACCTTCCGCTCTCCGTCCCCCTCGCCCAGGCCATAAACCACGCGACCGAACACCGCACGAACATCACCACCATCATGTCCGCCCGCGGCCTCGACGCTCCCGTCCTCGACGTCTGGACGTTCGTCCGCGAACGCAGCGCCGGCAGCCTGCAGGCGCAGTCCTGACACGCACGAAAAGAGCCCCGCGTGAGCGAGGCCCTTTTGTTCTCTGTTCCTTGTTCTGCGCAGCGCCTTACGCCGTCGCCGCCTCCCGCAGCTTGATCCCCGCCTGCTCCAACACCTCATCGCTGATGTCCCGGCGCTCCAGCACCCGCGTCCAGTAGCTCACCTCGAGCTGCATCCCGTCCGGGTCGACGAAGTAGATCGATCGGCAGAAGTCGTGGTCGATGACCGGTGTCACCTTGACGTCCTTTGACTTAAGGTGCTCCCGAAACGCGTTGATCTCCTGCTCGCTGTCCACCGTGAACGCCAGGTGGTGCATCGAGCCCGCGCCGTTGATGTGCGCGAAGCTCTCCGGATGCGATAGCCCGACCACCGCTTCCGGCGCGTCCCGGAACCAGAAGAACGCGAGCTGGTTCCCGCCGCCCATGTCGTAGAAGAGGTGCATCGCCTCCTCCGGCTTGAACGGCGGCACGTGGATGGCGCACGTCAGCTCCATCCCCATGACTTCCGTGTAGAACTCGTGCGTCGCCTTCGCGTCCTTGCACACGAGCGCCAGATGGTGCACCCCGCCAGTGGCCGGCTTCATGATCAGCCTCCTCGGTTCAGTCGGTCGGCGCGGGCCCCGTGTTGGTCGCGCCCCGCTAGGCGCCTATCATAGCACCGTTCGAAGCTGAAATGTGTAAATTCGGGGTGCGATCCGCTCTACCACGGTCTTCCGAAGCGATGGTGAAGGCGCGACAAGATGACGGCGTTAAGAGCCAAATTCGCTGGAATGCGGTTGGCCGCGATCATCGTTGTCGCCCTAATCGGGGCGTCAGTTGCAGCCTTCTTCACCGTTGGGGCACTTCAAGGCAACGAGCCAAGCTATACCGTCTCGCAGAAGCCAGTGGGCCCTAATGGGGAGTTGGAGCCGGTTTACGAACCGAACTGCCCGAGCAATCCTGATAAGCCCAGCGACTACGGCCCGTTTCGTCTCCTCCCTTTTTGCGCAGCGTTCGAGCCGCCCACGCCTCCTCCACCTGAACCAACGTCGCCGATCCTCGCCACCCCGGTCGACTTTGAAGACTTGGCGGCCCTGCGCTCGTCTCCTGTTGACGTCGAAATTGATCCCAGCCTTGTTCCGAAGGGATACGCGTACAGCCCGCCCACCGGCCAATATCGCGACCCAAAGACGGGCCAAATTACCGCCATCTCGTGGTCATTCCGTGGGCCTCTTGTCGCAGTAACGACGATCGACCGAGGTCCTAGGTCGATTCCGACACTGATCAAGCTACCGCCGAGCGACGGTTGGTCCACGGTTGAGACTGGCGAGCTGGACGGGCACCCCGCGATCTTCGATCGCAACAAACCTGGCGTAGCTTCAGGCCAACAATGCGTCTATTTCGCGGAGGACGACATCTTTACGTTCGTCAGCGGCTACGTGGAGGACTTCAACGACCTCGTGAAGCTAGCCGAGTACGTGTCAGATCACTCGACCGTCATCTCGAAGACCGGCGATCCCGAGAGCAGCGGGACCCGCGAATGACGCAACCCCGACAAGGACCCTCCCGCCGCCTCCCCTTCGCCTTCACCCACCTCAACGCCGCCGTACGCCGCGACATCGTCTACCTCGATGCCACCGACAGCGCACAGAGCTTCGGCGTCCTCTACCGCCCGCCGTCCGGCGACCCCCGCACCGCCGTCTACCTCATGCACCCGCGAGGCGACTTCAGCCGACACTACGTCGTCCCGCCCCTCACCGCCCGAGGCTACGCCGTCTTCTGCCACAACGGCCGCTACCTCAACAACGACACCGACATGCTGCACGAGCGCCTGTTGTTCGACATCGCCGCCGGCATGCGCCATCTTCGAAACGCCGGCTTCGAGCGCATCGTCTTGCTCGGAAACAGCGGCGGCGGCTCGCTGCTCGCCTTCTACCAGTCGCAGGCCGCGCGCAAGCCTGCAGACCGCCTCACCAGCACGCCCGGTGGAGAGCGCATCGACCTCACCGATGAAGACATGCCCGAAGGCGACGCGTACATCGCCGTCGCCGCGCATCTCGGCGAAGGTCGCTTCCTGCTGAACACCATCGACCCCAGCGTGATCGACGAGTCCGACCCGACGAGCTGCGACGCCGCGTGGGACATGTACAACCCGGCGAACGGCTACCGCCCCTTCCCCCAACCCAGCACCTACGACCGCGCGTGGCTCGACGAATACCGCCGGCGCCAGCGCGACCGCGTCCGCCGCCTCGACGCCATCGCCCGCGGCCACCTTGAAGAGCAGGCGTACTTCCGCAGCCGCATGCGCGACGAACCGCACGCCTCACGGGACCACGCCACCCGCGGCGTCATCGAACGCCGCGCGCGCCTTTGGCGATACATGCTCATCTACCGCACGCTCGCCAACCCCGCGTACCTGGACCCGACGATCGAGCCCAACCGCCGACGCATCGGCAGCATCTTCTCGCCCGGCGACCCGATCATCGGCAACTACGGCCCCGGCGGCCTCGCCCGCGTGATGACCCCGCGCGCATGGCTCAGCACCTGGAGCGGCCTCAGCAGCCAGGCCGAGCTCCCCGACACCATCCGAGGCGTCACCATCCCGACGCTCATCGTCTATGCCGACGCCGACTGCGATATCTATCCGTCAGAACAGCAGGAGATTTTCGAAGCCAGCGCCGCCTCCGACAAGACCTTTGTCACACTAGAGTCCGCCGACCACTACCTCTACCCCGCCGGCGCCACCGAAACCGCCCTCCCCGACCCCCGCGACCGCCTCATCGACATCATCGCCCCGTGGATAGAGGAGCGGATTGGCGGTGCGTGATCAAATGCAGGACCCGGGGAGCGCCCCGGCAGATCGGCCACGGCGACGTGGTCTCGAGATCGCGCGCGTCGGACTCGGTGTAACCGTTCTGCTCTTTATCACCAGTGCAGGTCTCGTTACCGCAGGACTCTTGTGCCCGTGTGATCTTGGGACCGGCCTGGGGATATTCCTGTTAGGAGCGGTCGCGTTCATCGCGTCCGTCGTCACGGGGTTAGGCTCGTTATGGGTGATCGCCACGCACGGCTGATCAGCTACGGTCGCGCGCAACGCGGCTCGGCGTACATCGAAGGCAGGCGGAGGGCTCTACTCCGCCTCCCCCGGCGGCGTCCCTTCGTCATCCGGCGACTCATCGCCCGACGGCTTCGCCCGCTTGTGCAGCTCCGTGCCCCGCTGCTCCTCCAGCCGCCCCAGCGCCCGCCCCTTGTCCGGATGCTCGTCTTTCACGAGGCCGTAGATCTCGCGTCCTTCGTGCCCCTCTGGCAAGTGCTCGGTGATCGGAAGACCTTCCGAATTACAGAAGAGTAGTCAATGGCAGTACTTGTACTTCTGCATCTCGTCGCACGCGCAGATCCACGTGCTACGCTTCGCCTCTTCCGCCTTGTCTTCGTAGAAGTTGCACGGGCACAGCGGCCGCCCCACCTCGTCGATGTGCTTCGCGAGCCCGATGACCAGGAACTCAGTGATCTCCCGCTGCGGGTGCAGGTTCGTCCCGCTCTTTTCAGCGAACTTCTCGACGAACTTCCACATCTTGTCGATGTTCTTCGGCGAAGCCTGCTGCCGGTCCTCATCGCTAGGCTTATCGATCGCCATCCCAATCTCCGCGTGATCCCGCGTCCGATTGCCTCAGCCTACCCCATCCGGGACGTACCTCGGGGCCGGATCGACTGATGCGCACCCACGAGCTGACCCACTGACAGACTGAAAGACTTCCCGCTACAGATCGATCCGAAACGACCGCTGCGTCGTCCGAAACCCGAGCCGCTCATAGAACCGATGCGCCTCCGCCCGGTGCAGCCCGCTCGTCAGCGCAATCTTGTAGCACCCGGCCGCACGCGCCTCGTCGATCGCAGGCCGCATCAGCCGCTCGCCGTACCCACTACCGCGCGCCGAGGCATCCACCACAACATTCTCGACGATCGCATATGGCCTCCCGTGATGCGTCAGATTCGGCACGATGATCAACACCAGGGTCCCGAGCACGACGCCGTCCACCTCGAGCACAAACAGATGTTGCTTCCCATCGGCCTCGATCTCGTCGAATGCGGCTGTGTACTCACGCGCAACTGGCTGTCCGACGTTCTCGTGCCCGGGCTCCGACCTGAGCTGATCGAGCAACTCGACAATTCGCGGCAGATCCTCTCGCGTCGCCTCGCGCACGATCCCTTCCGCCGGAACGCGGGTCCCGGCCCGCTCCTCGATCGTCATCGGTCCCCCGGCATCCAGAAGTTCGTATTCCGCGGCGTCGTATCAGCCCGCCCAGACGATCGCTCACCCGATACCCCGCCCGGGATGATCGAAGGATCGATCGCCGCCCGCGTCGGGTCCGCGAAGTCCCCGAACGTCACCTCGTCCGTCTCCGTATCGAGCACCGCATACGACAGCCGGAACCCGTTCCGGGGATCCCGCGCCTCGCCCGCCGATCCCGGATTGATGACCAGGCTCCGTCCGACGCGCTGCGCCATCTGGTAGTGCGTGTGCCCCAGCACGATGTAGTCGCTGCCGATCTCCGCCAGCCGCGAGATCGATGGGCTGTTCGGATAGATGTACTCGTTGTGCGGCTCGAACGGGCTCCCGTGCACCATCACCAGCGACTTCCCGTTGACCCGCGTCTCGATCCGTCGCGGCTGCTCCGCCATCCACGCCAGCTCGCCCGCATCGACGTGTGCCGCCGACCGCGCGTGCTCGCCCCACTTCCCCAGCAGCACGTCCTCGTGGTTTCCCAGCACGTACCGCGTGCCCCGCTCGCGCAACGCGCGGATCACCTCGTTCGAGAACCGGAACTGGTACACCGCATCCCCCGCGCACAGCAGCTCGTCCACCTCCCCCATCCCCTCCAGCGCAATCGCCAGCGCCTCGTGGTTGCAGTGAATGTCCGAAACCATCCCGATCTTCAATGCCGTCTCGCTCTCACCCGGCCAGCCTCGTCATGAAGTGCTGTCCCCTGCTCCGACATCGCCGGCCGAATCCGCTACGGTCGCCCCATGATCGACATCGCCCTCCGCCCCGCGAACCCGCCGGATCCGCCGACCGAGGCACACCGTCACGACCATTACATAACGGTTGATTGTTCTCTCGAGCAAACAATCAAATTCAATCAAACGTCCGAATCTGCCAGCGTCACGGAGGAGCCCACCGCAGATTCACCGCCTGCCAATACTGAAAAAACAAAGATCAATCAAATACCCGACATAACCGCCGCCTCGGCTCCCGCTACACCCGCATCTCCCGCCACCGCCCCTGCCGGAACCGCCGCACGATGAGCCCCGCCCGCGTCCAGTTCTCGATCACCGCCCCCAGCCACGCGAACGGCGCCCCCAGCCCCAGGACCAGCACCGTGAACGCCGCGATCGGCACTCGGATGCACCACGCCGAGAACGTGAACGTCCCCAGCACGTACTTCACATCCCCCGCCCCGCGTAGCGCCCCCGCCAGCGACGCATGCAGCGCCATCCCCGGCAGCGCGAACGCGAACACCCGCAACAGCTTCGTCCCCGTATCCACGACCGCCGGATCGCTCGAGAAGATCCGCACGATGTGCGGCGCCAGCGCGAACTGCAGCATCGCCATGACGACGAGCGTGCCGACCGCAAACGCTGCCGTCCGCCGCGCGATCGCTTCCGCCATCTCCGGCCGCCCGGCGCCCAGGTTCTGTCCCACGAGCGCAGTCGCCGCGGTCCCAAGCGCGAATCCCGGCAGTATCGAGATCTCCAGCGACCGCAGCGCCACCGAGTGCGCGGCAAGCTGGTCCGTCCCCAGCGTTGCGACAATCCGCGTGTATACCAGGAACGCCAGCATGAACTGCCCCTCCTCCAGCCCCACCGGTACTCCGATCCGGAACAGCCGGCCGAAGGAGTCCCGCGTGACGTTGGTCAGGTGCGCGAACGACAGCTTCACCGGCGTCAGATCGCTCACCGCGAGCGCGATCGCCAGCACGCCGCCGGTCATCCCCGCCGCCGCATACCCGATGCCAGACGCCTGCACCCCCAGGTCGGCCACCGCGCCGCTGATTAGCAGGAGCGTCACCAGCGCGTTCACCGCGTTGACGACGATGAGGATCAGCATCGGCAGCCACGTGTTTCCCATCCCACGAAGCGACCCGTTGATCGCGTACAGCACCATCAGCATCGGGAACGCCAGTGAGCCCGCCCGCAGATAGTCCACGCCGAGCGGCTGCACCTCTGGCTTGGCGCCCATTAGCCGCATTAGCAGCGGCGCGGCTGAGAACACCACGATCGTGCACGCCAGCCCCCACGCAAGCGCAGCAATGACCGATGTGTGCAGCCCCTGCTGCACCCGCGACCGGTCGCCTGCACCGACGTCCCGTGCCACCACCGCGGTCGACCCCACGTCGAGCGCCAGGGCGCCGGCCAGCGGGATCCAGAACAGCAGCGACCCGATCCCAACCGCCGCGAGCCCGTCCGCCCCGACATAGTGCCCCACGAGCGCCGCGTCCGTCGCGCTGAGCACCGACAGTGACAGCCGCTCGATGACGACCGGCACCGCCATCCGCAGGATGACGCCCGAAACACCGCGCTGGTCCGCTCGACGCTCGGCGCGCTTCCTCGTCGTGACAGCTTGAGCCTCGATGGCCATTTCGCCTCACACCGCAGATTTCCGGACTGTTGACAGGGCACATCGCCGATGCGCGACCATGACCGCGGACCAAACAGCGTCCACGGTCGCACTGCGACGTCGATGATGCCGGGGTTGCGGTCAGGTTAGCACGGGATGCCCGCGCCGCCGTCCGTCAGGGAGTGGGCGTAGGCGATGCGCTTGCCTCCGCCGCCGCCGACACTGACGTTGCAGGAGGAGGCGGTGGTGGAGGTGGAGGCGGTGGCGCCGGAGAAGGCGGCGTTGGCGTCGCCGTTGCGGTAGACGTTGGCGTGTCCGTAGGCGGGACGGGCGTCGGTGTGTCCGTTGGCGTGGCCGGGATGCCCGTCGGCGTCCCCGTGGGTACCGGAGTCGCGGTGTCGTCCGGCCCCGGAGTATTCGTACTCTCCGCCGTCGGCGTGTCGTCCGGCGACGGCGTGTTTGTGCTCGGCTCTGCCGTCGGCCACTGCGCCGCCGCTCCGTCCGCTGGCGTCGGCGTCGGGATCGGCACCACTTCGGGCACGGCCTCGACTAGGACGGGGTTCGGCGGAGGCGGCAGTGGGTTGAAGTCGCGTGGCACGCGGTGCGGCGTCAGCTTGATCTTCTGCTCCTTGCCGCGGCCGTAGTTTCCGGAGACGTACGACTGGTCCTGCTGCGGAACGCCATCCGTTGTGTCGATGTCGTCGAACGCGATGGGCACCGACTGCGAGAAGTACTGGCCCGGCACCGTCCGCTCCACCTGGAAGTGCAGGTGCGGGCCCGGCGCGCTGTTGTCCCCCGAGCACGTCACGCCGGTCTCGCCCGAGATCGCGATTGGCTGCCCTTGCTCGACCAGGTCTCCCGGCTGCACGAGGACCGAGTTCTGCGCGAGGTGCAGGTACAGCGACGACGTCCCGTCCCCATGGTCGATCTCGACGTAGTTCGTCATCGTCGAGAAGATCGCGTTGCAGCCTCCCGCGTTCGAGTCCTGCCGGACGAGGGTGACCTTCCCCGCGCGCGCCGCGACCACGGTGTCGTAGTTCAGGTCGAAGTCGAAGGCGTACGCCGCCAATCCGTTGTGTGTGAAGTTGGTCTGCTCGCCCTGCGTGACCGTATGAATCTCGCCGCCGGCCCACGGAAGCAGGTAACCCTGCGGCGCGGGAAACACCGGAGGACGGTTCGGATCCGGCACGCCCGGCACGTGGATCGGCGGCACCAGCGCCGCGATGAACGTGACGGCAACAGCAAACGAGGACGCAAGAAACGTCAAAGTTAGCTACCTTGAAACGCGAGGTGGCAGGGCGTTAGCGACGTTGTATCGTACGCACTGCAGCGCCTCCAATACGCCTTTTACGTCAAATCCCTAAATATCGGCCAAATCTGCGCGCATAGGCCCGCGGCAGAGTCTGAATCTTGACGGCTGCGACATTGCGGCCCGTGGCCGGCGTCGAGTGGCTAGGCGAGGAGCAGTGCCTCCGATCCGGCCATGGCTCCCGTTCACGCATGCCCAATAGTCCTCTAAGATTCCGTTGGCAGACTGGACTCTCATATGAGCGCGCTCTCGCTCCCCGACCCGCGCTACATCGCGATGCTCCTCGCAGTACCGCTCGCGCTACCGCTCGTCGCCTGCGGCGGCGGTGGCAACAGTGACGTATCGAAGTCCCCTCCCGCTCAGACCGCCGCCGCGCGCGTGACGCGCACCGCCGTGGCCCAGGCGACCGCCACCGCCGTCGCCGCAATCCCGACGGAGTTCACCTCCGTCCCGCCGACCGTCACGCGTGGTCAGAACGCGCAGATCAGCGTCCATACCAAGCCCCGGGCGCGCTGCGATGTGGCCATAAGCTACCGGAACAATCCCTCGCACCCGGACCAGCCGGGCCCGCAGCGCGCCGACAACGATGGCAACGTCAGTTGGTCCTGGACTGTAAATCCCGATGCTGAGCCCGGTCCCGCCGCGGCCATCGTGAGCTGCGATTACGACGTCCTCCAGACCAGCTTCACCGTCACCTGAACTATGCCCGAGCCAAACGCGTTTCCCGGCGTCGCACCAAGAAAAGCGGGCCTCGCGCAACGAGGCTGCACGCGGGACCTGCCCGACTGACCGACTCACCGGCTAGGACACCGACTATACTCGCCCTCGTGCCCCTGTATCACTTCAGCGAAGAGCCCGACATCCGCGTCTTCGAGCCGCGCCCTCCGCTCGCTCGGCCCGATGTCGAGCCGCTCGTGTGGGCGATCGACGACCGGCACCAGCCGATGTACTTCTTCCCGCGCGACTGCCCGCGCGCTTGCTTCTGGCCGGGCCCGCAGACCTCCGACGATGACCGCGACCGGTGGCTCACCGCCGCCGACGTGCGCATGGCCATCGCCGTCGAGTCCCGATGGCTCGACTCCATCCGCCAAACCGTCCTCTACCGCTACACCATGCCGGACGAAGGCTTCGCGCCGCTCGATGACATCGCCGGACACTGGGTGAACCGTTCCGCCGTGACGCCGCTGTCCGTCGACCCGGTCGGCGATCTGCTGCGCGCGCTGCTCGACGCGAACGTCGAACTCCGCGTGATGCCATCACTCATCGAGCTCTGGCGCCGCGTCATCCAATCGACGCTTTGCTTCTCCGGCACCCGCCTCCGCAACGCCAAAGGTTGGGATCAACTCGCCGCCGAACTCTAATCGCTACCGGGGCCTTCCCCGATCCGCGTCCCCGGCTCAACCCTCGCCCCTGCGGCCCACGGCCACGACTCGCGCGTCGCCGCGAAGTCCCCGTGATGTCCCCGCACAATCGCATCCGCGATCCGCGCCGCCTCCACGTTCGCCCGCACGTCGTGCACCCGGACGATGTCCGCCCCGCCGGCGATCGCCAGCGCCGTCACCGCCACCGTCGCCGCGTCCCGATCGCGCGGCGTGGCGCCGGTCACGCTCCCGATGAAGTGCTTCCGTGACGCCGCGACCAGGATCGGCAGCCCGAACGCTCCGAACTCTGAGAGCCGCCGCAGCACTTCGAGGTCCTCGTCGTGCGACTTCCCGAACGCGATCCCTGGATCGATGATCAGCGACTCCTCCGCGACGCCCGCGGCGCGCGCCATCTCGATCCGCTCCCGAAAGAACCGCATGTGCGCCTCCATCACGTCGTCGTACAGCGGCGGGGCTAAAGGCCTCACCTTCGGCCGCTCGAGCGTGTAGTTGATCACCAGTGCTGCACGGTGCTTCTCCGCGGCTTCGGCGGTCGACGCGCCCACCATGAACCCGCCGATGTCGTTGATCATGTGCGCCCCGGCCGAGATCCCCGCCTGCGCGACAGCGCCCTTGTACGTATCGATGGAGATGACGGCATCGACTTCCTTCGATACCGCGCGCACGACACGGCCGATGAGCTCCGCCTCCCCCGCCGACTCCCTCGGAGGCACATCCGCGCGCGCCGACTCCGCACCGATATCGACGATATCCGCTCCGTCCGCCTGCGCCGCAACCGCTCGTCGCACCGCCGCATCGAGGTCGTCGCCGAGGCCGTCACCTGAGAACGAATCGTCCGTCAGGTTCACGATCGCCATCACGTACGTCCGCTCGCCGAGCGGCAGCGCGCGATCGCGCGCGCGAAGCGTTCTGCGTGCGCTGTCAGTCATGGTTTGAAGCGTGGGCCGCCGCAGCCCCTGTAGGACTAATCCCAGAAGTCGAGCGTTGTGCGCATCGCCTTCTCGAAGTCCTCGTCCGATTGCTGCTTGTGCAGTTGCCCGATCAGCTCAGCGTCCTGACCGACGAGGTACCGCCGCTTCGGCTCCGCCGCCTTGGCGGCATCCACGATCACGTTCGCGACGATCTGCGCGTCCGCTCCACCGCCTGTGCCCGGCAAGCGCGATGACGCTTCGGCGAACCGTCGCTCGAGCTGGACGTATGCCGAGCCCTCGGTGAAACGCTTCGCGGGATGGGAGTTGTTGCCGATCTCCGTCTCGAACCCGCCCGGCTCGACGATCGAGACTTGGATCCCGAACGGGTGTAGCTCGTAGTACAGTGCGTCGCTGATCGCTTCGAGCGCGTGCTTGCTCGCCGAGTAGATCCCGCCGAACGGCGCCGTCACCTTACCCGCGAGCGAACTCACGTTGATGATGCGACCGCTGCCCTGCTCCCGCATCGTCGGTAGCGCCGCCCGCGTGGTGCGGATCACGCCCATCAGGTTCGTGTCGAAGATCGCCTGCACCTCGTCGTCGTCGAAGTCCTCGATCGGCCCGTGCGAGCCGATGCCCGCGTTGTTCACCAGCACGTCGAGACGCCCGGCCTTCGCCGCCACGTCCTTCACCGCCCGGTCCGCGGACGCCTTCTTCGTCACGTCCAGCTCGACGACGCTCACTTCCAGCTTCTCCGCCTTCGCCGCATCCTGGAGCGCCCCCGCTTTCGACGTGTTCCGCATCGATGCGTACACCGTGTCTCCCCGCCGCGCGAACTCCAGCGCCGCGAGCTTCCCGAACCCTGAGCTGCACCCTGTGATCAGTACGACTGCCATCATCGATTCCTTTCTGCGTGTCCGCTCCGTGTTGCCACGCGCCTCTATCGGCGCGCGTGGTGCTCCTTCAGTCGCTTCAGCGAAGCATCGTCGATATCCACCCGAACGATGTCTGCCACGACTTCCACAATGTGCTCCACCGGCAGCTCGACTTCCTTCGAGAACAGCCACCCCCGCCGCACCGCGAGCGTACTGATCTTCTTCGTCGTGTCATCGAAGATCACGTCCTCGACCTCGCCGATCTTCTCGTGTGGCCGCAACCTCCACACCGGAGAGTCCTTCTCGATCTCGAACTCTCCGGCCGGCGTCGCCGTCTTCTCGATCATCACGTACGGCCCGGGCTCGCCGGGGATCGAGGTCACGAATCGGCGCACGTCGGAGATGTCCAGTTCGCCAGGCTCGGCGTCGGCGATTTCGGCGAAGTCGTCCTCGGCGTAGTCGACCGACAGTTCCTTGAACTCGTCCGCTGTCATCGTGATCCGCACGTGCTCGTGATCGGCGCTCGCGATCGCCTCGATGGGGATCATGCGGTCGTGCGACAGCCCGATCGCGCCGTTCCAGTCGCCGCTTCGGAAGATCCCTGTATCTACCACGACGTGCGTGAGCTTCAAGTCGCCGCGCCGCATCACGAAGCGGCTCAAAGTCCCCACCTTGTGGCCGTCTCGCGCGGTGACGCTCGCGCCCAGGTGCAAATCGCCCGCCTGCACCGCCGCGCCAGTCGGCCCGGACGTCACGCGACGGCCTGCGGCACCTCGGCCGCGCGCGGGTTCACCACGTGCCGGTCGAGGAACAGCGCCATGATCGCCGCACACTGCCGCCCGAGGTCAGGCGCCGCGTCGAAGCCGTGTGGCGCTCCGTCGAACATGTGCAGCTCGGCCGGCGCTCCGGCCTCGTGCAGCGCCTCGTACAACCGAATGCTCGAGGCCTGGGGTACGAGCTCGTCCTTGTTGCCGTGGATGAGCAGCGTCGGTGGGAAGTCGCGCTGGACATACGTGAGTGGCGCCGCGCCCCGCACGGCCTCTGCCGAAGCGCCTTCGCCCATCAGCGCTTGCACGGTCTCGCTGAGCGGAGTTCCCTCCGCGCCGAGCACCGCCGGTCCGTAGAAGGCGATGCACGCCGCCACCTCTGTCGAGACGCCAGAGTTCCCGCCGTCGCCCTCGAACCCCGCCAGTTCCGGGGTTCCCGCCGCGATCAGCGAAAGGTGTCCCCCCGCAGAGTTCCCGGAGATCGAGATTTTCGCCGGATCGATCCACAACTCGTTCGCGTTAGCACGCATCCACCGAAGCGCCGCCTTCACGTCGTGGATCTGCGCCGGCCATTTCGCCTCGTCGGACAGCCGGTACTCGGACGCCACGCACAGGTATCCGATGCGTCCGAGCAGGATCCCGTACCCATGGAGCTGGCTCCGGTCCCCGCCGCGCCATCCGCCGCCGTGCACCAGCAAGACCGAAGGCGCGCCGGTCCGCTGCTCCGGTGGTCGGTACACATTGCACCGCAGGTCGCGCCCTCCTCCGGTCCCGAAAACCACATCCCGCTCGATCGTGACGCGTCCCGTCTCGCCAGCCATCGTGCCGTCCTTTCGCGAAGCGAGCGCGCCTCGATCGCGCCCTTCTCTATCAATCGACCTTACGACGATGTCCCGCTCCGAGCAACAGCCCGCAGCCGAGAGCAGCCACGGGGTTGACAGGTTCCGCGCGAAACCCGTACGATGCTCCCGTAGAACAGGCGTTTCGAACAGACGAGTGCCGGTTTATGATCACCGGTGCGAGGAGGAGCAGCCGATGAAGGGACTCTCTGCGAAGCAGCAGGGCATCCTGCAGTTCATGCGGGAGTTCATCAGCGAGCACGACTACCCGCCGAGCATCCGCGACATCCAGATCGGATGCGACATCAGCTCGACCTCGGTCGTTGACTATAACCTCAAGGCCCTCGAGCGCTCCGGACATATTCGTCGTGACCGGGAGGTCTCCCGCGCCATCGAGTTGCTCGACCGCGGCGGCCGCCGTCCGCGCACCGTCATGGTTCCGATTATCGGCACCATCGCCGCCGGTCAGCCCATCCCGGTCCCCACGCCTGACACCTGGGAGAACGTGGACTACGACAACGTCTTCGACGCTACTGAAGACCTCACCCGCGGGAAGACCAACGTCTTCGCCCTGAAAGTCCGCGGCACGTCGATGATTGACGCGCTCGTGAATGATGGCGACCTCGTCATCCTCGAGCAGACGGCCTCCTGCGACGACGGCGACATGGTCGCCGCGTGGCTCAAGCGCGAGAACGAGGCCACTCTTAAGAAGTTCTACCACGAAGGCGATCGGGTCCGGCTCCAGCCCGCTAACAGCACGATGAAGCCCATCTTCACCGAAGCCGGCAACGTAGAGATCCAGGGGAAGGTGCTGGCCACCATCGGCCGCCGCGACTGAGCCGACCCGGAAATCACCGAAAAGTCACGAAACAAACTCCCGGCCGTAGCTGTGCTACGGAGCGCCCGCGTTATCCTGAACCGCATCTTTCGACATAACAAAGCGCCGCCCGAAACATGGACGAGATCCTCCGCATCGAAGACCTCCACGTCCAGTACAATGATCATGACACGGTCGTCCGTGCCGTAGACGGCATCGATCTCGTGCTCGAACGCGGCCAGGTGCTCGCCGTCGTCGGCGAGAGCGGCTGTGGCAAGACCACGCTCGCCCTCGCGATTCTGAACCTCCTTCCGACCGCTGGGAAGATCACTGCCGGTCGCGTCCTCTTCGAACGACGGGATCTGCTCGCGCTGCGCAAGGACGATCTGCGCCAGGTCCGCGGGCGCGCCATCTCAATGATCTTCCAGGACCCCGTCAGCGGCCTGAACCCAGTCCTGACCGTCGGTAAGCAGGTCGAGGAGATCGTCCGCGAGCACGAACGCCTGTCGAAGACGGAAGCGCGTCTGGCGGCGCTCGACGCTCTTCGTCGCCAGGGCCTGTCAGACGCCGCGCGCGTCGCTGACTCGTACCCCTATCAGCTCTCGGGCGGACAGTGCCAGCGCGTGATGATCGCTATCGCGACGATCCTCCAACCGAAGGTGATCTTGGCTGACGAGCCCACATCAGCGCTCGACGTCACCGTCGAAGCCGCCATCCTCCGCGAAATCAACGAGCTGAAGGATCGCCTCGACGCCTCGATCATCCTTATCACGCATGACCTCGGCGTCGTCGCGCGCATGGCTGACGAAGTCGCCATCATGTACGCCGGCCGCATCGTCGAGCGCGGCACGACCGATGAGATCTTCGAATCACCGTTGCATCCGTACACCGCTGGCCTGCTCGCGGCGAAGCCCCGTCTCGATCGCCCCGACGAAGCCCTCCGCCCCATCCGCGGCGTACCGCCTGAAATGACAGAGATGAACGGCGAGTGCGCGTTCCTCCCCCGCTGCCCGAAGGCCGTCAGCGCCTGCCGCACCGAGCCGTGGCCAGCGCTGGCGGCGATCTCAGATCGCCGGCCGGACCACACCGTCGCCTGCTACAACCCGATGTTCCAGCCACAAGAAGTCGAGGCGCGGGTGTAGTCGAAGGCAAGATGGAGCCGCCTACGCCGACAGGAAGTCCGCGATGTGCTCCGCGACGATCTGCGGATGACTCCAGATCATCCCGTGCCCCGCCCCCTCGACCAACAGCAGCCGGTTATCCGGGATCCGTTCCGCCAGCAGCGTCGAGAACCGCATCGGCGTCAGGATGTCCTCCGCGCCGGCGATGATCAGCGTCTTGGCCCTAATCTCCGAGAGCCTTGCCTCCGTATCGACGTTCAGCACGGCCCGCACGTGCCGCTCATAGGCGTCCTGCGGCTGCCACAGGTCGTTGCCCGCCGTCCGCCGCACCATCTCGTCGATGAATCCGTCACGACGGAAGTCGTGGTGCGAGTACACGCTCCAGAATGTGGCTCGGCAGTATTCCTCGCGTGGCAGCGTTCGCCGAAGCATCGCCTGGCTCTCGAAGATGGCCGCCCCCCGCGGGTCGCCGCTCGTATACGTCGAAACCAGCACCAGCCGTCGCACCCTCTCCGGATGTCGAATCGCCATCTCCTGCGCGATCACCCCACCCATCGATGCCCCGACCACATCGCACTGGTTGATCCCCAGCCCATCCAGCAGCCCGACGGCATCGTCCATCATGTCCACGACGTCGTACGCCGCGTCGACCACCGACGACCGCCCCACGTCTCGATTGTCGAAGCTGATACAGCGGAACCGCTCGGACAGCGGCCGCGTCACGCCCGCCCACCCCCGGTGGTCCACTCCCAACCCCTGCACGAACAGCACCGGCTGGCCTTCGCCATCGACCCGGTAGTGAAGAGTGACGTTGTTTGCTGTGAGCGTTGGCATGCCTAGGGCACGGCGAAGAGCGTCACCGATCCCGCTCCCCCGACGCCCCATCCCCCGACAGCGCCGCCTGCGCCGCGGCCAACCGCGCGATCGGCACCCGGAACGGCGAGCAGCTCACGTAGTCGAGCCCGATCCGATGGAAGAACTCGACGGACCTCGGGTCTCCGCCGTGCTCGCCGCATATCCCCAGCTTCAGGTTCGCGCGCGACTCCCGCCCCGATGCCACTGCCTGCCGCATCAGCGATCCCACGCCGATCTGGTCGATCGTCTCGAACGGGTTCTCCTTCAGCACGCCCGTCGCCAGGTACTTCGCCAGGAACTTCGATTCCGCGTCGTCGCGGCTGAACCCCAGCGTCGTCTGCGTCAGGTCGTTCGTCCCGAACGAGAAGAACTCCGCCGTCTCCGCGATCTCCGCCGCGGTCAACGCGGCACGCGGGAGCTCTATCATTGTCCCGAACTGGTACTTCAACTGCGCTCCTGCGGCTTCCATCTCTTTGCGCGCCGTCGTCTCGAGCAGCTCCCGCAGGTGCCGCAACTCGTTCTCGAAGCCCACGAGCGGGATCATCACCTCCGGAAGCACGTCGATGCCCTCGGCCGCCAGCTTGATCGCCGCGCGGAAGATCGCCTTCACCTGCATCTCGTTGATCTCGGGATACAGGATCCCCAGCCGGCACCCGCGCAGCCCCAGCATCGGGTTCTGTTCGCGCACCGCGTTCACGTTCGACAGCAGCGCTTCCTTCTCCCGGAGCTCCGCCGAGTCTGGCGCCTCGATCCGCAGGCGCTCGACGTCCTCGAGCAGCGCGTCGTGGTCCGGCAGGAACTCGTGCATTGGCGGGTCGATGAGCCGGATCGTCACCGGCTTCCCCGCCATCACCCGGAAGATCTCCTCGAAGTCTCCCTGCTGCATCGGCAGGATCCGCTCGAGAGCGCCGAGGTACCGTCCCATCGGCCCTTCCATGCGTCCAAGGACGTCGTTCAGCCGCTGCTCGACGCGCCGCTTCTTATCACCGGTCGCGTTCACTGCCTCATGGCGGAGCGAGTCCGCTTCGGCCTGGAGCGTCTTCGCGTCCGAAGCCGCGAGGATCATCTCCCGCACGACGGGCAGCCGCTCCTTCGCCAGGAACATGTGCTCCGTCCGGCACAGACCGATGCCCTCCGCCCCGAATTCGATCGCCTTCGCGGCGTCGTTCGGCGTATCGGCGTTCGCGCGCACCTTCAGCCGTCGCGCCTCGTCCGCCCACGACAGGAACTCGGTTAGCTCCGGGAAGAACTCCGCCTCCGCCGCCGGGATCATGCCCAGCAGCACCGTCCCCGATGATCCGTCGATCGTCAGCAGCTGCCCTTCGCCGACGCGCACTCCGCCGATCGAGAAGCTCTTCGACCCTTCGTCGACGTCGATCGTCTCACAGCCGCTCACGCATGGCTTGCCGAAGCCGCGTGCCACGAGCGCCGCATGGCTGCTCATCCCACCGCGCTCGGTGAGGATGCCCTGCGCTGCCTGCATCCCGTGGATATCATCCGGCGACGTCTCTTGCCGCACCAGGATCACGTTCTCCCCGCCCTTGCCGATCCCCTTCGCCGCAGCCGTGTCCGGATCGAAGATCGCCTGCCCGACTGCCGCCCCCGGCGACGCCGGAAGCCCGTGTGCCACTTCGAGGAATCGCACCCGCCCCAGCATCGCGTCGCGCTCCCCGTCCGCGATCTCCGCCCACTTCGAGGCGTCCATCGTCTGCAGCTTCTCGTTCTCGACGTACAGCACGGGCGGCCGCTTCTCGATTACCGAAGCTACGTCCTTCGCCACTTCGCTGAGCGAAACCGTCCGTACCCGTGGATCGACATGCGGATGCAGCAAATCGTCGAGCCGCGCCGGCTCGACCCGCCCGAGCGCCTCGCGCGTGTCGATCACCTTCTCGTGCACCATGTCCACCGCGATCTTCACCGCCGCCCGGCTCGTCCGCTTGCCCACGCGGCACTGCAGGAAGTACAGCCGGCCCTTCTCGAACGTGAACTCGATATCCATCGCGTCGCGATAGTGCTGCTCGAGCTTCCGGCTGATGTCGACAAACTGCTCGTACAGCTTCGGATTCTCTTTCTTCAGTCCGGCCAGCTTCGTCGGCGTGCGGATCCCGGCGACGACATCCTCGCCCTGCGCGTTGACGAGGTATTCGCCCCACATCTCGTTCTCGCCCGACCCCGGATCGCGCGTGAACGCGACGCCGGTCCCCGAATCGGCGCCCATGTTGCCGAACACCATTGTCTGCACGTTGACTGCCGTGCCAAGGTCGTGCGGGATCTTCTCGATCTCGCGGTAACGGAACGCGCGCTCGTTGTTCCACGAGTCGAACACCGCCCGGATGGCCAGCTCGAGCTGGCGCATCGGCTCCTCCGGGAAGTCGTCGCCGCTATCGCGCTTCACGTGCTCCTTGAAGCGCTCGACCACCTGCTTCAGCGCGTCCGGGCCGAGCTGCCAGTCCTCCTGTACGCCTGCCGCCTTCTTCACTTCGTTGAAGACTGCGTCGAACTTCTTGCGCTCGAGACGCAGCACGATGTCCGAGAACATCATGATGAAGCGCCGGTACGCGTCGTAAGCGAACCGCTCGTCGCCCGTCGCGTCGATGAGCCCGTGCAGCGTCTCGGCGTTCAGCCCGAGGTTCAGCACCGTGTCCATCATCCCGGGCATGGAGAACTTCGCGCCGCTCCGCACGGACACCAACAGTGGCGCCTTCGGACCTCCGAAGCGCTTGCCCGCCGCCTCCTCGACCTTCGATAGCCGCGCCCGCACCTCGTCCATCAGTCCGTCGGGCAGCTTCATGCCCGCCGCGCTGTACGCGTTGCATGCCTCGGTGGTGATCGTTAGCCCCGGAGGCACCGGCAGCCCCAGGTTGGTCATCTCGGCGAGGTTCGCGCCCTTCCCGCCGAGCAGGTCCTTCTGATCCTTGTGCCCCTCGTGGAATAGGTAGACGTACTTCTCGCCCATGGAGTACTCCAGGCGGCCGGGACCGCTCCCCGGCCAGCGACTAGCCGCCGCCGTGGCATCGCTCTGCCGCGTGTGACTCAACGTATATCGCGAGGTGCCGATTCGGGAAATCGCCCTGAGACCGCGGATTCGCGGTCTCAGCGGCCGTTTACGGTGCTTGAAGGAGGCGCTATTGCGTCAACTTCGCGAAGTGGATCTTAGCCGTCGCGTCATAGCCGCCGGACAGCCCGTTCATCGTCATGTCCGTCGTAACGAACCGCCCCTGGATGTCACAGCTGTTGCCCGTGCAGGTACCCGTATAGCCCTCGAGGTACAGAAGCGCGAAACGCGTGAGCGTCACTGGCGTCTGCCCGTTACCGAAGTCGTCGACCACCGGGATGATGATCACGCGGCGGCTGCACGGCGTCGCCGTCTGCGGACATGACTGTCCGGGCAGCCACGGGTTGCAGGCCTGAGCGAGGTGATAGTGCCCGCTCGCGTCCGGTGTGCCGAATGCCTCCGCGAACGTGTCGCACGCAGTCGAAGTGTTGTTCATCCGAAAGTCCACGCCCGTCTGGGTCGGCCCCGTCATGTTTCCAGTCTCCGGGTTGCAGTTCGGGCCGTCGCACGTGGGCGACGTCTCCGCGCATACGTCGGGGTAGTGACCCGGGCACGATCCAGCCACGCAGTTCGGCGCGCCTTGTGCGCACACGTACGACGTGCTCCCGTTCTTGACGTCGCTCAGGTAAGTCGCAGCGCCTGAACCGTCGACACGGATCGCGCCGAAGTTGCCGAGGTTCCCGCCTGTCGCATCGTACTTCAGCGTCACGAGCGTGCCGTCGCCGGCCGCATCCACGGTGTCCTGCGTGATCGCCCATGGCACCACGCCGTTCGATCCGCCGAGCGACACCTTCGCCGCAACCGCCGTCGCCCCGACCGATCTCGAACTGACGCCCAACGCCTTGATGAACGAGAAATTGTGCGTCTTCGTGATCACGATGCGGACCTGCGGAGCGCTGTTGCCGCCTGACACGGTCACCGTCATGTTCGAGGTGTCGACGCCGTTCTTCGCGGCGTAGTCGTTGGCGGTTGTCTGTACAGCGCTCTCATCGGGCAAGTCCTTCGCGGCCGCCAGCGCGATCGCGTCGGCTTCGTTTTGGGAGTTCCGCCGATCGCTCGAGTATGACCCCAGGTCAATCGCCAGCGCCGCCCCGCCCATTACCATCGGAAGCACGAGCGCGGCGAAGATGATCATCTGGCCGCGCTGCCGTCGCAGCAGCTTTCGCATCTACCCTTCCCCTGCCGGGGACGTCCGGCGTCACCCGCCGTTGCAGTGTCCCCGTCGGCTACAGCATCGGCGTGCGACGTCGGAGTCTGTTGTGGTTGCGCAAAACTCGCGCCGGCGCGCGCCGCCGGCCCGGACACCATCGGCGCCGAGGTCATAAGGCCTCGGCGCCCTGACTGCCTCGAAGGCTAGCTCGCTATTGAACCAGCTTGATGAAGTGGACCTTCGCGCCGGGGTCATACGTCCCGGCGAGCCCGTTCGTCGTGACGTCAGTCGTGACGAATCGCGCCAGGATGTCGCAGCTGTTCCCCGTGCAGGTTCCCTGGTACCCCTCGAGGAACACGATGGCGAACCGCGTGAACATGACTGGCGTCTGCCCGTTCCCGAAGCTGTCAACGACCGGGATGATGATCACCCGTCGGCTGCACGGCGTGGCCGACTGCGGGCACGTCTGGCCCGGCAGCCACGGGTTGCACGCCGTGTTGAGGTGATACTTGCCCTGGGCGTCGGGTGGCCCAAATGCTTCGTCGAACGTGTCGCAGGCCGCCGACGTGTTGTTCATCCGGAAGTC
The DNA here is from genome assembly GCA_964487335.1 of uncultured Dehalococcoidia bacterium. GTDB lineage: Bacteria > Chloroflexota > Dehalococcoidia > DSTF01 > JACRBR01 > CAZAPT01. The sequence goes on from CAZAPT010000008.1 coordinate 91,786, forward strand.
CACCGCTGCCTGGGTCGGCCCGGTCATATTTCCTGTTTCGGGGTTGCACACCGGCCCGTCGCAAGTCGGTGAGTTCTCTGCGCAGACGTTCGGGTATGAGCCCGGGCATGCGCCCTGCGTACAGTTCGATGTCCCCTCTGCGCACACATACGCGTTGCTACCGTATCTGGCGTCGTTCTGGTACGTCGACGCTCCCGACCCGTCGATCCGGATCGCGTCGAAGTTGCCGAGGTTGCCGCCCGTGGCGTCGTACTTGAGCACGACGACGCCGCCATCCGGCGACACGTCCACCGTGTTCTGCGTGACCGCCCAGGGCACCACGCCGTTGGAGCCGCCCAGCGACACCTTCTTTGCGACCGCCGTCGCTCCGACGTTCTTCGCGCCCACGCCGAGCGCCTTCATGAATGCGAAGTTGTGGCTCTTGGTGATCGTCACCGAAACCTGCGGTGTTATCGTTCCGCCGCCGACCGTCACCGTCATGTCCGCCGGGTCCACGCCGTTGTTGATCGCGTACGTGTTCGCCGTCGTCTGTGCGGCGACGCTGTCCGGCAGGTCTCGTGCCGCAGCCAGCGCGATCGCATCGGCTTCGTTCTGTGAATTCCGCCGGTCGGTCGCATATGAACCGACGTCCACCGCGACTGCGGCCATTCCCATCAGTACCGGCAGGAGCGCGGCGGTGATCATAATGATCTGCCCGCGCTCACGCCTCGAAAGCAGCCTTCGCATATTCGTGGCTCCCTGACCCCAAACGACGTCGCCTCGACGGCCCCTGCCGTAGGCGCGTCCGCTCCCCGCATTCAGCATCGGCGCCGGAGCCTGCACTCTGATGTCCCGTGCGCCCGCGAAGGCCTCGGCTGCCACCCGGCGGCATGTCCGGGTCGCCACGCCGTCGTACGCCTGTTCGGTTGTCGTAGCCACCGCCGCGAGCCGCGGCCCGCGCCCGTCTCCGGATTGATTCGTGCAATGTCGCCGCACTCGTCGTCGTTTCGTTCTTCGAGGGAGATGGCCGAGGTGCCGGGCGAGGCTGCCACTCTGTAGAAGCGGGCTCTCCCGGCCGATAGTCAATACGAGGGACTCGATGGCCGTCGGAGCCTGTGGCGGCCCCGTCGCTCGCAGCGGCCGGCATCACCCTCGTAAGTTCAAAAGGATGCTCGCGATGCTTCGTCGGCTGCACGTGCGGGAGGGGGCCCAGAGTCTCGTTGAGTTCGCGATCATCGTCCCGCTCTTCATGATCTTCGTGTTCGGGATCATCGACTTCGGGTTCGGGCTGAAGGCCTACATCACGGTCAGCTCCTCGACCCGAGAGGGCGCGCGCTATGCTGCCGTTGGCAACCCGTCCGGCCCGAGCTTCACATCGTGCAGCGCCGCCACGCCAACCACGGTCATCGGCAAGGTCTGCAGCACGATGACCGGCGTCACCCAGTCGGACATCTCGAGCATCACGGTGAGCTGCAGCCCGTCGTGCGTCTCCGGGAACACCGTCACGGTCTCCAGCTCTTACCACTACCACTACATCACGCCCATCAAGGCGATCATCAACTTCATCAGCGCTGGATCGATGCCGTCGTACCTCACCGTCAGCTCTTCGACGGAGATGCGCCTCGAGTAGCGTTGCCCCGTCGCGTGCTCGTGCGTTCCGCACAGACGTTCGCCTGATCTACAATCCCGGCGCATGGACGCCGGCCTCACCCCCATCCGACGCCAGTACTTGGACGTCAAGCGGCGCTACCCGCACGCCATCGTCTTCTTCCGCCTCGGCGACTTCTACGAGACATTCGACGACGATGCCGAGCTCTGCGCGCGCGAGCTCGACATCACCCTCACGTCAAAGCCGATGGGCAAGGGTCTCCGAGTCCCCCTCGCCGGCATTCCATACCACGCCGTCGACTCCTACCTCGCGAAGCTGATCGCGAAAGGCTACAAGGTCGCGATCTGCGAGCAGATGGGCGATCCCGCCACGACGAAGGGCATCGTCGAACGCGCCGTCACTCGAGTAGTCACTCCCGGCACCGTCGTCGAAGGTGGCCTGCTCGACGAGCGCGCCAACAACTATCTCGCCTGCCTCGCCCCACCGATCGCGAAGCGCCGCGTCGGTGCTGAGTCCGATCCGTGGAACGGCGCCGATGTCGGCCTCTCGTACGTCGACATCAGCACCGGCGAGTTCGTCGCCGGCGCGATGCCGCCCGAGAGTGCGGCGGCCGAGCTCGCGCGCATCCGTCCCGCTGAGGTCCTCCTTCCCGACAACACCAGTCCGCCCGTCTGGCTCGACCCCTCCCTCAACGTCACGCACATCGAACGGCTCTGGTTCGACTCCGACATCGCCGAAGTCACGCTTCAGGAGCAACTCCGCGTCGCCTCGCCAGAAGCGTTCGGCCTTGCGAGGCGCTCTCCCGCCGTCACGGCGTGCGGCGCGACCCTCATGTACCTGCGCGAGAACCAGGCTGCCGCCGCTCAGCTCATCACCGCCGTCCGCGCACACCGCGGTGACGACTTCGTCGGCCTCGATGTGCACACGCTCCGCAACCTCGAAGTCTTCACCGCCGGCCGCGACGCTCGCCGGGATGGTTCGCTCCTCGAGACCCTCGACCTCACTCAGATCTCGATGGGTGCGCGCCTCCTCCGCCGCCGCCTGGGCCAGCCCCTCACCGACGTCGCCGCCATCGATCGCCGCCTCGACGAGGTCGCGTTCTGCTGCGACAGCGTCCTCCGCCGCGCGCGCCTCCGCGAATTGCTCGGCGACATCCCCGACCTCGAGCGCCTGATGAGCCGTATCGTCGCCGGTTCCGCCCAGCCCCGGGAACTCGTCGCTCTCCGTCGCGGCCTCGAAGCCTGCGTGGACCTTCAGGCAGCTCTCGCCGCCGGTGCCGAAGGCGGACCGTTCGACCCGCGGATCGCCGACGTCGCGGCGCGCATCCGCTCGTGCGACGACGCCACAACCGCCATCGCTCAGGCGATCGATGACGATCCCGGCGCCACCCTCGACTCCGGCACCGTCGTCCGCCCCGGCTTCTCGCCCGAGCTCGACAGCCTCCGCCTCATTCGTCGCGATGTCCGGCGCTTCCTTGCGGAGCTCGAGGCGGGTGAGCGCGAGCGCACGGGCATCAAGACGCTGAAGATCGGCTACAACCGCGTCTTCGGCTACTACATTGAAGTCAGCAAGGCCAACGTCTCCCTCGTTCCCGATCACTACGAGCGCAGGCAATCGCTTGTGAACGGCGAGCGCTATGCCACACCGCAACTTCGCGAGTACGAGAGCCAGATCCTCCACGCCGACGATCGCTCGCAGGAGATCGAGACGCAGATCTTCCGGCAGCTGTGCGCGCAGGTCGCCGCCGCCGCGCCCGCCATCCTCGCCACCGCGGCAGCCATCGCCGAGCTCGACGTCGCCTGTGCGCTCGCCGAAGCCGCCGCCCGCTACAACTACGTCCGCCCCCAGCTGACCGATGCTGAGACCATCGAGATCCGCGATGGCCGCCACCCGATGGTCGAGCGCTCGCTCGCAGCCGGCGCCTTCGTCCCGAACGACGCGCACCTCTCCTCGAATGACGCGCAGATCATCGTCCTCACCGGCCCGAACATGGCCGGAAAGTCCACCTACCTTCGGCAGGTCGCGCTCGTCGCGCTGATGGCGCAGTGCGGCAGCTTCGTCCCGGCCTCCGAGGCCACGATCGGTGTGGTCGACCGCATCTTCACCCGCGTCGGCGCCGGCGACGACCTCACGTCCGGTCAGTCCACCTTCATGGTCGAGATGATCGAGACCAGCGCCATCCTCCACAACGCGACGTCGCGATCGTTGATCATCCTCGACGAGATCGGCCGCGGAACCAGCACGTTCGATGGCATGGCTATCGCTCGCGCTGTCGTTGAGTACCTCCACAACCGTCCCCGCCTCGAGGCCAAGACGCTGTTCGCCACCCACTACCACGAGCTCGTCGAGCTGGCGCACCACCTGCCGCGTGTGCGCAACTACAACGTCGCCGTCGCCGAGGAGCAGGGGCGTATCGTGTTCGTCCGAAGGATCGTGCCGGGCGGCGCGGACCGGAGCTACGGCGTGCACGTCGCTGAGCTCGCCGGTCTCCCGAAGGCCGTCGTGCGCCGCGCCCGCGAAGTCCTGGTCGATCTCGAGAAGCATTCGCGCAACGGCCACCACACGGAGCCCGATCCGCAGCTCGCCTTCTTCGCCGCGCCGAAGAAAGAAGACGGCCTACGCACCGAACTCGCCGACCTCGACGTGGACAGCATGTCCCCGCTCGAAGCCGTCACCCGCCTGTACGAGCTCCGCGAACGCGCCCGCGCCGAAGAGTAATCTCTGTCCGGGAGGATCGATGCAACACGCCACGAGCCGCGTGACACTGACGGAACGGCAAACCCGATTCGTCGAGAGGCCGCGCGTCGCCGTCCTCGCCACCGTCGGCCCGCGCGGCGCGCCGCACACCGCGCCCGTCTGGTACCGCTACGAGGACGGCGCCTTCATCGTCCTCACCGACCGCGGCTCACAGAAGTACCGCAACGTCGAGCGCGACCCGCGCGTCGAGTTGTGCATCGACGACAAGCAGCCGCCGTACCACACCGTCCTCGTCCGCGGCGTGGCACACATCGTACCGTCCCCGGGCGCCGCGTGGCGCCAAGCCCTTGCCGTTCACTACCTCGGCGCGGAAGCCGGCACGCGCTACGTCAGGGAGAACCCCAACCAGAACGGCATTGCCCTCCGTATCACGCCGGAGCGCATCCTCGGCTGGTGATCAAGAGCCGATAACTCGGACGCACCCGAACGCCCCTTAACGTGTGGGCGGCCTGTTGTACTATGGTCGGAATCATGCACGATGAAGTACGAGTGGCATACGAATGACTGACGGCTCCACCCACCGAGGCAACATCTCCCAGCACGTTCAGTCGATTCCCTCATCCGGGATCCGCCGCTTCTTCGACCTGCTGGCCAGTATGGACGGCGTCATCTCGCTCGGCGTCGGCCAGCCCGACTTCGTCACCCCAAATCACATCCGCCAGGCTGCAATCCAGAGCATCGAGGACGGCGAGACCTACTACACCTCGAATTACGGTCTGGTCGAGCTCCGCCACGCCATCTCGCGCCACTTGCAGCGCCTGTACGGCATCCACTACGACGCCGGCACCGAGATCATCGTTACCGCCGGCGTCAGCGAAGCCCTCAACATCGCGCTGGAGGCCATACTCGATCCCGGCGACGAAGTCCTCAGCCCCGACCCCGGCTACGTCGCCTACCTGCCCTGTGTACTAATCGCGGGCGGCCGCTTCATCCAGGTTCCCACTCGTGCCGAGGATGGCTTCGCTCTCCACCCCGAAGAGCTCGAGCGGCGAATCACCCCGCGCTCGAAGGCGATCCTCTTCGGCTACCCCGCGAACCCCACCGGCGCCGTCCTCAGCCGCGACACGATGCTGGCGATCGCCGACATCGCGCAACGCCACGGCCTCTTCGTCATCTCGGACGAGATCTACGACCGTCTCGTCTACGGCGTGGACCATGTCTGCGTCTCGTCGCTCCCCGGCATGAAGGAGCGCACCATCCTCCTCGGCGGATTCTCGAAGGCCTACGCAATGACGGGCTGGCGCCTCGCTTACACCTGCGCCCGCAACGAGCTCACTGAAGCGATGATGAAGGTCCACCAGTACGTCATGATGTCGGCCCCCACGCCCGCCCAGTTCGCCGCCCTCCAGGCGATGAACTCCGGCGAGGAGGATGTCCGCGGCATGGTCGCCGAGTACGACCGCCGTCGTCAGCTCGTCGTCTCCGCGCTGAACGCGATGGGCCTCCCGTGCGTGGAGCCGCGAGGCGCCTTCTACGCCTTCCCTCAGGTCGGAGCCAGCGGCATGAATGACGAGACCTTCGCCGAACGTTTGCTCATGGAAGAGCGCGTCGCAGTCATCCCGGGCTCCGCCTTCGGCGAGGCCGGCGCCGGCCACGTCCGCATCTGCTACGCCCAGAGCTACGACCTCCTCGAACAGGCGATGGACCGAATGCGGGCCTTCGTCGCACGCCACAACAAGTCCACCGCGAAATAGCGGCCGATCAAGATGGAAAAACGAGAAGGCCGCATCCCTGCGGCCCTCTCGTTGCGGGTACCTGGCCCGTTATGGTCTTAGTAGCCGTCGCTCACGCTCGACGGGTCCGCGCGCCCGGTCCAGCGCGACTGCGGGACGTTCCGCTCCCACAGCCAGTCCTCCGCTGCGTTCGGGAATTCCTTCTCGAGCCCGCAGATCTTGCAGACTCCACGGCTCATCTCTCCGTTTGGCGTAGCGATCACCCAGTGATGCGCGCACGAAGGCTTGACTTCCTGCGTCTCGGCTTCCGGTGCCTTGAGGGTTTTCGGCATCTTCCTTTCCTCCTGCCTCCCCGCGTGGTCGTTGGTAATACGTCGAAGAGGCCCTAGTGGTGCACTATTCTTGCACAAGGATTTGTACTGCGTCAAGGTACACACCGTTGGTACGCAAAAATATGTACAAACCGTAAAACCCTGCCTTCAGCCGTCATTCTGGCTATACTGGAGTGCATGCACAGCACCAAGACCGAGATCCTGGCACGCCTCAAGCGCTCCGACGGCGCCTCCGTCGACGACCTCGCTGCCAGCCTCGGCCTCGCGTCCATGACCGTCCGCCAGCACCTCGTCGCCCTCGAACGCGACAGCCTCATTCGAGCCGAGCCTGTCCGGCGTGCCTCGGGCCGCCCTCACTACCACTATCGCCTGACCGAGGAAGGGCACCGCCAGATCGCGCAGGGCTACGATCGCCTCGTGGAGCTGCTCGTCGAGTCCGCCGGCAAGCTCGATCCCGCCGCCGTCGACGGTCGGACGCCAGACGAGCGTCGCGCACTGCTCTTCCAGCTCGCTGCCGCCACCCTGGCAGAGCGCCATCGCGGTGACGTCCTGCCTCTCGCACCGATGCAGCGCGGAGAGCGCATCGCCGAGCTTCTGCGCTCGTACGGCGGGTTCTCCGACTGCCACCAGAACGGCCAGGGGTTCGAGCTGCGGGACTTCAACTGCGTCTTCCGCAACGCCGCCGAGACTAACGGCGCATGCGCGTGGCACGAGACGCTCCTCACAGAACTTACGAACACACCACCCGTTCCGGTTTCCCCTTCCGACGACTGTGTTGCATGCTGCCGCTATATCATCTCGGTCCCCACGGACCCGACGACCTTCCCCGGGAGCGATGCATGAGTGTCACCGAACAGGACGTCCTGAACGCGCTTCGCAGCATTGAAGACCCCGACCTGCACCGCGACATCGTGTCACTCGGCTTCGTCCAGAAACCGAACATCTGCGATGGCGCCGTCGCCGTCAGCATCGTCCTCACCACCCCCGCCTGCCCCGTCCGCGAGCAGATGCAGTCCGATGCTCAGGCGGCCATCCTCGCGCTCCCCGGCGTCACCCAGGCCAACGTCACGATGGAAGCCAACGTCGCACAGCACCGCACCGCCGGCCCGCAGGCCATCGAGGGCGTCCGCAACATCATCGCCATCGCCAGCAACAAGGGCGGCGTCGGCAAGTCAACGGTCGCCGCGAACCTCGCCGTCGCCCTCGGGAAGCTCGGGGCGCGCGTTGGCCTGATGGACGCCGATATCACTGGCCCGAACATCCCCACGATGATGGGCATCGGCCAGGGCTCGCAGGCCGAGGGCGAACGTGGCCTCGGCGTCGAAGAGCGCTACGGCGTCCAGGTCTGCTCGATCGGCTTCGTGCTCCCGCGCGGGACGCCCGTCGTCTGGCGCGGCCCGATGATCGGGACGGCCGTCCGTCAGCTCCTGCACGACATAAAGTGGGGCGAGCTGGACTACCTGCTAATCGACCTTCCCCCCGGCACCAGCGACGCGTCAATGTCCATGGCCCAGGAGGCCCCGATCTCGGGCGTTGTCATCGTAAGCACCCCGCAGGACGTCGCGCTCGAGGACGCTGCCAAGGCCGTGTCCATGTTCGACAAGCTCAACGTCCCGGTCTTCGGCGTGATCGAGAACATGAGCTACTTCGCCTGCCCGCATTGCGGGGAGCGGACCGACATCTTCGGACACGGCGGAGCGCGCGCCGCCGCCGAGGACCTCGGCCTGGAGTTTCTCGGTGAACTCCCTATCGATCCCGAGACCCGCGTCGCCGGAGATGAAGGTGAGCCGATCGTCCACCGCGCTCCCGAGAGCCCCCAGGCCGCGGCGTTCGTGGACGTCGCCAAGCAAGTCGCTGCACGATGCAGCGTGTTAGAGTACGCATCAGGAGCCTGATTTGGTCCGATTCTTCGGAAAACCCCGTAAGACAACCGAACGCGCGACCCCGACGTCGCGCACAACGAAAGCAGCCCCGCCGCCCTCCGTGAACGGCGACTCCGCCGACAAGCCAGCACCAAAGCCGAGACGGCGCACGACGGCCGGCCGTCCGCCGCGCCGCGACTGGGCTGCCGAAGCCGCTGCAACTCCCGCCGCCGCTCCAGCGCCGAAGCCGGCCTCGCTCGCGACGGCCCCGATCGCCGATGAGAACGGTGTCCAGCCCGCGAAGCGCCGCCGCGGCACCCGAGGCGGCCGTGGCCGGAAGAAGACCACCGCGAACGGCACGCAGGAGCCGGCGCAGACCGCTGCACCAGCCGCGACAGCTGCGCGGACGCCAATCCGCGACCGCCGGCGCAGCACGACCCTCGATGGCGTCGCCGAAACCAGCGCCCCCAGTCCCGACGGCATCGCCGACATCTCCGCCACCCTCCGCGGTCTCGAGGCGTCGATTGCGGGTCTGCGCGAAGAGATGGCCAAGCGCCCGCCGTCCGCGGCGACGGCGCACCCGCGCGTCGGCATCTTCGTTGACGTCCCGAACGTCATCTACGCGGCGGAACGTCGTGGCATCACCATCGACTTCGGCCGCGTGCTGGATTACTTCACGCGCGACCGCGAGCTCGTCCGCGCCACTGCGTACGCGCCGATCAGCGACGATCCGCAGGCCAAGCTCGAAAGCCAGCGCTTCGCCCACCACTTCATCGGTCACCCATACCGGCTCGTCACTAAGCCCTTGAAGCGCTTCGCCGACGGTTCGATGAAGGCCAACTTCGACATCGAGCTCGCCGTGGACATCCTCACGATGTCCGATCGCCTCGACGTCGTCGTGCTGATGTCCGGCGACGGCGACTTCCGCCGCGTGGTCGAGCTGGTCGCCAGCCGCGGAGTCCGCGTCGAAGTCGTCGCATTCAGCGAGACGGCGTCCGCCGAGCTGAAGTCCGTCGCCGACCGCTATATCGACATCGGCGCCCACCTCGAGGACTTCAAAGTCCAGACCTAGCCCAGAGCGCAGCCACCTCGTGTAGGGCGGCCCCATGGGGCCGCCCTCTCGCTTCGCGTGGCGCCGTCCGAACGGCGCGTCTCCAATCGCGGTACGCGCGTCACGTCCATTCGGCTCGCCGACCACTGACGACCGAACATCCAACCCGCTACAATCCCCACCTCATGCACATCTCCGACGTCGAACGCCTCATCGACGAGTCCCACGTCCATACGGTCAAGATCGGCACACCCGACATGGACGGTGTCTACCGCGGCAAGCGCGTCTCCACGAAGCAGTTCTTCGCTGGATGCGACAGCGGCTTCGCACAGTGCGACGTCATCTTCGGTTGGGACATCGCGGAAGAGCCGATCACTACGCCGCTCGCCATCGGCACCGCCGCGACCGGCTTCGCCGACGTCCTGCTCAAACCCGACCTCGACACCTTCCGCATCGTCCCGTGGGAGGACGGTGTGGCTGCCGTCGTCTGCGATGTCACCGACGAGCACGGCGATCTCGTCCTGCAGTCCCCGCGCACGATCCTCCGTCGCGTCATGGAGCGCGCTCGCGCGCTCGGCCTCGAGGCGAAGATGGCCGTCGAGCTCGAAGTCCGCCTGTTCCGTGAGGATCAGGAGTCTCTACGCGCAAAGGACTACACCGATCTCCGCCCGCTCAATCCGGGCCTCAACTGCTACTCGATGAGCCACGCCAGCATCGATGACGGCGTCGTCGGCGGCCTGCGCCGTCACCTCGATGCATATGGCGTCGAAGTCGAGGGCTACAACCGCGAGCACGGCGAAGGCATGTACGAGATGAACCTCAAGTATGCGCCTGCGCTCGAGGCCGCCGATCGCGGCATGCTCTTCAAGTCGGCCGCCAAAGAGGTTCTCGCCCGCGACGGCATCGTGCCCACCTTCATGGCGAAGTACTCCGACGAGATCGACGGCTGCAGCGGCCACATCCACCAGTCGCTGTGGCGCGGCGAGGCGAACGCGTTCTGGGACGATTCCTCCTCCCACCACATCTCAAAGCCCATGGCCGCATACGTCGCTGGCGCCCTCGCCGCGCTGCCGGAGCTCTTTGCGCTCTACGCGCCGAACATCAACTCGTACAAGCGCTACGTCACCGGAAGCTGGGCGCCGACCGCCGCGACGTGGGCTGTTGAGAACCGCACCGCAGCCCTCCGGGTCATCGCTCCCGCGCCCCAAGCCATCCGCATCGAGAACCGCGTCCCCGGCGCCGACGTGAACCCCTACCTCGGCTTCGCTGCCTGTCTCGCCGGCGGCCTCCACGGCATCGAGCGCGAGCTCACGCCCCCGCCCGCTGCCACCGGCAATGTCTACGAGACCGAAGGTCTCATCCCCCTCCCTCGCACGCTGGACGAAGCCATCGCGCTATTCGACCAATCCGCCGTCGCTCGCGACTTCCTGGGCGATGCGTTCGTCGACCACTACGTGGCCATGCGCCGCTGGGAAATCGAGAAGCACCGCCGCGCCGTCACGTCGTGGGAACGCCGCCGCTATTTGGAGCAGGTATAGGCCCGACGGCGCAACGGCGCACCCTCGATACACTTCCGTCGTGACCGAAAAGTTCGACGCGATCGTGGTCGGCGCCGGCCCCGCCGGCAGCACCGCCGCGCGCGAGCTCGCCTCCGCCGGCGCGAAGGTCCTCCTCCTCGACCGCCACAAGTTCCCGCGTGACAAGCCTTGCGGCGGAGGCATCACCTTCCGCGCAGACGTCACGTCCGGCATAGATCTCGCCCCGGTCACCGAACGCGAGATCCACGGCGTTCGCGTCAGCGTGAACATGGGTGCTCGCTTCGACCGCGACAGCCCTCACCTCCTGGCACGCATGACCCAGCGTGCGCAGTTGGATCAGTATCTGGCCGTACAGGCGGCGTGCGCTGGCGCTGACTTCCGCGATGGCATCCCCGTCACCTCCCTTGAGATCGACAGCTCATCCATCGTCGCCCGCTCCAACGGCGAGGTATTCGAAGCCCGCATCCTCATCGGCGCCGATGGCGTGAACGGCCCTGTCTCGAAGGCGCTCGGCCTCGCGCCCGCCTACGAGCACGCCGTCGCCTTCGAGGCCAACTCCCCCGCCGACTCGGCGACGCTGGATCAGTGGCGCGATCGCATCGGCCTCGACCTCGCCGGCATCCCCGGAGGCTACGGTTGGGTCTTCCCCCGCGCCGATCACCTCAATGTCGGCGTCGGCGGCTGGAGCTACGTGGGACCATCGCTGCGAAAACGCCTGTCTCGTCTCTGCGCGTTCTACGGGTTCGACGAATCGAAACTCTACGGATACCAGGGCTACCGCCTCCCGCTTCGCCGCGACGGCGCGCCAGTCGTGCGTGGCCCGGCCATGCTCGTCGGCGACGCCGCCGCGCTCGTCGATCCACTCTCCGGCGAAGGCATCTGGGCGTCCTTCGTCAGCGCGCGCGTCGCTGCGAACGAAGCGACTCGCTACCTCGGCGGCGAAGCCCCAGACCTCGACGGCTACGAGCGCCGTCTCGATGCTGAGATGCGCGAGGAGATCCTCGCATCTCGACGGCTCCATGCCGTCCTCCAGCGACTGCCGTCGTTCTCAGTGCTGATGCTGAAGTACAACAACGCGTTTTGGCGCTATATGACCGAGATCATCCGCGGCGAGATCACGTATCCCGACCTTCCGAAGAAGCTCGGCCCGCTTCGCCACGCGCTCTATCGCTGGGGCGATGTGGAGATCGCGTTGCATCGCCGCAAACTCGCGCGCGCCGCGAAGACCGCCTGATTACGGCGTGTCGCGCGTCACCCGCGGGCACGTCTGCCGCTCCTCCGGTGTCGCCGCCGGTGTTGGCGTATCGTCGTCGCGGGCGGTTCGCGTGAACTCCGGCGGCGGCACGTCGCCGCAGTAAAGCTTCCGCGTGTCCACGAGCAGCCCGTCCGGCGTCCCGGACATTGTGAACTGGTCCAGGTTGTGGTCTGCCGGCCCCGACAGCAGCGTGCCGTCGCGGTCGAACCGTGCCCCACCGCACGGATCGAGGAACAGCCCTGGCCCGTGCGTCGTCCCACCGAAGGCGAGCGTCGCCGCCGGATCCCACACCACGCGGCATCCCCGCGCGTGCCCGAAGAATCCCGGCGGGTACACGTACAGCGCGTGCATGTGCCCGTCACCGCCGCGGCTCATGTAGAAGTCGTCGATCGGAAAGAAGAGCGGGTCGGCGCTGTAGCTGTTTGTCAGCCGCGTCTGCACGAGTCGCCCGGTCTGCGGTCCGTCATCGCGGATGTTTGCCATCAGCGCCGAGACGCCCACCGCGATCGCCGCCAGTGCCAGCACGATCGCCACCGACACGCCGATGCGCGTCCCGATCAAGCCCGCCGCCGCCCTGCCGCGCCTCGTCGGTACATCGCGAGATTATAGGGCTTCGTGCGTCGCCGCCGTCGAGCGCACAGTTACGACCGGCGTCCGTTATGGCATGCGCTATGGCGTCGAATCACCGAGGTTCGGAAAATCTTTCACCACGTATGGCAGGTTGAAGTCGTTCGCTCCTACCTCCGCCGCAACAGTCGTCGCCTCCACCGTCGTCGAGTCCGAGCCACTGTCCGTCTTGTCGTACAGCGGCACGCCCTCGTCCGAGAAGCATGTGTCGCTCGTGTCGCCTGTCTGGGTGTTCTTGTAGTGATAGCACTGCGTCGATTGGCCGATGATCGTCCGGGTGCTCTTGTCGAGGACCTGCGTGTCGACGCTGGACAGCTCCTTGAACGTTGACGCCAGATCTTGGATGTCGCCCGCGCCATTCGTCGGATCATTCTTGAAGCACACGCCGCTCCCACTGTCCACGCCGAGCAGCGAACCAAGGTCGCCGGCGTTATCCAGGCAGAAGGCCGAGACGTCACTCGTCTGGATCAGCGTGATCGATACCGGCTGTCCGTCCTGCGTCGACTTCACGTCGAAGCGGAACTTGTCGCTCCCGTCCTTGTACATCGTCATCGTCCCGTCGAGCGGCGTGTCGCCCCCCGTGCTGCTGAGTTTGTAGTCCGCCTTGAACGTGTTCGCCGCGAACTTGTCCGTGACCGCCTTCAGCTCTGGCGCGACTGTGGCAACCGAAGTCCCGCTGCTGTCCGTTCCCGGCGTCGACGACTTGCTGCCGCCGCCCGAACATCCTGCGGCCATCACCGCGATGATTAGGGTCGCGCCAAGAACCATCCCGAATCGTTGCGTCCTCAGGGAATCTCCCAAACTCATGCCTGCTCGTGCCATCCACCGCGATACGCGGCCGACTAATCCCCCGACTCCGCGGGTCGCTCCGGCTCGCGATGCTCCCCGCCCTGCCTGCGGTTCCGGCCGCCCCGGCGCCCGCGCCTCCGGCGCTTGCCGCCCGCCGGGGGCGTCATCGCTCCTTCGACCGAC